>JBAZQZ010000001.1:0-126918 GCA_041663205.1 Candidatus Altimarinota bacterium
TTTTGTTGGAGGTGCCGGTGGTTCTTTTGGGGGTGTGGGGGTTGTGGAAGTTTTTTGGGAAGGGGCGGAAGTTTTGGAGCGGAGGTGGGGCGAGTGAGAGCGGTGGGTTTTTGAAAATTATTTTTGTTTGTGTTTTGGCGTCGACGATGACGCTTCCGTATATTTGGTTTGTGTTGCGTCCGTATTTTGATGCGAGGACGTATGTGTTTTATGCGGAGAGTTTTGTCGTGGTGGCGGAAGCTGTTGTTTATGCGGTTTTGTTGGAGTGGCCGGCGGATGGTTTTGGGCGTGGTTTTAGGTGTGGATTGAAGAAATTTGCGACGGCTTTTGTCATTTCACTTGCGGCAAATTTGGTGTCGTATTTTGTGGGGAGGTGGGTGATGTGATTAACAGAGTTACCTGTCTGCCAGGCAATTTTTTTACATGTAATCTTTTGCCCAGTGTGTCGCGGTGACTTTTCCCGTTTCCGGATTTATATTGCATGAAGATAATCCTGTTTCCGGAGCATAAGGACCTATAACCCAAGTGGTCTCGTTTACGGGCATCAGTCCGCTATCCCCAGCGTAGGCAAAAGGCATCTGCAGGGATATTAATTTTTCAGGGGCTTCTGCATCCGGATCCAAAATGGCAGAACATTCACTGTTGGCTTTTGCCAATTCGATTGCTTTGGATTTTGATACGAGAATATTTATTTCTTTTGTCGGGTTGAGGTTGTTGTAGCTGTACTCGTTGTAGTGCATTTCCTCGTTTTTGTTCATTCCCGCCGGTTTGTTCATACTGTCGAATACATCGTTGTTGTAGCTGTCGTGTATTACGGCGAAAAGGTTGTGTTTAGATGTTTCGTTGTCCGGATCGGTAAGGGAAAAAGTGTAAGAAACAAAAGTGACTCCCGGAAATAGGACCGAATCGTCGCTGATGTCTTTTCCTGATTCTACCGATGTAAGTTTGAAGTGTTTGTCGAAATATTGTTCGGAAATCGGATATTTTGTGGTGACATGTTTTTTTAGAATTTCCCATGGTGTTAACCCTTCATTTTTATTATCAATCGGGGTCGTAAGCTCATTTTTTGGCGGTAGTTCCGGTTTTGTGGTTATGTATTTGTCGCATCCGGTTGTGCCGATTAAAACTATTGTTGCCGCAAGTATCGGAAGCAAAATTTGCATAGTCTTTTTCATAATTAACTGTTTTTAAGGATTTTATTAAACGAGAGCGTAATGTGATTTTACGGGAAGAAATTGGATTTGTCAAAGAGGCGTGGGGCGAAAACATGGGAGGAGGGAAGCTAACGCGCGCGTTAAGGCAGATGGCGGTTTCGTGATTTGTCAACAATAAAACCTGAAAAGACCCCGGTTTTTCTTGGGTGAGTTTTAAAAAAGAACCCGGGTTCTTTTTAGCCAGCGTGTCTTGACTAATGCTGTTCGTGCTTTCTGACTTAACGTCACCGTTAACGGGGGTTTTTGCTTGTTTTTGGCTTGCATACGCCAGGAGTGTTTATTGTTGGAATAGAAATGTGTTCGTTGGGGGAGGCTGTTCCATGAAAAAATTTGGCTAGTTGTGGCCGAGGAGGCTTAAGGAGAGTTGTTCCAGTTGGTCGGCTATGGCATCCAGGTTTATTCCCGGGGTGTGCCAGCTGTGGATGAGGGACATGACGAGGTCGTAGAGTTCTCTTTTGTTGTAGTAGTTTTGGTTTGCTCCGAGGGAGGTTTTATGGTTGAGGTGTTCAATAAAGGTGGTGAAGGAGGGATGAAGGATGGGGTTACAGATGGTAAAGTTGTCTCTATTTCCTTCGCAGACTTCAATGATTGTCATGGCGAGGCCGAAGAGGTCGTCATAGGTGCTTGGGGCAGAGTCGCTGTGGCGAAAATGGCTTCGATGCATGAACCCAGGGGTGCCTAAGAATTCATTTTTTCTTGTGTTTGTCGGGCGCGCAAATTCGTAATCAAAAAGCATACCGGTGGATTCGTCTTCCGCCGAAATATTATCTGTTTTCATGTCCCCGTGGAAAAATCCGTTTTTGTGCATGTGGGAAAGTCCGCGGACTGCGTCGGCCAGGATTTTCAGGCGAAGAGTGGGAGTCAAAAGAGGAAAAACGTCATCAAGGGTTCTGATGCCAAAATTTGCGGGTGCGAAACTTATGAGTGTAAAAGGTTGTCGGGTGCGTGCGTCAATTGCTTTGCAAATTTTTTCTGTGGCTAGGCTTTTGTGTGAGGGATGTGCTGTGCTGTCCCAAAGCGTGTTGCTCCCATCAATTTCTTTTGGAATCTCGTCGCCGGATTGGCGGACCTTGAATGCCAGGGTTTGGCTTTCTGAAACGCCTCTCCAGTCTTTCTCGGCGAGGAGTGTGCCGGGGGATTGAGTGAGTGGATGATAGCCCTTTTCTTTTAATGCTTTCGAGAAGAACGGAGTGATTCTTTCAAATGTATGGGAGGGGTCGGCGGGTGTGTCAGTGTCGTTTACGGTGTTGTCGTGAGTTCTTAATATGAGGGTTCCTTTGGGGAGGTTTAGGTAGGCGACTTCTTGGCGGATCAGGTGGATTGTGTATTCAGGAAGGGGTCGATCTGTGTGCATGGAAAGGGCTGGGGATGTTGAGGGGGCCGGTAAAAGAACCATGATTTCGTCGGTTGGCGGGAGAAGAGAGAGGTCTGATTGTTCGAAATTTTTGAGCATGGTGTTGTTTTTTTCGTGGCGCAGAGTTGGTGCGTTTCGGCGCGGAGTGTTATTTTAATGAGTTTTGGGGCGGTGTCAAGAAACGGAGGCAATGTGCACACACTTTTTGCACTTTTTTGGGAGAGAAGGAGTGGTTGTTGACTTTTGACGGGAAAAGTGGTTATATTGACGGGCTTTGCTGAGAGGGTTTTGGCGGGGCAGGTCTTTGAAAAGTGGGGATGTATTGGCATTCGACAGGATGACTAAAGGTTTCTTTTGCTTTGATCAGGGAGGGGTGTGGTACTTCCTTAAGCACTTCCACACAAATTAACTGCTAACACAGTAAAAGATCTTGCTATGAGACTTGCTGAAAGAGAATTTTCTTTTTCTCCAGTCCTAGCGTAATCGTTTGATTTGATTCGAACGTCGTCGTTACTTCCGACTTCCTCTAAGTTGTAATGGCGTAAAACAGAGGGATAAGGCGTTAATGTGCGTTTCGCATTAATGCACGAAAACCTTGAAACTAAGCGCTAAAGTATTTTGACTGTTTTCTTTTTTAGCGACGAAAACTCAAAACAGGATATGATTATAAACGCAAAGTCTCCTCATCTCTGGACCCGGGTTCGACTCCCGGCATCTCCACCAAAAATTTAACGGGTATTTCGACGACGGCGGGTTCGGGGGCTGTGGGTTCTAGAACGGCGAGTTCGGGTCGGAGCCGGGGCGGAAGTGGCATAGCTCCAGATTCTTGAGCTTTCGCTTTCGTCTATGTGAAGAGTTGTTGCTCCGTCGATTCCTATTCCTCCGGTTTCAAGCCATTTCCAAACTTTCAGTCCGGCTTCTTGGACGATTCCGGCATCCATTGTTATTTTTCCGGGGTTTACGATGAAGTTTTTTTTGATGTCGACGGCTTGTCCGCGGACATGTCTGCTCCTGAATTTTATTGCGTATCTTTTTGGGTTTCTCGGGGCGCGGAGGTCTTCTATTTTGATGCTTGGGTCGGTG
This sequence comes from Candidatus Altimarinota bacterium, assembly GCA_041663205.1. Classification (GTDB taxonomy): domain Bacteria; phylum Patescibacteriota; class Gracilibacteria; order UBA1369; family LOWO2-01-FULL-3; genus UM-FILTER-38-24. The sequence goes on from JBAZQZ010000001.1 coordinate 3,652, forward strand.
TCTTTTCGGAGTTTTTCCCAATAAGTTTGTATGTTTTCGCCGTAGGGGCGGTAGCCTTCGTCCGTGGTAAGTTTTGTTTTTTTTGGTTTCGGGGCAGGGGTCGGTTTTTGTCCTCTTTTCCTTCTTGCAGGAGGCGGATTTACTATTTTTGAAACTTCTTCGTGTACGAGGTCGAATCTTTTTATGATTTTTGGGTCGATGCGGGCGAATTTTCTATAATATTGTCCGTTTAATACATAATACGGGTAGGCGGTCGCGTAGAGAAGGTCTTTCGGGTCTATTTTTACAAAATCTTTTATTTTATATCCATAGGGTGAGACTTTTTTTTCAAGGTCTGTCGGGAGGATTTCAACGAGGGGAATTGTTCTTCTGTTCGGCGCGTAAAATTCGCTGTCTTTTCTGATGGTTGCCAGTTGTTCTGCTGACGGGTATCTTCTTTGTTTAAGCAGTTTTGGCATTATCGGGTCGGGAGCTGAGGAAAGGCCTAATTCTTGCATGTTTTCTTTTGTCAGGATTCGCAGGGGGACGCCGCAGACGTCGAAATATTTGGGTGGGGTTTCGGGGGATTGTCGGAGGCGGGGTTGGGGTGTTGGTTGTTGAGGGGGTTGTGGTTGTTGTCGGAGGGTTCGGCCCGGGGAAGCTTGGGTTTGGGTTCGTTGTCGCTGTGTCTCTTCCAAAAGGTGCGCGCGTCTTTCTCTTGCGGAAGTGGGGTGTTCGGGAGCTCGTTGAGGGTGGTTTTGCGGAGCTCCGGGTGCGAGTGGAGGTGGAGTCGGAGAGGTCGGTGCGCGCGGGGAAACTCGCGGGTCTCTGGGAAAAGTGGGCGCCGGTGGCGGGACGCAAGTGCGCGATCTTCTTGGAGGAGGAGTTTCATTTGTCATGCGTTTAGTTTATGCCAAGATGGAAGGTTTGTAAAATCGGAGGGCGAGGTGGGGCCGACGGAGGGCCGAAAATTCAATTTAAAAAAAGGCTCTACGGGTTGGGGTTGACTTTTGCGGAGGAATGTGTAGAATTGCGTTCTTGTGAATTTAATATAAAATATCAAATGGCAATGGATGATTGTGGCGGTGAAGGCGGAAGTTTTGGGGGCGAAAGTCTTGGGATGGACGGGTCCGGGGTTTCCGAAACGGGTAGTGTTTTTGAGGTAGAAGATGGCGGGCAAAATTCTGCGGCAAGTTCTGACAGAGGAATGTTTATTCGATATGGAATGTCTGCCGAAAAGCGTGGTTTGGGGTGTATCTTGAGAAAACTTTTTGACGAGGAAAGTGAAATTTCAGAAGAGTTTAAGAGTGTTTTGGTGACGGTGGTTTTGTCCGGGGGAATTTTTCGACAGAAAAACGATGTTCGTCTTTCGCAAGATGCCTTGGAGGAGATGTATTTTATTTTGTTTAGATGTGATGCGAAACTTCAAGATATGATTGGTAGATTATCTGAGGATGGCAGTCTTTATGACGTTAATGAGCTTAAGCTCTGCAGGATTTCGGTGCTTTTTATGCTTTCACAGATTGCGAGCATTGTAAACGATAGTAGTAGACGATTTGGGGGGGAAGCGGAAAGGATTAATGCCTCTTTGCGTATCGGGGTGTATAGCATTCTTTCTGTAAATGCCAGAATTGCGAAGGCGGTTGATAAGGCTTTGGGGATTAGTGGTGTTCCGGGGAAAAAAAGGCGGAAAAATGTCGGAGGTAAGCCTTTTTTTGTCGAAGGTAATACTTTAAGCGGACTTAGTTAAAGAAAGACAGACCGGGCAATCTTCGTCTTTTTTATTCTTGAATAATTTTTCAAATGTGTTTTTTTCGGATTTGTCCGTGATTCCTACGAAGCCGTCTTTTTTTGAGACTCTTTGCATTTCTTTTGCGACGAGCGGTTTTATCGAGTCGTGTAGGTGGCAGAACAAGAATCCTGCCAAGACGATGTCGAATTTTTCGTTTTTCCAAGGAAGTTTTTCGGCAGAACCGACTTCCCCTTTCGCTTGTCTCAGTTTTTGGTGAATAGGATTTTTCAATTTCGGATTTATGATGCTGTCGGGGAAGAAAAATTTGCAGTTTAAGGTTTGTTCTATCACTTTTGCGGAAACATCAAAAAGATGAACTTGGGTTTTTTTCATCAGGTCGAATTCATTTAGGGTTTGAAGCGCGAAAAGCGTTGAAAGTGCGCCGATCGCCGGACCGATGTCCAAAATCTCGATTTTTTGTTTCGCTTTTAAAGTTTCCAGATTTTCTTGTATATAACTTCTGAGTCCTTCTGCCATCATCATGTTTCCTTTTATGGCCGAGAAATCGGAAACGAGTTTTTCCTGGATGTACTCGTTCAGTTTCCCGAATTTTACTATCGAGAGAGCGACTAATTGTTCGTGTGACATTGTCATAATTTTGTTGGCTAATTTTATGTGACAATATTAGTCTTAATTTTCCAACTAGTCAAACATTGTGAATGTGGTTTGACTGTGATTTGAAACTTGATGAGCGGGAATGTGTTTATTGTCGGTTGTGGTTTTATTGAGGGGAAGATTCAGAAGGGGGCGATGTCAAGTCTTTTGTGAAATTATGTTGACATTTAACTCTTTTCGGGATATTTTTTTGTTGTTTAATATTTTTTATTTTTTTCGTATGTTGGAAAAACTTATAGAATTCGGGCTTTCGGAAAAAGAGGCGAAAGTTTACTTGGCTCTTATGGAGTTGGGAGAGGCTTCGGTAACCGATATTGCGAGAAAGGCGCGGGTCACCAGAACGAATACTTATCATCTTCTCGGGGCGCTTTCTTCGTACGGGCTTGTTATCGGGGAGCAAGGGGATAATAAGGCTATGTTTAGGGCGCAAAAGCCCGAGAGGCTTCTTAATTTTGTTAGGGAAAAAATGTATCAGGCGGAAAACAGGTATAAGGAAGCGGAAAGTTTGATGTCCGAATTTAAGTCTATTTATCGCGATCCCGAGCAGAAGACAAAAATCAGGTATTTTGACGGAGTGGAGGGGGTTGTCGCCGTTTACGATGACGCTTTGACGGCGAAGTCGAAGATTTTTTCTTATTCCACCGCTGAGGACAGAGATGTTTTGCTTCCCGGATTCTTTCACGAATATTATGCGAAAAAGGCGGAAAAAGGGATAGAAACGGAATCTTTTGTCGCCGGTCCGGGGCTTACAAAAGAGCAAGAGGTGCTTTTGGGGGAATACAAAATTTCCGCGAAGATTTTGCCGGAAAGATTTGCGACTTCTTCCGAGATAAACATTTATGATAATAAAATCGCGGTCGTTTCATTGAAAGAAAAAACAGGATTTATCGTCGAGGGGAAAGAGGTGGCGGAGGCTTTCAAAAAAATCTTTATTTTGGCTTACGAAAGGGCAATGCAGTACGACAAGAAGCGGGGGTAAAGGGCGGGCGTTGCGTCGGTCGATGTGCGGGCGGGGTATATTTGCGAGTGAAAAAAAGTTGACGTGCAGGGGCGGAAAGTGGTATGTATTTTTTCCTGTATTTAATAATATTAAAAATATGTTGGATCAACATACTGGGGATGGGGTAGGAGAGGAGGCTGTATCGGGAGAGGAAAAAGTGGCCGGGGGTGAGGCTGGAGAAGCTGTTGAACCCGGAGTTGCCGGAGAGGTGCGAGCCGGGGATGTACAGGCGGCTGTGGCAGGGGAATGTGATGCTGTTAAGGATCCAGTTGAGGCTTTTTTTGATCGTTTTCCTTCAACGGCGAGGAAGGATTGGGTTGAGATGTATGGAAGTGTTGTGGAGGGTGCTCGTGATATTTTTGACAAAGGAGGGGTTGTTTCGGAGGCTTTGTATCGACTTCTTAGTTCTTATCCTATCAGTTCAGGGGATCTTGGCAGTTTTCTTGGTATCGTAAGGCCTTTGTTTAGTGCCGGTGTTTCAGCTGAGGGGGCTAAAATGTTTTCTGAATATGCCAGGGTGCTTAGGTGTAGTCAATTGGACTTTAGGGCTGTTGCAAATTTTGAGGCACTTCGTTCAAAATATAAGGATTTTCTTGATGAGGGAGGTGTTGTTTCGGGTTTTTTAGGCACTTTTGCTTACAGGGGAATTAAGCCGGAAAATGTTGATAAATTTTTTAATATTACGGGGCATTTGTTTAAAGGTGGTGTTTCGCCTGAGGGGATTCAAGTGTTTGAATGTTATGCGCATGTGTTTTTGATGAGGGGGGTAAATTTGAAAGATGTTGAGATTTTTGATGCTCTTTGTCTTAGATATGATTGTGATGTTAGAATGGTCAGGTATTTTTTGGGGATTGTGAACCACAAAGGTATTAAGGCTTTGAGCGGAATACTTGATAATGAAATTTTGCTTGATTTGCTTGATAGAATTGAGGCCGGGGAGAAGGGAATTACTTTTCGGTTGGCAAGGATTGCGGTGGATGTGTCTTCAGAAATAAAGGGTTTTATTAAGGATTGGTCTTATGGAGAAAGAGCGGTCGGTCCAAAGGATGTCGGAGGGATAAGGAAAATGTTGAATGGGCGTATCGGGGCAGAATCCGGAATTCGTCTTATTGAAATGAAATAATTTTTAATTTAAAAAATATGAACTTGAGAAATTCTTTGGCACAAGCGGCGGTTGTGGTGGCGGGGGCGGTGACGGCTTTGCCAGGGTGCGGAGGTCCGTGCGTTGAGAGAAAGGCGGATGAGGCGATGACGGGGCCGTATTTTTCTATCCCAAGGATGGCGAAGCTTAAAGGTATGGGTTTTCCAGACGGTTCCAAGCCTGGTAGTTCCGATAAGTGTGTAAATTCTTGTATGTCTGTGACGGATGAATTGCAGAGGCTTGATGAGAGGTCTGCCGAAAGGTGGAAAAAAGAAATGGACCGTAGGGATCAGGTTTTTCGGGCGACCGGAGAGATGGGGCCGATGCCGAGCGCGTGTTTGACGCGTGAGGAAGTCGCGTCTCTTTTCGGGGAGGCGAGAGGAATAGAAGAGAGAATTCTTCAAACTTGTGCGGATATTCCTTTTGATCGGGTTTGTGAGGTTGACGGGGTTTCGAAAACTATGCCCCTTGAGGGAGGAAGCGGGGTTTCGGCGGCTATTGAAGATGCGATGAAACAGACCAGAGCTTTTATGGACAGGACTTGTGGCAGAAAATGCGCGAGTGTTTCGGAGGAAGAGTGCGCTTATTCGCCGGCAGAGAGTGTAAAATAATTTTCTTTGACTAAATGTGGAAATGTGATAGGATTGCTTCCTTTATTTTAACTTAAAAAAATATGAGAACAGATGGGCCGGAACGCAGGACAGATCCAAGCAGATTGGTATTGCCTTTGGAGGAATGTGCCGCGAGGGCTTTGAATAGGGTTACGGGGGAAGGCGCAGAGAATATTGAGACGGCGGTGTTTGGAGAAGGAGAGAGAATGAGGGGATTGGTGAGGGAGAGATTGGCAAGGTTGAAGGAGCTTGAGAATGTTGGAAATGGTGGAGTTGGCGGGGGGCAGAATGAAGAAGGTAAAAAAGTGCCTGTTGCTGAGGCTAAAGTGCGCGAACTTTCCCCGGAACAAGCGGAAACAACGTTGCGAATTTTTGAGATAAGATTTAGGGCAAATATGCATTTGCATGAAGGGGTTGATTTTGAAAGAGTCAAAAGATCTCTTGAAGCAAACCCCGAAGCTCTATGGAGCATAGCTCAAATGGAAGCCAAAGGACATAAACCTGGCGTGTACAATGACGATGAAAATGGATTTGATGTCGGAACCTGTGTAGAAGAATCTCCTCTAAGCGCAAGAGGTTGTGTATACGATAAAGCTAAGGCAGACTGGTTAAGAGAAAATTCTCCAAAAGAAAATTTCAATGGAAGTGCGGTGGAAATGGCGCAAGAAATGGGAATAGATCTAATGGATCCAACCCTCTACAAAGAAGTTCTTCAAAGGAAAGGTGAATTTGATCTACAAACATTTAGCTGGCTATTAACACCTCCTGGCATTAGGTCAACCGGCGATGCCCTCGATGGTGATCGTCGTGATTCTGGCGTCTACGTCTCTCAGAACCGTGCTAGCAATCACAACGCTTATAGGGCGTTCCGTGGCTCGCTAAGGGTTGCTTGGAAGGCTTAGTATTTGGACTTTAATTCTTTTTTAAATCATGGATTTGTACGTAGAAAAGCAGTGTGTGAGCCAAATGAAAGGGGGAAATGCGAAGCAATTTCTGATGCTTTTTGATGCGTTTTTTGATGAGGTGTACAGGTATGTGGCGAGGAGGGTGGATAATCCGGCGGATATTCGGAAGATTTCGAGGCTTACTTTTCTTGATGCGCTGGGGCAAATTCAGGGTACGCCGGAGGACTGCGCGTATTTGACATGGCTTTATTCGTTGGCGTTTCCGAGGGTTTCGGAGAATATTGCGAAGGCTAGTTTTCCTGTGAAAACCGGGTTTGTTTCTGCGGAGGATTTGGAGAAGAGAAGCGCGGAAGATGGGGACGTTATCGGGATGACGGAAAAAGTTATGAAGAAAATGACAATGGAGGAGCGCGAAATTGTGCGACTTAAGTTTTTTGAACAGGTTTCGGATGGTGATGTGATGACGGTTTTGGGGCTTTCCGAGGAAACTGTTGGAATTAAAATTTATCGTGTTTTGAAAAGACTTCATTTCTTGCTTTTTGGCGACAGCAAGCTTAAAACGGGAGTTTATTTTGGAGATGTCAGCGGGCTTTTTGAGAAGGCGAGAACTCTTGAAAATATAGAAATTCAGGATATTTTCAAACTCGAACTTCGTACGACGATTTCAAATAAAATAGACAGGCAAGATTTGGCGATTGATGCCGAGGTGGTTGCGGAAAAAGAGGTGCGTGGTGCGGAAAAAGATATTTTGAGTGTCGGCAGTGACGATCCGGCGAAGATTTTCGTGAAGGCGTCGCAGGAAATGACGGCTGAGGATTGGGCGGATCTCGAGCGTGAAAAACAGGAAAAAATCAGAAAAATCGAGGAGGCGGAGGTTAAGGCCGAGGAGGCGGAGATGGCTTACGCAAAGGATGTTGTTGAGGGTGAGGGTGGTGAGGAGGTTGAGGACGCCGGGCAGGATTATGAAAATTTGATGGATGTTTTGGAGAGATGGAAGGGCGTGCTTGTCGGTGTTCCGATATTTTTATTTTTTGTGGTAGGGGTTTTTGTTGTTTTGAATATTTTTGTTTTTAACGGGAAAATCGAGCGCGGGTATCCGACAATTTGCGTGGCGGCGAAGGCCGGAGTTGTTGATTTTTCGGGAGGGATTTTGGGAGGAATTTTGCCAAGCAATAATCCCGTGAGTGGTGACGGAGAATTTTATGATGCCGAGAGAAGGGCTATTACAAGCCAAATTGTGGACAGGGCTTGTGGGGCATTTGATGTCGAAAGTCTTGTCGTGAAAAAAGTTAACGATACAACTTTGCAGGTAAATGTCGCGGTGAAAGACTGGAAGATGGAGTATAAATTTGTTAAAAATGATGAGCAGTGGAGGATTAAAAAATTCTTGAAAACTTATGAAGCCAAAATATCTGCTCGTGGCAACGACGAATCAAGGGAAGTTTAAGGAGATTTTTGAGGTTTTGGGCGCTTTGGATGTTTCGAAGGGCGGGAATTTTCGCGTGATAAGTTTGGCGGATTTATGTGAGAAGGAAGGCCTTTTTGACATGTCGGATTTTGACGGGCTTATCGAAGACGGGGAGAATTTTGAGGAAAATGCTAAAAAAAAGGCGAAGTTTTATCATGAAAAAACGGGACTTTTGACGGTTGCGGAGGATTCGGGGATTCTTGTTTCTGCGCTTAAGGGAGAGCTTGGCGTGAAGACGAGGAGGTGGGGCAAAGGTGAAAATGCGAGTGATGAGGAGTGGATTGATTTTTTTATGGAGAGAATGTCTTCGGAGGAGGATCGTGGGGCGAAATTTGTGTGTAGTGCGTGTGTATGTGACGGTGGAGTTTGCGAAGTTTTTGAGGGGGAAACTTGCGGTGAAATCACTCGTGAAATTTGTGCGCCTATTCTTGGAGGACTTCCGCTAAGTTCGTGTTTTTTGGCTGAGGGATGCGAAAAAGTTTATGCCGACTTGGGGCCGATTGAGAAAAATAAAGTGAGTCATCGGGGGAAGGCAATGGGGAGGGTGAAGGAGTTTTTGGAAATAAATCTTCTTTGAAGTGTTGCGATTTTGTTTTGTTTTGTTTTGTTTTGTTTTGGGCGGCGGGTGTATACTCTTTTTAAGTTTATTTTTAAATTTCATTCCTATGAATAAAAAAGCTTTGATTGCCTTGTTGGTGGTCGTGGGATTGGTGGCGGCTTGCGTCGTCGGATGGTTTGCGGGTGGAGAAAATTTGATGGGGGCTATAAGGAGGGGGAATAAGAAGGCTTACAATGAAAATATGACGTATGCGCAGTTTATTGGGAAAATTTCTGCCGCTGGAGGGGTTATGGATCCAACTAAGTTTGAAGAAAGTGTCTTAACAAGTCAGATAACCCGTGGGGATGCCGCTAAATTGATTTATCAGGCTTTTCCATTTGAATTTGTTACGCCTACTTCACAGACTTTTGTGGATGTTAAACCCGAAGATCTTCCTTATTATAATTACGTGGAGACCTTGGCTTCTTATAACATTTTTGAGGTTTCGGGGGGCTCTTTTGCGGCTGGACAGCCTTTATGGGCTACCAATGCTAACTATTGGATGAATCAGGTGAAGAAGGTTAAGTTTGAGTATATAACATATGGACAGTTTATTGAAAAAGTGAAGGCGGTTGGTGGAGATGTCCCAAAAGAATTCTTAGGCAAAGATTCGGATAGCCTAGTTCCTCGTGGCGAAGCCACCAAGTTGCTTTTTGAGTCTTTTATCGTTGGAGAGTCTTCTGGCGTTAAGGTTCTTTTTTCAGATGTTCCCTATGCCAATCCTTTTTCTGCAGAGATCTATACTTTGGCTAATTATGATATTCCAGGTGGGGAGTTTAAGCCTGACGTATATTTGATTGTTCCCGTTGCTGATGACTGGATAAATAAGGTTAAATATCCTACGAATTATCAAGTTTCCGGGTTTATTACTGAGGAGGGCCTAGGAGGGCCTATTCCTCTCGATGGCTTTGGCGAAGTACCTTACAACAAGGTGAAGTGTCCTGTTAAAACTTTATCTCCATTAGACGGAAATGCCCGGGCTAGTCGGGATTTTGCTGCTTGCAAGATGGTTCAATTTTTCACAAATTTAATCCCTGCTTCTGCATCTTTGCCTACGTTTTCCGATATTAAGTTTGATAATCCTTCTGCCATTTGGGTAGAGACATTGGCTTATTACGGAGTCTTAGGGTCTTCTCCGGTCGGAAAGTTTTTGCCAAATGAGGACATCACTCTTCTTGAATTGAAAAATTGGATTGCCAAGGCAAAATTGGTAGATAAAACTGGTTTTACGCGTGGAGAGTTGGATAAAATTTTAGAAAAATATTCTTCATATAAAGCTACGCCGGGGATGTACGACAATGAGATTGTTTCCAAAACGTATGCTCCTTGTCAGTTTGTTGAGGCTTTTGACTTAGAGGGGGTTAAAGTTACGACTAAATCAACTTTTAGCGATATTAGCCCTGAGAATATTTTTTATAAAGATCTTGATTGTATTGATATACTTAACAGTGTTGGAACTTTTAATAATGACCCTTTTGTTTTTCAAAAACAGGAGGGGTACTTGGAATCTTTATTTTTTCCCGAGTTGAGCTCTGTCACGGTGCCTTCAATGAAAAAAGCTGAGGCTATTTTGTGGGCACAGTATTTGAAGGATTATGTGGCGAAGAAGAAATAGAAGTCGCGTGGATTAAGCCGAATTAAAATATTAAATAAAAATATTGCAAGTTTTTGGTGTGGTTGGTATGATGTCGGCGGTATTTTTTAATTAGAAATATATGGGAATAGAAGATATGACGGTTGATAGAATTGTGAGAGGAGATGGAGTAGAGGTGAAAATTCCGGAGGGGGGAGCTACGCTGAGACAGATGGAGGACAAGGGATTGAGTGGTAGAGTGGCGGAGGAACAAAAAGGTGATGAAGGGGGAAGGGCTAGAGAGGAAGAGATTAGGCAGGAGCAATTGGATCGTAGTCGTGAAGTTTTGGCGGAGATTAGGGATTGCGGGGACTGATTTTGAAAGTTTTAATTTTTGATACTTATCAAAAGTCCTGTTCCGAGCGGTAAGATTTTTGTGGTGAAGGAGGGGTCTTTTTGGACTTCTTTGATGAAGGCTTGGAGGTCTTTTTGGTGGGAGATGATGTTGTCGACTGCGACTGTGCCGCCGCGAGTTATGCGGTGTTTTATTGCGTTCCAGTAGAGGATGTGTTCGTATTTTGTGGCGTCGAAAAAGGCGAGGTCGAATTTTTTTGGAGTTTTTGGAATTACTTCAGGGGCGTGGCCGAGGATTTGGGTGATGTATTTTGAAAGTCCGGATTTTTTGAAATTTTCGGTGGCGAGCGGGAAGCGCTTTTTGAGGTTTGATTCGATGGTGTAAAGGTGAGGGGTTTTGGTTCTGCAGGTTTTTGCGACTTGGGAAAGGGCCTGCGCCAGCCAAATTCCGGAGTAGCCGTTTGAGGTGCCGATTTCTAAAACGGTTTTGTATTTTTGGGTGCGAATCAGTAAATTTAAAAATTTGCCGGTTTCTTCGTGGATGTTCCAAAAAGTTTCGCGAGTGAGGGCGAGAGTGGCGAGCAGGTTTTGGATTTTTGGTTGCATGGGGGTATTTTAATAGACTTGGTTGTGTGTGCCAATATCTATCAGTTTTACTGTCAGCCGGTCAACTATTCTGTAAAGGACGCGATAATCTCCGGTTATTGAAAAGGCGCGGAGGCCCAGCAGATTTCCTTTTAATGTGTGGTTTTTAAGCAGAGGGTGTGAAGGAGTTTTTATGAAAATTTCCAAGCGATTTTCAAATTTTTCCTGTATTTTTTTTGGCAGGTTGTTGAATTTTGATTTAAAACGGTCTGTAAATAATATTTCCATTTTATTTTCGTAAAGCTTTCATTACCGCCTTCGCTGTTTTAAACGGGCCGTGGGTTTTGTCCTTTTTTTCGGCGGAAAGTATTTCAAGTTCTTCCGCTACGGTAAGCCCATTTTCGGTAGTTTCCGACAAGTCTTCGTTGATTCCTTTTGTTATGATCATTTTTATGTAGGCGGAAGTGTTGATTCCTTTTTTGTCGGCGAGCATTTCCAATTTTGTTTTAAAAGATTCTTCCGCTTTGAATGATACTGTAGTCATAGGTTTACTTGGTATTACTTTTTATATACTAAGTATACTGTAGGTTTGGAGGTAAGTCAATTTTACTTGGTTCATTATGTTATCAAAGTTGGATTTTTTGGCAATATTATCTGACAAAAAAGTGTCGTTGGAGTTCCGACGGCAGGGGGTGTTTTTGCCGTGTATCAGTCTCTGATGATGTTTCGGGCGACGATGACTGTGAAGAGGGAGGTTAAGGCGATGCCGATGAAGCTTTCTGCGCCGGCGAGGAATCTTATCGCGCCGACGGCGTGATAATCGCCGTAGCCGAGGGTTGTGAAGGTTGTGAGGCTGAAATAAAGAGAGTCCATGAATGTGTAGTCTTCAACTTTTGTGTTGTAGAACATGAGGCTGTCGAAGATCTGGAAGGCCATGGCGCAGGCAACAATTACCAGGAGAGAGGCCAAAAATACGTTTACGAAAGATGTCCCGTATTTGCAAAGCACATCCCCGAAAAAGAAGGAAAACCATCTAAAAGGATTTAGCAATGAAAGGCTTTTTCTTTTTGTCACCATTTCTCTGTAATGGAATTTGTCGGCTTGTGAATGCAGACTTGAGGTCTTGTACATCTCTTTGATTTGTTTGTATTCGATTGCAGAGGCGTGATAATCTTTTTCGGTTTCGGATTTTAATTCTTTTCCAAAAGAGGATTTTTCGTCGATTATTGCACCGGCGGTTGAAATGTCGTTTATGATTGCATCCGAAAAATTACAATTTGTGATATTTGCGTCCATCAAATTTATGCCCGTCATGTCCGCGTTTTCGAATGAGCAATTTGTGATGTGGGCGTTTTTGAAATCCGAATGTGCCAATTGTGTGTCTTCAAAGTCACAATCGTGGATTTTCCCTTCTTGAAAATTACAGTGGCGAAGCGTTGCGCCTTCGAAATGAATGTTTGAAAGAATGGCTAATTCTTCGGAAAATCCGTCGTCTTCCTGTATCGAAATCCTGAAATCAAAACCCGAGAGCGAGATTCCGCGCAGATCCACGCCATATTCAAGCTCTGGATCGTTTATTCCCGGAAGGCCTTTCACTTTTTCGCGAAAGAGCGTCGGATTCAGGTAGCAATGCGTTTTTTTGATTGCCGAAACCAGTTTTTTGCCTCTTACTGTCGTCCATCTTTTGCTGAGGTATTCCAGTTTTTCCTTTGTGTATTGCATTTGTTTATTCGAATATATCGTTATATTCTAACACAAAAGGAGTGGAAAGTAAATCCTTTGCGATTCGTTGGGTTGGTGAAGACGTCTAACGCGCGCGTTAAGCTGAAGAATAATTTTCGCGTCGGGCAAGGGAGGCTATTGCATCATTTTGTTGGCGCGGGATCCGGTGGCTTTAATCAGGGTTTGGAGATCTACGTGCTCGGGTCTTCTTGGTTGGGTTATTTCGGCGACGAGGGTACCTCCGTCGAGACGAAAGGCTTTGCGTTCTATAAAAGAAGTGACTCCACCTGTTGTTATTTCTATTCTGTCGTCACGAAATCCTGTTACGCTTCCTATGAATTCCGGCGGTGGGTCGCCAGGGGTGATTTTCAGGAGGACAGGGGTGCCGATTTTTATTTGTGATGTTATTGGTGTTTCTGTAGGTCTTAGTGTTTCAGTCATTTTAAAAATAATTATTAAATACGGAGGTTGATTTAATCAGATTTGTGTGAGGGAGTCAAGAATTTTGTTATTCTTTTGGAGGGATTTCGGAGCTTGTTGGAGTTCCGTCCGGGGGGAGGGAAGGGTTTTGGGTTGTCGGAGAGGTCATGTTCGGGTTTTCGATTTTTATTTCTATCGCGGAGGAGGTGCTGTAGCCCAGGCTGTCGATGACTTTTGCGACGATCAGGTGTTTGCCCGGAGTGAAGAATTTTGAGAATGTCAGGTATCCCGTGTACGGAGCGATGTTTGTCGTGAATTCTTGTTTGTCATCAACGAAAAATTGTACTTCGGAAATTGTGTTTTTCGCTTCCGCTTTTACGTCTATCACTATTTTGTTTTTTGTTTCTCCGAGAGAAATTATGGATTGTGATGCAGGGCTTGTTATAGAGATTGATGGCGGATTTTCGGCGGACTGGGCTGTATGGATATTGTCATATTCTGTCGGGGGAACGCCTATCATTATTTTTGTGCCGGAGGCTTCATCTATGCCCCCTATCGATGTTTCGCCGGCGCGGATTGCTTCGTCCGCTTTTGAAATGAAATATTTGCGAATGTCTTCTTTAAACATGGATAGTTGCGGTGGGATTTCGTAGTTCTGGTAGAGCACTTCCTGGATTGCGTCTTGAGGGGTGTATTCTGTGGCGAGAAGGCCCGAAACTTTGTCGATTTTTACTTTGTAGAATGAGGCGGTTTCGACTTCCGTCGGGACTGAAAAACTTGGGAAAATGTCTGTTGTAATCAAGGATTTCGGTGTATTTACCCCCGGAAGTTTGCCTGATGCCGTGCTGGTCGAAACTTCTTTTATTCCTTCCGGTTTTGTGAATTCTTCGTTTGGGATATTTTTTAATGCGTGTGACATTACGGCGTTGAAAATCGGAGCGGCCGTGGTGACCCCATCTGCCGTATATGCCAGCCCTGAGCCATCCGTGTTGCCTGTCCAAACTCCTGTGACGATTGTCGGAGTGTATCCGATCGTCCATCCGTCGGCCGGGGCGACTGTTTTTCCGCCTGCCGCTTTTTTGTTTTCTTTTGTCGATGTTCCTGTTTTTGCGGCGTTCGTGTGTCCGTTTATGTATAGTCGCGAGCTGACCGAAATTGCTTTGTCTGACAAAATGCTGTTTATGCAGTATGCGACTTGCGGATCCAAGACTTCTTCAAATTCTTTTTGTTCCCATTCTTCCAAAATGTCGCCGTTCGAATTTATCACTTTCAGAATCGCCGTGATTTCGGGTTTTTTGCCGTTGTTCGCGAATGTTGCGTAGGCCCCGACCATTTCCATAAGCGGTATTTCGCCCGCGCCTATTGCCAACGGATAGCCGTAGCTGTGCGCTTTGTCCAGGGTCGTGATTCCCATTTTTGCGGCGAGGTCGATGATTGAATCTTGCTGGCCGGCGAGATAGTATGCTTCGATTGCCGGAATGTTTCTGGATTGGCCCAACGCTTTGCGAATTGTGATTTGTCCAAGCCAGTTTCCGCTGTAGTTTTGCGGTCGGTCTTGCCCGATTTTCAAGGGTACGTCGTAGAGCGGAGTTGCAGGAGAGAAGCCATTATAGAAGGCTTGTGCGTAGACAATCGGTTTGAATGACGATCCCGGTTGGCGCGGACGGACGACTACGTTTACGTTTCCATCGATTTCTTCATTGTAATAATCCTGTGAGCCGACCATTGTGAGAATTTGGCCTGTTTTTGCGTTTATAGTTAGGATTGCCAGGTTGTTTGTTTTGTATGTTTCCGCATTTTTCGGGCCGATGTCTTCCGCCACTTTTTCGGCGTAGTCTTGAAGGTCCGAATCGAGGGTCGTGTAAACCTTAAGTCCTCCTTTTTCGACGACGTCTTTTCCGTATTTTTCTTCAAGAAGTTGTTTTACGTAAAGAACAAAATGAGGGTGTTTTATTTTTTCCGCGTGTTTTTGAAATTCGATTTTTTGCAAATCATTTAGCGCAATTTTTCGCTCGTTTTCCGTGATTGTGTTAAGCTCGAACATTCGTTTTAAAACAAGATCCGTGCGGCCCTGGATGTATATTTCCTGCCCGTTTCCGAGGTCTACGAAATTTCCTATAAGTCCGCGGACATACTCTTCCTGGTTCAAGTCTATTTCGCTTTCAATTTTTCTGTAATGAATTTCTTCCGACGTGAATTCCTTGAGCAAGTGTGAATATTTGTTGTTGCCGTACGGATTGTATTTTGTCGGAGCTTGCGGGAGGGAAGCCAATATCGCGCTTTGTGCGAGGGTAATGTCTTTCACCGATTTGTCGAAATATATTTCCGCCGCTTTTTCGCAGCCGTATGCGTTATTTCCGTAAGGGATGCGGTTTAAATAAAGTTCGAGAATTTTTTCTTTGTCGTACGTGCGCTCGAGGCGAATTGATAAAATTAGTTCTTTCGCTTTTCTTATGTAGCTTCTTTCCGCCGAGAGGAAGCTGTTTTTTACGTATTGTTGTGTGATTGTCGATCCTCCGCGTTGGACTCCTATTCCGAAGACTTCGTGAAGTACCGCTTTGCCGATACCTATCATGTCGAATCCGCTGTGTTCCCAAAATCTGTCGTCTTCGATTGCGACTGTCGCTTTTGTCAAATAGGGCGAGATTTTGTCGTAGGAAACCTGTTCGCGGTTTTCGTCCCCGTGGATCGTGTAGAGCAATTTCCCGTCTTTGTCATAGATTTCCGTGGACTGCGCGGCTTGTAATTTTTCGAGGTCGGAGACATCAGGAAGACCAATCGAAAGGATTCCGATTGTCGCTACAAATAAAATAATTGAAATTAAAATAAATCCGACTACGAGAGTCGATCCCCAAAAAATGATTTTTTGTTTTGTTTCCGCGTTTTCTTTAGGCCAAAATCTTTCGGGTATGATTTTTTTCAGCATGCGCGCATTTTAATATAGGATTGGCTTTAAGTAAAGGGTTCCCTAAGGTTTTTTGAGTTTGACGGAGATTGCCAGGGAGCACTGTTGGCCGAATTTTTGGAGGAAGTCCGTTTCAATCAGTCTGAATTTTTCCGGATCTTTTGAATATATGTTTAGCGATCCGAGATATTCGGCTTCCACAAAGAGAGGAATCGAGATGAGGGTTTTGAAGTTATGGCTTTTGACAAGGTTTCTGCTCCTGTGAAATTCTGAAGATTCCACGTTGTCCACTAAAAGAGGTCTTTTTATTTCGAATGCGTCTTGTGCGATGCTGTTTAAAAATTCGATTCTGTTTTTGCTTTGCCATTTTTTGTCTATTCCCAGGTGGGCGGCCATTTCGAGAAAGTTTGTTTTTTTGTCGTACAGTCTCAAAACTGCGGCGTCCGATTTTGAAAGGAGGACGATTGCCGAGATAATCAAATTTAAAAGAGAGTCGAGGTTTGAATTTGAAATCGCTGAGTCTGCGATTTCCGCGAGATAGTCCATTTGTCTTCGCTGGAAGCCTAGTTCTTTGTATGCGTCCTGGATTGTTTCGAATCTTTTTTGGAGTTCGGTTGAGGTGCGTTTTTGCAGGGAAATATCGCGGTATGTCACGAGATAACCGATAAATTTGTCTTTTTCGTCCGCTATTTTTGCGATGGTAATCGAAACCGGGACTGTCTCGCCGGTTTTTGAGATTCTGACTGCTTCATAATTTCTGATAACTTTGTTTTTTTCGACTTCTTCTATGAGTCTTTTTGTCGTGTCGTTCTCGTCTTTCGGGATGATTACATCTATGCTTTTGTTTAAAATTTCTAGCTCTTTATATCCGAATATTTTTTGCGCGCTTGTGTTCCAAAGTTGCACTTTCCTGTTTTTATCCAGTACCACTATGGCTTCCGCTGAATTTTTTATTATCTGTTTTGCCAGTCTTTCTTTTTCCGTAAGCTTCTTGATTTTCGAGAGATTTGTGAAAACTCCTATGGTTCCGCCGCTTTTTGTCGGGGCGCCACTTATCAAAAGCGGGATTTTTTTTCCGTTTTTGGAAAGCATGGTTGCTTCATATTGCGAAGACATGCCGTGGGAGCGGAGTTTGTGATGATCTTCTATTGTTTTTTTGCCTTCGTCGTCAAAAAAGTCCGTACAGTACATACCGATGGCTTCTTCGAGTGAATATTCGGAGATTTTTTCGAACATCGGATTTATGTATATCGTGTTGTGTTTTTTGTCCCCGACCCACAAACATTCATTCATCGCTTCCGCGATGTTCTCGGATTGGACCGCTTCGTCCAAAATTTTGACTTCAAACGGGGATTTGTTTTTGAGCATGTTCTATTTGACAAATATGAAGGCTTACGAGTATCATTTTCCCCTAAAATTTAACTATGTCAAGAAAACATGGGGAATGGTGTAGAAATTGAGGTTGATGAATCTTCCGGTTTAAAGTCTGCTCCTGAGGAAAGAGGGGGCGGGAGTGCCAATTTTCCTCTTGCAGAGGTGGTTTTAACTGAAGGAATTACATTGGTGAGTGATAAAGTTGCAAATGTTGTGGGAGAGGAAGGGTCCGGAATTCCTGAAACGGAGGAGGAAAAAAGAGTTTCCGCCGAGGTGATGGATGTTTCAAAACTTGGCTTTGTTTTTGACAGAAATGTCGGGAGAGGGCCTTTGAACAAGGGTGCCGGGAAACTTAGAGATAGAATTGATGCAGAGAATGATTGGTTTGAGAAAATGGCGTTGTCCAGGGAAAGAGCTATGGCGTTTTTGTCCAGATTCTTTAGTTCGGAGAAGAAAGAATTTGATCTGGTCCGCGGTTTGGCCATTATTGATAAATCAAGGCCTACCGGAGATATGGATTTGACCAGCAGTTTGACCTGGGGGTACGGAAAAAAGCGGGAATCCAGATCGTTTGGGATGAAGAGGATTAGAGAATTGGGATATTATTTTCCCCAGTGTTCCGTTTTCTGGGATGAACTCAGCGGATTTGATTTTTCGACCATTGAGGATTGTCCGAGGGCATTTAAAATTTTGGTTGATAAATTAAAGAAGATGCGGATTCCTGAAAACGCCGTGGAGTTCCAGATTTTGGCCTTGCTTGCCGCCAGGGTTTCCATAGAAGACCCTATGGAAAGGATTGCTGTTTCTTCCGAGGGGGAAGAAGAAGATTGCAGGAGTATTCACAGGGTACAATCCGCCATGTCTCAGATGGCGATTTCTCTGTCCTCCATGGTTGCCGAGAAGAATAAAACTCCCGGAGTCAGCAATTCGTCTTCATTGTTGTTTAAGAGATATTTTAAGGCGAATCCCGATGTCGATAAAGAATCCGAGGTCAGAGGGTATATTGTTTCAATGCTTTCTTTGCTTTTTCCGGATAAAGCAAAAGTTTCCGGTCTTGTCAGTGAAGATTATACCGAAATGCATAGGCTCGGTTACGAAGAGTTTCTTTTGCCCGATTTGAAGTTTTTGGCTGAGGAATATGGACTTGACGGGGAGTTTGCCGAAGTTTTTGACGGGATATATTTTTACAGGAGAGTGCAGAATTTGATGTTCCATTTTTTTCCCGCTATTGAGGCTGATGAGTCTAAATATGGAGTGAAAAGGAAAATGTCTTTGATTGATGCTTTTAATTTTTGGAGAGATGGGCGGACTGAAAACGGATTGGAGGAAAAGGAGCCTGTTGTTTTTTCTTTAGGGCATGGGGACGGGTTGAATGAGATTGTCGCCAAGGAGCTTTGTGGGGCCAAGGTGATTGTCGGGGTTGATGTGGACAAGGAGGAAGAATTGGATTTTGATGAAGGAAGGGATGGGGAAGGAATTAAATTTGCAGTTATAAAAACAGGGGGGATGAAGAAGGGGGAGCTAGTTGATAAGGTTTTTGAAAAAGCCGGGGAGGGAATGGGAAAGGGAGTAAATCCCGATATAATTATTGTTACAGAGGCCTTGCATGAGACGGAAAATGCCAAAGAGTACTTGTTCAGGTTGATCAATATGCTTGCGGATGGCGGAACTATTTATTTGACAGACCTTGCGTGGTCCAGGATTTTTGAGTCGGAAGATGTGACCAGAAAAACTCAGGGGGAGATGGATAGTGCTGAAGTGAAGGCATCTATAAGATCGGTGGAAGATCTTTTTGAGGCTTTTGCTTATTTTGCCGACAGAGATGGTTTCCGGCTGAAAAGGGTGACTATTTGTCCGCCTTTCCTTGCTCAATTTAATGATTCTTTTTGGAGAGTTGCCGCGGTCGGAAGAAAACCTGAAAAAGATGAAGCGGTGATTGATTATGCTTTACCTGAAGAGAGTGTTGATTGGAGTGCGCAAATAGAAACGGCTGATGATATTTTTAAGGTTTGGCCTCTTGTGCTGATCCAGAAGGCTGATCGAAGGAAGTTGACGGAGGCTTTGGGACAAAGAGTTCCCGGAGGAATTGACGGGGCGTTTATGCCGGAGGAAAATGGCGGAAAAAGAAGAATCTCTTTCGGAGAGGTGAAAGGCATGGTGTTGAAGTGGCTTATTCCTTCGGGAGGGCCCGTCGAGTATGGCAGGGAAAAAAGGTTGGCCGAAATTGCATTGTGGGAGCAGATCCCGCACAAAGGTATTGAAGGATTTTTTGGAGAAGATCCTAAATTTAAGCGCGCAAATTATCTTGCCGGGGAGGTGAAGGCTCTTTCGGATGCTTTATTAAGGATTGGAATTGATATTGATTCGAAAGTCAGAGAGTCTCCGAGCTGGAAGTTTTTTAAACGCAGGGGGGAGGAATAATCAATCATTTATTCATTCCTCTTATCGTACCACCGAGGGATTTTAGGGAGGCGAAGATTTTGGCTTGGGCCTCGGACATTTCTGTGTCTGTGAGAGTGCGGTCTTGGGACTGAAGAGTGATTTTGAAAGCCATCGCTTTTTTGTCCGGCTCGATATTTTCGCCTTCGTAAATGTCGAAAAGTTTTACGTTGCTTATTAATTCTTTTTCGGTGTTTTTGATCGCTGTTTCGATTTTTTTAACTTCGGTGTTTTTGTCTACCATAACCGAAATATCGAAGGTGATGCTTGGGAATTTCGGAAGATGTTTGTATGATTTTTTCGACGGTTCGAGTTTCAAAGCTTCGGTGAAATTTATTTCAAAAAGTGCGATGGAGTATTTGTCGAGGTCGTAATTTTTTTGGACTGTCGGGTGAAGCATGAAACATGTTGCGAGCGATTTTCCGTTGTGGTCGAGGAATGTGAGCGATTTTACAGGGTGGGCATATGGTGTGTTTTTCGCGCATGATGCTTGCGAAATATTCGATAAATCAAATTTTTGAATGAATGATTCTACGCATCCTTTTGCCTCGTAAAAGATTTTGTCCGATTTTCCTTTTGTTAAGATGATTCCGCAAATTTTCTTTTCTTCGAGTGGGAAATATTCGCCGATTTCCAAGTAGGTATGCCCTATTTCGTACAGGCGCACTTCGTTAAAGTATTTCACGTTTTCTTGTAAATTTTTCAGGAGGTTCGGGACGAGAGATGTTCGCATGTGTGTTTGTTCTTCGGAAAGAGAATTTTGGAGTTTCAGGTGATGCGACTCCGTAAGAAGTGATTTTTTCACGTCCGTAAGCCCGTAAAACGAATAGTTGTAAACTTCGTCGAAGCCCAGTCCGTAAGAAAAAAGTTCGCGAGCGCGATGTTTTTTTGTGCGTTCCGTATTTTCAAGCGGAAGTTTTGCCGGCAGGTGCGGGAGTGACGGGGCAATGTTTTCGTATCCGTAAATTCTTGCTATTTCTTCAATCAAATCATCTTCCGAAAGAACGTCTTTTGTGGCCCTGAAAGAGGGGATTTGCACGACGAATGTTTTTGTTTTTCTGCCCTTTTCCGTGACTTTGAATTCCAAACTTTCCAGAATTTTTTTCATTTCTTGAGTGCTTATGTCGGCTCCGATTTTCGATTTTGCTTTTTGCGTGTCCATCGTGACTTTTACCGGTTTTTTGTTGAATTTTTGTACGTCGGTGATCGGGCCGGCGATCGAAGCTTCCGGACAGATTTTTAAAATAATTTCCGCGGCGCGTTTTATGGCTTCTTCCGCGAGCAATGGGTCGAGTGCTTTCTCAAATCTTTGCACGGAGTCGGTGCGCAGACCGAGTTTTACCGAAGTTTTTCGTACGGATGAGGCTTTGAAATTTGCAGATTCCAAAATGATGGAGGTTGTGCTTTCGTTTATTCCGCTGTGTTCTCCACCCATGATTCCCGCTACGGCGACCGGTTTTTCACGGTCCGCGATGACGAGCATTGTTTCATCGAGATTGTATTCCTTTGAATCGAGCGTGCGAATTTTTTCGTTTTTCTTTGCCGGTCTTACGATGATTCCATCTTTTATTAATGCCTTGTCGAAGGCGTGCAGAGGCTGTCCGAGTTCCGTCATTATATAATTTGTGACATCAACAATGTTGTTGTGAATGCCGTGGCCGGTTGCGCGAAGCCTTTTTGCAAGCCAATCCGGGGACGGGCCGACTTTTATATTATTAATGATAAGTCCGCAATATCTCGGGCAAAGTTCTTTGTTTTTTACTTTTACGTCGACGCTTTCTCCGGCTTCAGGGACCTGCCTGCCGGTAGGCAAGGTTTTTATGTCGACTTTTAACGGTTTGAATTTGTTGTTTGTGATTGCCGCGATTTCTCGTGCGATTCCGATGTGTCCCCAAAGATCGGGTCTGTGCGTCAGTGATTTATTATCAAATTCAAGGATGATGTCGTCTTTGTGCAGGACGTCTTTTATCGGGGTTCCGACTTCCGGTTTTAGCGCGGACAGATCAAGAATATCGTGCGGGCCTTCGTTTGGATTGTTTAATCCGATTTCGACACTTGCGCAAATCATTCCGTAACTTTCAACTCCGCGAATTACAGCTTTTTCCATTACGACCGGTTCGCCTTCTCCGTGCCATTTCACTTTTGCGCCGAGGCAAGCCACTGCGACATACATTCCTTCTTTTAAATTTTCTCCGCCGCAAACAATTTGTAGAGTTTCTTTGCCGATGGAAGTTTTTGTGAGTTTCAGTTTGTCCGCGTTAGGATGTTTTTGAATTTCCATCACTTGTCCGATGACGATGTTTTTCAGGCTTTCTCCTTCATCAATTACGTTGTCGACTTCGGCGGTTTTGAGCGTCAGTAAATCTCCGAGCGTTTTTCCGTCGGTGTCGGCGGGTAGGTTTACGAAGTCCTTAAGCCAATTTAGGGATACTAACATTTTTAAAATTGTTTAATAAATCTCAAGTCTCCGTTTGTGAGGAGGCGAATGTCGTCGATGCCGTAACGCATCATTACGAGGCGTGTAAGCCCAAAACCGAATGCCCAGCCTTGGTATTCTTTCGGGTCGATTCCGCCGGCCTTGAGGACATTTGCGTGGACCATTCCCGCGCCCATAAATTCCATCCAGCCGGAATGTTTGCAAACGCGGCATCCTTTTCCTTCGCATAACAAACACGAAAAATCGACTTCGAGTCCCGGTTCGACAAACGGGAAATATCCCGGGCGAAATCTCACTTTTACAGGTTTGCCGAAAAGTCTTGTGAGAAATTCTGCCATCACTCCTTTCAAATGTGAAAGTGAGATATCTTTGTCTATCAAAAGTCCCTCAACTTGGTAAAACATGCTGTCGTGGCTTGCGTCCGTGGCTTCGAAACGGAAAACTCTTCCCGGGACGATGAGTCTTAACGGCGCTCCGTATTTTTCCATCGAGCGGAGTTGAACGGGCGATGTTTGTGTGCGCAAAACCATTTTTCCGCCCGCCTGACCGGCCGGCAGGTGTTTTTCGTCGTCTTTTTCTTGAATGAAAAAGGTGTCTTGCATGTCGCGAGCGGGATGATCTTTCGGGATATTCAATCCTTCAAAATTGTAATATTCGGATTCGATTTCAGGGCCGTCCGCTACGGTAAATCCCATTTGTGAAAAAATTCTTTCGACCTCTTCTTGGACTTGGGAAAGCGGGTGAATGTGTCCGAGCGGCCTTGCTGTCGAGGGAATTGTTGTATCGAAAAATTCTTTTGAAAGTTCTTTTGCCAACTGTTCGTCTTCAAATTCTTTTATTTTTTTTGCGAAAGCGTCTTCGAGTGTCTTTTTTGTTTCGTTGCAAAGCGGGCCGATTACGCGTTTTTCTTCATCGGAAAGGTCTTTCATTCCTCTTAATATGAAAGTGAGATGACCGTTTCTGCCCAAATATTCGACTTCAATTTCTTTTACGCGTTCCAAAGAATCCGCTTTTCCAATCGCGGTAATGGCTTCTTGTTGTAATTTTTTTAATGTTTCTTGCATGCGTTATTTTCAAATTTACGAAGGTAATTTAGTCGTTTTGAAGTTTTTTGGCAAGAAAATGGGAAAATCTTGCGGGGGTGTGTTATGATTTCGAAGATGATGAAAACAGTTGAACAAGTCGGGGATGGACGACTGTTTGCGCCCGAGGGGGTGATTACCAGCGAGGATTTGCGGGAGGAGAAATGGCGTGGCTTGTTGATGAGAGAAATGGGAATATGGCAAGAGAGTGGAGTTTTGCCGGGGGGAGGGATTTGCGGAAAAGTTGGGAGTGTTGAGCATTATCCGAATTTGAGTTTTGAAATTTATCCGAATTCGTGTTTGGAGGGATTGAGGGCAGGGAGAAGAGGGGCGGCGATGAGGGTGTTGAGCGGCGCAGGTGGCGGTGTGGTAGAGGAAAAATTGGCGAGCGAGGAGGAAAGGCAAAAGCTTGATTGGGGATGCTTTGTCGTGAAAGTTGTTTTTGGAAATGATTTGAAAGGCAGGGCTCCCCTGGTTGATTGTGTGTCGAAACTTTATATTTGGGATTGTGCCTCAGGCGAGTCTTCCGGTGGCGTTTGTGTGACCGATTTTGCGCCTGTGGTTAACGGAGTTTTAAAATATGATTTTCCGTTACGGCTGGAGGATTGTTTGATCAGACCTCAGAAGTTTGCGCTTGAGGAAGAGTTTAATACCGAGAAGGTTTTGGGTTATATCAGGGATGGGCTAATTTAGGTTGATTACAAAAAAGCCCCTCCGACGTAAAGACGGAGAGGCTTTAAAGAAAGTTTACTAACTTTCTAAAGATGACTATCTAACAGCATCTTTAAGAGATTTTCCGGCTTTGAAAGCTGGAAGTTTCATTGCAGGGATTTTTATTTTCTCCCTTGGGTTTCTTGGGTTGACCCCTGTGCGAGCAGCTCTCTTTGAAACACGGAATGTTCCAAAGCCAGTTACTGTTACGTTTTCACCTTTCTTAAGGCTTTTTGTGATCATTCCTAGAACTGCGTCTAGGACTGCTCCTGCGGCCTTTTTTGTGACGCCTGCTGATTCAGCTGCGCCAGCTACTAGATCCTGTTTTGTCATAGTAGGATTGGTTAAAGATATATAATGAAAGTGCTTTTTAAGCCCGTGTGCATTATATGCGTGCGTTTAGCCAAATCAAGAGATTTGTTTTAGTGGAATGGCTTTTGCCAGGGGAAAATGGAGTGCGCATGGTCAAAAAGAGGGGTTTTTTGGCTCGTGCCAGCCATTTTTAAAATTGCTTGCGAGGATGTCAAAGTTATTATGATGTTACCGAAATGTGACAAATTTTTCGCCCAAGCTTAGACTTCTTCTTGTTGTTACGACAGTCTTTTGTTGAAAATGAACGTAATGCGCTTGGGCAAATAATTTGTCATATTTCGGTGTTCATTAAAATCAAAAACTTGACTTAAAAATGGGGCTGATATAACAATGACTGGTAAAGTTTTGAAAATTTTATAAACAATTTATGTCAAAAAATTTAGTGATCGTGGAGTCTCCGGCGAAGGCAAAAACCATCTCGAGATTTCTTGGAAATGAGTATAAAGTATTGGCTTCTATGGGCCATGTTCGCGATTTGCCAAAATCAAAAACCGGGATAGATACCGAACATGATTTTGAGCCGACGTATGCTGTTTCTCCGGATAAAAAGAAAGTTGTTACGGAATTAAATAAAGAGTTGGCGAAGGCCGACAAACTTTGGATCGCAACTGATGAGGACCGTGAAGGGGAGGCGATTGGATGGCATTTGTTACAATGTTTGAAAGGTGCGAAAACGAAATTTAAAAAATCCAGAATTGTTTTTCATGAAATTACGGAAACGGCGATCAAAAGCGCTATCGAGAATCCTCGCGATATGGATCAAAACATCGTGGATGCGCAACAAGCGAGAAGAGTTTTGGACAGACTTGTGGGTTATGAACTTTCTCCGTTGCTTTGGAAAAAAATTCGTTATGGGCTTTCTGCAGGGCGCGTACAAAGTGTTGCGGTTCGTTTGGTTGTTGAGCGCGAGCGCGAAATTCAGGCATTCAAGCCGGATGAATATTGGAAGATTATTGGTGAATTTGAAAAAAATTCCGGAAAAAAAGATGCACAAAAATTTTCGGCTGAACTTATTAAAAGAGGAGACGAGAAGGTCGAGATGAAGAATGAAAAACAGACTACTGGTATTTTGGAAGAAATAAAAGGTGCGAAATATAAGGTGAAAAGCGTCGAGGAAAAAGATGTTTCAAGAAGTCCGGCTCCTCCGTTTATTACGTCTACTTTGCAACAGGAGGCTTCACGTAAACTGAATTTTCCTGTGAAGAAAACAATGATGGTTGCGCAAGGACTTTATGAAGGTGTGGACGTTGGAAACGGGCAACACGGTCTTATTACTTATATGAGAACTGATAGTGTGAATTTGTCTGAGTTTGCACTTCTTGGAATTCGAAAACAGATTGTAAAAGAATATGGGGAAAAATATGCGCTTAAAGAGCCACGTTTATTTAAAGGAAGAAAAAGTGCGCAAGAGGCGCATGAGGCGATTCGTCCCGTAGACATCACAATTCATCCGAAAGATGTTGAGAAAAAACTTTCAAAAGATCAGGCGAGACTTTATGAATTGATTTGGAAACGCGCGATGGCTTGCCAAATGCAAGAGGCGATTTTGAGCAGAACGACTGTTGATATTGAAGCGGAAAAAGGCTCAACGGAGACAAATTATGTGTTTAGAGCTAATGGTCAGGTTATAAAATTTCCCGGTTTCATGGAGGTTTATATGGAGGGAAATGATTTGGAAGAAGAGGCGGAGGCGGCCGGTGATAGCATTTTGCCGAAATTGGATGAAGGTGAAAAAGTTGATTTGGAAAAACTAGATCATAGTCAACATTTTACGAAACCACCGGCAAGATATACCGAGGCGTCTTTGGTCAAAAAACTTGAGAGCGAAGGAATCGGACGACCGAGTACTTATGCTCCGACAATTTCTACGATTGTTGCGCGCGGATATATTAAAAAAGAGGCGAAAGCGCTTTTGCCAACTGATGTTGCGATGGTCGTGACGGATATGTTGGTGGAAAATTTTCCTGAAATTGTGGATTATAAATTTACTGCGGAACTTGAAGAAAAATTGGATAAAATCGAGGAGGATAAACGTGAATGGGTTCCCGTTATTCGTGAATTTTACGGGCCATTTCATAAAGCGATTTTGGAAAAAGATAAGACTTTGAAAAAATCTGACATGGTGAATGAAGAAACAGATGAAATGTGTGAAAAATGTGGAGAAAAAATGATGGTGAAACTTGGAAGATTTGGAAAATTTTTGTCATGCAGTGGTTATCCAAAGTGTAAAAACGCGCGTCCTTTAGCCAAAAATATGGGAGAGGCGGTTTTGAGTGGAAGTGTGAGCGTCAGTGATGAAAAACTTGAGGAGCTTGTTGAAGAAGGGAAAATAACCGAAGAACAAGCCAAACAAGTAGAAGAGAAAAATGAAAAAATTGCAGAATATGAAAAAGAATTTAAAGATAAAAAATGTGAAAAATGCGGAGAACCAATGGTCGTGAAACATGGAAGATTTGGTGCGTTTTTGGGATGCAGTGCTTATCCAAAATGTAAAAATATTGTTTCGATTGTTATTTCTTCAGGGGTGAAATGTCCTGTTTGTAAGGCCGGACAACTTATCGAAAGGCATACGAAAAAAGGCGGACGTGTTTTCTGGGGGTGCAATAAATATCCGAAATGCAAATTTGCGACGTGGAGTAAACCTATTGAGCTACAAAAAGATGGAACTTTGATTGTGGAAGATAAGGAGGGAAATCATGTGCCGTATGTGGATACGAAAGAGAAGGGAGAAGATTAAAAAAAAGACCCTTCATTTCTGAAAGGTCTTTTAAATCGTCGTATTATTATTTTGCAGGAGTTTCTGTGGCAGGGGCTTCTGTTGCAGGTTTTTCTGTTTCGCCACCCATTGCTTTTCCGACTTCTTCGACCGCTTTATTTGCTTCTGTGCTGACTTCTTTCGCTGTGTCGGCGATTCCTTGATTTACTTCATCTACAGCGCCTTGCAGTTTTTCCTTTACCCAGGTGCATCCTGTGAAAAGAAGACATGCTCCGATAATTGAAGCGATGACAATTTTGTATGTTTTTTGCATACTTGTTTGTTTAAATAATAATGAGGGATTTCGGTGATATTTTAGCACCCCTCAGCCAAAGGTAAAGGGAAAATCAATTTCTTTACTTTTCGAGTCGGACTTGTATAATTTTGTTTAGTCCTTGTTTCAAAGAAAAATAACGAATTTTAATATGATTTCCAAATTTTCCCGTTTTGTATTATTGGCTTTTGTCCTTGTTGTTTCGGCGAATACCGCTTTTGCGGAAGGAGATCCGGCTATTGTCGGAGGAGATGTGAATTGCAGCGGGAAAGTCATGGGAAAGACGATTGTTTCAAATCCGAATTTCGGACAACTTGATTTTGATTCGCATCCAAGCCCTTATTCCGATGCAAATCAAGTCACCGATCTTTCGATTGTTGTGCCGCCGCCGCCCACGAAAGGGCTTGCTCCTGCGGATAGGAATCTTGCGGCGTGTCTTGATGCCAAAACCAGTGTGGCCGTGCCGCTTGTCAGTGACGAATATGTCGTGAAAGGATATGCGTGGAATACGAATCTCGGATTTTTCTCTTTCTTCTGCGACGGCGGGAAAAATCAGGGGGTTGATTGCGGGGGGTTTAAGTATGGGGTGAAAATTTCAAAACCTGACGGGAACGGAGCGAGACTTCTTTCCGGAAACGCGTGGAATCCGTCGTTCGGGTATATGCAGTTTTCGGACGAGGGAGGAGCGATAAAATATCAGGTTTCTATGGATAAAGACGGGAAGCTTTCGGGATATGCGTGGACAGAAGCCAAAGTTTGGGTGAACATGAGCGGGATTACCATGCAGATTCCCGGGAAAAAAATTGTTCCGGAAGCTGTCGTTGTCGGGCCATGCGCAAAGAAGCCATTTGTTTGTGTATATGTGCCGGATCCCGAAAAAGCGCTTGATAAAATTTTAAACGCAAGTAACGGTTCGGGGGGAATTAAAATCGGGCAGGATCCGGATATAAAAGTGGCGAATGGAGTTGATTATTATGAGATTCATTTGTATTTGATGGAGGCCGACGGAGTGACTCCGATGGATGTTGGCAAGTACAACGTCGGGCCGATTACTTTTTCGTGGAGCGATACCGTGAAAAGAACACAAGGTATAACTGACGTTGTCGGGACTTCCCTTGATAATGTCGCGGAGCCGTGGAAGACGGGGACGGGTGGAATTATTTACAAGCCGATTACCGCGAGTTTGAGCGATTTTGATGATCTTAAAGACGGGCATTATGTTTTGAAGCAAAAGATAAAATCGTATGCGCCGACGACCGATATGAATATTTCGTTTACTACCAGCATGAAGCCGAATGTGGCGTTTAAAAATGAAGTGTTTTTTAATACGATGACCACTCTCGGGGACGGGCTCAAGCCTCCGGTCGTGAAAGAGGCGAACAGGCTGAGGCTTTCGAAAATGGATATTCCTTTGACCGATAAGGTTACCGGACAGCCTCCGGTTGCCGGCGGGGTGACCTATAATAAAGTGATTTATCCGAACGGAAAGGACGGGCTTTTGTTTCATTTTAGGCCTGCCGTTGAGGTTAGTACGCTTTATACAGGGAATAGCAGTGATTCCATAAGCGGGTTCAGATCGATTCCTTTTTCCTTCAAAGTCGGGGGGAAAAAAGATTCGAAATTGGTCGATGGTGGAACCGCGAGTGTCGGTTTTTATTTGGATTATGATAAAGAGCTCACGATTAATACTTGTAAACTTGTTAACGGGCAAGAAGTTACGAGTGGCGGCTTTAAGGTTGGCTTTGCAGGGGATGGAGAGAGTGTTCGGAATATTCCCGTTGATGAAAAATTCGGCAGTTTTGATTTGCAGGCCGTGGCGAAGTTATTGGGTTATGATGATTTAAGTGACGAGGAAAAGGCAAAGGCCGGAATCGAAAAGCCTTGCGATCAGGTTTTGGGGCCTTCTCTTTATACCGTTGTGAAATATTTTGTGGATGGATTGCCGGTCACTTTCTTTTCGAATCATCTTCCGAGAGTCGCGAGTGCGCTTTCAAATCCCGTTGCGGTGGTTCACGGGAATCTTTATGCGGCGAAGGCGTTCAGTCCGAGTGCGGCCGCTGAAACGCAGGAGACAGGAAGCAAAAGTGTGAATATTGTGCGTGATGGCGTTTATGAAAATATTGCCGGCAAAATTTCGGGGATTGTTTTGGAGAAGGATCCGATTGTTGCGGCCGGTAACACTAAAATCAGTACGGTTGGCGATAATGGTTCTTCTGTCGGAGTGAGTCCCGTTTCCAAAACCACGGTGGAGGGGACGAGTGTGTCCGTTTATAAAAATACGGATGTTCATGTAAATCTTTCAAATCCCGCTTCGTATAGCGATAATCAGGCGATTGTCGTGATGAACGGAAATGTGTTTATAGATTCTGATATTTATAAGGCGGCTCCGAGCACCGATAAAATGCAGATTGTTGTTTTGCGGCCGTATTCTTCGGGGTGCAACAAGGGAAATGTTTATATAAAAAATACCGTTAAAAATATAAATGCGAATGTGTTTACGGATTGTTCGGTTTTTTCTTATATGGACGGGCTTCCTCTTGATTCTGTGACAGGAGTTCCGAAATGGGCTGATTTTAGCCAGATGGTCGAGGAGTTGGATACTCAATTGAGGTGGCTGGGAAGTATAGCTTCTCACAATTCCGTTGGGGGATCCGATTTGGACAAGGATTTAAAAAATCCAAAAACGTATCTTTTTGACGGGTTTAGGGCGTGGGATACGGTCGGGCTTTCGAGCGAAAAGAGGCTTGAAATTCAGGCTTATGATTTGAATTACTTGAGGCTTTTCAAGTTGTCGATTCAGACTAACGAGCTTGGAATGCCGATAGACCAAAGTTGTAAAAAAGCGCTTACCTTGGAGGAAATGTTGCAGGTAAAACAAAATCAGGTTTCGCAGGATGTTGACGAGGAGGGGAATATTATACCTCCACCTGTTTACGGGGAAAACGGGGAGCTGTGTGACGGAATAGACGCTTTGTCTTCTTATGATCTCGGCAATGGTTTTTTTGGAGATTTGGTTGCGCCCGTTGACGATGTCACATTGGCAAAAGGGCTTGATGCCGAGACGGCAAAAGGAGATTACAAACCGGTTTATGTCATTTTCTCGGTTTCGACGTCGCCGTTATTCGAGAGATAATTGGTGATTTTTCAGGGCGTCGGTCATGATGTGTTTCATTTCCTGGATTTTTTCCTGAGTTTTCGCTTCGAACCTGAGGGTCAGATTCGGGCTTGTGTTTGAGGCGCGGACGGCGGCCCAGGAATCTTCGTCGAAGTGTACGCGGACTCCGTCGATGGTTATACAGGTATAGCTTTTTGTGAAGTGGTCGACCAATTCTTTTACTATTTCGAATTTTTTATCGTCGGGGCACGGGACTTTTATTTCCGGAGTTGAGAAAGTGCGAGGGACGTCATTAAACATTTGCGAAACCGGATGTGTGTGTTTGCTTATTATTTCAATGATTTTTAATGCCGCTAAAAATGCGTCGTCGAAGCCGTAATAATTCTCCGCGAAAAATAAGTGTCCGGAAGTTTCCCCGCCTATTATGGCGTGTTCCTGTTTGATTTTTTCTTCGATGAAACTGTGGCCGGTTTTTGACATTATCGTCTGCGCGCCGAGGTCTTTTAATTTGTTTATAATCGCTTGCGAGAATTTTGTGTCGAAGACGACTTTCGGATTTTTTACGCGCTCGGTGAGGTCGCGAACCAGCATAAGCAAGACAAAATCCGCGCAATACATTTTTCCTTTTTCGTCGATGATTCCGACTCTGTCGCCGTCTCCGTCGAATCCGATTCCGATGTCCGCGCGGTGTTCAACCACCGCTTTCATCAGGTCTTTCATGTTTTCTTCTTCCTCCGGATTTGCGGGATGGTTCGGGAAATTTCCGTCAGGTTCGCAGAAAAGTTCTATGACTTCGCATCCGAGACTTTTTATCAATTCCGGCGCGAATTTTCCCGCGACGCCGTTTCCCGCATCCAATACAACTTTTATTTTTTTATTTAAATGTTTTGTTAAATCCAGTTTTACTTTTGAAACGAGATCTTTCATATACTGTGGCCATATGTCTTTTTTGTCCAAGACTCCTTGTTTTTCGGATTTTGAAAATTTTTCGGATTGAATTATTTTTAAAATTTCTTGCAGGTGTTCCCCGCAAATCGAGTGTGCGTTTTTTGCGACTGTTTTTAATCCGTTGTATTCTTTCGGATTGTGGCTCGCGGTGATATTTGTGGCGCTGTCGAAAGGGAGTGCGCATGATGCCCAGTAAATCATCGGTGAAATAGAGGGGCCGATGTCCGTCACGTCTATTCCGCATTCCAAAACTCCTTTGATGAATGCGGCTTTTAATTCTTCGCTTGTCAGTCTTATGTCGCAACCGACAGCCATATTTTTTGTGTCGTATTTTTCTTTTAAATATGTGGCCGTGCCGAGTCCTATCAAATATGCGGTTTCGCTTGTGAGGTCGATTTGTTGGCTTGCATCTTTTGGCGCGGCGATGCCACGAATGTCATATGCTCTGAAAATATTCGGGTTTAAATTTGTCATAATTTAGAATGAGGAATTGTTGTATTTTGTTTGATCCATCGTGTGTTGAATGATTTTTATTCGCGAGGGGATGTCGAATTTTTTTATCAAATTCGCGCAGGCTTTCGGGACATATTCTTCCCATTTTTTGTCTTCCAAAATCAATTTTCTTATTTTTGTCGCGCTGATTTCGAATTTTCTTTTCAGGTTTTTTATTTTTACCGTTTTGCCGAGGTAGCAGGCTTTTACGATTTCCGAACCGGTATAAAGCGTGTCGTATGGCGGAATGTAAGTGTTCACATGTTCGAACCAAAGATAATAATTATTTATGTTTCTGATCGGAATAATTCTGTATTTTTCCGACGGGATTTTCGCCTCTTTCAATGATTCGTCTATGATTTGAAATC
The DNA here is from genome assembly GCA_041663205.1 of Candidatus Altimarinota bacterium. Classification (GTDB taxonomy): domain Bacteria; phylum Patescibacteriota; class Gracilibacteria; order UBA1369; family LOWO2-01-FULL-3; genus UM-FILTER-38-24. The sequence goes on from JBAZQZ010000001.1 coordinate 35,687, forward strand.
TTTCGCTCGCGGTCATCGGATTTTCGGGGAGGAAGCTGTTTTCCGCGCTTCCAATCGCGATATATATGCGGTCGTTTTTTTCCAGAATTTCTTTTATAACTTCAAGATGACCTTTGTGGAAAGGTTGGAATCGTCCGATAAACAGAGCGGATTTCATTGTTTTTCAATTAGATTGTTGCGTTTCAAGAATATTGAAAAATCCTTTTTAATTCAAGACGATAAGATGAGGAGGTCGTAATTTGTGCTGATTCATTTCTATCAGTCTGAATATTTTGTGGACCAAATTCGGGTTTATGCCCTTGTCGATGAGCTCGTCTTTCGAAAGGCCTTTTTCGACTTGTCCCAAAATCATGTCCATATCTTTGTATGTCATGCCGAGTTCTTCTTCGTCGGTTTGGCCCGGATAAAGTTCCGCGGATGGCGCTTTTTGCAAGAATTCGTCGGGGAGGCCCAGGTATTCCGCCAGTTTGTAAACGTCAGTTTTCAGCAAGTCTCCGATGATTTCGATGTCTGCCGCGAGGTCTCCGTATTTTGTTCCGTAGCCTAGGAAAAGTTCTGTTTTATTTGAAGTTCCGATGACGAGCGCGTTTTTTGTGTTTGCAAAATTGTACAAAATCGACATTCTGACGCGGGCTTTTACATTGATTTGAGCCAAATTATTTGGTTGCCAAGGGAGAGCAAGAAAGTCCGTGAGGAATTTGTTCAAAGGTATTGTAAACATTTCGACTTTCAAAAATTGGCAAAGTGTTTTCGCGTGTAAATAATTTTCTTCGAGCGAAACGCCTTTCTCCGGTATTAAAAGTGCGGTGACGTTTTCAGCGCCGAGTGCGTCGACGGTGAGTTTTAGCGCGACCGCCGAATCGACTCCGCCGCTGACGCCGATGACCGCTTTTTCGAATCCGTAGGTCTTAAAAAACTTCTGAATTTCCGCGAGAATTTTTGTGTAAGTGTTGTGCATATTTTTTTGGGATTATAAAAGGAGGTCAATATACATCTGCGGGGGAAGTAAAGACAATATGATTTTCGATTTATACATATCTTTTCACCGCTCTGTCCACTTCCAGGTTTTGGGCGCGCTTTTTGAGGGTTTCGCGCTTGTCGTAGAGCTTTTTGCCTTTGCAGATTCCGATGCGGAGTTTTACTAAGCCGCCTTTCGGGTAGAGTTCGAGCGGGATTACGGCGGTTCCTTTTTGTTCAAGATTTTGCGCAAGAGTTGCGATTTCTTTTTGTTTGAGAAGCAGTTTGCGCGGTCTTACCGGATTCAATGTTTTTATGTCTGCGAATTTATAATTTGAAACGTGTGCTTGTTTCAAAAAAACTTCACCGTTTTCAATGCCGATAAACGCCCCTTTCAAATTTACTTGTGACTTTTTTACGGCTTTCACTTCAGGTCCGTTTAAAACTATTCCGGCTTCGAAGTTTTCCAAAATAATATAGTCGTGGTACGCCTTTTTGTTTTTTGCGTAATAACTTTCTTCCTTGTTTTTTGTTGCAGTGTTTTTCATTTTCGTTTTTATTCTCGTGTCGTGATATAATCTACCGTGGTTTTAAATTTTAATCCATACCTATGGCAAATTTTACAGAAGTTACCACGAAGGGGTATTTTTCAAGAATCATTGACGCTGTGAAGGGCGTTGTTTTGGGTATTATCCTTTTTCTTGGGGCATTCGGAGTTATTTATTGGAACGAGGGAAGGGTCGATGTTTCTCAAGTTGCGCAAACTGCGACGAAAGTTACCGCTGAAAGTGTCGACGCGACTGCTGACGGAAAATTGATTGCGGTGACGGGAACGGTTTCTTCTACGGAAAAATTGGGGGACGGAATATTTTTGAAGCCTGCCGATTATCTTGCCGTTTCGAGAAATGTTGAAATGTATTCATGGATTGAAAAATCGGAATCGAAATCCGATACAAATATGGGCGGATCCGAGACAACAACAACGACATATTCTTATTCCACGGATTGGACTTCCGCGCCTGAATCAAGCTCTCAATTCAAGGATTCCGTCGGACATACGAATCCGGAGATGACGATAAAAGGGGATGTGTATCACGTGAATTCCGCTAAAGTCGGTGCGTATGAAGTTGATATGTCGAAACTTGTTTTGCCCGGTTATAAAAAATTGGAGCTTAAAAAAGAGGATTTGAATTTGGAAAAAGGTATTTTTGAAAACGGGTTTATCTTTGTAGGAAAGGGCACTTTGGTCGCTCCGCAAGTAGGAGATTTGAGAATTTCTTACAGTGCTTTGAAAAATAATTTGAACGGAACGGCTTTCGGAAAACTTGAAAACGGAAAACTCGTGACTTTTGTGGACCAAAAAACCGCTGAATCTTTGTACCGACTTTTTGACGGAACATTTGACGAGGCGATTAAAACAATGCATTCCGAATATACAACGTGGCTTTGGATTGTCAGACTTATCGGATTTTTGATGATGTGGATCGGGCTTAGCTCTTTGTTCGGCCCTATCAGTGTCGTGCTTGATGTTCTTCCGGTTCTTGGCGGTCTTAGCCGCGGAGCCATAGGACTTTTGACCTTTATCGTTTCTTTGGTTTTGAGCATTTTGGCGATACTTGTTTCGATGTTGCTTCACAGTCTTGTTGCGATGGTTGTCGTTGCGGTTGTCGGAATCATTGCGTTTGTTGTTGTGCTTAAGATAAAGGGCAAAAAGGTCACTGTTGTCCGTGCATAAATTTAATTTTTAGTTTTTATTTCTTAAACCTCATTTAAGATGCCTGTAAAAAAAGTTGCAAAGAAGAAAGTTGCAAAAAAACCGGTAAAGAAAGTCGTAAAGAAAGTCGCAAAAAAGGCTTGCTGTGGCAAATGTTGCTGCAAGTAGTTTTAGGCGGATTAAAAAGCTCCATTGCAATAATGGGGCTTTTTTGTGATATAATGCCGCTCCTGTTTTTATTTATTATTTTAGAAGTGTCGACGGGAATGAATTTTTGTATATTCAAGTTTTATGTTTGAAATACGGGAAGCCTTGTTATTTTGTGGATAAATTGATAACCCATACTCAGCATAGGCTCATGGAGGCATGTACGCGTATGGGAATTTCTGCGGGTTTTAATTATGAAGCCAGTGATCGTAGCAGACATATGGAAGCTGAGGTTTTGAGGATTTGTCGTGAGAGATTCAGGAAGGCAAAGGCTCATTGAAGAAACTTGGCGGAGGGGGGGGATTTACCCCTACGGTGGAGCTATCTTTCAATGGGGTCCGCTCAATTTTCTGGCGGAGGGGGGGGGATTCGAACCCCCGATCCGCTTTTGACGGATGCCGCCTTTCCAAGACGGTGCACTCGACCACTATGCGACCCCTCCCGATTTGATAAGCTCACTGCGGTTGTTGTTCGGGGTCGCAGTATATCATATTTTTATTTCCAAACAGAATTTATTTCTTTTTCATCCCTTTGTGGGCCCAGTTGTAGAGGCCTGCGAAAATAAAGCCGAGGACAAATCCCACAACTGCCGTAAATGCAAAAAGGCTGACGGATAAAACCCAATCGAATGCGTTCATTACCAATGGATTTTGCATCATGTGCAATTTGAAAATGAAATCCATTGCAGGTTTTGCTGTGTTTGTGGCAACCATGATTGCCCAAACCGCATGGAAGAGAGCGAGGAATCCGCCGAGGGCGCATCCCGTTCTGATTTTATTTAACATCTTTGTGAGGGTTAAAAGATATTTGTTGTATTATAGTATTTTTGTTGAAAATTTGATATAAATTTACTGTGAATTACAAATATCATTTTATAAAAAATTTCCCGAAGAATTATCCTTGGTATAGAAAATTTTATGCCAATTTGCTTTTTTTCTTCGGGGGAATAATTATTCATCCGCGCAATAACTGGCTTACAAAAGCGGATTTGCGTGGCGCGTATAAGGTTTTGAAAAAAGGTGATGTGGTTTTGGTCGGCGGACTTCGGGAGCTTAGTAAGATTTTCATAGATGATATTTTTACGCATGTGATGATTTATGTCGGAGGCAGGAGATTTGTTAATTCGGTTGGCGATGGAGTTGAAATCGACAGTCTGCATGCGGTTTTTTGTCAGTATGACGATATGGTTGTCTTGAGGCACAAGGATTTTGCGCGAAAAAACGGCGATAAAAAGAGAAAAGCTTTTGTGAAAGCGGGGCTTGCGCAGGTCGGGAGGCCTTATGATTTTGAATTTGCCGGAAAGAAAGAGAGTTTTTATTGTGTTCAATTTGTGAATTATGCGGCGAGTTGCGCCGGAATAAAAATTTTGCAGTTTGATAATCCGAAAACGCATATTCTTTATCCGAGAAATGTTTTGAATAAATATTTTGATGTTGTTTTTGTGTCTCATAATCTTAAATTTGACGGGATGGGAGAGAAAAATGCGAAGGGCAGAATTTTGCTTTATGATGAAGAAAAACAATTGGAGGCGCAGGAGTTTTTGTGTTAATGTTCGGTCGTTGATTATTTGAGATTTATGGATTTTGTGATTCAATTTTTGGTTTTCATCATTGCGCTTCTTGTCGCGATGACGGTGCATGAGGCTTCGCATGCGCTGGTCGCGTATTATCTTGGCGATCCCACTGCGAAAATTCGCGGAAGGCTTACGTTAAATCCGATTGCGCATCTTGATCCGGTCGGGAGTTTGCTTTTTTTAATCACGAAAAGAGTTGGCTGGGGAAAGCCCGTTCCGGTGAATCCGATGAATTTCAAAAATCCTGTTCGCGGCAGTGCGCTTACTTCTTTGGCGGGGCCTGTTTCGAATTTTATTTTGGCTTTTGTGCTGGCGATTCCGATGAAATATTTGGGAGCGTATTTACCGGATTTCGTAAATTTGATTCTTTGGACGATTTTTCATGTGAGTATTTATCTTGGAATTTTTAATCTTCTTCCTTTTCCTCCGCTCGACGGTTCGGGCATTTTGGGGCTTTTTATCCCTCGGCGTTTTTATCCTCAATATCAGAATTTTTTGCAAAACGGGGTTAAATATTTTATTGCCATAATATTGATCGATGTTTTTATTCTGGACTCTATCTTTAAATTCTCGTTTTTGCGCTACTTCATGGGCTTTTTGTACGATTGGATAAGCATGATTTTGCTTTTGGGCACCTAGATGTGGTGTGTTGAATAGGTGATAAGGCGCGTTATTTGGGGGCGCGTGGCTTTGACAAATGGCTTGCACAAGCCCTTTACAACGTCTTGTCGGCCATATACAATGTGGATGCTCGATAGTGTACGTCAGAGTCTTATGTACTCTCTCTATCATATAGGTTACGGGAGTCCGGTATCTCTCTCTCACTGCGGTGAGGGGACGAGGACACCCACCTGGTCTAAGGGGGGCAACAGCACCCAAGACAGCAACGGCACGGTGGAGCAAAAAATTTAAAAATTTTTACAAGGGATTTCAGAACTCACTCTCAAAAGGGGGTGGGTTTCTTGTATGTGTTTGTTTTTGCGGGTTGACGATTTAGGGTGTTTGTTATAGGATGTGCCCTTGTTATTTTTATTTATTTTATGGCTACCGGAAACGAAACATCGGGGGGACCGGAAGAAAATGTGGAGTGGGAGGAGGCATCAATTTCAAAGTTGTGTCCGTTATCTGAAGCTCCTGAAGAGTTGCAGATGGCTTTTTTTGCCGAATTGGAGAAACTCGGTTTTAAGAGAGAAACCCGTCTTCGGACGTTTCCCGAGGAGGATGGTTTTGTTTGCGGGGACATTGAGATTGTTCCATATAGTGTTTCTTTCCAGGATCTGGGGGTTAGTGGGATTGTTCCTGTTGTTTCTTTGTCTGTTGATGCAAGGGAAGATAATGTTTTTAAAAGGATTTATGTTCAGGAAAGAGCTGTGCTTGTTGCTACTCCTCAGTATGTGATCTCTGCTGATCATTCTATGCGACAATTTTTTGATAAGTTTTTGCCGGGTTTTATGCTGAGGGCTGAGTCTATTTTTTATTTTAATAAGGGTAAAATTTATAAAGATCCGGTTCAAGTGGGAAAGGGAAGTTCCGGGAAGAATAAGTTTGTACATGCGCTTATGGCAGGATGGATTGGTTCAGGAATCGGTATGTATGGCGTTCCTTTTATTTCCGGGAAAATAATTGATGTTCTTAAGGACAGCGGATTTCCGCCCGACCATATTGCTGTGGAGGCGCTTCAGAAAGTTGCTGATGCCGATAGGCTTGTGCTTAGTGTCGCTGGGGCTGTTTGTGCGTATATCTGTTTGAGAACATATGATGTTTTGGCTTCAAGAAGGGCGGCAGAGAAATCCGAAGAGAAGTAGGCGGATTTTTCTTATGGAAAGCAGGACATATATTCAAGATTAAGGCAAATTGAATTTGTTGGAAGGCGGATTCATTTATAGTAGTCTTTCAGAAAGATATTAAATTTTAACCTCTAAATTTATGGAAGGATACTGCGTTAAGTGCAAGGCCAAACAAGAAATGGCTGGAGCACAAGAAGTGGCTATGAAAAATGGCCGCAAAGCAATGAAGGGCAAATGCCCAAAATGTGGAACAGGAATGTATAGGATTCTTGGAAAGGCGTAAGAAGACGAAGGAATATTGGAAAGCTCCATCGTTTCCGTCAGGGAAGGTGGGGCTTTTCTTGTGGGGGGGTTAATTACATCTGAATATTCTGCATCTGAGCCCGACAAGAGCTTTTATTTTAATAATCAAGTCTTCGGTTGTGTCAGGTCTGACTGAATTTTCAGGGATCTCGTATTTTCTGAAGGCGATGACGACGGGATCTTCTCTTTCGGGTGCGTCCTTGATGTCATTCCCGCAACCATTTAAAGCGTAGTAGATTGCGACGCTCGGTTCTTTGTCGCGGGCAAAATCCAATACTTCGGTATAGCTACGGCGAGTATTATCAAAAAAAACGGCTTCTCCCGTGGCAAAATCTCCAATAAATTTAAGTCTTAGTCTGTGAAGCAAGGTGCCTCTGTAATAGAATGTTGAGGGATCCATGTCGGCCGCTTCAATTTTTGGTAAACATGCGACGATGGCTTTTGAGAGAGTTGCAAGGGTTTGTTGTCTTATCTCTCTTTCTCTGGCCAGGGTTCTTCCTTCTTCAATAAGGATTCGTCCGATTGCTTGTCTTATGAGACTCGGATTCTTTATCGCTTCGTCCAATTCTTGTCCACTAAAAAAAGTACCAAGCATTGCTAGAACTTGTGCCCGGGCGTTTGCCTCCTGTGGGGTTTGCGGGGTTATTATGGAGTTTGCGTTTAGGTTTTCCCATGCTGTTATTCCGGGGGTGACAATCCTCGTTTGTTCATCGGTCATTGTTTGACTCATAAGTTCATTAATTTCAGTCGGAGGTGTGTGCACGGTCACGTATTTGTATATTAAATGGCGGATATTCTACGACAAATAGGCAGACTTGTCAAATATGTTTTTTGCTATACGATGAATTGATCTTCTGGAGCCGCGACCGGGAATTGAACCCGGGACCCCGTCCTTACCATGGACGTGCTCTACCCCTGAGCTACCGCGGCGGGAAAAGTTTTTGATTGATGCGATTTTAGCGGATTTTTGTGCTTAAGCAAACTATATTTGGGCAAGATGGAGATGACCTCTAGGTTTTAAAGAGGGTCTCCAATCTTTTATCCGTTTCTCGCGGAGTATTTTAGATGAAAAAAAAATGGGATGCAAGAATTTTGTCGGTTTATCTTCAGATTTTATTGACAATAAGCGAAATTGATATAATATTCCTAGGCATTTAAAGTAACATTTATCATTATGGCAAAGGGAAAAAGTCAATATTGCACATGGTTCTGCGCAGAATGTAAAAAAGGGAATGACATCTCTTATTATGACAAAAGAAGAAACGATGAAATCGTTAAGGAGATGAGCAAGTTTTGTCCGAAATGCAGAAAACATACAAACCACAAAAGGAAAGACACAAAGAAAGGCAATAACTAAGTATGAATAAAAAGGCTATTTTTATTTTTTTTGTTTCGGTTGTTTTTGTTGTTGGCGCTGTTTGCGTATGTGTTTTTTGGCTGTTTAAAGAGAAAATTTCCACGGAGGCCGCGCTTGAAAAAGACAGTCAATACGTTGTTACGATTGATCATTCGGAATTTTTCGAGGGGTTTCCGGATTACGGAATTGGCGACCGGATCGGGGACGTGATTTTTGACGGTGAGACTTTGCAGGAAATGGGACTTGATTATGAGGAGGATATTTTGCCTGTCCTTAAAGGAAAGTGGAGGTTGTCCATGTCGGGGGATTTGTCGGGTGATTTGTCGGGAGGTGGGAGCGTGTATGCTGTTTATACCGAGGAGGAGTCGAAGATGAAAAATATTTTTGAGAAGGCCAAGCCTGAGAATCTTTTTTACGGGAACGATGGGGAGTTGTTTGTTTTTGCCTCTACGCAGGCAGAAGTTGAGAGTGCATTGAAGAGATTTAAAGAGGGGACGGGATTTTCCATGAATGAAAATTCTTCGAATTTTTCGAAAAATTCGAACGGGAATTTGGGATATTTTTATTTTAAATTTGTTGCGGAGGAGGACGGTTTCGGTTTCGACGGGTTTGCGAATTTGTCCGACGATGAAACTGTTGTTGCCGAGAGTTTGCCGTATTTCGGGAAGAAGTTGTCGCTTTTAAATAAAATTCCTCTTGAGAATCCCTTTTTGTATTTGGAAATGCAAAATATAGGACGATATGTCGAAAGTTTTGTGACGGAATTTTCGGGAATTTCCGCCGAGGAGGTGCGCGGAATTTTTGGGTCGCAATTTGCTTTTGCGGTCGGAGACAGCGGGGAAAAATATCCGACGATTTCTTTTTATCTCGATGTTGATGAGCAATATTCGAGTGCGGCGAAAAAGTTGGGGAGCGTGGCTGATGCGTATATCGATACCGTTATAAAAGAGTTTGATGAAATGGTCGGCGTGACGGGCGCTTTCAAAAAAGATGTAAACGTTGTGAACGGGGGCGGGCTGAATAAACTTTATGTCGATTTCAGTGCTGTTCCGGACGAGATGCTCGCGGGGTTTCAGATGATTCCCGGGGTTGATATCAAAAAAATGAAAATTGAAATTTATTACGGACTTACCGGCGATAATGTTTTTACTTTTGCGCTTTATCCCGAGTTTAACAAGGTTTACGGGGAAAATATTGTCGGGAAGGACAAGGAGATTTCGGAGGTTTTTGAAGACGGGGAAGATTTGTTTTATGCGTTTTTCTTCAGTCCGGGAAAATTCATAAATTTTGTTGATACGAATTATTATAAAGCGGCTAAGGATTCCGGGATTTTGACGGGTGATTATGAAAAAAATTACGTTATGTTGAAGGACGCAATGCAGGTTTTGAAACATTTTGTCGCGTCTTTTTCAATGCCTGAAAAGAACAAGATTTTGTTTGACGCGTTTTTGAAATTTCAGGATGTCGAAAACAGCGCGCTTGAGAAAGTGAGGGAGGGGAGGTAGGAATTTTGCAATTGATAGAGTGTGAATTTTAGGGTAAATTTGGGGGTGGGTATTCCTATGAAATTTGTTTTGTAATATGGCAAAAAAGCGCGTCAGATTGCTTGGTTTTATCGTATTTTTACTGCTTTTTAGCAGTGGTTTTTTGAGATTGAATACTTTGGCGGAGGAGGTGGTGGGAGAAAGTGTTGGGGAGAGCGGGGAAAGTGCGAGCGAAGTTGTAGAGAGTGTTGTGGAGGTTGTGGAGGAAAGTGCGGAGGAAGTGGTAGGGAGTTTTGAGGAGGGTGTGGGTGTAGAGGGAGGTGATGTGGTGGGCGAAGTGTTGGTGGAAGGTGATGTGGTGGAAGAACCGCTGACCATTGATGATATTTTGAATGAAGGGATAGGGGGAATTTCTCAGGAGGGAGAGGAGGTTGAAGAAATTGGAGGTGAGGTTTCGGAGGAAGTGGAAGTTTTGGAGGGTGGTGAGGTGGTAGAGGGTGGAGTGAGTGATGGTGAGATTGGGGATAGCGGAGCGGAAGACGAGAGCGTGGATTGTATGGCGGATCTTACGATTGATGATATTTTGAATGACGGAGTGGGGACGGTTTCGGAGTGCGAGGAGGAGGTTTTGGGTGATGTGGTTATTGACGGTGAGGATGCCGGGGTTGCGGAGGTTGGGGGTGCGGATGTGCTTGGTGCCGGGGAAATCGGAGAGGAGGAGGCCGTGGGTGGTGGTGGAGAGGAAGGGATTATGGAGCTTACGGAAGAACTTTTGATTGAAAAGGAAAATCGGCAGAAGAATGCTGAAATAATAGTTATTCAGCCCGTGAATTCTGTTGAAACTGCCGAGGAAGAATCTCTGAATAATTTGATTAATCCGAATGCTCTGCATTCGTGTAGTTTTGAGTCTTTTGAGGTGCAGGCTCTTGAAGGCGAGACGAAAATTTTTCAGGTATCTTTGAAAAAGTCTTCGGCTGAAAAGTTTTTTTCTTTGAAGGTCGGGGATTTGCCTTCCGGGGTTGAAGTGAGTTTTTTGACTGATGAAAATGAAGATGGAGTTTTGAGCGGTACCGGTGAAAATTCGGACACCGTGATTGCCGATGTGAGGGTAAATGTTTCTGTTGGCGCGCAGAAGGGATCTTTTAATGTTCCGATTTTTTATCTTGAAAGTGATAATTATATTTCGGGGGATATTTTGGCGGGTGGAAATGTTTCCGGGACTATTTGCCAGTTTAATTTAATAACAAAATGAGATGGGGAGTTTTTGGCTTAAAATACGGGTTTTTGTGGTACTGTTTTTGATGGTGTTTTCTAATGCCGGGGAAAATTTTAGATTTGATAAGGTGATAGATCTTGGAACTGCTGGGCGTGATGGTGGCGATTTTAATGTGGCGTACGCGGCGACGGGTGGGCCGGATGCTTTCGGGTATACTTTTATAGACAGTAATGAGATGGGGGGGCCTCCATATAGCTGGGTGGATATTTCTTCTTCGGGAACTTCGGTGGGGAGTCGTGGGGATGATAATTCTTACGGGCCTTATAATTTTGGTTTTACCTTTAATTTTTACGGGAGTGGCTATACGAGTTTTTACATTTGCAATAACGGATATGTAGCGTTTAATGATTCTTGTGCTTACAATAGCGAGGATATTGATCCCGCGAACGGGTATCCTCATAATTTTATTGCTCCCTTTTGGGATGATTTTAATACTTCAACGGATATACGTTATCAGGTGGAGACTGATAGGGTCATTGTTTCTTGGCTTGGAATTACACGGTGGAGTGCGTCCGGAAATGTTACTTTTCAGGTAATAATGAATAAAACGACGGATGTTATTGTTTTTCAGTATTTGGATGCTTATTTTGGGACTGAGGGGTACGATTATGGGGCTTACGCGACTGTCGGAATGGAAAATTCCGATAGTAGTATCGGGCTTGAATATTCTTATCGGTTAGCCAGTTTGAGTGATGAGCTTGCGATATTGATCGGGCTCCCTCCCCCGCCGACATTTACGCAGTCCGGATACAGATTTTTTGATAATGCCAACAGTACCGATGTCGGGAGCGTGTTGGCGGCGCTGAATACGGAGGCGGAGTTGACCGAGTCCGGACAGGATTTTCGGTTGAGGATGCTTTTGCATGTGGACGATGCCGATGCTTTGCAGGATGATGCGAATTTTACGTTGCAATATGTGGATCCTGGAGGCGGGACTTGTGCTTCTCCGGCCGGAGGCACGCCGGCGAGTTGGACGGAGGTGACGACTTCCACGCATATTTCTTTTTATGATAATGCCACTCCGACGGATGGTTCTGCTTTAACTGGAAATGTGAGCGATCCGACTCATAGTACCGATACTATTGTGAATCAGACTTACGAAGAGGCAAATGATTTTTCAAATTCCGAGGGGGATATTCTGGAAGGGCAAGACGGGAAATGGGATTTTTCATTGTATGACAAAAATGGCGCGCCCGGGGAGACTTATTGTTTGAGGATCGTGACGAATGCCGATGAGGCGATTTCCGATTATACCGTTTATCCGTCTGTGACGATTTACGAGGGGCCGGATACTTACGGGTATTTTTTTGAAAATGTTACTTATAGTTGGAATGATATTTCTTCTTCGGGGACTTCGGTGGGGACGCTTGGGGATAGTTCTATGTATGGGCCTTATAATGTAGGTTTTACTTTTACTTATTATGGAAATGATTATACGCAATTTTATATTTGCAATAACGGGTATATCACTTTTACTTCCGGAAGTTGCACAGACGCCAATTCAAGTATTCCGAGTGCGACCGATCCGGATAATATCATTGCTCCGTTTTGGGATGATCTCTATACGGCCGGAGATATAAAGTATTACGGGGATGGGGATTCGCTTGTTGTTTCTTGGCTTGGGCTTAATCATTGGTCCTATTCGGGCGGGTATGTCACTTTTCAAATTATTTTGTATGAAAATGGGGATAAAATCACTTTTCAATATCAAGATACGGTTTTCGGGCTTTCAACTTATGATTATGGCGCTACCGCGACAGTCGGAATAGAGGATGATGATGGAGGTGACGGGCTTCAGAGGGGGTATAATCAAGCATTTTTGTCTGATAGTTATGCAATGCAATTTTATATGGAGCCGGTTTATACTCAGTCGGGACACAGGTTTTTTGAGAATGATGATAGTACTGATGTTGGAAGTGTTTTGGCGGATCCTAATAATGACGGACTTCTGGCTGCGCCCGGGGATCCTTTCAGATTGAGAATGCTTATGCATGTGGATAGAAACGATGTGGAGTCTAGTAGGTTTACCGGAAAATTGCAGCTTGTTGGAATGGGGGCGGGAAGTTGCGCGTCTCCTTCGGGAGGTACTCCGGCGACATGGACGGACGTGAGCGGCAGTACGGCTATTGCGTGGAAGAATAATACGACGCCGGCGGACGGGGCTTCTCTGATTGGTGGTATGACTGATCCTTCTCACGGAGGCGACGATGTGAATAATCAGACATATGAAGAGTCCAATAATTTTACAAATTCCGTGGCCGCGATAGGAAACGGCGAGGACGGTTTGTGGGATTTTGCGCTTTATGATTACGGGATGAGCGAGGATGAGGCTTATTGTTTTAGAATGGTGGAGTCGGACGGGACGGCTTTGGGTACGTACAGTTATTATCCGACTATGGTACTTGCGCCGGATGAGCAGACTTTGACTGTCAATATGTCCGGAAATGCTGCGGTTTTCGGGGGTTTGAGTTTTTTGGCTCCGAGATTTGCGGATTCAAGCACGGGGCAAAGTGTTGATCCGGACAATGGCGCTCATAATTTTAATATTTCTTCAAGCGGGATGTATTCTTTGACAGTGAGGGGGGCGACCTTGGAAAGGGACGGGTCTACGAGTATTTCCGCGATTACAGGAAGTCCCGCGGTTTCTTCGCCGGGGGATGAGCAGTTTGGAATATGGGTTGAAAATTTGAATGGGGGCGGGGTGGTGGACAGTGATTATGACGGTGGAGCCGGCGATGATGAGTTTTTTTATGGGGCGGGAGCTAATATTCCCGATGAAATCGGGGGGTGTTCAAGCGGATGCGATATTTCCACGACTTTTTATCTGCATTATTTGGCGAATATCGCTGACGATACGGAGGCGGGGAGTTATACAACAGATTTGACCTATATTGTGACCGGAACGTTTTAGGGATACCGAGATGTTTTGGGATGGTGGGATTTTGAAATTATCCTTTATTTTTAAAATTTGGATAGTCGTTTTTTTGCTTGCTTGTAGATTTTTCTCGTAGTAGGGCTATACTTTTTTTAAGTTTTGCGCCAGGGCGGCGCGTTCATATAGTTCTTAAAATCATTCCTATGTCTATTTTGAATAAGTTTGAAGATGTTTTTGTTTCATTTTTGGTGTTTGCGCTAGTTTTCTTTGTGGGCGTGCCGGTGGTGGAGAGATTTGAGGCCGGGGCGGCGGCGTTGACGGCTGTTTCGGACACTCTTAGTACAAATAAGGCTAGTACTGCGGCTAATCATACAATAGGTTTTGTGACTTCGACTGGGGCTGGAGATGTTACTGATACTATAGTGGTTACGTTTGATGCCGGTTTTAGTCTTTCCGGTTCTACTCCCGGGGCTATAGCTGTGGGAGATGTTGATTTGGCCAGTGGTGCTAATCCTGGGGCTCTTGTTGATAAAACTCTTGCGGCCGGGGCGGCTACTGATAGTGCGTGGGGTTTTGTAATATCTGGGCAAACTATGACGTTTACTCATCCTTCAAATGCCGCTAATGGTGATATTGCTGAAGGTGATTTGGTTACAATAGAGATAGGAGTAAATGCTGGTGGTACTAATAAAATTGTTAATTCTACTCTTGGAACCTATTATATTGATGTGGCGGGAACGTTTGGGGATACGGGGGATATGGCTGTTGCGGTAGTTACTGACCCGGACGTTGATGTGACGGCTACAGTTAATGCGGTTGAAACATTGACGCTCACTATTAGTAGTACTACAGTTACTTTTGGGGCGCTGAGTCTTTTGCATACCAAGTATGCAGGTGCGTCCGGAAGCGAAAGTGAACAAATTTCTCATACGGTGGAGGTGAATACTTCTGCTACCAGTGGGTATAGTTTGGCGGTTACAGGGGCGACGTTGACTAATGGTGGAAATAATATAGATGCGATCGGGGGGACCGAGGTTGTTCCCACTGTTGGGACTGAGGAATTTGGTATGAGAGTTGGTGTTGCTTCCGGGACAGGTACTGCATCAGCTCCCTATAATGATGTTACTCCAAAGTATGCTTACAATGGAGTTAGTGGGCTTAGTGAAATTGCGTCTAATTCGGGTGATGACGATGATACTTACAATATATACTATATGGCTAATATTGCTGATGATACTGTGGCGGCCAGTTACTCTACTGCTCTTACTTATGTTGCTACTGGAATGTTTTAGTTAATTTTGCTATTTTACGGTTATGAAAAAGATTTTGTTTTCAGTGGTGGGGGTGGTGTTGGCGGTTTTGATTGTTTCTTTTGATGTAAGTGCGCTTACGGTTGCGCCGACGAAGGTTGAGATAAAGGGGAATCCGGGGGAGACGGTGACGGCGGAGTTTGAGCTGAAGAATGAGCAGAAAGGGGCGATTACGTTTTATCCTTCGTATGAGAATTTTGAGGCGAACGGGGAGGAGGGGACGCCGAATTTTGTGCCGGGGGATAACGGACTGGCGGCGTGGATGAGGACTGATAAAGAGAGCATCACTTTGGAACCGGGGAAATATATCAAAATGCCTTTTACGGTGACTATTCCGAAAGATGCGGAGCCGGGCGGGTATTTTGCGGCGATTTTTTGGGGGACTCAGCCGCCGGCGAGCAGTGGTGAAACTGCTGTTTCCATCGGAGCGAAGACGGGAATTTTGGTTTTGTTGACGGTGAACGGAGAAGTCAGAGAGGGCGGAAATTTGCTTGGATTCGGGACGAAAGATGATGCGAGATTTTTTAATTCTTTGCCGGTTACATTTGCTTACAGATTTCAAAATGGCGGAGGAGACAGGATAAAACCGCTTGGAGACGTGGTTATCAAAAATATGCTTTGGTTCACAAAGACTAAATTTTCGGCAAATAAAAATGACGGGAATGTTTTGCCGGGGAGCGTGAGGAGGTTTGAGGCGACGTGGGAAGGGAAAAAAGTGGTTGAGAGCGGAGAGGAGGCTTTGGCTTCGGACGGGGCGAAAGTTGAAAGCAATTTTGTCGGAAGGTTTTTTGAGACGGTTTCTTATCAATGGAAAAATTTTGCGATGGGAATGTATATCGCGAATCTTGATTTGGCGTTTGGGGCTGAGGGAAAAACGGTTTCGGACAGTTTTGTGTTTTTTGTTTTGCCATGGCAGTTGATGATTGTTCTGATTGTGATTTTGTTGGTTGCGTTTACGGTGTTGAGGGTGTTTGTAAGAAAATACAATAAGTGGATTATTGCGCAGGCTACGGGCGGAAATAGAAGGTTAAGGAAATAAATTTTATGAGAATAAAAAAGATAAGCCGGATAGTTTTGTGTGTGGTTCTGTTCGCGTTTTTCGTGGGAACGGCTTTTGCGGAGGAATCGGCGACGGTTACTGTTTCTGCGACGGTGGAGGGGCATTCTTATTCTTCTTCCGGTGACGGTGATAGTGGGAGCAGGGTTATTCCTTATGTCAGTTTTTCGGGGTATGCGTATTCCGGAGCAAAAGTTTATGTCGAGAGCGATGCTCAGAGTGTGGCGGTTTTTGATTCCGCCGCAAGCGGTTGGTTTTCATATAATGTTTACGGAATTTCTTCGGGGATTCATAATTTTTCCGTTTATGCGAAGGATATAAAAGGAAATTTTTCGAAAAGTGTTTCTTTTTTGATTGATGTTCCGAGTTCTTCGATTACAAATGTTTCGAATATTTTTGTTCCGCCGACTGTCAGTGTCGATAAGGTGATGTATGGCATCAAAGAGAAAATTGTGTTTAGCGGATACGGTGTGCCGAATGCTCCCGTTTATGTGGTCGTGAATTCTTTTGACGGTGCGCTGAAAAGTTTTTCCAAACAGGTTTTGTCGGATTCGAGTGGGTATTTTGAATATGTCCCGACGGCTGATGTTTTCGGGTATGGTGGATATTTCGTTAGTGCGAGATCGCTCTTTGGAGGGGTTTTTTCGTTGTTTGGCAAGGAGGTTGAATTTCAAATAATGGATAGAATTTCTTTGTCTGCGACTTCGTCCAAATGTTCGCAAAAAGTTGATTTGAACAAGGATTGCAAGGTGGATATTTTGGATTTTTTTATCGAGTTGAAGTGGTATAAAAAACCGCTTAAGAAAGCCGTGGAAAAGAGGTTTGATTTTAACGGGGATAACAAGGTTGATTTGGCCGATTTCAGTATGATGGCTTTTTATTGGACGAGATAATAAAAGTATTTTTATGATAAAAAATGTTCTAAAAATTTGTGGATTCTGGGTCTTTTTTGCGATGGTTTCTTCCAGTGTTTTTGCGGTGAGTGTAGAGGTCACGTTGTTTAAAAAAGAGTTTTCCGTGAACGATCAATTCGAGGTTTTTTTCAAGGTTGATGCGCAGGGGAAAGACATAAATGCGATGCAGGGGAAAGTGGATTTTTCGTCGAATGTTTTTTCTGTTGTGGAAATAAAAGACGGAAATTCGATTGTCGGAAAGTGGGTTGAGAAGCCTGTGGTTTCGGGGGGGGCGGGTGGTTTTTTGGGGGGGATCAATTTTTCTTATATTATTCCGAACGGGTATAAGGGGGTTTTAAGTCCTTATTATGGCGGATATAAGCCCGGGAAAATGTTTTCGATTATTTTTTCGGCGAAAAAAGCGGGGACGGGATATATAAAAATTTCGGACGGAAAGGCGTATTTGAATGACGGAGATGCCACTAAAATGAATGTGTCTTCGAATGTTTTGTCGTTGAATATTTCCGCAGTCGGGGTTTCTTCCGGAGGGACGATGGTCAAGAAAAGTTCACCGAATTCCATGGATGTTTTGGCTCCCGATAAGTTTGCGCTGGTTCTTTCGAAGGATGAAAATATTTCCGAGGGGAAGTGGTTTTTGGCTTTTGACGCCAAGGATAATGATAGTGGTGTTGATCATTATGAGGTTTATGAAAGTCTTTTAGAGGGGTATTCTGACGGGGCTTGGAGCGAGGCGGAAAGCCCTTATGTCCTTAAGGATCAAAATCTTTCGAGCTATGTTTACGTGAAGGCTGTCGATGGAAACGGGAATGGCAAAGTAGAGACTTTTGAGCCTTCAAATATTCGGCCTTGGTACAGTTATTTTTCTTTTTGGATCGCCGTTGTTTTTGGCGGCTTGGTCGTGTTTTTTGCAATTAAGAAAGTGCGGATTTGATGGTTTTTGCGGCCAAGAGTGCGCATTTTGAACGGGTCGGGGAGATTTCGATTTTCAGGAGAGCGTAGACTTGTTCCGGGGTTATTTTTTTTGCTTGAGCTACCTTTTTGCCTTTGAGGAATTCGGTGAGCATTGATGCGGCGGCTTGGCTTATCGCACAGCCTTCTCCTTCGAAGGAAATGTCTTCGATGATTTGAGTCGCTTTCGCGGTGCAAGTTTTTTTGTCGGAAATTTTTATGTAAATTTTTATTCTGTCGCCGCAGAGCGGATTGTCTTCCTCGGCCTTGTGCGTGGCATTTTTAAGATGTCCTTTGTTGTGAGGATTTTTGTAGTGGTCCAAAATTATTTCCGAGTAAATGTCTGACATGTTGTTTTGCTATTTTGCGAAAATTTTAAAAAGTTTTTTTAGGGCGAGGTCCGTGCGGTTTATGTCGTCTTCAGTGTTGTAAATCGAGAAGCTGATTCGGGCTGTTGCGGGGATGCCGAGGCGTGACATTAACGGCTGATTGCAGTGATGGCCGGCGCGGATCGCGATGCCTTCTTTGTTGAAAACTTCCGCGATGTCGTGCGGGTGAATTTCATCTATTACAAAAGAAATTACAGGGCCGGATTCTTCGAGATTTTTTGGTTTGATGATTTTTATTTGTTTGTGTGTTTGTAGCATTTTAACGGCTTTTTTTGCGAGGGACATTTCGCAATTTTTTATGTTTTCGATTCCCAGTTTTTCTATGAATGTCATTGCTTTATCAAATCCAACCACGTCCGCGACGCTTGGCGTGCCGGCTTCGAATTTCCACGGGGTGTCATTGAAAAGAGTGCAGGTTTCTTTGACGGATTTTATCATGTCGCCGCCGTATAAGAATGGTGGTAATTTGTCGAGCAATTGTTTTTTCCCGTAAAGTACGCCGACTCCAAAAGGGCCGAACATTTTGTGACTTGAAAATACGAAAAAGTCGCAATCCATTTTTTGTACGTCGGTATGTTCGTGGGCTATGGACTGCGCTCCGTCGATCATTACGAGTGCGCCGACTTCGTGTGCGCGTTTGATGACTTTTTGGATATCCGGAATTGTTCCGGTTACGTTTGACATTGCGGAAATGCAGACTAATTTTATGTTTTTTCCTTTGATTAATTTTTCAAATTCCACCATGTCGAGAGTGTAGTCGTCTTTTACCGGAATAACGGAAAGTGTGAATCCTTTTTTTCGCGCCATTGTTTGCCACGGGACGAAATTTGCGTGATGCTCGAGTGCCGTTGTGATGACCGTGTCGCCTTTTTTGAGCATGTTGTCGCTAAGAGTGTATGCGAGGAGGTTTATCGATTCGGTTGTGTTTTTTGTGAAAATAATTTCTTCAAAAGATTTTGCGTTGATGAATTTTGCAGTGTGTTTTCTTGTGTCTTCGTACATTTTTGTGGCTTTTTCGGAGAGGTCGTAAATGCCGCGATGGATGTTTGAGTTGCATGTTTCGTAGAAGTCTTTTATCGCATCTATAACCACTTTCGGGCGTTGCGTGGTTGCGGCGTTGTCGAGGTAAACCAAGTTTTTATTTTCTTTTTTTGAGAAAATCGGGAATAGTTTTTTGATTTTTTTCGGGTCGATTTTTGGCATGATTATTTTTTTAATGTTTCTAATTTATAAATATCCGCTTTTAGAAAATTTTCCGCAATTAATCTTTTTGCTTGAGTCTCGTTTATGCCTCTTGATTGCAGGTAAAACAGGATTTCTTTATTTATGCGGCCGATGGTTGCGGCGTGTTTTGCTTTTGCCGTATTTGAAATTATTTCCATCGCCGGAACGGTTAAAGTTTTTGAATTTTCGGAAAGTAAAAGTGTGTGATGCGATAAATCCGTGTCCGAAAAATCCGCGTTTTTGTTTATTCTTGCGGTTCCGGCAAAATTTACGGACGAGGAATCTTCCATGACGCTTCTTATGTAAATTCTGCTTTTTGTGTGCGGCGCGGAATGAATTATTTTTATTTCAAAATTATATTTCTCGTTTTTTTCGCCTTTTATCATGACGAGGATTTCGGCTAAGGTGTCAGGTTTGTCGAGGTTTACAATAATCGGTTCCGATTTTTTCAGGAAAAGGTTTTTTGCTTTTTCGGGGGTGATGATGAGTGAGAAATTTTTTGACATATTTATTGTGTTTCGATTTGAAGCAGGCGTTTTAATTCAACCGCATATTGCGTTGGAAGTTCGTTGATAATCGGATTTGCGAATCCGTTGACGATTTCGGAAATGGCTGTGTCTTGCGGAATTCCGCGTGACATTAAATAAAATAATTGAGTGTCGTCGATTTTGAAAATCGATGCTTCGTGTGCGACGGATGCCGTCGAATCGTCAATTTGGATTTTCGGAATTGTGTCGGAGCGTGCGTTTTTATCCAGAATCAGCGCGTCGCATTTTGAATAATTGAAACTGTTTTTTGCTGATTTCGTGGCTTTTACGAGCCCTCTGTATATTGTGGTTCCGTGGTCTTTGCTGATTGATTTTGCGATAATTTTTGATGTTGTGTTTTTTGCGGCGTGAATTATTTTTCCGCCCGTGTCCTGGTATTGATGATCTTTCGCTATTGCGAGCGATTTGATTTCCCCTTTTGCGTTGTCGCCGAGCAAATATATCGCCGGATATTTCATTGTGATTTTTGATCCGATGTTGCAATCGAGCCAGATCATTTCCGCGTTTTCGTAGGCGAATGCGCGTTTTGTGACCAGGTTATAGATGTTGTTTGACCAGTTTTGGATGGTTGTGTATTGTACGTGCGCGTTTTTTTTGACGATGATTTCAACGACCGCGGCGTGGAGCGAATCTTTTGAATAAATCGGGGCCGTGCAGCCTTCCATGTAGTGCAAAAAACTTCCTTCATCGACGATGATGAGGGTTCTTTCGAATTGGCCCATGCTTTCCGTGTTTATGCGGAAATATGCTTCGAGCGGAAGGTCAACATGTGTGTTTTTCGGGATATAAATAAATGATCCTCCCGACCAAACCGCTGAATTTAATGCGGCAAATTTGTTGTCGGTGTATGGTACGATTTTTCCGAAATATTCTTTGAAAAGTTCGGGATATTTTTTTAGGCCCGCGTCGATTGATTCGAAAATTATACCTTTTTTGCTTAGAGAATCTTTGATCGAGTGATAAATCATTTCGGATTCGAATTGTGCACCTGTTCCCGAGAGCATCTCTTTTTCGTGTTCCGGAATTCCGAGGCGGTCGAAAGTTTCTTTGATTTCCGTCGGGACATCTTCCCATTTATTTTTTGTTTTGTCTTGAGGGCGGATGTAATAATGAATATCCTGCAAGTCGATTTCCTCCAAGCTTGGCCCAAAACTCGGCAGAGGTTTTTTTACGAATTCTTTGTATGCTTTTACCCTGAAGTCCGTCATCCATTTCGGTTCCTCTTTTATTTCGGAAATTTGTCTGACAATTTTTTCGTTCAATCCTTTCGGGATTACGAGCGAACTTTTTGTGTCCGTGTGAAATCCGTATTTATAGTTTGCGAAAAATGTATTAATTTTTGTAGCCATGTTTTTCGAGAGTTTGAGCGAGTGATTTTCCGCCGGATTTGATTATTTTGCCATGCGATAAAATGTGTACGTGATGCGGAGAAATGTATTTCAGGATTCTTGCGTAATGAGTCACAATTATTATTGCGGGCGAATATTTTTTAAAATATTCTTTGATGTTTTGCGCGACGATTTTCAGTGCGTCGATGTCGAGGCCGGAATCGATTTCATCCAATAAAAGAAATTTTGGTTTTAATATTTTCATTTGGAAAATTTCGAGTTTCTTTTTTTCCCCGCCGGAAAATCCTTCGTTTATTCCTCTTTCCAAAGCCTTTTCATCGATTTCCAGTTTTTTTAATTCCGTTTTTAATTCTTCAAAAAGTTTTTCGAGAGGTTGTCTTTCTTTATCTTTTAAATTTTTTATTGTTTTCAGCATGTGCAGAAAAGAAAGTCCGGGGATTTCTACGGGATGTTGGAAGGCCATAAATAAGCCAAGGTTTGCTCTCTCGTCCGGCTTTAAGTCGTTTAGTTTTTTTGTTTTTTCGTGTGATTTTATTTCAATTGTTCCGCCGGATATGTTGTATTTCGGATGTCCCATCAACGCGTTTAAGAGAGTGCTTTTCCCCGATCCGTTCGGGCCCATTATCGCGTGAATTTCGCCTTCTTTTATTCCCAAATCGAGTCCCTTTAAGATTTCTTTTTCTTCGGCGTGGACTGTTTTATCTTCGATTTGCACATGAAGATTTTTTATGATGAGTGAATTTTTTGATAATTTTGTTGTCATAATTTATTTCGTAAATGTGGCTAAAGTTTTTGATAAAAAGAAATTTTCCATTTCTTTATTTATCAGGCTTAATTGATTTTTTATCGCGCATTTCTTGTTTTTTTTGCAACATGCTGTGTTTATTCTTAGGCATGGGACTACGGATATTCTGCCTTCGAGTCCTTCGATTATTTCTTTTAGTGTGATTTTTTCAGGGGTCTTTGTGAGTCTGTATCCGCCGAATTTTCCTCTTTCTGATTTTATTAATTTTGCTTTCAAAAGTTTTTGTGCGATTTTTTGCAGAAATAAAAATGACAAATTATTTTCTTCCGCGATTTGTTTTATCGACGTGCTGATCGGCTCTTTTTTGGCGGCTGAACGGTCTTTTCCTGTGTTTGCAAGGGTTGCAAGAATAAGAATTCCGTAGTCAACTTGTTGCGTCAAATGCAATGCTCCATGAGTTTTATTCATACTAATTTGGTCTACATTAAGCTGTTCAGATTCTAGGCCGTAGGGGTGAATTTGTCAACAAGGAAGGCCTGAGCGGACCAGGGATTTGTGCTTTTTACATGGCTTTTTGTAAATCCTTGTCGAAACTGACGAGTTCTATTTGATTTTCTTTGCTCAAGATGAGAAGGATTGTGTCGATGAAAGATAAATTATTTTTGTTTTGTGAAAAATATGACAAGGCTTTATTGAAAATAATATTTTCGATCGGGACTATCTCAATATCTTTTGTGTTTGATATGAAATCATAGCATCTGTTCGCGATTTTAAGCCCTTCTCTCATTTTTAAAACCGTCAAAACTTCGGCGATTACATATTCCGTAATTAGAAATTTCTCGTTGGATATGAAAATTTGCAGGGCTTTTTTATGATTTTTTTCCTGTTGTCTGAAAACTGAGATGATGACAGAACTGTCCAGTATTTTCATGATTATTTGTATAAATGTTTTTTATAAGTTGTTGCGAGATTTTTTTCTGTTTTGTCGGCGCTGTCAAATATAAAATTTTTAACGTCCGTCCTCTCATATTTTTTTTCTGTATGTGCCATTTCCAGCGGCGTA
Source organism: Candidatus Altimarinota bacterium (assembly GCA_041663205.1). GTDB lineage: Bacteria > Patescibacteriota > Gracilibacteria > UBA1369 > LOWO2-01-FULL-3 > UM-FILTER-38-24. The sequence goes on from JBAZQZ010000001.1 coordinate 58,767, forward strand.
ATGCAGAATGCCGGTTTGCTGTTTTGCAACACGGTATAAACGATGCCGTATTTCATTACGTCGTCGCTTACGGTTTTCAGATTCCTATATAGATCTTTTTTTGCAATTGTTTTTACCATGATTGTTCGAATTATTGTTTGTATTATAATTATAACAAAAGTTATAACTTTTTGCAAATAAGATTGGTCTTTTTTTATTGTGATAGTGCGCGACGGCTTCTTCTTGCCGTTTCTTTTGCTAAAACGGTGGTGGGATTTTCTCGGCTTTCTCCGTATTCGCTTCTTATTACGGCCAGCTCTCCAAATATTTTTTCGTAATCTACAAATCCAAATTTTTCATATGCTCTTTCTATCGCCATGTCTATTATTGGGTTTGTAAGGTAGCGATTTCCCACTAGCCCCAGTGCTGTACTGATATTATGTCTTGCTTCGCCCCATCTTGTGTTGTCTCCCATGGTCAGATGTGCGGTTCTGAGACAAAGGACGGGAAGGTCCTCAAGGGTTTTTGTTCTCAATAATATATCGCGTCCTTCTTTTGTTACAGGGAGTGGCTTGAGGGTCTCGAGGAGTTTTTTTAGGTCTGGAGATAGATTTTCAGGGAATCTACGTCCTGTCTGTTTGTCCATTTTGATCGTGGTTATTGTTTTTTTGAGTAGGGCGTATTGTACTTTTTTTGTTTGTAAAAATCAATCTTTTGAGGGGGTGTAGTGCTGTTTGCTGTTGTTTGTTTTTAGGAACGGAGAGTTGAAAAAGATTTATGTGGTGGTATAATGTGTGTATTCGTAGTTAGTCGACGCAGCTTGTCATAAAAGGCTCCCGGTTGGGAGCCTTTTGCATAATTGGTGGTGGAGATGTCGGGAATCGAACCCGTATCGACTAATTCGTAGTTAGTCAATGCAAACCTGCCATCCCCACCCCAAAATGCTTACTTGTTATAACAGGGTGACATTAAAAAAATGTTAAAAAAAGTTAAAATTTTCTTAAATTATTTCTTTGCCTGTAAAACTTGAGAATGGTAACTAAGTTTGGTATTATTCGTTTTAGTTATGTGTGGCGGTTTTCGCTACATTTTAGTCTGTATTTTTTAAAAAATTTTCTTATGAATATCGGAAATTTTTGCAGGGCGTTTGTTGTAAAGTTTGTTGTTTTTGCATTGGTGATTTCTCTTTTTTCTTTTTATACTGCGGATATTTCGTCTGCCGGGCCTGCGGAGGACGCGGGTTACGGGTCCAGTTTTTCCGATATGAGAGAGGATGATATGAGTTATAAGGCGGTTTATTTTTTGGCGAATGAGGGCGTTGTGAAGGGGTATAGTGATGGGACTTTTGGCTTGGATAAGGAGATAAACAGGGCCGAGTTTTTGAAAATTGTGATGGAGGCGAAAGACAAAATTGTGAAAGAGGAAGTTTCGGGTGATGGGGCTAAAGTTTCGGATAGTGATGTTACGGCTTGGGAAGGATCAAATTGTTACAAGGATGTTAAAAATGAATGGTTTGCACCTTATATTTGTTCTGCGACGTTGGCGGGATGGGTTAGCGGGTACAGCGATGGTACTTTCAGGCCCGCCGATACGATAAATTTCGCGGAGGCCAGCAAAATTATTTCAAATATTCTTGAACTCAGTGTTTCCACCGGATCGAGCAAAAATTGGTATGAGGGCTACGTGAAGGCACTTTCGGTGAAAGAGGCGATTCCTTCGACTGTTGTTTCTTTTGATTATAAATTGAAAAGAGGCGATATGGCGGAAATCATCTGGAGAGTTTCCGATGATGTGACTTACAAGGTCTCAAACACTTATGCCGCGCTTGCGAGCGGGGATCTTGTTTCGGAATCGACCGCGGGGCTTCAGAAATTCGCCGATTGTTCGGAAATGAGAAAATACATGGAAGACAACAGTTATAATTACGGTCCGGATTATCTTTATATGGATAATATGACGAGGGATATAGCGCCTTCGTTGTCCGAAGAATCCGTGTCCGATTCGGCCGCTCCCGAGGCTGCTCCGCAGGCCGCCACTGTTAACGGCGGGGCGGAAATGGGTTCTGCAAAAGGTACCGAACATTCCGAAACAAATGTTCAGGTTGAGGGGGTTGATGAGGCTGATATTGTGAAAAATGACGGAAGATATGTTTATACGTTGAAAGGGAATACCGTGAGAATCGTGGATGCTTATCCGCCGGCCGGATTGAAAGAGCTTGCTAAAGTGTCTGTTGCGGATGAAAGTTTTTATCCTTCGGAAATGTATGTTGATGATACCAGGCTTGTTGTCGTCGGGAATTCTTACAATGGAAATGTCTTTCTTGAGGGAAAAAGCGGGGGTACGTTTATGTCCGACACAATCACGCTTTCGGGGAATCTTACAAAAATTTATGTGTTTGATATTTCCGATAAAACAAAAGTGAAACAACTTCGCGAACTTGCGTTTGAGGGAAATTATAATTCTTCGAGAAAAATCGGAAATAATGTTTATTTGGTTTCAAATCAGTACATGTATTATTTGCCGTGGGGATATGATGAAAATGAGAAAAACAATGGCGTTGTGCCGTATTATGCCGATTCCAAGGATGGGAAAATCAAAGCTGTCGCCGGGTGTGGCGATGTGTATTTTGTTCCCGGACGCACGAGTATGAATTATGCGATTGTTGCCGGAATTCCCGTGGATGATGCGACAAAAAGCATTTCAAAACAGGTGATTATGGGCTCAAGCAGTAACATTTATGCGTCAACGGAAAATCTTTATTTGGCCGAGCCAAGATATAGTAATTATGGTTGGTGGTTGGACAGCGTTAGTGATGAGCAGACTTATATTTATAAATTTTCGTTGAACGGGGCGGTTGTGAAGTATCAGGGATCGGGAGCTGTTCCCGGGACGATTTTGAATCAATTTTCAATGGATGAAAACGGGGATTATTTCAGAATTGCGACGACGAAGGGGGATATGTGGAGCGAAAATAATAAATCTCAAAACAATGTCTATGTTTTGGATAGTGCAATGAATGTTGTTGGAGCGCTTACGGGGCTTGCAAAGGGCGAAAGAATCTATTCTACGAGGTTTGTCGGGAACAGACTTTACATGGTGACTTTCAAAAATACGGATCCGCTTTATGTGATCGGTTTGGAAGATCCGAAGAGTCCGAAAATTCTTGGAAAATTGGAAATCCCGGGATATAGCGATTACTTGCATCCTTATGACGAAAATCATTTGATCGGATTTGGAAAAGAGGCTGTGGACGCGGAATCCGGCGAAGGATGGGGCGGGGATAATTTTGCATGGTATCAAGGGATGAAAGTCGCGATGTTTGATGTTTCGGATGTTGAAAATCCGAAAGAATTATTCAAGACGACTATCGGAGATCGTGGGACTTCAAGCCCTTTGCTCTATGACCACAAGGCGCTTTTGTTTGATAAGGATAAGGGAATTTTGGCTTTTCCCGTGAGCTTGTATGAGATTCCGGAGAGCGTGAAAAATGACCCCAAAACCGAGGCAAGTACTTACGGAGATGAAACTTACCAGGGAGTTTACGTCTACAATATCAGCTTAAACGGCATTGAGCTCAAAGGAAGAATTTCGCATTATACCGACGAGGAATACAAAAATAAGACTTTTATGTGCGGATATGACTGGATGGGAGCGGAGGATATGCTGATGGGCGGGACTTATTGGTGTGGGGAAAAGGATATTGATAGAGCAATGTATATCGGAGACTATTACTATACTGTTTCGCCGGAATTTGTGCAGGCGAACAAGATAAGTGATTTGTCCGAGGTAAATCAGGTGAAGTTGGCTGAATAAAATTAGTGTGCCGCTTTTGCGGGGGCTTTTTTTGGGGCGTTGTTGCCGCCGTTTTTTCCTGAGGATTTGAATGGATTCAGGTTCAATCCGTCGATTCTGTCCAGTCTTGAGTGGACACCGCTTCGTATGTTTGCGATTCCTTTTGATAAGTTTCCGAATGTTTTTTCGGCCAAAATGTCGGTTGCTGTTACCAGAATTCTTGGGGGGAAACGTAGGATGTCCAAAGCCCAACGACCGATGTTTACCGGCAATGCGGCCACGTTTGTGACGATTTCATTGGTGAGTTTCAGCGGCATTTTTATTGCCATTTTTATTCCCAAAATTACTTTTGCCAGTGATTCTCTTACGAGGCCTATCGTTGTTTTTATTTCCGGCGACATTTCTTTTTTTGCCGCATCTATGCGCGAAGTGTTCCACGGGGTTGAGGCTTCGTTTGCGTTTAAAACGGCTGCTCTGTTTGCTCCCGAGGCGATTGGATTTGCGAAAGGTTTTAGGTATTTGCCTACATCTGAGAGTAATCCTTCTTCGTCTTTTTTGCCTGATTCTGGGATGTTTTTGCCGTTTCCGGACATATTTTTGTTTTTTATTTGTGTTTCTTTGTGTTCGTGTCTGGGTATTATACCATAAAAAGGCGGAAGAATGAAGGATATTTTGGGGTAAACTTAACCAAAACACTATGCCGCTGTGTTTTTAGCGTCCATTTTTGCCTGAGTTTCATCCAGCAAAGGTTGAAGTTCTTCCATGGAAACAGCTTCTGCAATCATGTATTTAGAGCCGTCTTTTTCGATCATTCCACTTACAATACCAATAAGTTCTCCATTGATGTTAGCGCATAAACTGCCGGAATTCCCCGGAATTGCATTTTTCAATAAGGAAATAATAAATCTGCGATGTCCGGCTGAATCATCAATTTGGCGAACATAACCAATATTGGCAGAGATATCTTTGCCGGGATAACTAATTCTATCTCCTGTTTTAACCGGAGTGGATGCAACCTTGATATTATCAGCCGAAAAATAATTTTCCGAAAACTTAATAATGGCAAGATCACGATCAGGGCTACAGGTGAGGGTATGTCCCTTATGCCCAGAATCAGCGGTAAGAAATCCCGGGGTAATAACAAAAAAATGACTGTCTTCAACTTTGCCGGAATCAACCACTGCATGTTTAGCGGTCAATAAGGTATCCTGTCCTAGGATAACTGCAGAAGCGCTACTTCCCAATTGAGGATCTTTTTCATTAGTGCGCTGAAAAATTGCATGTGCATGCCCCAACTTCTTACCCAAAATAAAAAGTTCTCTATCCAAATCTTTTTCATCTTTGATTGATCGATCTTTTCGTATCCCTGCCCTAATGGTTCCGGTTGCAATAATAGCGAGCCCTGAAGCAGCCAAAGGTACGCCTATAGCAGGAGAATTTTGAGATGCTAATCCTCCCGCAAGGATGATGCCACATCCCGCAATCATTAAAATGGGATCAATATTTTGTCTTACCTTGGTAACAATGTTAGCTATTCTTTCACGAATACCAGCCTGTTGCTCTATTTCCCTTGCAGGGGTTATATTCTCTATTCGTGGAGGCAAAATTTGATCTAGCCTTTCAGACATAGAATTGATTAAAAATTTAAAAGTGTGCTATTATGCGCCATAAAAGAATACCTGTCAAGGAGTAATGGGCTGAGTTCAAGAAGATAGGCTTTTTAGCTTGATGGTGTTGTATCTGCCTGAGACGTATTTTGGGGTGAGTCTTGGTGAGCGCGGTGCTGGTTTAGCGCTTTTTTGAGCCGAAATTTGTCGTGTCTTCGATGCGCATCACGCAATGTTTTTTTGTCTTGAGTAATGTTGTTTTGTGCCTTTCTTTAGCCGAAAAACACCGTGTTATCGCCGTGTGTTGCCAGTGCGCGTTGCCAGCGCGTACCGTGCAATATTTTTTATCCCAAGCAAGTGCCTTTCATGGCTTTCTTTAGCCAAAATATCGAGTTTTACTACGCGTCACATTTTAAGAATTCGCTACTCGAAAAAGTTGAAATTTTGGCTTACAGATGCTAATATTCGGGCACAAAACATCTTTAAAAATAATCCTATGAATAATCAAAAAAATACTATCACGGCAACAATCGGACAAAATTTTATGTCAGCACCCGGGCCATCCGGCAGAAAAGATTTGGCTTTCTCCCGCGATTTGTCATCTCTCCCCGACGAAAATTTATACAATCTCTGCAAAGAATACGGCGAACGCACGCGAATCTGGCGACAAAGATTTACAGGACTTTTGCCGGAAGTTTTCAAAAGAAAATTGTACGAGAAAAAAGGTTTTTGTTCCATTTTTGAATTTTCAAAAAAATTGGCAGGGCTAAGCGAAGAACAGACAAGACTGGTTTTGAATTTGGAAAAAAGATTTGAAGAAACTCCGGTGCTAAAAACACTTTTAGTTGCCGGAAAAGTGAGTATAAACAAACTTGCCAGAATCGTCTCGATCGCAAAACCTGAAAATGAAAAATTCTTGGCAAACCAGGTGCAAATTTTATCAAAAAGTGCTGTTGAAACTTTGGTGAGAGATGAAAAACAAAATGGCTTGTTTGAGCCACTTTTCGACCCAAAAAGTCTGCCCGGGCAGATGCGTTTTGACACAAAAAATGCAAAAAGCAACCACTCAAAAGCGGACGAACCCCAAACAAAAATTTTCGAATCAACGACTTTAAATCTTTCTCCCGAAGTCCAGCAAAAACTTCTCGAACTTCAACAAAAAGGCCTCGACATAAACACAATACTTATGGAATTTCTGCAAACCCGTGAACAAGAAATCGCGCAGAAGAAAGAGGAAATCAGCCAAGAACCCTACGGCAAGCCATCAAGACACATCCCTGTCTCCATCAAAAAAATCCTATACCTTGAACACGGCACAAAATGTTCCGTCCAAAATTGCCAAAAACCTTCAACTCAAATCCATCACGTCCGCAGATTTTCCGCTGTACCAAGCCACAATCCACACTATCTCGCGCCACTCTGCAAAGCGCATCACGAGCTCGCGCACAGCGCGGACACGGTATATTTCAAGATTAAAAACGGGATAAAATAATACGAGTAATATGAGCACAGCACCGACACCGACTACATAGAGATGCGAAAAAAGGCATGCTGAAAACGGAACACCACGAAATCGCGCACAGCGCGGACACCGACTACATAGAGATGCGAAGAAAGGCATGCTGAAAACGGAATACCACGAAATCGCGCACGGGCGACTATTTATGCGCAAGGTGGACTATTTATGCGTGCATGGTCGACTACGAACTCGTGCACGGTCGACGGAATTTGTTATTGAGTAAGCGAAAACAAAGGTAATGGAGGGCGAAACGGGGTATTTCAAAGTTAAAACTCGGGAAAAATACGGGGAAGTTATTGATTTTTTATTGACCGATTTTTTTAAAAGTGGTATTTAATTTTCCTGTTTTTTTTAATTTTAAAATATATGTCTATGATGTCAGGTGAGGGACTTCCTCGATGTAGTGAGAAAGATGTGTTGCATCCTCTTGATGGGCTTGTTAGAGAGGATGACAAGTCTAAAGCCGGTGAGATTTTTTGGAGGTTGCGCGATGGAGAGGCTGTGACTTTTGAAGAAATGCTTCGTGCGATTGATGGTGATTTTTGTGTTCAAAATTCAAGTGCGGTCGCGAATGTTGCGGTGGAGCTTGCGAAGAGGTATCCTGATGTTGCTGAGGCAAATCTTGAGAGATGGCGCAGAGAAGGCAAGTTGTGGGTTACGAATGTTCAGGCGGCGCTTGTGAGTGTGAGGACTAGGGCTGTTTGTGCGGGGAAATCGAGAGTGGTCGGGCGAGGTTTTTGATGGGAGTACCTTAAAGATTTATGAATACTATAGAAAAAGCTGTTTCGGTTTTGAAGGAGGGCGGGATTGTATTGCATCCTACCGAGACTTGTTATGGTTTTGCGTGCGATCCGTTTGATAAAAAGGCGCTTGAGAAATTGTATAAATTGAAAGGGCGGGATGCGAAAAAGCCTTTGGCGATTTTGGTGGCGGATATTGAAATGGCGCAGAGGTACGGGGTTTTTGATGAAGTTGCGCTGGATTTGGCGAAGAAGTTTTGGCCGGGGGCGCTTTCTATCGTCGTTCCGCGGCAGGTTGTTTGTAGCGGGGAGGAATGTCATGCGAAAAAATTCAGTTTTGACGGGGAGGATGCTTGTTTTCACGTTTTGCCGGATTTTTTTAATGAGGGGGAGGGCTTTGTTTCAATGAGGGTTTCTTCGGACGAATTTTCAACAAATTTGGTGAAGGCTTTTGGAAGGCCTCTTGTGACGACGAGCGCGAATTTGTCGGGAGAGAAGCCGATTTATGAGGTTGAGGTAGGGGAGGATGGGAAAGTTAAAGGGTTTGATGCGGTGGTTACAGGGGAGGTGGTTGGTGGTACGGTGGTGGGGATGGCTGAGGGGAAGGTGGTGGCCGCGGAATTGATTGATTTTGTTGTTGACGGTGGCAAAATTCCCGAAAGGAAGCCGTCCACCGTTGTTAAAGTTGAAAACGGAAAGGCGACTGTTTTGAGGCAGGGCGAGGTTTTTGTGGCGTGATAGACGGCAAGGGTGGCGAGAGCGGGTGGAAGAGTGACGGAAAATTTTGTTTACAAAATTCGTGGGTGTTGTTATATTGAGCTCCTTTAATTTTTTTGTATGGGAACTCAGAGAGGTGAACTACGGCTTGCGGGTGAGGATGAGGGTGTTTCAAGTGAGGAGAATTGTGGTGGCAGGGCTGAACGCAAACCTTGCGACAGGTGGTATTTGGCTTATAGAACCGGAGAATTCCACAGTCCGGGTGCTTTGATCCAAGAGCTTGTTTCCGCCGTAAAGGGGAATATGGCTGACAATGGTGAGGCTAGGGCACTTCTTCGGGAGATTTACGGGAGGTTTGATCTTAGGGGGCAGGCTATTCCGGATGAGCTTTATCCTTTGAGAGAGCCTGTCGGGGCGGTTGGTGTTGATAATGCCGAGATGGCGAGTGCGTTTGTGGAGAAAATTGTGGACGGGACTCCGATTTCTTTCAGAAATAATTTGGAATTGCCGCCTGTTTCTCCGATGGAGGTGTGTTTGCAGGCGATTGGTAGCGGATTTTTTCTTGGGAAGAATTCCGACGGGGATTTTTGGATGAGGCGCGGTGTTGAATTTGTGAATAGTGGGAGCGTTTCTCTTGCTGATTTCAGGGCGGCATTAAGAGATGGAATTTTGAAGGAAATTGGCAGGTGGGAAAAAATGAGGGTTTGTTCCGACGGTAATGCCGGAGTTATTGATCTTTTGGAGAAAAAAGCTCGAATTGGAATAGGGGAATCGATGAGGTTTTTTGGGGGGTGGCCTTTTGGTGTCAAAGTGGATGCTTTTGACGGCGAGTTGCCTCCTGTTATTCAGGATGTGAAAGGAGCTATTGGAAGTGTGATTCCTTCTCAAGTCGTGAGTACTTTCAGGCGGGATTGTTTGAAAAACGGAGGCAGGCTTTTTCCGGAGTGATTCTAAAATATTAATTTGATGATCGCGAAGACTGATTTTGCTCCCAGGGTGATTAGAATTGTCGGGATTAGGGCGCCGATGAATATCAGGGCGAGGCTTTTGAAGTATTCTATGCCGAAAATGAAGGCCAGTACCGCGCCTCCGACGGCTCCGCTTCCCGGAATCGGGGATGCCACAAATATTGGCAGGAAAATGGCTCCGTATTTTCGTATTTTGCTCGAATGATCTTTTCGCGTTTTTTCAAAAAGTTTTGTGAAATATTTGTTTAAAAATTTTGAATGTTTCATCGCGAATCTTGAAAAAGGGCCCAGGAGTGCGAGAACTATCGCGCATACAGTCATGAGGCCGGCGAGTGAAAAAAGTGATGCGGTTACAGCCGAAAGGCCCAGCTTCATTCCAAGTGGAATGGACAGTTTTATGTCCGCGAATGGCGTCATTGAGGTAAAAAAGACTATTAGTTCTGGTGGCATGGAGTTATTTTAGCTTTTTTTGGTCGGGTTTTAAAAGTGAATTTTTGATTGGTTGTCCCGATCAAAAAAATTACACAACATCCAGGAGTTTGTTCAATATTATTTTACAGGGCGTGGTTTTGGCTTAGGGGTGCGTGTTTTTGTGTATTCTTGGGGTTTGTTGTTCAGTTTTATTGAACCGTTTGTCTATGTTTTGTTGACTGTCTGCGGTATTCCTCCTATTATCTTTTAAGAAGTGGAGTGTAAAAAAGTTATACACTCGTTGTGCACAAGTTTTGAACAAGAGGTTTGATTAGTACATTGAGAATTCCTTTATATGAAGCCAAAATTCAGCCATGTATCTGTGTTAAAAAATGATGTTGAAAAGTTGTTGGATTTGAAGAAAGGTGAAATCGTGGTGGACGCGACACTCGGACTTGGTGGACATGCTATGGTTTTGCTCAAGAATGTCGGAAAAACCGGAAAACTTATAGCGTTTGAGCAAGATGAAAGGAATCTTATTGAAGCGAAAAAGAGGATTAAAGAGTTTATGAAGGGTGAAGTTAAAAATGTTTTCTATATTAGCGACAATTTTCGTTACTTAAAAAAAAGGATTATCGGAATCGGAATCAAAAAGATTCATGCGATTTTGTTTGATTTGGGCTTGAGCTCGCCACATATAGATGATGCAAATAGGGGATTTTCTTTCCTGAATGAAGGACCGCTCGATATGAGATTCGATGAAAGAAACCCGCTTACCGCAGAGATTGTGGTGAATGAATGGAAAGAGGAAGAGCTTGCGAAGGTTTTCTATGAATATGGCGAGGAAAAGTATGCCCGCAAGATTGCGCGAGAGATTTGTACTCACAGAAAGATTGAAAAATTTACTTCCACATCGCAACTTGCGACTTTTATTGAAGAGGTTGTGTGCGGGGGAGTCGGGAAGCGGTGGAAAGAAAAAATCCATCCTGCGACGAGAGTTTTTCAGGCGCTACGAATATGTGTGAATGATGAGCTTAATGCGCTTACTGATGCGCTCGATCAGGCCGCTGAAATGCTCGAGATTGGTGGAAGGATTGCGGTGATTTCATATCACTCGCTCGAAGATCGCATTGTGAAGCAATTTTTTAAGAAATTGCAGCAACCGCAAGTGAGTATGGAAGAATCAATTTACAGAAATTACGGAGATCCATTTTTTGAACCGATTACGCGAAAGCCGATAGTCCCGACAGATGAAGAGATAGAGCAAAATAGACGAAGCAGAAGCGCAAAATTACGAGTTTACAAGAAAGTGAGAGAGCTTCCTCAAAGCTAACTCACAATAAAATACCTACATTATTCCTAAAAAAATGTCACAACTTATCCTCTCAAGAGGAACACCATACAGGTCAGGAATCAAAAATCTTTTAGTGAAATTTTTCCCGAACGTGGAATTCGGGTCTTTTTTCCTGATGTTTTCGCTTGTGAGTTTTGTGGCGTTGGCGGTGGTGATTACGCTTGTTTTCTCTACGAGACAGGTCACGAAAGGGTACGTTTTGAATTCACTTGAGGATACTCATCAAGTTTTGGTAAAAGACGGCGAGCAGATGGACATGAGGCTTTCAGATTCGCGTTCGCTAAAGCATATTCAAGAAATTCCTCGCGTTGCGAAAATGCGAAATCCCAAGACCGTTGTTTATTTGAGCGGGGAAACGTCTATTGCGAGCAGGTAGAGCTAGGGATAACTGCTAAAAATAAAAATCAATAAATTTTTCAATTTTTCCTCTGAGGGATTCTGCGCTCTTAGCTTTAGCGAGTTGTTCTTCTGTTGCGTCCGGAGGAAGGCCGTAGTAGGCACGCTCCATCGCTGCGGGTATTGCGCGCTTAGTTTCAGCGAGTTGTTCTTTTGTTGCGTTCGGAGGAAGGCCGTAGTAGGCACGCTCCGTTGCTGAATTGATATTCATAATTTAAAAATTAATCAAGCTTACCGTACCGCAATTTATCACGCCTGTCAAGCTAAAGAGGCCCGAATTTTCATCACGTTTCGGATTATTATAAATCCGAGAACCATTAACGCAAAAAGGAATATTTTGGGCAATGTTTGAGAATGGGTGCTGTTAGGGGATGTTGTTGCCTGCGTCTTTTATTACTGTTCCTTGGTGAAAAATCATTTGCCAGTTATCACCATGCTTTTGCCAAATTGAACAACGAAGTGTCCAAATTGTTTCATTAGTTTTTAGAAATTCGATAGAGGCTTTATAAGTCAAAAGTATCGTATCTTGAGCTATTTCTCTTGTTTTGAAATCGGAGGCTTTATATCGTTCGAATTTTTCGTCTTCTGAATTTGGCAAAAGCTCTACGAAATCCTGCTTAGAGTAGATTTTTCCGAACATACCAAACTCAACGAAGTCATCAGCGAGTAATTCACTGATTTTTTCTGCCGATCTGCGGACCTCGGGTTTTAATAATGAAACCTCTAAATCCTCTATAAGTTTTGCGAGCTGACGATTCATAGTTTTGATTTTAATAGTAATTGATGGGTGGCATTTACATCCCCGTTGTTAGGCGATGTATGTTATTTTTTTACTCTATTATGCGATTACCTGTTTTTTCTATCATCGCTCTTAGAGCCGCCATTAGTTCTTCTTTGTTTGTGGTACCGTTTTTAATTAAGTGGCTGTGAGGACCATTTAAGGCTTCAAGATGAAAACTTTGCCTACGTGTTGAATCAGGAAACCTTCTTACCTTATAAACACCATTGACTTCCCTAACTACAATTTTATCTCCATCAATACTTTCAAACCCGTCTTCTGTTACTCTGAAGGTCGTGTGTGCCAATTCGTAGGCGGCGCTTAGTTCATTGAAGTTTAAATTCGCGGGGTCAACGACTTCTCGTTCTTCTGGGCTTTGCTGTGGAAATGTTTCTGGCATATAGATTAAGTAAAAAAATAAATATGGCGGCTGATGTTTCGCGCATATGCAAAGTGCGAAGCGCGGTAAAATGTTAGCACGAAGTGCTATACCGCGCGAGCATTTGGGCGAGGCTTTTGGCTGTGCCCCGCATGGCCAGCCGAAAAAAGCCGAGCTGCATATGCGCTGTTGTACGATGTTATTTTGCTGTTGCCCTCAAAGTTACCCTTCCAAACATATCGCCCGCCTCTTCTCTTATAAATTGAACAGTTGCTTTTATTCTGTAAAGCTCAAATACTTTTTGCATATCTTTAACCACTGATTCTGGAGTTTCCCCCTTGGAATCCTTGTAGGTAGAAAACTCAGCCGTACCATCTCTGGCTAAGTTCCGTTCTATCACAGATATCGCTGCGTCATTTTGGGCAATCATATGTGCTTTGTTAAAGGGGGCTAATGTAAGCTTTTAAGGGCGATATGTCAAAACAATTTCAGCAAACTAATGTCCTACAACTCGTTTCTATGCGAAGTGTTTTCGTATAGAAACGTCTGAGGGGAGTATATATGAACAGTTTGGGGGTTGTCATCAGTTTTTGAGATTTTAGGAAAATTTTAGAACTAGGGGGATGTGTTTTCTAAATTTCATGGAAAAGTGAAGTTTTTTGTGATAGAGTGCTTGCGTTTTAAGGGCATTTAATTTTTCAAAAATATGGATAAATCTTTAAGTTTTTTTCAGAATTTGCATTATTCGGCGGGGGAACTTTCGCATGTGAAGGAGTTTGTGAGGGAAAGCGGGAAGACTATTATTCTGCCGTATGATCAGTTTATTGAGCATGATAATCGCCATATTGATCCGAATCCGGAGGCCGGAAATCCCGACTATATCGCGAAACTTGCGATTGAGGCCGGATGCAATGCGGTGGTTTTTCATTATGGTGTTGCGAAGAGATTTTGGACTGCGTATGCGGGGAAAATTCCCCTTATTCTAAAAGTGAACGGGAAAACTTCGATTCCTTCGCAAGATAATGCGTTTTCCGTGCATACTTCTTTTGTCGAGGATGCGGTAAAACTTGGGGCGAGCGCAGTCGGATACACGATGTTTTACGGATCACCAAGGCAAGATGAGGATTTGCCGCAATTGGCGAATGTGAGAAGGGAATGTGAAAAAGCTGATCTTCCTTTGATTGTTTGGGCTTATCCCAGAGGTAGCGCGATCGAGGCGAAGGGCGGAAAAGATACCAGCTATGCGATTGAATCCGCGGTGAGAATGGCGATGGAAATGGGTGCGACAATCATAAAAGCGAATTTGCCGGTGGCGCCAAAGGCTGACTTTTTTGAGAATGAGAAAATTCCGGAATATTATCGAAAACTTGAAAAAAAGCTTTGTGAACTTTCTCCAAAAGAACAAAAATGGGAACGCGCAAAACGTGTTGTGGAAGCCGCGCAGGGCGTGCCGGTGCTGTTTTCGGGCGGGTCTGAAATCGGTGATGAGGATTTGATTGAAAATGCAAACGCTTGTATCGATGCGAATTGTTTCGGATTTATTTTTGGAAGAAATGTTTGGAAAAGACCGAAAAATGATGCCGTGAAGATGATTGGAAAGTTCCAGAAGATGCTTGATGAAAGCGCGAAATAATTAATTATAATTTAACAAAAAATTTTTATGCCGGTGAAAATTGCGATTAACGGGTACGGAAGGATCGGAAGAGATCTTCACAGACAGCTTATCGGGCGCGATGATATGGAAGTGGTTGCGATAAATTCAAGGTCTGACGCCAAATCTCATGCGTATCTTTTGAAGTACGATTCTTTATATGGGATTTTGGATGCGGACATAAAAGTCGATGGAAACGACTTGGTTGTTAACGGCAAAAAAACGTATGTTTATCAGATAAAAGATCCCGCGCAAACGCCATGGGCGAAACATGATATCGATATTGTCATTGAGTCGACCGGAAATTTTACGACGATGGCGGATGCGCAAAAACATTTGAGTGCGGGTGCGAAAAAAGTGCTTATTACTGCGCCTTGCAAGGAAAAAGAAATTCCAAATATTGTGATCGGGGTAAATGAAAATGATTACAATCCTGCAGACTACAAAGTGATTTCAAATGCTTCATGTACGACAAATTGTCTTGCGCCGGTTTTGGAAGTTTTGAACAAAGAATTCGGTGTAAATTATTCTTTGGTGACGACTATTCATGCGTTTACTTTTACGCAAAACTTGCTGGATAATTCAAATCCCGAGGATTTCAGAAGGTCTCGCGCGACGACGGAATCCATAATTCCCACGACGACCGGAGCTATGAAAGCGATTTCAAGAGTGATTCCGGAGCTTGAGGGGAAAGTTGACGGAATGGCTTTCCGCGTGCCTGTTCCGACGGTGTCGTGTATCGATTTGGTCGCGGATCTTGGTAAAAATGTGACGGTACAAGAAATAAATGATGCGTTTAAAAAATATGAAAATGGGGAAATGAAAGGGATTTTGGGGACTACCGCCGAAGAGGTTGTGTCTGTGGATTTCAGAAAAGACAGCAGGTCTTCCATCGTTGATTTGCTCAGTACGAAGGTGCTTATGGGTAACAAAATCAAAGTTATTTCGTGGTATGATAATGAGTGGGGTTATGTTTCCAGGATCAAAGATTTGATAAACTGGTTTAAATAGGATGAACGAAATCAATTCAAAAAGAGACAGGATCGAGGCTTTGGTCCGGGAAGTGAAAAATGGCGGCCATGACGCGTTTTCTGAGCTTTACGATATTTTTATCGATGCGATTTATCGATATGTTTTTTATAGGGTGAGGACCGGAGATAGCGAAGATCTTGTGGAAAATGTTTTTTTGAAAGTTTGGGAAAATATAAAAAGTTATAAAGAAAAAAAAGACACGTATTTTTCGTCGTGGATTTTCAGGATTGCTCATAATGTTGTTGTTGATTATTACAGAGCCTCAAAGGATCGCATTTCTCTCGATTTGGATATTTCGATTCCGGATTTGGACAGGGAACACAGTCCTCTTCGAAAAACTGAAAAACATTTGGATCAGAAGGTTTTAAAAAGTGCTTTGGATCGATTAAAAAAAGGGTATCAGGATATTTTGGTTTATAAATTTATCAATGATTTGTCGAATGCTGAAATTGCGGAGGTTTTGGGACAAAGCGAGGGAAGTGTCAGAATTCTTCAATTTCGCGCTTTAAAAGCTCTAAAACAGGAATTTGAGCAAATGGGTGTGAAATATGAGCTTTGATGTAACAAATGAAATTTTAATTCGTTTGAAAGGGTAGTATGGAAACAGAAAAAGAAACAGACAGGGTGGAGCAGATTCTCGCTGCGGTTGCGGTGCCTTCCTTGGATGCTCGGGCAAAAGCCCGACTCAAGGATCGTATTTTCATGCGCCTTGACTACCCAATGGTGGAAAGGCTAAGGGAGGCAGCCTCAAACACGCATGTTGGTCTTTATGATGCGGCCAGGATTAAGGAGGCGATTTTTGCCGTTATTTCGCAGAGGAAGCAGAAATGGTTTTTCTGGGAGGATTTTTTCGCTTTGCAGAAAAAAGTTTTTGCCGGAGCGCTTGCTGTTTTGATGTCTTTTTCCGTTTTTAGTTTTATGAGTTTTGATTTTTCCGTTGCGAGGGCCGAGAGTTTTACCGTTTTAAATTCTTACAAAGGTTTTGTCTCGGTCTTGAGAGATGGCAAGGTGATGCCTGTTTCCGAGAATATGAAACTTGAGGAAATGGATCAGGTCGTGACGGGGGATGACGGATATGCGGCTATTAAATTTTTTGATGACAGTATGAGCAGACTTTCGAGAGGGACTGTTGTTGTTTTGAATAAACTTGAGAAGGTCGGGGACAGCAGTGTGAAAAGTTATGTCGAGGTTTCGCTGAAAGAGGGAAGGCTTTGGAGTCGTGTTTTAAATCTTGTGCAAAGTCATTCCGCTTTTACTGTTGAGGCAAATGAGCTTTATGTTACCGCCAAGAAAGCGGCTTTTGATGTTGTTGTCGATGATAAAAAAACCGACGTGCAGGTCTTTAATCATGTTGTTGATATTTCCGGAGTTTCTGTCAGCAAGGCTGTGAGCGGGCAAAAAGTTACGATGGATAGCGACAAAAATGTCAGTGTCGGAGTTTTGAGCAATATGGAAAAGAGTGATGATTGGGTGACTACAAATCTCGATGATGATAAAAAATATCTTGCCGATACCGAACAAAGGCTTATTGAAGCCAAAATTGAAAGTGTTGGCGGGAATCCGGAGAATGTCTCTTTTGAAAAATCGCTACAAGCAAATGCGATTTTATTTTTGACTTTTGACGATATAAAACAGAAAAAAATAAATCTTGATTTGTCCGAGAAAAATTTTATTGCCGCTCAATTGGTTCTTTCTTCCGCCAATTCTTCGGATGATGAAAAGAAAAAAGCGCTTGATGCGATTGATAAATTTTCCACTGATGTAAAAGATTTTTATGCTTTTGCAAAAAATGTTTCCGTGACGGATGCGAAGTACGGAGAGGAACTTGATAAATATGTCGGTGATAAAGTTTTGGCGCAGAAAAAAGATTTGAGTTTTGTTCTTCCGGATTCGCTTTTGTATGAGGCAAAAGTGACACTTGATGATTTGGAGACTTTCGGGAATTTACAGCCGGAGGATCTTGTCGCGATAAAAATGGACAATGCTTTGGGAAAACTTTCCGATGCGCAGGAAGTAGTTGCGGAGGGGAACGAAGAGGCTTTTGATAAGGCGTTTGAGTGATACAAAAATGATGTTAAGGATGTTATAGATGTTATTCAGGAAATGCCTGCCGAGCAGGAAGTGAAAGATAAATTGGCCGAGAAAGTTATCAGCGATATCGGGCTTGCCGAGAATGTTACAAATACAAATGAAGAAATCGTTGATTTAAAAACCGCGGCGCTCGGGGTTCATAGTGAGTTGAAAGATGTTGTTGCGGAGGTTGAGGTTGTTGAGGGCGGGGAAATTGTTGTTGTGGATGAAAATGTCGCGGGTGTTGTTTCCGATGTTGTTTCTGAGGAAGCGAGCGATGTTGCGCCTCTTGCCACTTCCGCTGTTCCGGAAATCAGGAGTGATGAGCAGAAAAATGCCGAGGAGTATGGCGTGAAAATGGAAGGAGATAAAGTTCTTCCTCCTTTGATGGGAAAATAAGCCGAGCCTTCGTTATCGAATTTTATTTCAATGTGGAAAGAGCGAGAACCAAGCCCATTGCGGTCATTATTCCGCCGATTATCCAAAAGCGCATAACGACTGTGAATTCGGCCCAGCCGCTTTGTTCAAAGTGGTGGTGAATCGGGGCGATTTTGAAAACTTTTCTTTTGAAGAATTTTTTTGAAAAGAGTTGAATGATTACCGACAGAGTTTCAATAACATAAATAAATCCGATGATAGGGAGTATTAATGTTTGGTCTGTGAGCATTGCGATAACTCCGAGTGTTGCGCCGAGGGCGAGAGAGCCTGTGTCGCCCATGTAAAATTTTGCCGGTGGTACGTTGAACCATAAAAATGCCGAGACGGTTCCGCAGATTACTCCGCAGAGCGCGGCCAAAATGAACATTCCTTTTACGAATGCTATTATTCCGAATGCGCCAAAGGACATGATTAATAAGCCACTTGCCAGTCCGTCCAAACCGTCCGTGAAGTTTACGGAGTTTGCTGTTGCGTTGATTACGAACACGAAAAGCGGGATATACCACCATCCCAATTCTATCGGGGATACGCCCGGAATCGGCACTGAGATACTGGTAAATCCGAGTTTTGAATAAAACCACCATCCTCCGATTGCACTAAAAACTATCAGCCAAAAAGTTTTTAATTTTGCGGAAATTCCTTTTGTTGTTCCCACTCCTTTGATGTTCAGATAATCATCGATTGCGCCCAAAATTCCGCATGTTACTATCGTGAAAATCGGGATCCATGTTTCTTTTCTGTTTAAAAGTGAGCGGTCGAATATTCCAAATCCCGATGCGATTCTTGAAATTATTATTACGACTAAAACTGTTCCCCAAATCAAAAGTCCGCCCATCGTCGGGGTGCCTGATTTTTTCGAATGGAGTGCGTTGAAGAGTTCTGCTTTTTCTCCGGAGATGGCGTTTTCTCTGATCTGTTTGCCGATTTTAAATCTAATGAGAAGTCTTGTGAACCATGGAGCGATTATGAATGCGATCAAAAATCCCGTTACACTTGAGCCGAATATCAGAGAAAATTTTTCGAGATTTTGAGATAAAAGCATATTTTTGTTTATTATTTTTTACCAATTGAATGCCCTGAAAACCCAATCTATAAGCACTTTTGCTTCTGTGAATCTGTCGGGGCTGTGAAGAAGTACGGTTGTGATTTCATGGCCGGCGTCGTTTTCCGCTATTGTTACGAGACATTGGCCGGCGGCGTCCGTGGTGCCTGTTTTTAAGCCTTTCACTTTTAAATATCCGCCCAAAAGATCATTGGTTGTTTTGATTTTGTGTGTTATGGAACCGTCGGTGGAAAGTACTTCGATTTCTTTTAACTGGGCCGCGTGTTGAATGAATTTGTTTTTGTAGACTTGTTGAGCGAGGTGCGAAAGATCTCTTGCAGATGAGTAATTGTCGGTGTCTCCAAGTCCGCTTGCGGTTGAGAAATGTGTGTTTGTCAGGTTTAAAGATTTTGCTTTTTTGTTCATTTTTTCGACGAATGTTGAGGCGGAGCCTGCATTGTATTCTGCCAGTGCCACCGCGGCGTCATTGGAGGATCCGATCAGTGCGCCGTAGATTAAATTTTCCACTGCGATTTTTTCGCCTGCGCGTAGGAACATCGTGCTTCCTCCCGCGGATGAGGCATTTGATGAGACGGTGACTGTGTCTGACAATTCATTTTCGTCCAGTATTACTAAAATTGTCATCAGTTTTGTGATACTTGCAATCGGCAATTTTTCGTCAGCATTTTTTTCGTATAAAACGGCTCCTGTCTCGTTATCGATCGCAATTGCGCTTTTCGGTGAGATTATCGGGGAAATATATGTGTTTTTTTTGACCGGTATGGATTTTGTGTCCAAAATATTTCCCAGATCTATGTTTAAAACGCTTGCGAATCCCGGGTCTGTGTACGACGGAACGGCCTCGAAATCGGGGTTTATTATTGATGCTATGTACAGGCTTAAGATGCTAGATATTATCATTTATTTCTTCTTTCGTTAGTTTTCTGAATTCACCCAGCTTCAAATTGCCGAGTTTTATGTTTCCTATTTCTATTCTTTGCAAGTATTTCATATTGTGGCGGAACATTGCAAACATTTTTCGCACCTGTCTGTTGCGGCCTTCGTGTATTTCTATTTCGAGCCGGGTCTCGTTTTTTTCACGTTTTAGTATTTGTATTTTTGCGGGGTATGTTGTTTTTTCTTCCAAGAGGACTCCTTTTTCGAGTTTTTCTTTTTCGTCGTCTGTCAAAAATCCGTCGATTATCGCGCGATATTTTTTTCTGCAATCGTATCTCGGGTGAGTGTGTTTGAGAATAAAATTTCCGTCGTTTGTGAAGAGCAGAAGCCCCTCCGTGTCTTTATCCAGTCTGCCGACCGGTTTTAAATTTTCAATTTTCGGCAAAAGTTCCATGACGGTTTTTTTTGCGTGTCTGTCTTCGCGGGTTGTGATAAAACCTGCCGGTTTGTTTAGTGCGAGATATATTTTTTCTTCTTTTTTTACAATTATTTTTTCGCCGTTTATTTCCACGATGTCTTTTTCGGGATCTATTTGGATGCCTAGAGAATCAGCTGTTTTGCCGTTTATTACGACAAATCTGTCTTTTATCAAAATATCCGCTTTTCTGCGGGAGTATTTTGAATTTTCCGCGATGAATTTATTTAGGCGCATTTGTTGAGTCGGTTGTTGTGGAATCGGTTGTCGGTGTCGGTGTGGCCGGAGTTAGCATTGTCAGGCTGTAAAACGGATCTTTCATGTAATTTTTTGAACTTGTGTAATCCGTTCCGATTTCGAGAATTATGTCTGAGTCGGTGTAACCGAGGTCTATGTATTCTTGCGGAATTCCTTTTACTTCTTTTCCCGGAATAAGTTTTTTCAGAAAGTCCAAAGTGATCGGTCTTGATTCAATCGGTTTGCCGTCTTGGTCCAGTTTTTCTTTGTAATAATAGGTTGTTTGTGTGATGTTTTTCGTTTTTGCATTTCCGAATCTTGACAGGTTCAGGCAAAATCTTTGGAGGATTTGTTTTGTTTCTCCTGCGATTCCTGCGAGAGGAGTGCCGTTTAATATTTGTATTTTTGCGTTTTCTTTTGCGATTGCGGTAAATCCGAAAATCAAATCCGCGTATTTATGTATTACGTCAAATCCTCCCGCCGGGATGAGGACGAATGCGCCTCCGTAATATGATCTTTCCGGAGTGTAGAGAAATCCTCCGCATTTTGTCGGGTCGTCGTGTATCAGCCTTGTGATGATGCTGTCTTTTGAATAATTTTTAGCTATGCTTCCCAGTGTCAATATTTCCTGGATGGTTATGTCGGTTGTTGTGTTTGATTTTATTACCGCTAAAATGTTTTCTATTTTTTCTTTACTCAGTAAAACGTCGGTTTTTAGTGCGCTTTCTTTTATGGCCATGATGAGCTGTTGTTGGCGTTTTGATCTGTCGAAATCGGATGTTGTTTCGCGGCTTCGCGCATATTTTAACGCTGTTTCTCCGTCCAAGTGTTGTAGCCCTTTTTGCATTGAAAATGTTTCGTATCCCGTTGTTTTTCCTTTCGGATATAGAGGGTCGTAAATTGCTGTTTCAACGTATATGTCCACGCCGCCGATTGCGTCTATAAGGTCCGTGAATGCGTCAAAATTTGCCGATAAATAATAATGAATCGGGGTTCCGAGAATTTCCTCTATTTTTGTTCGCAGGTGTTCTATGGCTTGTTGATTTGTTTTTTGGTCCTCGGTTCTTGGAGGGATTTTGTTTATTTTTTCGTAATGCACTTTTGCGTTTAGGTAGACTTCGTTTATTTTTGAATTTCCGACGACGTTGTCTTTTACCCATAAATCTCTGGGGATTGAAAGCATGGTCACGGTTTTATTTTCGTTGTCCAGGCTTGCTATTATCATGGTGTCGGTGAGGGTTCCGCCGTCGTGATTAAGGCCTCCTGATCCCAAAAGTAAGAAGTTTGTGTGTCCGTAAGAATCCTCTTTCAGATCGGTTCCCGCTATTTTTAAAATCAGGCTCATGTCTATGCCGGAAACCGCTTTTGCTATCCCTACGCAAAGAATCAAAATAATTGTTATTGCGATCAGGACGGGGAGATTTATTTTAATTCTTTTGTTTTCTGTCGCCGAGGATATTTTTGACGAGATTTTTTCTCTTAATGTCGGGCGTGTTCTTATTTTTCTTGTTTCGAAATCCATTTTTATTTATTGATTATAACCAAAATATTTATAATTCCTTCCGAGTCCGTTTGGACGTCTATTCCTATTTTGAGCCAATCTTCTGCGGTAAGCGTCGGTTCGTCGTTTAGTATTGAATCCAGTATTGTTGACCAGATGTTGTATGAACGGCCGATTGCTTCCGATGCCCCGCTTATGTTAAACGAATCCAGGGTGTCTGAAAAGACCTGATTTGTCAGTGTTGCGTTTTCTTTTATGATTTTGTCGTTCAGGTATTTGCTTGCGTTGTCGAGGCCTACGTCTGCGGTAAGGGCGGGGACTGTGTTTGTCGCGCGTTGTTCGTTTATTTTTGTGAAGAGTTTTTCTTTCATTGAAATCAAATCTTCAGAGGTTATTTCGTCTGTCGAAAATTCCTGAGTTACGAGTAGGTATCCGCCGTCGTTTTGTGTCTTGGCGATGCCGATTCCGACGTGGGTCCATTCTCCTTCCAAAATATTTTCGCGATGAGACCCGCTGCGCATAAGGCCTTCGTGTGCAAAATTTACGGAAACATCTTTTGCCAAATTTTCCGCCACCGGAGTCGAGATGCCTAAGGTTTTTCGTCTGTCTTCAGGCAAATTTCCGCTTAAATCCGTGTGTGAAAAATAATTGTTTTTCGCCATGTCGTCGGAATGAAGTTGCGCTAAAGTGTTTAGTTCGTCCGACATTGAGATTTCATTTAAGCCGTGATCTCTTCTCGCTTTGTTTATTTTGTCGAGCATTTCGTTCCTCAGGCTGTCTAGTTGGACTGTTCCCGTGAAATATTCGCGTTTATTAGTGTCGAAAAAATTCGGCAGTATCGGAATTTCGTTTCCGATATAGACCGGATGATTCACTACCGCGATTCCTTCTGAATTATTTACTTCCACGATGTATGTTCCGGATGATTTTGGAGTGTAGGAATATGCGTAAGTGTTGTTATTTTTCGACAAGTTTATTTCTTCGACAAACCCGTCCGGTTTTGTGACATATCCTTCTAAATCTATCTCGGTTGAGGTTGTGACGGTGAAGGAAATTTGTGAAGGAGAAGCCATTTTTTCGGGTGGAGATGCTGTCGCGTTTTCATCTATGAATGAGAATTCGTGGAGTGTCGGAATGAAAGTTTCCGTATTACTTTTTGAAAATTCAGAGGAGATTATCAGTGGAGATGATGATGATATTTTTGCGGATTCGAGTGAATAAGAAATTGATGATTCCGAGAAATTTTGAAAGTCTTCGTAGAATATTGATATCTCATTTTCGTTTTGGCGGGTGATGTATGAAATCGATTTTGTGCCTTGGGATAGCGTTAATTTTTTAATTGTTGACGAAATATTTTGGAAATTTACGGATGTTTTTCCGTTTGAAAAAATTATTTCGGGTGTGAGCTTCAATGGCGGAATGTCTTTGTTTGTTGAGGAGGGGAGTGTCGGTAGGACAGAGATTGTTTGAATTTTTGTGTTTCCGCTTGTGCCCGGCAAAATTCCGAGTGAAAAATTCCCTGTATTTCTGAAAATGACAGGGATTTCGAATCTTTTGTTTGATAACGATTCAGTGAAAGTTGTTTTGTTTATCGCGACGGTTGCTTCTTTGTATGAACCCGATGTTACGGTGCCTTTTATTATGTAGAGTTCGTTTTGATAAAAGGTGTTTGGGATTGAGGAATCGAGGGAAATGTTTGTGTAAAAATTCGAGGGGATTTCCGCTTGTTCTTGAGCTGTTTCGTTTGTTTGAGTTTCAGGTACGGGAGAGATTGGATTTGCCTCAGGCTGTGTTTCGACGGTTTCGGATGCGGGGTTTTTGGTGGTTTCGGGGAGAATCGAAAGTCCTTCTATTATGCTTCTGTATACAGTTTCGCTGATTTTTGCGCGCGACATTTCTTCATTCGGGAAAAACAATCTTCCCGTTTCTTCAAGCAGTTCTTTTTCTTTTGCAAATTCGACGTACGGCGTGAACCAGTCTGTCAGTTTTGAGTCCAAAAACGGGGCGGTTGTGACTGTTTCCGGGATTTGCCAGTTTTGCGCTTTTCCAAGGATTTTTAACGCTTCCGCTTTTGTGATTGTTTGTGACGGTTTGAATGTGTTGTCCGCGTAGCCCTGAATCCAGCCAGAATCGTAGGCTTTTCTAACGTATGGGGCGTACCAAGCTTGGTCGTTTATGTCGCTAAACGGGGTTTTTGTTGATATGTCCGTGATTATTCCGGATCCCTCTATCATTATTTTCAGGAATTCCACGCGATTTACGAGATTGTCCGGCTTGAATGTGTTGTCCGAATAGCCCTTTATTATGCCGTTTTCCTGGAGATATATGATTGCCGTGTAGTTTTTGTGGGAACTTTGGACATCAGGGAAAGAGGCGAATACCGATTGCGGTAAGAGGAAATTGGATAACGCAATCGCAATTATTAACAGTTTTGATATTTTTTTGAGCTGCATGTGTAATATTTTAAGATTTTTTTAAGAAAATTTTAAGTCTTACTTGTATGGTTATTCCGTAACTGTTTTATAATTATATGAGTGATAACGTTTATAAATCTTTTCTGTTTGTGATTTTTGCCTGTAATTTCCTGATCGGGATTATTTTTGGTTTTTTCTTTTTGAACGGGGAGTGGAATGAAATTATTTTTTTGACGATTATTGTTTTTCTTTTGCTCAGGTTCCTTTTTATGGCTTTCAGCGGCAAATTTTTGTATGTCTTTTTGTGCGTTTGCCTTGGACTTTTTTGCGGGATTTTCAGATATTTTTTGCATTTGGATTATGGGAGTTTTGATTTTGGATTTTTGTCCGAATATTTTTCTTTTATGAGCGACAGGATCGATTTTGTTTTTAGAAATGTTTTGCCGGCTCCTTATTCGGGTTTTGTTGAAGGGCTTATTTTAGGGAAAAAGAGTGTTCTTGGTAACGATATTCTTGAGAATTTTAAAGCGACCGGGCTTACCCATATTGTTGCCGTTTCCGGTTATAATATTTCGATATTGATTGCTTTTTGTTCGAATTTTTTTGGATTTTTGGGAAGGAAGGGCAAATTTTTTGCGATGATTTTTTTGATTGTTTTGTTTGTTTGTCTGACAGGATTTTCTGCGTCGTGCGTGAGGGCGGCGATGATGGGAATTGTCAGTTATTATGCTGTTTTTTCGGGTCGGCAGTATTTGCCTTTTATAGGACTTATTTTTGCGGCGTTTATCATGAATTTATTTTTGCCGACTCTTATTTTTGATGATATCGGTTTCCAATTATCTTTTGGTGCAACGTTCGGAATTGTTTATTTTTATCCGATATTGGAGAAATTTTTAAAATTTATTCCTGATGTTTTTGGCTTCAGAAGCGCTTTTTTGATGACAATTTCCGCGCAGATTTTGACGATGCCGGTGATTTTGATTAATTTCGGAAATCTCAGTGCCATATCTCCAATTGCGAATATTTTTGTTTTGCCTCTTATTCCGATGGCGATGTTTTTTGGTTTTATTGTTTTATTTGTCGGGATTTTTTCTTTGAAGGCCGCAATGATTTTCGGGTTTTTCGAATATGCGATTTTAAAATTTATTCTTTTTCTTGTTGATGTTTTTGCTCATGTTCCTTTTGCTTACTGCAAAATCAACTGGTTTACGCCGGAGATATTTTTTGTTTATTATTTTTTTGCGATATTTTTTATGCTGAAAAACTTAGTACTCAGATTCTAATTTTTCGTGGAGGCGTTTATTGAGCATTGTTTTTACTTTTCTTTTTGCGGCGATTTCTTGGGTTAAGGTAAAGCCTTGTGCTTCGTCTTCGCCTTTTTTCGCTTTCATGTTCTCTTCTATGCTTTCGGTTATGTCTTTTTCCAGTGCGTCTGTGTCTTTTTGTTGTATCGCTCTTGCTTCTTTTGTTGTGATTACTTTCCCGTCTTTGTCTTTCAATACGGTGTCAACCAGTCCGCGGTGTTCTCTCAATTTGTCTTGTTTGTGGTATACCTCTTTTTTGAGCGCGACCACTTCTTCTTTTTCGTATTCTTTGTCGTCGAATTGCAGTTCCGTTGTTTCTTCTCCTTTTCCTTCTTCGTCCAAAATAAATTCTTCATCGGAATTTTCGTAGAAATCTTTTGTCAGTTGCGCTTCCAAGGATGTAGTCCCTGTGCGGCTGAGTGATTCTTCTTTCGCTCTTTCTTTTGCCGATTTTTTATCGCCGTGGAGTCTTTCGCTTTCTTCCGTTCCTTCCAAACTCAATTCTTCCAATTGTTCCGTCACTATGTCTCTCTTGGTTTCTTCGTCTTCCATTTCTTCTTGTATTTCTTCTTCAAGTTTTGCTTCAAATGATTCTTCGATTTTCTTTTTGCCGGTTCCGAATTCTCTTATGTATTCCGCTATTTTTTCGAGCCAGAACAATGCTTTCGGATCATCTGCGGCGTCCGGATTTTTTTCCGAGGCATTTTTTAAATATTTTGTAATGATCTCCAGCGCTTCCAGAGGTCTTTCTTCCATCAGAAGTTTGTTTGCGGCTTTTATCGCCGCTTCCGACGATGAAGGGCCTTTTTCTTCTTCGTCTCCTTCTTCTTTGTTTGGCTTTTTTCTTTTTTCGAGGTCTTTTTTCTCCGCTCCTTTTGTCAGGCGTTTCATTTTGTCGTGTCTTTCTTTTGCTTTTTCGACTTTTTTCTTGATATCTTCATGAAGGTCTTCTCTGTCCGTCCAGCCCGATTCGTCAAACTCCGCTTGTAATTCGGCGAGGTCTTCTTCTTCCATGTCGTCGTCATATTCTCCGAGTTTTTTTACCGCTTTTTGGTATTCTTTTCTTTGTTGTTCGTATGCCGCGAGATTTTTGTATTTTCTGTTTGGAGACGGGTTTATGAGTAATGCATAGGCTTTTTTTAGCTCGCCCAAATCTCCTTCTTCTCCCGTTTTCGGGTTTTTGAAATTTTCATCGTCTTCGAAAAATTCTTTGTATTTTCCCTGAGTCCTTTCCTCGCCTTTTGCGATTATGCCTTTTCTTGCGGCTTCATCGATGGCTCCGTGGGCCGCTTTTATCGTGAGTTTTTTCTCGAGTTCTTCTTTGTCGGCGGTTTCTTTTACCATTCGTTCGTGTTCTTTCAGGGCTTTTTCTTTTTCATCGAATGTCAAATGTTGGAAACTTCCCATTGCGAGACGGAATCCTTCCGGATGGTCTTCGTATATTTCCAATAAATCTTCCGCAAGTTCCGCTTCATCTTCTACGAATTTTGGCCACATTCTCACATTTTCTTCTCTTTCGTCGAGACCGATTGTCTTGTAGTAATTTATCAAAAAGTCTTTTCCTTTTTGGCTCATTTTTCTAATGGTGATGCCTCCTACCGTGATTTTTGAGTCCAGATGCGTGAAGCCTTCAGATTCGAGTCTTGAAATTTTGTCCAGCTGTGTTTTTATTTCTTTTTGGGCGCTTGGTGAATCCGCTGTTAACGCTTGTTGCATTGTTTCTTGAATAACTTCTTTTGAATAAAATCCGGTTTCTTTCACTCTCATCAAATGATTTTCTATGGTTTCAGCGTTTTTTCTGTATTCTTTGCGTTCTTTTAAGCCTTCTTCTTCTATGTATTTTGAATCCGTCGGTTCTTTTAAATCGTATTTTTTGAAAAGATTTTTTAACGTGGTGTATTCTTCACGGCGCGGATAAAGTCCTCCCGAATCCGTTGATTGTTCTCCTTTAAGCCTTTTTATCAGGTCTTTCAAATGTTTTACTTGAGGTTTTTTGTTCATTTGTTCTTCGAACCATTTTTTGAATCCGTCGACTTGTTTTGTCCCGATATACTGAACGTTATCGTCTACACATTCATCAAATTCCGCTTTTAATTCCTCGAGTTGCGGGTCGTCTTTTTCGAGTATTTTTCTCTCGTCCGGAAGTCTTGTGATTTCGTCCAAAATTGTCTGCATTTTTTCAGCACTTTTTGTTTTTTGAATTCTTTCGGAATATTCCCGTTCTTCTTCTCTGCTTATTACCCGATCTGTTTCTTTTAAATTCGAGGAGGATGTAAGTTTGGCAAGTTCTTCTTTTGCTCTGTGCGCTTTGCGATTTCTTTCGTTTGTAATCGCGTCTATCGAAGTTTCTCTTCTTTGAACAGCTTCAATCTCCGACTGAGTGAGTTCGGATTTTTTTGTGTCGCCGAAAAGGGCATCTTGATTCTCATCTTGATCTTCTTGCGGCTTAGCGGTTTGCAGGGTTTCGGTTTGATTTTCAGCTGGGTTGTTGAGCATTTCACATTTAATATTTTTAGCGAAAATACTATAATGTTTTGCCTAATTTGTCAAACTCTTTGTGCGTTCGGAATTTACGCTGAGCAAGCTGAGAATCCACAACTTAAACACAACATGCATCCTTCAGCAATTTGAATCGGGGATGAACATTCGGGGCATTTTCGGCTTTTTATGATTTCATTTTTGCTTAACGCCATGTGTGCGCGTGGGCTGTGATCGTGATCGGCATGAGGATTTTCGATCGGTGGGGGAATGACTTCTTCGAAGTTTTGTTTTAGTTGGGTTGTTTCAGTTTGTTCTGTTTCTTCGCTGATTTCGATCGTGGTTTCTTTCGATTCTTCTTTTGTGATTGTTAAAACTTGTTCTTTTCGGCTTCCATCGCGGTAAACCGTGCATCCCTTAAGTCCTGATTTCCATGCGAGCAAATATCCCTGGCGGACGTCTTCGCGTGTTGCGCTGTATGGGAAATTGATCGTTTTTGAAATGCTGTTGTCTACTTCGCTTTGGAATGCGGCTTGCATTTTTATGTGGTCCTCTGCGGAAATATCCATTGCTGTGACGTAGACTGTTCTGGTGTCTTCCGGAATTTCTTTTATATGTTGGATTGAACCCGTGCGTTCGATTTCTTTGATGATGTCTTCTCTGTAAAGATTTAATTTCTTGAGTTCTTCTTCCAATATCGAATTTATGTACATGAGTTTTTGGCCGCTCATTACTTCTTTTTGGTATGCCAGTGCGAAAAATGGTTCCACTCCGGAACTGCAATCAAAGAGCATTGATATTGATCCTGTCGGGGCGACTGTTGTCAAAGCGGCGTTTCTTTGTTTTCTGTTTTTTCCTTTCGGTCCGAAAATCGAGATTTCCCAGTTTGGGAATGTGCCTTTTTCGTTTGCCATTTGCTCGGAATAATCATGTGCGGTTGTATTCACGAGGTGCATTACTCTTTTGGCTGTCGCGAAGCCTTGTTCCGAGTTATAGGGGACTCTTAATTGATAGAGCATGTCTGCGAATCCCATTATTCCAAGTCCGACTCTGCGGTTGTCTCTGAATCTTTTGTTGATTTTTTCCACCGGAAATTCCGACATGTCGATTACGTTGTCGAGTAGGCGTACGGCCATTCTTACGACATGTTTCAAGTTTTCTTCGTCCACTTTCCCGTCTTTTACAAATTTTGCCAAATTGATTGAGCCCAAATTACAAACATCTCCGTCGTGAAGCCATTGTTCTCCGCATGGATTTGTGGCTTCGAGTCTTCCCAATACGGGGATCGGGTTTGTTTTGTTTGCGGCGTCGGGGAATAAAACTCCGGGTTCACCGTTTCTCCAGGCGGAATTTATGATTTTATCCATCAATTCCGGAGCGGTGATTGTTTCCTCAATCGCTTCTACGAAAGCGCCTCTTTTATTTCTGATGATTCTTCTCGGTTTCATCGGTTGTTCTTTGTATGTGCACA
Organism: Candidatus Altimarinota bacterium; assembly: GCA_041663205.1. GTDB lineage: Bacteria > Patescibacteriota > Gracilibacteria > UBA1369 > LOWO2-01-FULL-3 > UM-FILTER-38-24. The sequence continues at coordinate 88,417 of JBAZQZ010000001.1, forward strand.
TCCATGGCTCTTTTGAGCCACTTTCGACTTGTTGCATGAATTCGTCCGTGAGTGCGACGGAAATATTGAAGTTTACCAAGGCGCCTTCTTCCCATTTTGATTCGATGAATTCAAGGATGTCCGGGTGGTCTATTCGCATGACTCCCATATTTGCGCCGTGGCGGCCTTGTTGTTTGATGACGCCGAATGCTTCGTTATATGCCTTCATGAATGAAATCGGGCCTGATGCCACTCCTTGCGTTGCATTTGCGCGTGTGCCTGCAGGTCTGAGCAGATGCCACGGAAATCCGAGTCCCGATCCGGCTTGTTGAAGAAGGGCGGCGTCTCGTAGTGTGTCAAAAATTCCGCGCATGCTGTCTTCCGCGTGTAAAACGATACAGTTTGCGACGAGTTTTGTTTTTCCTCCTGCGTTTGCGAGAGTGCGTCCCGCAGGGATGAATTTGAAATCGTATAACATTTCTCTGAAATTTTCCGCAAATTCCTCCACTTCTTTTTCGCTTTTTCCGTATTGTTTTTCCACGTTTGCAAGCGCTCCCGCGACTCTTATGAACATTTCTTCCGGAGATTCCGAGACTTCCCCTTTTTCATTTCTTTGCAAGTATCTGCCGGCCAAAACTTTCAATGCGTTCAGGCTGAATGGCAGTTTTGTTGTTTTTCCGTTCAGGAGTTCCTCCTGTTTTGAGCGAATATTTTTGTGTTGTTCGCGGTAAATAATGTATGCCTTTGCCGTTTTTGCGTGTCCGCCCTCTATCAGTATTTTTTCGACCAAATCCTGAATTTGCTCGACTGTAGGGATATTGTTTTCATCTTTGAAAAATACTTCGAGAACAGCCGCGATTTGGTTTGATATTTGTTCAGCGACTTCATGTTTTTCGCCACCCACAGAGTTTGCAGCTTTCCAGACCGCTTCGGTTATTTTGGCTTGATCGAAATCCACGATGGCGCCGTTTCTCTTTTTTATTTTTTTGATGGGTGACATAGGATGAAAAGTTAGGGTTTAGGAGACATTTCCCATAGGAATGAGGTTTATTCCATATGTAGTAGCCATTTTTTGGCCAACATACTACATCTAGTGGGTGCTTTAAATAATATCAGAGTGCTTGAGGGATGAAAAGAGAATTGTTACAAGAAGATGTTGCGGGTTTTAACTTTTGTTTTTATGGGATGTTTTATGTTACTATTCCAGTAAGTTTCTATTTAAATCCTCTTTGAATGAAAAATCAAATAAAAAAGTTTAGGCTGATTTTGTCGCTTGTCGTTGCGGTTTTTGGGTGGACGGCTTGTTTGTGTTGTGGGATTTTTGGCGTGTCTTACGCTGAAACGGCGGGTGACATTATTCATCAATATGACGTTGATATTATTGTTGATAAAGACGGGTCTGCGAATGTGACGGAGAAGATTTTGTATGATTTTGGGGATGTGCCCGGACATGGGATTTATCGCGAGATTCCTTTTAAATATGGAGAGAAGGATGACGCTATTTCGGTTATTTTCAGTGATTTTGTTGTGACGGACGAGAACGGGGATTCTTATAATTTCACGACTTTTGATAATTTTGAGACTTTTGATGTTCGGGTCGGGGATCCGGATGCAACGGTGACAGGACAGCACTGGTATTATTTGAGTTACAAGGCGCATGCGGTGGTGAACGGTTTTTCCGATTATGATGAGCTTTATTGGAATGCGATAGGGAGTGAATTTTATGCGACGATAGAAAGTTCCGTCGTGACGGTGACTGTGCCGGGAGGGCTAAAGAAAGGGAAAAAGGCGATGTGTTACACCGGCGCTTTCGGGGAGACGGGGAGTGATTGTGTCGCTGAAGTATCTTCCGACAACAGTTATAAATTTGTTTTAAACAAGCCACTTTATCGTAGCGGATTTACTGTCGTTGCGGGGTTTGAAAAAGGGATGGTTTCGGGTCCCGCTATTTTGAAAATTTCTTCGGAGCCGGCGTATGCCGATTTTTATTTGGATTCTGTTTTTGTCGAGTCTTTGAATGGCGGATCTTCATTTAGATTCCCGTCAGGAGAACACGAAATCGGATTGAAACTTTTTATGTATGAGGATTATACGGAGAAGGTGAATTTGGCTGAGGGTGAGGCTAAAACTGTGACGGTGGTTTTAAATAAAACTCCGTTTTGGAAATTTATGAGTGAGGTTTTTCCGTTTGTTTTGTTTGGGGTCGGGATGTTTTTTGTGTTTTTGATGTGGTTGTTTTTTGGGAGAGATCCACGCGGGAAGGGCGTTATCATGCCGCTTTACGAGGCTCCGGACAAACTTTCTCCGGGTGAAGTCGGAGTTCTCTACGACGAGGTTGCGCATTTGCATGATATTAGCGCGAGCATCATTAATATGGCGATAAAAGGGTATTTGAAAATTGAAAAAGTGGAGAGAAAAAGGGCGTGGTATGATTTCGGGGATAAATTTGAATATTTCTTTTTGAGGCAGAAAGGCGTGAGCGGTGCGGATGATTTGGAGGAGTTTGAGAAGAAAATTTTTACAACGATTTTTCCGGATGGAGGGAAATCGCGTGTGGACATGGAAGGCGTAGGGAAGCGGTTTTATCCGGTTTTGCCGAAAGTGAAAGAGATGCTTTACGAAAAAATGGTGGAGCGAAAATATTTCAATACCGATCCGGATGAAAGGAGGGCGAATTATATGATTTTGGGATTTTTTATTATCATTTTGACTTTTATTTCGGGGCTTAGTTTGAGCATAATTTTTGAGAATAACGCATATTTTTTGTTGCCGTTCGTCGGAGTGTTTTTTATGATTGTTGCTTATTTTATGCCGAAAAAGACGATGAAAGGGGTCGAGGTCAAAGAGAAGGTTCTCGGTTTCAGAATGTTTTTGGAAGCTACGGAAACAGACAGACTTAAGCGATTATTTTCGCCCGCGCAATACAACGGTGTGTTTGAGAAATTTTTGCCGTATGCGATTGTTTTTGGGGTGGAGAAAAAATGGGCGGAGCATTTCGAGGGCTTGTACAAGGGCGTTCCGGATTGGTATGTCGGGGCGGGTCGTGCGAATATGCTGGTTTTTGTGAATGATTTAAACAGGTGGAGCAGAGTCGGAGAGCGTCAATTTGTCGCTTATGCTCATCAAAATTCAGGATGGAAATCCGGCGGATTTGGCGGAGGAAGCAGTTCGTGGGGAGGTGGAAGCGGTTTTAGCGGAGGCTTTTCCGGCGGCGGATTCGGCGGAGGTGGCGGGGGAAGATGGTAGAAGATTTTGGATTTAGCCTAATTTTTCCGGGGTCGGTATTCCCGCTGTTTGGTATTTTTCTCTCAATAATTCGGTGATAGTGGAGACTCTTTCTCGTGTTTGGGCCAGGAGTGTTTCTTTCCTTGTTTCCAGTGAGGATAATCTTGTTTCCATTTCGGCGATTTTTGTTTCAAGTTCGGTTCGTGCTGGAATAGGTGCTATGGTTTTGTTTTGCGGAATTCTTTGTTTTATTGTGTTAAGCTCTTCTTTTATGGTGGAAGGGGTTGTGTCGGTTGGGTTAAGTTTACGTCCGAAATTTTCCAAGTTTCCCAGTGCCACGTATTTTGCATTTGAGAATAAAGTTGATAGTTTCTCGCTAAATTGTCTTTTTGCGAGCTGAGCGGCTTCGCGTGTTTTTGCTCTGGAGAACCATGATTGTGCTTCTTTAATTGTTCTTACTAAATTATTCAATTCTGCCTGAAGTTCTTCGGAGGAGAGAATTTGTTCCGTTTCGTCCAGCATAGTTGTTGTTCTCCGTTCTATGTCGGCAAATTTTTGCTCTATTGTTGTAAGAGCCGGTTCTGTTCGTGCTGAAAGTTCTTTGGTTAAGTTGAGGATGTCTTCTTCCCTCCAGTCTTGTGTTCTTATTTCCTCTTCGGCTTCTCTTTTGAATTGTTCTTTGTTTCCGGGAGTTTGCAGGTGGTTTTGAATATATGCGTGGGTATCGTCTTGTAATATTTCGTGAGCTGCCAATACTTCGTCTACAGGATCAAGTCCTTTTCGTTGTGCTTCTTTGAATGATGTATGTCTTGCTTTTGTTTCATGGTCTTCTTTCTCTGCTTCTGCTCTTTCTGTTTTTAAAGTTCGATCTTCTTGTTCTAGTTGACGAGCGGTTTCTTCTATTTGTATTTCTATCTCCAGAGCTTGTTCTTTTGGCATTTTGTCTTTAATTTTTTCAAACTCTTGTCTTTGTGTATTTAAAGTTTGTTTTGCTTCGTGATTTGTGATTTGTCTTTGTTGTACGTTGCGGACTTTTGAGTCTGTGGCGAAGAGTTCTTCTGTGTATCCGCTTCCTTTGTTCGGAGAGAGGCGTACGTCTTTTCCAAGCGCTTCGTTTCCCCTTTTCATTTCATAAGCTTCTCTAATTAATGATTCTTTAGTGGAAGTGTCTTTTCTTTGTTTTTCTTCTGCTGTTTCTCTGATTGTTCTTTGTGCCTCTTGAATCTGTTGCTGAATCGTGAGCACCTGTCCTGATGGAGGTTGTGGTCCTGTTTCAGGAGGAAGTTGTGTTTCGTCTCTTGGTTTTTGGTCATCTATTTGGCTCATGACAAATTTATTATGTTAGTTTTTAATTATAACACAATCTTTTTGGTAGCGCTAGGGAGAATCGAACTCCCGTTTACGGGATGAAAACCCGCCGTCCTAACCACTAGACGATAGCGCCATGCGCGAGCATTAGTATAAGGGCTTGGAGGCCAAAGTCAATTTTATTTTACTTCGTTGTCTTTTTTGGTGACGTATTCTTTGTTTTCGGGGTTTTGCATCTCTTTTATTTTTTCTTCTTCGCTGATTGTTGTGAAGGCCGAGGAGTCTGTGATTTTGTTTTTCAAACTTGAGTTTTCCGTCTTGAGTACCTCATTTTTCAGCTTTTCTTGTTCGAGGGCGTAGCCTTTTTGTGCCGAATCATTGGTGACCACAAAAAATGCTCCCAATAGAGCGATTATCATTGCGGAAAGCGTGATTACGAGCATTTTTGCCGTTTGTTTCGCTTCCGTGCGAAGCGTTGTTTTTTGGTACATTATGGCAGATGAATTACTTTGTCTTGTACATTTATAACGCCTGCGGATAAATTTGCAAGGCTTTCAAATGCGCTTAATGAGAGGTCGATTATTCGGCCGTGGACGTATGGGCCGCGGTCGATGATTCTTACTTGGACTGATTTTCCTGTTGCGAGATTTGTCACTTCAACTATTGTTCCGAAAGGCAGTGTTTTGTGTGCGGCGACAAAATCCGCATTGTTTAGCTTTTCGCCGGAGGCTGTGTTTGAGCCATCTACTCCGTTTCCGTAGTACGTGGCTTTTCCGAATTCCGCGCGGTCTGTCGTGTCATTTATTATTTTTCTGTAAATTATTTCCGCCATGTACCCGCGCGTCATGTCCTGATTTGGGTCGATTTTGTTTTCCGGCGTGATGTTTACGAGTGTTTTTTCTTTTGCGTATGCGGCATATTTTGCGAACCAGTCCGTGTTTACGGCGTCAGCGAAAATGTCATCTGTCTGCGGATATTGAAGATTCGGATAACAGCTTAGGAATATTTTTAACGATTCCGCGAGGTTTATCGTTTTGTCAGGTTGAAAGGTTCCGTCTTCGTAGCCGGAGATTATATTTTTTTCTTTTGCTATTGAGACATATGGCGCGAACCATGAAGTTGCCGGTGTGTCTGAAAGAGGGGACTCGTTTGTCTGTTTCAGCGTTTCCTGTCTTTGGGTGATTTCCGTTTCCGTGACGGATTTGGCGGCGAGGATGAAAATTTTTAACGATTCGGCGCGTGATATCTTTTGTTTTGGCTTGAATGTGCCGTCTTCGTAGCCTTGGATTATATCGTTTTCGCGTAAATATTCGATCGCGACGTAGTGAGAATTTCCTTCTTTTACGTCTGAAAAATTATCCGGCGCAAGTGCGCTTATGATTTTCGGTGTATGAGAAATTGTCGCGATGAGAGTTATTATAGGAATGAGTAGCCAAGTGATATTTTTTTTGGTACTCATGGTGTGATTTTTAAGGTTTAGAATTTCGGCTTTATGATAATGTGGCGCATTTCGCCTTCTCCGTCGCTCAAAGTTTCCACGTCTTCATAGCCCGAGCCCATGCACATCAAATGGATTTTTCGTCTGAAATAAGGCGACATCGGTGGAAGTCTTTGCGGGCGTTTGAATTTTCTGGCCATTTCTATTTTTCTTTGGGCCATGTTTATCATGCCTTCTTCCTGGCGTTTTCTGTAATCATCCACGTCCAAAGTGATTGAAAAATTTTCGTTTTTGCATTTTTGCCATGCCATTACTTTCAAGAGATGTTGGATCGCCTGAATGTTTGTTCCTCTGAAGCCTATCAGCAAATTCGGGTTTTCGCTTTTTATGTTTATTAGGTACGTGTCTTTTTCGTCTTCTATTATTTCTATGTTCGAATACTCGATTTCAATTCTTTTCAGAATTTCTTCCAGAGTTTCTTTTAATGCTTCTAATATTTCCATAATATATTTTTTTAAAGTTTATTTTATTGTTATTACCGAGTGATCGGCTTTGCTTTTGTTCACGAACATTTGTTGGACGATTCCGTAAAGTGTGGAAGTTCCCCAGTAGATTCCGACGCCCGCCGGTAGGGATGCCGTGAATACCGCTATCATGACCGGCATCAAGTATACCATCATTTTTGATGCGCTTGCCATCTCTCCTTGCGGTTTTCCACTTCCCATCGAGAGCTTCATTTGTATGAATTGAAGTCCGCCGATGATAATCGGGAGTACGTACAGATTTGGCTTTGACAGGTCTAAAATGCCGAAAAATGTGTGAGAAATGTCGCTTAGTGCAAAGTTTTCGTATGTTTTGTATAAAAGATATGTGTTGTCAGGATTCAGGCTGTCTTGCACCACATAGAAAATTCCGATAAGAAATGGGAGTTGCAAGAGTAAAGGAAGGCAACTTCCCATCGGATTCACTTTTGCCTCTTTCCATAACGCCATTGTTTCCGCGGCGATTTTTTGCTGGTCGCCTTTGTATTTTTCTTTGATTTTTTCAAGTCTCGGTTGGATGTCCTGCATGCGTTTTTGTGATTTCATAGCCTTTTGCGAGGGCACGAGCAGGATTGTTCTTATTATTAACGTGAGAATTATAATTGCCAGTCCGATATCGTAGTTCGGCATCATTTTTGCAAGGAAAATCATTGTGTTGTAGATCGGGCGGTAAAAAATTCCCACCCAAAGTTTGGAGAAAATCCCTTCTTCTACCACTGTGAATTCGTTTGAAGTAAGCGTTTTTTCCTCTGTTCCGACTTTTGTTTTCAATTCGATTTTATATCTTCCCATTTCCGAAAAAATTGCGTGATTCCATTTTGAATAAGGAACTGAAATTTCTTTTGTCGGGAGGATTTCCGTGTCTTTTTGTCCTGTGCAGTCCAGTTTTGGGGATGCCGATTTTTTTATCCACTCGCCGCTCTCGTTTCTGAATGTGTCGAAAGGTTCTGAAGGACATCTGTTTGGGATTGTGATCGCGGAAGAAGTGTTGTTTTTTATTTTTACGGTCACGATGTCGCGTCTTGAATATTCATTGTCTGTTGTTGTGACGACCACCGTGTTTTGGATAGTATCTTCCGGAACTTTTTCTCCTTTGAATAGGTTTATTGCGTAGTTTACGACTAAAAACACAATCAGGAAGATCAATACATTTTTTGCTATTTGGTTGAATTTTTCCATTTTTAGAGCTTGGTTATAGTTTCTTCCGCTGTTTGCGAGATTTCCTTGAATTCTTTTGTCAGAATTTGTTTTTTTGGTATGAGGATTATGTCCAGCGGACGAATATTTGAATTTTCTTTCGTTATCAGGCGTAGCGCTTCGTAAATTTGTCTTCGTATTCTGTTTCTGTCCACCGCTTTTTTTGCGAATTTCGTGCTGACTATTATTCTGAATCTTGGAAATTCGATTTTATTCTCTCGGAATCTTATCACAAAAAGTTTCGAATCGAAAGACGCTCCTTTTTCCAATATGAGTGCTATGTATTTTTTTGGAATCTTAAATTTTTTGGCGATCATCCTTTGGAATTGATCTTAACTGTAAGACTTTTTCGGCCTCTCGATCTTCTTCTGTTTAGAACCGTCGAGCTTCTTTTTCTGAAGCCGTGAGTTTTTAGCCTGATTCTTTTCTTTAGTTTTCCGAGCATGGTATTTAGTTATTTCTATAATGTATATTGATACTTTGCGTGGTGATTTTACAGAGTAAAGGTGGAGAAAGTCAATCGGGAATTTTTTTGGAGGGAGGACTGTGGTTTTTTCGATATATTTTTTCTTGCAAAGAATGTGTTTACTAAAGTATATTTGTGTAGTAGCATGCACTCTAATTTAAATTTTGATTTATAAGAATTATGGAGATAAAAGCAGAATATGAGTTTTTGTTTTTCGGGAAGGATGATAATAGTTTTCTTGAGAATTATTATTATGATCTTTTTCAGGATTTTGGGGATAAGAGCGGGCAAATTTTTATAAATTTGGAAATTCAAAATAATCCTGTTGATGCCGAGGAAATAGGGCAAGTGCTTTTTGAGAGCATGCAGAAGGTGTTTTTTGAGGATGTCGGGAAAGATCCTTACGAGAGATTTGAGGCCGGGCTCAAGGCTGTAAATGGTGTTTTGAATGAGTTTAAAGCGCAAAAAGTTTCGGGGTATATCGGGAATTTGAATGTTGTTATTGCGGCGATTGTCGGAAATACTTTGTATTTGACTCAATGCGGAGACAGCGAGGCTTATCTTATAAGGAAGAGGTTTATCAGTGTTGTGAGTGAGGGGCTTAGCGATGATGTTACGAACGGAGATGTTTTTGGGAATATTGCCAGTGGAAGTATAGAGGCGGGGGATACGGTTCTTTTTTCTTCAACAAGGCTTTTGCGTTATATAAGTAAGACGGATTTGGCTAAGGCTACGGGTGGAAGTGACATTATGAATTCTTTGAATGAGATCAAAGATACGATGTCTACCGAGATTTTGGGACGCGTCGGGCTTACCGGAATTTTGTTTTCAAAGGCCACGAAGGCTGAGGTGGAAGATGTTTTGGATGATGCGGAGTTTTCCGAGAAGGGCGTGCTTGAGTCTTCAAAAGGGCATACTTCCGCGCAAAAAGAGACTTTGACCGGAAGATTTTTGACTGCGATTAAGGGATATGGAGCAAAAGGAGGAAGCAGGCTTTCGGGTCCCGGGTTTTTTGAAAAAATTAAAGATTCTTCTTCAGGGTTTGTTTCAGGGCTTTTTTCCAAAGGGTTTGGGAAAGATAAAATTTTGGCTCTTTTGGTGGTGCTTGTTATTGTGCTTGGCGCAGGAATTTGGGTTTATGGAGTCAATAGTGCGCAGAGGGAACAGCTTGTACAGCTTGATGGTGTTTTGACAGGGGTTCAGTCTAAGTTGACGGAAGCTGAGACGAAGGGGTCTTATGATAAGGCGGCGGCCAAAGAGGTCTTGGATAAGGCGTATGTTGATGCCATGAGTGTGCTTAATTCCGGATATTATAGAGATAAAGCAAAGTTGTTTTTGGTCCAAATAGATGAAACCAGAGATAAACTTGATAGTGTTCAAAGGGTTGAAAGTCCGAAAGTTGTGGCTGATCTTACGAAAAAAAGGAGCGACGTGAATGCGCTTGGGTTTGCCGAGGTGAAGGGCAGGATTTTTGTTTATGAGTATAATGCGCTTTATGAGCTTGTTCTTGATCAGATTCAGGATCCTTTGACTATTGATAAAACCGAGACTGTGATTGCGGCGACCGGATTCTCCGATAAAAATTCTGTCGTTTTTTTGACGAAAAATGGCAAGATGATTGAGTATAGCAACGGAACGATGAACTATTTGGATACGGCAGATACTACATTTCACAAGGGAAGCTATGTCGTTGATTGGGGAAATAAAGTCTATTTGCTTGATCCTGAGAGCAGTCAGGTTTGGAAATATGCATATAAAACCACTACCGGTGGTTTCGGGAATGCGGAGCAATATTTCGTAAAGGAAAAGGTTGATTTGGCCGGAGCGAAGAGCTTTGCGATTGATTCAAACCTTTATGTTTTGATGAATAACGGAGATATAAATAAGTATTATGGTGGCAGTAAAGTTGATTTTTTCATAAATAATCCTCCGTTTAATTCACTTGAAGATCCTTCAATCATTTATACGAGTGATAAGCTTGATTATGTGTTTGTTGTTGATTCTCAGGGCAGAATTTTGCTTTATCAGAAGGATACGAAGACCGGAAATCTTGTTTACAGCACTCAATATTTGCTTCCAAATGTCGGGGAAATACGCGATATAAGTGTTGATCCGGATTCAAAGAAAATCTTGGTGCTGACGAAGGATAAGATTTATGAATTGAATTACTAATTAGAGATTTCTTTTGCAATCTGTAATTCTTCGTCAGTTTTTATTACGAGGACTTTTATTTTGCTTATTCTTGAGGAGATTATTTCTTTGGATAGTCGATTTGCTTTTTTGTCGAGAGAGATGCCAAAGTGTGATAGATAATTTATGGTTTTTTCTCTTACGTAGTGTGCGTTTTCGCCTATTCCTCCTGTGAAAATTATCGCATCCATCCCTTGTATAGGTGCGGACATTTCCGCGATGTGTTTTGCGAGACGATATGAAAATATTTCGATTGCGAAAATGGCTTTTTTGTCTTTCTTGAGGGATTTTTTATATATTTCTCGCATGTCCCAACTTATTTCGGAAATGGCTTTCAATCCCGAGTCTTTCAGATAGATTTCTTCAATTTTTTCGAGCGGAAGTTTTAGATTTTTTGAAAGATAAAATGTGATTGCCGGATCGATTGAGCCGCAGCGGGTACCCATAATCATGCCTTCGAGAGGCGTAAATCCCATTGTTGTGTCCATTGCTTTTCCCCCTATTGATGCGGTGATTGAAACCCCGTTTCCGAGGTGGCATGAGATTATTTTTGCTTTTTTATTCTTCAGAATTTGCATGGCTTTTTCCGTGACGAATTTGTGACTGGTGCCCTGAAAACCATATTTTCTTATTTTGTGTTTTTTCGATAAGTTGCGAGGGATGGCGTATGCGTAAGCTTTTTCGGGGATTGTTGAGTAGAAGCTTGTATCGAAAATCGCATAATGTTTCGCGTGCGGTAAATATTTTTTGCATGCCAAGATCGCTTCTAAATTTATTGGATTATGCAATGGGGCCAGAGGGGATAATTTTTTTATTTCTTCGATCAGTTTTTTGTTGATTTCGGTTGGTTTCGAATATTTTTCTCCGCCGTGCACAACTCTGTGTCCTACGCCATTTATCTCCTGCAATGAGGATATTTTTTTTGAACTCAGGATTTCTTTTACGGCTAATTTAAGCGCTGAATCTATTGTTGGCGTTTTTGATTTTTCGCTGACCTCTATTAAATTTTTTGTCAAAACTGTGAAATTTTTTCCGTCAAAAAGTTTGTATTTCAGTGAAGATGATCCCGCATTAATTACAAGGATTTTCATAATTCTTTGTAAACATTTGTGCCGACTTTTGGGGCTGTGAGTACTTTTACTCCGATATCGCTTCCGGATTTTGCTATCGATACGTCTTTTCTGTCGATTTGAATCGAGTCTATTATTTGTTCGAAAAGTCCTCCTTCTTTTTCGAAAATAAGTGAATCATCTCTGTGAATCGGGCTTAAAACCTTGATAATCGCCACGTTGATTTTGTCGAAGTATCCTTCGCATATTCCGCATATTTTCATTTCTCTGAAATTTGAAGAAGATTTTTTAATTGGTTTTTCTTCAAGGTCTTCGAAGAGTTGTTCTGAGGGGAGCGGTTCTCTTTCGTAAATTTCCGGGGTTAAGTCTTGTTCAACGAAGGACGGAGAATTGTAATTTGTTTCCACCGGTCTCAGTATTTTACTTCGGCGCGTAGCGGTTTTTCGTGTTCTTTTTGGGCGTGATGAAGTTGGTTTTTTCCTGCCTTTTGCGGCCAAGCTTCGTTTCCTTTGGAATGCCGGAATATTGTAAACGTTTAATTCGTCCATAGGGTTGAGGTAATTTCGTATTTCATTATAACAGAAATCATATTTTAAAGAAATTTTTTATTTCCTGTTTTGCGAGTATTTTTCCGATCTTGAAATACGAAATCGGTTTGGTGATAAGTTTTATTTTTTTGTCGGAGAATGAAGATTTTTTTATAGTTTCAATTATTTTATTTGTGGTTTTTTGGCTTTTTATCAATGTGTAAGAGATGTCCAGATTTTTCAAATCATGACAATCCGCTGTTGCAATTGTTGGTAATTCTTTTTGTTTCGCGATGGAGATTGCTTCTTTGTTGTAGTTTTTTGTCGAGGTGTAACAGAAGCAATATTCAATCGCATCAAACAGTTTTATGTTTTCTGTAAGCTCTTTTTTGAGCGTTGTTTTTCCCGGAAAAAACGGATGAGGAGCTGTTATCAAACAATTTTTGTGTGATGTTTTGTATTTTTTTAAGGCTTCAAATGTTTTTATTTTTTCAATTTTTTTGTCGATATTTATTCCAAGAATGTGTTTTTTATTTATTTCAAATTCTATTCCCGGGATTAATAAAATCCCTTTTTTTTGCGCGTATTTCTTTAGCTCTTTGTTGAAAATAACTTTTCTGTGAGAGGTGATTGAGAGCACGTTGTAGCCAAGAAATGAGGCCTTATCTATCAGTTCTTTTGGGGTGTAGGAAATGTGGTCCACCATATCTCCTTTTGCGTGTGCATGAAATTGACATTTAAGAAAATCTTTATTTCTCATTTAGAAAAGATTTTTTTGAAATTTCCGTCGAAGCTTTGCAGAAAGTTTTTCATGTCCAAGACATCGTTTTTGGATATTTTTTCTATCTTTGAATGTTGTCTTTGTCCGTCGACCGGGGTGGGTTTATTTATCATCACTGTTACTAAAGAAGTTGAGTGGCATTTCTCGCAATGCATTTCGAAGAGTCCTTCTTTTTGTGTTGTTGCGATAACGTTTATTTTTTCTTCCGTATATTTTGATTTACACCCCAAACATTCACATGTTTGCATGAGTTGTGTAATTGTTGATTCTATTTCGTGTATATTCATAGGTTTTTTAATGCTTTTTCTATTCTTGTGAGCGATTCTTTTTTGCCCAGGGTATGCGCTATTTCGAATACTCCCGGCGAAAATTCGAGTCCGCTTAATGCGGCGCGTAAGGGCCAGAAAACTTGTCCGTTTTTGCAGGAGAATTTCTCAACTATTTTTGTAAGAACATTTTTTATTTCGGAAACTTTCCAGTCATCCAGTTTCTCGAGATCTTGCTGTGCGTTTTCAAGCGATTTCTTTGCCCAAGAAAAGTCTACTCCCATTTTTTCGTTCGTCAATAATTCCTTGGGATAGTTTGGTAGCGTAAAATAAAAATCTATTTGTGATGAAATTTCTTTCGGGTCGCGCAGAATTTTTTCTTCGACGGTTACGAGCATTTTTAAAATATTTTTGTCTGACAAATATTTTTTGTCTAAATGTTTTTCGCAGATTTCAAGCAGGTATTTCCCTTTTTCTTCTTTGAATTTTTCTTCTTTGTCTTCCGATGTGAATAGAAATTTTGGCTGGTCTTTGCGGGATAAATCGATTTCAACTTTTGCGTCTATTTTTTTTGCCAGGGCGAAAATCTTTTTGTTAAAAATTTCTTTTTGCCATTTCCAATTGAACCAATCCAATTTTTCTATATTGAAAATTGCGCCCGCTTTGTGGACGTGTTCGATTGAAAAAACTTTTTCGAGTTCTTCCAATGTGAAAATTTCTTTTTCTTCTCCGCTTCCCGGATTCCATCCTAAAAATGCGGCGAAGTTTATTATCGCTTCTTTTAAATATCCTTTTTCAATGTAACTTTCCACGGAAACGTCGCCTTGCCGTTTTGAAAGTTTGCTTTTGTCCTCGTTTAATAAAAGAGGTACGTGTGCAAACTCCGGGTGTTCCCATCCGAATGCGTTGTAGAGGGCTATGTGTTTTGGTGTGGAGGGAAGCCATTCTTCGCCTCTTATCACATGTGAGATTTTCATTAAGTGGTCGTCTACCACGTTTGCTAGGTGGTATGTCGGGAATCCGTCTGATTTTATCAGGACTTGGTCATCGATTGTTTTCCCGTCAAATTGCACATTTCCGCGGACGAGATCTTTGAATTTTATCAGTTCGTAAGGCATTTTTTGTCTTACTACAAAGGGAATTTTTGCTTTCAGTTTTTCTTCTATTTCAGATTTTGGAAGTTTGGCGCATGTTCTGTCGTACATGGGGGGAAGCTTGGCGTTCTCTTGAGCTGAGCGCATTTCTTCAAGATGTTCTTTTGTGCAGAAACATCTGTATGCGTGTCCTTTTTCGATAAGTTCGTCGGCATGTTTTGTGTAAAGTTCGGTTCGTTTTGATTGAGTGTAAGGGCCGAATTTTCCCTTTTCAGAGCCGTCGAGCAGTGGTCCTTCATCGTATTCAATGCCGATCCATGAAAGTGTTTTTATCAAATTTTCGACTGCTCCTTCGACGAATCTTTCCTGGTCAGTGTCTTCGATTCTCAGTAAAAAATTGCCTTTGTTTTTACGCGCGAACAAGTAGCAGTATAGCGCTGTGCGAAGGCCTCCAATGTGCAAATATCCTGTCGGTGACGGTGCGAAACGTGTGCGGACCATATTTATTTGTTGTGATTTTTTTGAATTCGGTGGGGATTATACATGGTTTTTTCTCTGGAAAAAAGGGGCTATGTGCTGTAAAATAGCTTACATGGGAAGACGAAGGCTCAGAAGGACGGTGCGAAGGAAACGTTCCACCGTAAATATAAAGGTTGATCCGGTCATTGCCAGAGAGATTTGGGCGACTGTTTTGTTGTCTATAGGAGTTCTTACGATTTTGAGTATAAGGGGATCTTTTGGCCCTGTCGGCGATCTTTGGGTCGGTTTTTTGAGCCCGATTTTGGGGTGGGGGATTTATATCATTCCGGTGCTTTTTATTCTTGTTTCGGCGATGATGTTTTTGTCGAAAAATATTGAATTCGGTGCTTCCAGAGTTTTTGGAATTATTTTGTTTATGGCTTTTGGCTTGAGTTTGATACATCTTTCGGTTCCGACGGAACATATTTATGATTATGCGGCGGTTGGGAGATACGGCGGATATGTCGGATTTGTGACGAACTTTTTGTTTTTACAGGTCTTGAATGTCGGAAGAATCGGGGCGACGATAATTTTTATTACCGGGTTTTTGGTCTCGCTGATGCTGGTTTTTGAGCTTTCTATCATTGAGCTTGTGCGTTTTGCTATACCGCAAATAAAAATTGAAACTTCACGGGAACACGGGAGAATAAAGAAGCGTGGAATTTTTGAAGATGAGGATGAGTATGAAGAAGAAGATGTTTCCGAGCCGGAAATTTTCATACATAAATCGAAAATAAGTCCTCGTAAAGAGGAGGAAGAAGATGAAAAAACGGTTGAGGGAGTGGCGGATTTTGAGGGGCGGGACAGTGAGAAGAAGGACGATGAGGTTTCTATAAATCGCATGGATTCGACGGCGGCGGCGCTTGATAAAGCCGTAAAGGCGGAACATGAGGAAATCGAGTGGGAATTTCCTTCGCTTGATTTGCTTTTAAACGGGGACAGCACTGTTGTTGTTGATGAGAAATTTTTGAAAGAAAGTGCGGAAAAAATACGGAAGAAACTTTTACAATTTGGTATTGAGGTTGCGATGCATGAGGTTAATGTGGGGCCGACCGTTATTCAGTATACGCTTAAGCCGAATGAGGCGGTGAAGCTTTCCAAAATCACTACTTTGAAAAACGATATAGCGCTTGCACTGGCGGCGGAAAAGGTGCGTATAGAGGCGCCGATTCCAGGAAAATCTTTGGTCGGAATCGAGGTCCCGAATTCTTACAGAGCGATTGTTTATCTTCGTGAAATTCTTGAAAGTCCGGAGTTTGCTGCCTCTTCTTCAAAACTTACGTTGCCTCTTGGGCGGGATGTTGCCGGAAAACCTATTGTTGCGAGTCTTGACGCGATGCCACATTTGCTTATCGCCGGAACCACCGGAAGCGGGAAATCTGTTTGTATGAACACGTTTTTGCTGTCTTTGCTTTATCAAAATTCTCCCGAGGATTTGAGGCTTATTATGATTGATCCGAAGAGGGTGGAGCTTTCTTCTTATAATAATATTCCGCATTTGTTGACGCCGGTGATCCAGGATCCTGAAAAGGCTGCGATTTCTCTTCGTTGGATTGTTGGCGAGATGATGAGGAGATATCGGGAACTTTCGAGCAAAAGAGTTAGAAATATTACTGAATTCAATGAAGTTGACGGTGTCAGAAAAATGCCGAGAATTGTTGTTGTGGTGGATGAATTGGCGGATTTGATGTTGGCGGCGGGGAAAGAGGTTGAGGCTTCGATTTGTCGTATTGCGCAGATGGCGAGAGCGGTTGGAATTCATTTGATTATCGCTACACAAAGCCCGAGGGTCGATGTTATTACCGGACTTATCAAGGCAAATATTCCGGCGAGAATCGCTTTCGCTGTTTCAAATTCCATTGATTCAAGAATTATTTTGGATTGTATGGGCGCGGAGGATTTGGTCGGAAAAGGGGATATGCTTTATCTTCCTGTCGGACGAAATAAACCGCTTCGTGTACAGGGAATTTACGTTTCCACCGAGGAAATCGAGAGAGTGGCGAACAGGGTGAAACTTACTATTCCGCCCGAATATAATAATGAAATTACTTCAAATGAAACCTCAAAACAAAAAGTTTTGGGAGTGCCTGATTCCGATGCCGGAAGTTCTGACGATACTTTGTATGCGCAGGCTTATACTGTCGTAACGGAGACGAGAAAAGCTTCCGCTTCGTTGCTGCAAAGAAGGCTGAAAGTGGGATATGCAAGGGCGGCAAGGCTCATCGATTTGCTTGAGGAAAACGGGGTTGTCGGGCCTGCGGATGGTGCGAAACCAAGGAGGATTTTGAGTGAGTGACGGGTGTCCTGCCAGATTTAGGCGAGGCCCATCAGGAGGAAAAATCCCATTGTTATTGTGAATGCGAATATTGTTGCGGCCATCATCCCGTATACTATGATTCTTGGGTATGTGCCTTTTTGTGTTTTTTTCAGGCCGAGGAAAATTAAAATTACCATCAGCCACAGGCCTATTCCGATTCCGTATTCTCCCAAGCATTTTGAAAGGAGCATCCAGATAATTGCTGTAAGGAATGCGCCAAAAAAGAGCATTGAGATTTTTGAAAGTAGACTTAAGGATTTGCTTTTATCTGTCGTAATGACGATTTTCATTTGGAATTCTGAGGGGCTATTTTGTGAAATATTCTACTGCGTTTTTGAATACTTGCAAACCTTTGCCGATTGTTGGAAGACTTTTTCCTTCGCGTAAAAGTTTTTCTTTTTCTTTAGGCCAGTCGTATTCGTTTGTGAATGAATTGAATCTTTCCGGATGAGGCATAAGTCCAAGGATGCGGCCGCTTTCGTCGCATACTCCTGCGATATCCAACATTGCGCCGTTGGGGTTGAACGGAAATTCTTGATTCGCCGGAGAGTTGTCAGGTTTTACGTATTTGAATGCAATTTGATCGTTTTTTATAAGGCTGTCGATGATGTTTTTTTCCGCGTAAAAATTTCCTTCGCCGTGTGCGACAGGACAATCAAGGGTATCGATGTTGCGAGTCCATACGCATTTTTGAGACGTGTTTTTTAGCTTGATCCAGCGACATTCGTAACGTGCGTGTGCGTTGTGCATGAGGACGGCTTGGCGCTCGCCGTATGCTTTGTCTTTTGCGGGGACGAGGCCCAAGTTTGTTAGAATTTGGAATCCGTTACAAATTCCGATGATGAGTTTGTCTTGTTTTGCAAAATCTAATATTTCTTTTTCGATATTATTTTTGATTTTGTTTGCGAGGGCGTTTCCTGAACCCGTGTCGTCGCCGTATGAAAACCCCCCGGGGAAAGCCATTATTTGATAGTCGTCGAGCTGTTTTGGGTTTTCAATAAGATCGTTTATGTGAACGATTTTTGCGGTGGCGCCCGCCATTTCAAAACATTTTGCCGTTTCTTCTTCGCAGTTTATTCCATAACCTGTCAGAACAAGAACTTTAGGTAAAGCTAGGCTTTCTTGAGACGTCCTCGACAACGAAGTTGTCTGCGGAATGTCTCTGCGAAAGCTATCTTTACCTAAAGTTTTATCGTTGTTTGACATGTTAGTAATTTTTAAAAGTTGATTTATATGCTTCTTCTAAAGTTTTTACGTCAGTATCGACTATTGTTTCTCCGTTCAGGTCTTTGATTGTGAATTCTTGAGTGTCGAGGATTTGGCCTACGTGTGCGATTTTTTCACCTTTGAAAAGTTTTTCAAATTCTTCGCGTTTGTTTGGATCGATTGTGACTACAAATCTGGATTGTGTTTCGGAGAAAAGTAAAAAGTCTTCACGATCGAGAGTTTTTTCGCGTGGGATTTTGCTTAAATCTATTTCCATTCCGAGTTGTCCGGCGATCGCTTTTTTTGCGAGAGTTACGGCAAGTCCTCCTATTGAAGGGCTTAGCGCCGATGAAATCAATCTGTCTTGCGTCGCTTTGTTGAATTTTTCATAAAGTGTTTTTGCTTTTATTGCATCCACTTTTGGGACTTTGTTGCCGATAAATTTTTCTTTTTGTTTTGCGCTTATGTGTGCGAAATATTCACTGGCGCCCAGTTCGTCGGAAGTTTCCCCGATGATGTAAATTAAGTCTCCCGGGAATTTCGGATCCAGTGAGATTGATTTTGTAATGTCGTCGATTACGCTTATTGATGAGGCGAGAAGGGTTGGCGGGACGGAAATTTTTATTGAATTTCCTTCGCGATCAAATCCTTTGAAGTCGTTGAACATTGAATCTTTTCCGGAAATGAATGGCGTTTCGAAAGCCACGGAATAATCGTAGCAGGCTTTTACGGCTGACTTAAGCTGTCCCAAGCGTTCTTCTTCCGTCGAACTGCACCAGCAGAAATTGTCCATTAACGCCATGTGACTGATCGGGGCGCCGGTCGCGACGGCGTTTCTTATTGCTGTGTCGATTGTGCATGCGGCCATGTGATAAGTGTCTATTTCAGAATACGAAGGGTTTATTCCTTGAGAACATATGATGCCTTTGTTTGTTTCCAAAAACGGTTTTGTGACCGAAGAAGGTGAGATGACTCTGCCTGTGCCTTGCAGTGGCCCTAAAACCGCTGTGCCCTGAACTATGTGATCGTATTGTCTTGGAATAAATTCATAGCTCGCAATGTTCGGACGGGCGAGCATTTCAAGTAAAGTTTCTGTCAAATTTTCAGGTTTTTCGAAATCCGGTTCTGTGTGATTTGGCTTTGTGTAAATGGAAACCAAGTGTTTTTCAGGAAGCCCGTCGTGCAAAAATTCCATATCTATGTCCATGATTTTTTCGCCTTTGTATCTGACAATACAGTGGCCGGATTCTGTGAATTTCCCGATAACAGTCGCTTCAACGCCGCGACGGGTCATCAGGTCTGTAAAGCGTTCAAGTTTTTCTTCCGGGATTGAAAGCGTCATTCTTTCTTGTGATTCGCTGATCCAGATTTTCCATGGTTCAAGATTCGGATATTTTAATGGTACTTTGTCCAAGTCCACTTCGCATCCGCCTGATTCTTTAGCCATTTCTGCGACCGAGCAGGAAAGTCCGCCGGCTCCGTTGTCTGTGATCGAAGTGTAAAGCTCCATGTCGCGGGCTTCTTTTACAATCGCGTCTGATAATTTTTTTTGGGTAATCGGATCGCCGATTTGCACTGCGGTTGCAGGACTTCCTTCTGATAGCGCTTCGGATGAAAATGTTGCGCCGTGAATTCCGTCTTGTCCGACTCTTCCTCCGATGACCACTATGTAGTCTCCGTTTTTGGCCAGTTTTTCACATGAAGATTTTCCGTTAATTTCTCTTGGAATTACTCCGACTGTGCCTACAAAAATCAACGGTTTTCCTTTGTATCCGTCATGAAAACAGACAAATCCTTGAGGTGTCGGGATTCCGCTTTGGTTTCCGCCGGAATTTACTCCCGCGACCACTCCGTCCAAGATTCTTCGAGGGGATAGCGCCTGTTTTTTTAGCGCTTTGTCTTTGTAAATCGGCTCTTTGTCTTCAGGAAATCCAGTGCAAAATCCGTATTTATTTATGATCGGTTTTGCGCCTTGTCCAAAGCCTATTGTGTCTCTGTTTACGCCTACAATTCCTGTTATTGATCCGCCAAACGGATCGAGTGCCGACGGGCTGTTGTGAGTTTCCGCTTTGTCCGTAATTAAATAATTTTCGTCGAAAATTATCGCTCCGGAATTGTCCGAGAAAACCGAGACGCAAAAATCATTTTTTCCTTTTTTCTTGCGAATTTCTTGTGTGGCTTTTTTGATATAGCCCTTGTATAAGCCATCTTTTGTTTCATCGAGTTCCGCTGCGAAAATCGTGTGTTTGCAATGTTCCGACCAAGTTTGCGCGAGTGATTCAAGCTCTATGTCGGTTGGGGAGCGGCCGAGTTTTTCAAAATATTTTTTAATTGCATAGAGGTAATCTTTCTCAAGAGCTAAAGGTCCGCGGCGTGTGCCGTCTTTACTCAAAATACCTTCTTTCCCGATTTTCAAAAGTTCTTCTTCCGAGATATTCAGATCCACCAAGTCCACGGAAATTTCTTCTTTCAAGTTTACTTTCGGGACGATCGTGTCCATTCCGTTTTCTTTGTCGTACTGCGATTTGTCTTTGATGTGGATTCTTTGAATGAGGTCATTTGCAAGTGTGGATCCGATTTTTTCAGTGTCTTCTTGAGTAAGTTTTCCTTCCAAAAAAATCAACATTGAGGTGTGGACGCTTTCTTGTCCCAAGAATTTTTCTTTGAATGCGTCTTCGATTGTTTCTCTTGCGGTTGTGGCGATGTTATCCGTGACCCCCGGAAGAAAGCCTATTTCAAGCGCAAAATCAAAAGGAATGTTTTTGAAAGGTTCGTTTATTTTGTATTTTTGAGATATTGAATTTGACAGGAGGTTTGCGATTTTTGTGATTTTTTCCGGAGAAAATTCTTTGTTTACCGTGTAGACTTCGAGGACTGTTGAATTTTTTACATTGAAACCAAGCGATTTTAGCTTGTTTGTCATCACTTTTGAACGAGTGTCGTTTACGTGAGTCAATACTTCAATACGATGTGCCATATTTTTGAGAACATTTAATAATCCGCCCGCACAAAAAATATCACGAAAGCGGGGGAAGGGCAAATATTATTTGACGAAAATTCCCTCCGTATTGCACTAATTTTATCAAATATTTATACTGGGTTTATGGAGATACTTCAAAAAGCTCAAGAACTGGGCATAAATCCGCAGGATATTGAGGAAAAATTTGTCACCGGAAGCGGGGCGGGAGGGCAAAAAATAAATAAAACCGCAAGTTGCGTTATGCTGAAACATATTCCGACGGGGATAATTGTGAAGTGCCAAAAACATCGAGAGCAAAGCAAAAACAGAGCTTCGGCTTACAAATTATTGGTGTTGAAAATAGAAGAACTTGTCAAAGGAAAAGAGTCTGAGCTTGCTAAGAAAACATATAAAATAAAAAAACAAAAACAACGTCGCTCCCGTCGTGCCAAAGAAAAAATGTTGCATGACAAAGCTCATCATAGTGAGATAAAAGAGCAAAGGGGGACGGTGAGGCTTTAGGGTTGGCTTGGTTTTAACCGCAGCACTTTTTGTACTTTTTGCCTGAGCCGCATGGGCATGGGTCGTTTCGGCCGATTATCGGACCTTGGTTTTTGTCGGAGACGTGGACGATTGTGCCGCCTGTTGATGCGCGCTCGATTATATTTGAGCCGGTTGCGCCGGAGGTTTTTATTACGACCGGATTTCCGGATGAAAGCGGTTTTTCGATTTCATCGTCGTTTGTTTGGATTTGTTTTATTTCAGCTCTTTTTAGCATTTCATGTGGTATCACTTTTTCTAGATCGATCTTGAAAAGCGTGTTTAGGGTGTTGGCTTTTATCATTGCCATTAGCTCATTGAAAAGCTCGAAGCTAAGCCCTTTATATTCTGTTAACGGATCTTTCTGTGCGTATCCGCTGAATGCGACGCTTTCTCTTAAATTTTGCATAGTGTCGATGTGATCCATCCATAATGTGTCTGTTGAACGGAGGATTACCGCTTTTTCGATTCCTCGTAAAATTTTTGAATCCGGTAATGATTTTTCGCGTTTTTCGTATGCTTCTAAAAGATATGATTTTGCTTTTTCGATAAGTTCGTCTTCATATATTATTTTGTCGATTTGCTCTTGTGTAAGAGCACTTTCGTCTTTATGAATTGCTGTTAATGCTTCGAAAATTTCTTTTTTGTTCCAGTCTTTAGTGTCCCTGTGCGCGGTATTATTTAGGACAATATTTTCCGCCGCTTCTTTTATCATTTGGATTATGTCGTCCTTGATTTCTTCTTTGAAAAGATAATTTTTGCGTTGTTTGTAAATGATATTTCTGTGAATGTTCATGATGTCATCGTATTCGACGAGGTGCTTTCTGATGTCAAAATTGTGGCCTTCAACTTTTTTCTGAGCGCTTTCGATTGAGCGAGAAATTATAGAATTTTCTATCGGCATGTCTTCCGGAACTTTCAAAATTTCCATCATGCTTTTGATTTTGTCTCCCCCGAAAAGTCTCATCAAATCGTCGTCCATTGATGTCAAAAATTGGCTTGCTCCAGGGTCTCCTTGACGTCCACTACGTCCACGTAACTGATTGTCGATGCGGCGCGCTTCGTGTCTTTCCGTTCCCAAAACGAAAAGTCCGCCGAGGTCTTGCACTCCTTCGCCGAGCTTGATATCGGTTCCGCGTCCCGCCATATTTGTGGCGATTGTTACTGTCCCTTTTTGTCCCGCTTGCGATATGATTTCGGCTTCTTTCTCATGATTTTTTGCGTTTAAGACATTGTGCGGAACCCCTTCAAGAGTCAGGAGTTTGCTCAAAATTTCCGATTTTTCCACGGAGACCGTACCGACTAAAACCGGTTGTCCTTTTTCGTGAAGTTCTTTGACGAGCTTTGTCGCCGCCAACATTTTTCCTTTGAATGTTTTGTAAATTGCGTCGGTTTTGTCTGTTCTTTGCATCTTTTTGTTTGGCGGGATTGTGATCGTGTCCAAGCCATAAATTTGATAAAATTCTTCGGCTTCAGTGAGGGCCGTACCTGTCATGCCTCCGAGTTTTTCAAAAAGTCTGAAATAATTTTGGAATGAAACTGTCGCAAGGGTTTTTGATTCGCGTTTTATTTCAACATTTTCTTTTGCTTCGATGGCTTGGTGAAGCCCGTGCGAGTATCTTCGTCCCGGCATCAAACGTCCCGTGAATTCATCGATGATTAAAATTTCGCCGTCTTTCACGATATAATCCACGTCGTTTTTGTAGCATGCCTTTGCGCGAAGCGCCTGTTCGAGATGATGCACTTCTTCGAATCCGGCTTCCGTGTAAATGTTTTCTACGCCGAGAAGTCCTTCCATTTTCGCGATTCCGGCTTCTGTAAGGGTTGCGGTCTTTAATTTTTCATCAATTACGTAGTCTGTATTCTCTTCCAGATTTTGGATTAATTTTGAATGTTTTTGGTATTTTGATGTGGATTCTTCGGCCTGTGCGGAGATGATAAGCGGGGTTCTGGCTTCATCAATCAAAATCGAGTCGACCTCGTCGACAATCGCATAGTAGAGGTCTCTTTGCGTGATTTCGTCTTTGTCGGTGACCATGTTGTCGCGCAAATAGTCGAATCCGAATTCATTGTTTGTTCCGTAGGTTATGTCGCATGCGTATGCGGCTTTTTTCTGTGCGTGGCTCATTCCGTGGACGGTAACTCCGACTGAAAGTCCCAAATAATTATAAAGTCCGCCCATCCAATCCGCGTCTCTATGCGCCAAATAGTCATTTACTGTGACAAGATATGCGCCACGGCCCAAAAGTGCGTTCAAATAAATCGGCATTGTACAAACGAGGGTTTTTCCTTCACCGGTTTTCATTTCCGCGATATTTCCTTGATGAAGTACGATTCCTCCGATCATTTGTACGTCGTAGGGGATCATGTCCCAAGTGATGTCGCGGCCGCGGACAGACCAAGTTTTTCCTATCAAATGTCGGCATGCTGTTTTTACCAATGCGAAGGCTTCCGGCAAAATATCGTCGACTGTTTCGCCGTTTTTTAGTCTGTTTTTGAATTCCTCGGTTTTGGCCTGTACCTGTGCCTGCGTGGTGATTTCTTTTTGGTATTTTTCTTCTATTTCGAGAATTTTTTTGACTGTCGGTCTGATGCGTTTTAATGCTTTTTCGTTCGGATCTCCCAAGAGTTTATTTAATATTGCGCGTATCATGATTTTTTGTAATTATTTTTGAATATCTTTTATGCTGGCAGATTTTAACATTTATTCTATCTCAAGGGAAGTTTTGAGATTGACAATGTGTTGAAAAACATTATATTAGTTTACTAAAAACTTATTTATTAACTATTTATTACGATATGGAAAAAAGTAATGGGGGTATCTTTGAAGGCAATGATGGGTCTAGTTTTACTTTGGAGGCTCGGAGATGTTTTGTGGCCGAAAGAGGGCTTACTCCTGAGTTAAGGGCTGCGGCTAAAGGCAAGACACTTGTTGAGAGACATTTGCCTGAAGTTTCGGAAATTGATCCTGAAGCTTTTGTTGAGATTGGGGATGGTAGTGTGAGGTTGAGTGGAGTAGGATCTGCAATAGGATCTGCAATAGAACTTGACCCGGATGGTTCTCGTGATTTGATGGCTTTGACCGGGCATTTGGATAGGGCATTGCTTGAAGATGTTGATCTGGGGGCTAAATCTTCTCAGTCTGTTAGAGATAGGATTGCTCATATGACGGGGTTGCCGTCTGGGCGTTTGAGGGTAGATGGTGTTGGAGATGATGATTTTGTTTGTCTTGATGCGGAGTCCTTTAGGGGAGCTTTAAGGGAAGCGTCGCAAATTATGGAAGGTGATAGCGGGGCTGAGTAGTTTTTTATTCCGTGTGGCCTTTTAGGACGACGAAGATGGTTTTGATGAGGATTTTGAGATCGAAGAGGATGGACCAGTTTTCGATGTAATAGCGGTCGAGTTTGATTTCTTCTTCAAAGGGGAGGTCGGATCGGCCGCTTATTTGTGAGATTCCTGTGATTCCGGGTTTGATTGTGAGGACGAATTTGTGGCTTTTTTCGTATTTTGCGACTTCTTCGGGTAAATGCGGGCGCGGGCCTACCAAGCTCATGTCGCCTTTGAGTACGCTGAATAATTGCGGAAGTTCGTCGATTGAATATCTGCGGATGAATTTTCCGACTTTTGTGACTCTCGGGTCGTCTTTGATTTTGACGAGGGGACTGTCTTTTCGCGTATTGTTGGCGGAAAGTTCTTTGTATCGCATGCCGTCCGTGTTTGGGTGCATTGAGCGGAATTTGTAGAAATTGAAAGGTTCGCCGAATTGGCCGATTCTTTTTACGCGGTCGCCATTGTCTTTTTTTGTGAAAAATATCGGGCCTTTTGAGTCGATTTTTATTGCGATCGCTGTGATCAGAAAAACAGGGGAGAGCAGAATAATCAGCAACAGCGAGCCAAAAAAATCGATGCATCTTTTTGTCACTCTGCCCCAGCCTTCGAGTGGAGTCGGTTTTAGTGAGATTATAGGTACGCGGCCGATTGTTGAGATAGAAATATTTGAGCGGCGTACGTCGATCAATTCCGGTACGAATTTGTATGAAATGTGATTTAAATCGCAGAGCTGAAGGATTTCTTCGTTTTCTTTTGCGTTGATTTTTGAATCGGTTTGGATGATTTCGTCGATGTTTTTGTGCTCTATTGTGTACTGCAGTTGGCTTGGTTTTTCGATTATTCCGATGATTTTGTATCTGGCATCTTTTTTCAGATTTTTGTAGATTTCGTCAGTGATTTCGTTTTTGCCGAGAAAGAGCAGATTTCTCTTGCCTATGCCTTTTTTCAGAAGAATTAATTGTATGATTTTTATGATTCCGCGGCCCAGGATGATGAATAAAAGGGTGAGCGACCAGCTATATAAAATCGCGAGTCTGGAGAAGGGGAATGTGCGAGTGAAAAAGAAATATGTGACGCAAAAAGCGGTCCAAATAAACCAAAAAAAGAAAACTTTTTTCGTTTCCGTTGTGAATTTCAGTGTTGTTCTGAGTGAATATAGTCGGCCGATGATAAAAATGAGAATCAGCGCGGCGGCAAGGAAAGAACTGAAGCGTAAATATGCTTCGAGTGTCGGGAGAACGGTGTAGTCTATCGGTTTTGCGATGCCTTTTATTGGCTCTGTGATGAGGCGAAGGTTGTATGCCACAAAAAATGCCGATATTGTCATGATGATGTCGATCGGTATTTTTATCAGTCCAAAGAAAAGTTCGAAACGTTTCATTTTGTTGACGTTATGCTCTTCGCTTGCGGAAAGCTTTTTTAGCTGCTCTTAAACAGTTTGGGTAAGCCGAGTTCTGTGTCCCTTCAATTTTGTCGAAGGGTTGTGATCATCTATCTTAGCTCCGATGCGAGATCGGAGTCTATAGCGGTGAGAAGAATTATTCGCGATTGGCGGCGGATAATTCTTTCCATCTCACCTTGCACCTCACAGGGTTTTCCCACTTACGACTTTCGCCGTATGTTCCCGCTAAACGGGACTTTTCACCTTTTGTTCCGACAAGTCGGAACTAGTATTGTCTCTGTGGCACTATCCCTACCGTATGTTTTTAATATACGGTGGCACGATGTTATCGGCTGTGATTTGCCATGGTGCTCGGACTTTCCTCCCCGATGTCCTTTACGGAATAGGGGTGATCACTCCAAACTATCTAAGAGCAAGAGCTATTTTAATAGATTTTGGGGATTTATGCAACAGGAAGCTAATTTCTGGCGTGTTTCTGTTTCAGCATATCCAGAGATTCTTGGTATTTTTTGGTGTTCATTCCTATTCTTTTTCCTGTGTCTATCAGTTTTTGGGTGTCGGTTATTATTCCCGTCGATGTTCCATTCCATGAGAGACTACGTATGTTTTCCGCTATTTCGTATGACAGGGTTCCTTTTATTTTTGCTTCCAGTCTTTTGCTTTCGCTTTTCGAGATATATCCGTTTTTTTCCAAAAGTCTGACGAAGTCTATTCTTTCTTTTGCGGCGTTGTTTATTTCTGTTAACCCGACTTCTCCTAATTCCGCTTCGAGTAATTTGGACGGGTCTTCTTTTTCGAGGCTTTCAATGTATAGGTCTATTTCTTCTTTCAGTTTCTTTTTTAATTCTTTTATCTCAAGTGTTTCCTCTTTTTGTTTTGGATCAGCTGCTTGGTTTAGAGTGTTGATGATGTCTGTCATGAGGTCTATGCCTTCAATGTCGGGCATTTCCGGACGTTCGTTTTGGTATCTGTCCGGAGTGTTTTGATTCATGCTTACGTTTATTTCCTCATCGCGATCGTCTCCCATGCTTACGTTGATGTCTTCTTCGTCTTCTTCTCTATAGCTTAATTCGTCTATTAAGATTTTCGCTTCTTTAATTCTGTTTTCCCTTTTTGCTTTTTCCAATTGTTGTTCCGTTTCTTTTGTGTTTACGTTTTGTTTTTTTAGAAAATTAAAAATTTTGTTGGCATCATGTTCAAAGATTTTTAGGCTTTTGATTGTGTATGTTGTCAATTCCGTGTTTTCGTTTGCCATTGCCTTGTCCAGCGTGTTGCTTTCGTTTGAATATACTCTTAGTATTTCATCTTGAATTGTTTTGAAAATTTTTGCCGTGTTTTCTCTCATTTGTTTTTCTTCTTCTCTTACGTTATCGCCTCTTTTTTTTGCTTCTTGGATTTTTTGTTTTGCGGCGTTTATTGCCTCGAATGAGCGCAGAAGATTAAATAGTCTTATTGTGTTGAATTCGTTTGAAAGGGTTGGCGTCAGTGATGATTCTTCGGGTGTAGTGTCAAAAGAAGGTGCCATGGTTTTTCTTCGTTTCCATTCTTCGAGGTCTACATTTACTCCGTTTGCTTCTGCGATTTTTTCGCCCGCTTCTCCAAAGACCATTGCTATTTCATGAAACAATTCGGTTTCTCTCTCCGTTATTTTAATACTGTAATCGAGGTCATCGAAGGAAGGGTTTATTTTTTCCAATTGGCTGACCAGGTTTTTTAATGTTTTTATGTGTGCAAGAACTGTTTTTTCCGCTGATTGTGCGTTTTTGGATTTTTTAATAACGATGCCGAGTTTTTCAATTTTTACTTGAGATAGTTCTTCGTTTAGTGAGGATACCAGTTTCATTTGCAGTTTCAGGCTTTTTGGGACCGCATCCAATAATCCTTGTCCGATGTCGTCCGCGTGTTTTTTCAGTGAGGTCGTTTTTTCGCTTAATGTGTCTTTCGCTCCTTTCATTGCCTCTGCGAAAAAGCCCGGTTTTGCGGTTTGTTTAGGTTTTCTTTGTGGGATATTATCAGGCGTGTTTGGTTGTGCCATATATTTTTTTGTTAGTTTTTATTTTTAACTATGTCTATTTTACCATAAAAGGGGCGAGTCGTCAACTACGTGATTTTCTCCAAGATTTTCTTGTCGGAGAAATTTTTCAGTTTGAGGGATTTTATGTTTTTCGGGAGGGCTTTTGTTGGGACTAAGCCTATTATTTCACTTTCGAGGATTTTTATGCCGAGGCGTTTTGCCAAGGTTTCGACTTTTTTGAATACTTTCAGCGGTGGAGTTTTTTTGTAGTTTGTGAGGTTTATGGAGACTTGGGCGATATCTCTGCTTTTCAGGTAGAGGCCGAGGGCTTTTACGTTTTTTAGTCCGTTTTTGGCGGTTTCTCTTATTTTGTTCGCGATTATTTTTGCGATTTCGACGTCGGAAGTTTTCAGATTTATGTTGTATGCGACAAGGGGACCGCGGACTCCGATGACTGTTGCGCCGGCGGGACCCATTGTTTGCGGGCCGAAATCAGGCTTTTTTTCCGGTAATGTAATTTCTTTTTTTAATCTTTCGTATTGGCCTTTTCTTAAGTTGGCCAGGTTTTTTCTGTTTTTTTTGATGGCCGAATTTTCGTAGAGATAGACGGGAATTTTCACTTTTTCCCCGACCTGTTTTGCGAGTGCTATTGAATATTTTACTGTTTCTTTTGTCGTGATTCCTTTGAGTGGAATCAGCGGAACGACATCTGTCGCGCCGATTCTCGGGTGTACACCTTTGTGTACATTTAGGTCTATTATTTTTGAGGCGGTTTTTATCGCATTGAATGCGGCTTGTATGACTTTTTCGGGTTCTCCTGCAAATGTAATAACAGTGCGATTGTGGTCTATGTCGCTTTCTGAGTTTAAAAAAAGTATTCCTTTTACTTTTTTAATGGAATCTTCGATGAGCTTGATTTTTGCTTTGTCGCGCCCTTCGCTAAAATTCGGGACACATTCGATAAGCTGTTTCATGGCTCTATTGTGTGCGATTTTGGCGGAAAAGGCAAGGGAGGGAGAGTGTTTTTGTGTTTATGAAAAGATTTTAAGATTTTTTAATAAAAATTTAATGTTGGGGTGTTAAGGTTCACGTAGTTACAAAGTTATATGTTTTGACTTTGTGGCTACACTTATATATAATGTAACTACTATGAAAAATCAAAAAAATGAATATTTTATTCTGCTGAATAATAAAAAATATTTGTACACTTTAAGGAAAATGGCGAAAAACAGGTTTTTTGTTGAGTGTAAGGATGCAAATATTGCTCAGGAATTTTTGAGTGAAGATATTCCGGATTTGCTCATAGATTTGCCAAATTTGATTTTGGCGGAGAGGGAATATAATCAGGGGCAAGCCGATGTTGTGAGGTTTCGCTTGAGCGTTGAGGATAAAAAAACGATTTTAAAAAAAGCTTACAAGAAAGGGTATAAGACGGTTTCCGGATTCTTAAGAGATTTGGCTTTGGGGGCTTAATACAAATGACTAATACCCCTTAAAGACGAAACATCAAGGTATTATTAGTCGAGTGCGGTTACGTGTATATTTTATCGAAATGACTTTGTTTAGTCAAACTTTCAGTAGAAATTTAAGTGAGGGTGTCTCCGTTCAGCCTCTTGATTGGATTGTTTTCTTGCTTTTTCTCTACGGGATGCTTCAAATTGTTCTCTTTCTACGAAGTACACTCTGAGATCAACGGCTTGTCCTGTTTCTCTGTGTATAGCGTCTAAATCACACATGAGTACCCTGCTAGTATCTCCACATGCGCATTGGCTGGCTACGTCAAATAATCCGGTTTTTTTTCCTATTTTGCTGAGGTCGTGTTCTGCATGGACATATACCCGTCCTTTTGCTTCTATCTTCGCAAGTTCTCTCAAATCTTCCGGATGAATTTCGTAGGTTTCTCCTATTAATCGTTTTATGGTTGGGGGCATGGGATTAGTTTAATTCAGGATCGGTTTCTTTTGCAAGTTTCGTTCCTATTCTGAGCGGGGAGCTTGAGGATAATGCGTTTGCTCTTTCTATTCTTCTTCGTATCTCTTCTATATCGCGCGGAGGGACAATCCCGTTTTGATCTATCCTTGCAGGTTTAGAGGCAAGGGCGTCTTGAACGATTGCGGCTTCAGCTTCTCTTCTTTCGGTGGTCATAATTCTTTATTTTAGTGAATGACAAGGAGTTTATTATGAACGATTTGGAGGGGGGTGTCAATGTTTGGCCTTTGGTTTTACGTATTCCTTGTTTTAATACCGTTTATCATGAAAATTGTATTGACGGGGATATAGCTAGTTAAATGATGTACATGTTTTCCTTTAATTTCTGAAAGAAATTGCTCTTACAAAAGAAAGATCCAATTTTGTTTTTCCGTTTTGGGCGAAGGGTAGAGGGGAATTAAAGGGGTGAATGCCCGAAGCCCAAAACACCTTAATATTTCATACCCATGTAAACTCCATAACCGTAGCATGTAAATCCAGATTTACTTTTGTGAGGTTTAATAGTTGAGTTTTGTGTTTTTCTGTAAAACCTTTTTCCGCAAGAACTACATTGGTAAATATATTTCGGACCATAGTTTGGTCTTCTTGTGCGTGTACTATTGGCTCTTGAAATTACGTCTGTGCGTCTTCTTGGTGCCTTTGTTGGTTTATTGATGTCAAAAAGATAGGGGTTTTCTGGCTTTTCGCCAGCTTTTGATAACTCAATTTGAAATCTAGGCTCAAACTTTTCTTCAGTGTTTTCAATCGACTGAACATTTATGGCAATAAAACTCTTTACTCCAGGATTATTTGAACTACCAGTTCTATCGTATACATAAAAATACTCTATTTGAGTGCCATCTTTTTTTTCTAGATACTTCAATGAATAAGGCTCAATTATTCTGTCTACCCCTTTGTAACGGATTTTGAGTAAGGTCTGATTGCGTCCTGCCTTCATGATAGGAACTCGGAGATCTGCGACGAAAAAAGCGAATTGTCTAAACCCATTTTCTGGGAAAATGCCAAATAATACTTCCATGTCCGTAACAAAAAATTCAATAGCTTCCTCGACTTCGAATATAATATTTTTGGCACAAACAATAGTTTTATTCCAAAATTCTTTAAAATAATCAAAAGGGGTTTTGCATAAAATTTCCTTTACCACATGGGGGTTCCTAGAGAATATAGTTTTTTGTACGAATGCCCTAACAACTTCTTCTTTATTTAATTCTCCGCCAAGAAGCTTTACAGAATAAACATAATCAAATAGGTCTGGGGCATGTTGCCTCTGCAGTAAACATTTTAATTTCGTTGCGATAATTTCTTCTAGCTTCATGCATCTTATCTCACAATTCACTTCAGAAGAATCTGAATAAGGATGAATTAATTTTACCTTTTGGATTGGCAACAAAGCTTTATCGAAACGTGTAACGTCCATTGATATTTTAATTTTTATGTGGTCGGATTTACCATAAAAATCTTTGAAATATACTCTGACCTCATACACTCGCAAATCGGGTATGGGAGCTTCTGTTGCGGTAAATTTTTCTTCAATTCTGTTATCTTCTTTAACAAAGGTGATTCCTGCCTTTTCTTGAATAAAATCGCAGACTTTATTTATTTCTTCAATTAGGCGTTCTTGTTGGATATCGGTTGGTATGCCTAGGTCAATATCTAATGAGAATCTGGTATTTTCAAAATATCCTTTTCGCAAAGCATTTCCACCTTTTAGAAAAAGCGTGTCTTTTAAATCACTGATTGAGAAAAGCCCAAAAAGAAACCAACCAAAAACATAGTCGCGTTCAACGTTGGATATGTGAATTTCAAATTCTTTTGCTTTTGCTTCGATTTCTTCTTTTTGAATCATTGTTTTCGTGTTTTAGACTGTAATTCTATCATGAATCATTTTTGAACCTTTTGACTCTCTAGGAAAATTCCCTTTTTTATCTCTGAATGAAAGTTCTTTTTCTGGATGATTATCTTTTTTTGGGAACCAAGAGGTAATTTTTTCTATGTCGGTAAACGGAGCGGATTGAAACATCTTTTTTATTGCTTCAAAATCTTTTCCCTTAAAAGATTCGGTTTCGGCTAGTTGCCAAAATGTAATGATTGCAATTTCATGTTCCCACTTTGTGCCTTCGTGATATTTTTCCAGGTGTTCAAAAAGCTCCTCTGTCAGATCCCACAATGAATCAAATAAATGATCTACCTCAATAATATCTCGATCCGTATTATTAGACTCTTTCAGATACATCATAAAAGCAGCGTTTAGGTGTGGGCTACCCCCATGCTGCCATCGTCCAGGATGGTTTTTTTCAATTTCAACATATTGCCTGCCAAAAATTTCTAACCAGGCGTAATCGACCTTGCCTATCAGGTTTGGAAAGTCTTTGAATTCCTCTTTTTTCTTTGCTTCCCATTCAGCATCAAATTTTTGGTCAGCGATCGCTTGATTATCATCTTCTTTTTGACGATAAATACGCCAAAGTATGTACGCTATTACTACTAGTAGAATTACAATAATTGTTTCCATAGGTTTTAGATTAGAATTTTTCTTATAAAATAAATGTTTACGTAGCGTAGCGGAGGAAACACATTATATTCCTCTCTATAAAAAAGAAAAACAAAATCGGATTCTTTTTAAGAGCATAGGGCTTTAGCCCAAAAGGAAAACATGTATTTCCTAACTCGTTTCTATGCGAAGTGTTTTCGTATAGAAACGACCTGGGGGAAGTATATGCGAAATAACTTGTATGTGTACAGGGGATTGTTTTCGTTCAAGGGGCTATGAATTCTCGCGTTCTTTCTTCAATTTGTCGTATTCCCTTTGGAAGAATCGGACGGCGTTTAGGCATTCTTTGGCTTTTTGGTTTTCGGGATCGATTTGGAGGGTTTTTTTGAAGAGGAGGGCGGCTTTGTCGAAATTCTTTTCGTTTAGGTATAAGACGCCGATGTCATTTAATATTAATGGGTCGTTTGGGGCTAAGAAAAGCGCTCTTTCGAGAAGAACGATTCCTCTTTGGCCTTGGCCGAAATGGTACATGCTCCAGCCCATACATCTCAAAATTTCAGGATGGTTTGGGTAAAGCGCGTCGGCTTTTTCGAGTAACATTACCGATTCTTTCCATTTTCCGGTGCAAGAATAAACAAATCCAAGAAGATAGTTTGCGTTTGCGCTTTCTGCGTTTACTTTGATTGCCTGTGAAAGCGCTTTTTCGGCATTTTCGTATTTTCTCAAAGACAAATAATTGTCGCCGATTTCTTCGTATGCTTCGACGCAATTTAAATCATCAAGAAGAATTCTTTCGCAGATTCTGATCGCTTCTACGTGTTTTCCTTCGTTTTTCTTTTTGTCCGCTTCCTCTATCAGAGGATGCAACTTTGTTTCTTCTTTGTGCATGATTTTTTTGTTTTTATTTTTGTTTTGTCTTTTTGTATTCAGGTAATTATACCAAAAATAGCAGGGGATTGCAATGTAGTGGGGTTTGACAAAAAGGAGAATTATTCCAGGTCTTTTCTTCTCGATGCGAAGTGATTTGTTGCTTTTAAAAAGCCTGTTTTGTCGCCTGTGTCGAAACGGGTTCCTTTGATTTCGAGGCC
Source organism: Candidatus Altimarinota bacterium (assembly GCA_041663205.1). Lineage (GTDB taxonomy): Bacteria > Patescibacteriota > Gracilibacteria > UBA1369 > LOWO2-01-FULL-3 > UM-FILTER-38-24. Next base: position 122,355 of record JBAZQZ010000001.1, read on the forward strand.
GTGGATTTGCCCTTGTTTAAGGTAATTTTTCATGCCGTCGATAAGGCGAAGTTCTTTGTCTTTGGTTGATGATTTTGAATTTTCGAGCGCTTCGAGAAGATGCGGAGTGATGATGTATTTGCCGACAATCGCGAGGTTTGACGGGGCATTTTTTGGATCCGGTTTTTCTACGAGTGAAGAAATTTCGTAAAGATTTTTCGGGAGTTTTTTCGATGTGTCGGGGGAAATTATTCCGTATTTTTTTGAATCTTTTTTGTTTATTTTTTGAAGTCCGATTATCGGAGTTTTTAGTTTTTCGTATTGTTTTATGAGTTGTGAAAGTGCCGGAATTTTACTGTCATAAATGTCGTCGCCGAATAAAATCGCTATTGTTTCATCTTTTATCAGGTGTTTCGTGCAAAGTATGGCGTGGCCGTCTCCAAGCGGTTCTTTTTGTATGACATAATGAAATTTTGCGAGATGTTCTATCGATTCTATTGTTTTAAGTTCCGCGATTTTTTTTGTTTTTTTGAGTCTGTCTTTTAGTTCTTTTATTTCATTTTCTTTCGGGCTGAAATAATTTTTTATTGATAATTTTGAGTCGTTTATTACGAAAACAATTTCTTCAATTCCGCTCGCGACAGCTTCTTCGACTAAATATTGGATGCAAGGTTTGTCCACTATCGGGAGCATTTCTTTTGGTATGGATTTTGTGATCGGGAGAAATCTTGTCCCAAGTCCCGCCGCTAAGATTACAGCTTTTTTGATTTGCATGGCGACTGTTTTAAGACTTTATTTTTATGATTTTATTTGTTTCCGTTTCCGTTTTTGGAATGCGAATTTCGAGGACACATTTTTCAAAACTTGCTGAAATATTTTTTATGTCGGCGTTTTTCGGGAGGACAATCGCGCGTGAAAAATTTCCCCAAAAACATTCTTTTGTGTAGTAGTTTTCGTCCGGAATTTGCTCTTCGGAGGTTCTTTCCCCTTTTATCACGAGGATATCTTCGTTTACAGTGATGTTGATGTTTTCTTTATCCACTCCCGCGATCGGGGCGACGATAATTATCTCTTTTTCAGTTTGATAGATGTCCAAAGAAAGTTGTCCCACTTCTTTTTTTAATGGCGTATCTGAGCCGTCCGCCGGGTGAATTTTGATGCTTGAATTTTTCATAATGGATTATTCTTTAAAATATTTTTTGAATTTATCCGATGGAATTGTTTCCACTTCAAGTAAATCTTTTGCGATGCGTTCGATCAAATCTTTGTGTTTCAGGACGATTTCTTTTGTGCGTTTGTATGCTTTGTCGATTGCTTTTTTTGTCAGCTCGTCGATTTTTGATGCGCTTTCTTCAGAGTAATTTTTGATGTGGCCGTAATCTTTTCCGATGAAAATTTCATCATTTTCGCCTCCGAAAATCATGGGGCCAAATTCGCTCATTCCATATTTTGTAACCATATTGCGAGCGAGTTTTGTGGCTCTTTGAAGGTCATTTGAGGCACCTGTTGTCATTTCTCCGAAGAATATTTCTTCGGCGCTGTAGCCTCCCAAAAGTGAGCAAAGTTCGTCTTCAAATTTGCTTTTTGTTATCAAGTGTTGATCTTCATCGGGTAAAAACCATGTTACTCCGAGGGCCATTCCACGGGATACTATAGAGATTTTGTGGACCGGGTCGCAGTTTGGGACTAAGTGTCCGACAACTGCATGACCTGTTTCGTGATAGGCTGTGATTTCTTTTTCTTTTTTATTTAAGACACGGGATTTTCTCTCAGGTCCCATCAAAACTTTTTCGATTGATTGTTCGAGTTCTGCCATTGAAATTATTTTTTTGCCCAGTTTTGTTGCCAAAATTGCGGCTTCATTCATCAAGTTTTCAAGGTCTGCCCCCGTGAATCCCGGCGTTGATTTCGCGATTTTCTTCAGGTCTACACCTTTTGCCATTGGCTTGTTTCTGCTGTGAACTTCAAGAATCAATTCGCGGGCGTTTAGGTCCGGCATGTCCACGACAACTCTTCTGTCGAATCTTCCGGGGCGAAGAAGTGCCGGATCAAGTATGTCCGGACGGTTTGTGGCGGCGATTACTATGACGTTTGTGCCTGTTTCAAATCCGTCCATTTCCGTGAGAATTTGGTTTAAAGTTTGTTCTCTTTCGTCGTGTCCTCCGCCCATTCCCGCGCCTCTGTGACGGCCTACGGCGTCGATTTCATCAATAAAAATAATACACGGGGCGTTTCGTTTTGCCTTTGTGAAGAGGTCTCTTACGCGTGATGCTCCGACTCCCACGAACATTTCGACGAATTCAGAACCCGAAATATTGAAAAACGGGACGTCCGCTTCTCCGGCTACGGCTCTGGCTAAAAGCGTTTTTCCTGTTCCCGGGGATCCGATCAACATCACTCCTTTTGGAATTTTTGCGCCCATTGCTCTGTATTTTTGCGGGTGTTTCAAAAAGTCCACGATCTCTACAAGTTCCTCTTTCGCTTCTTGTGCGCCGGCAACGTCTTCGAATGTTGTTTTTTGTTTTTCTTTGTCAAAAAGTTTTGCTTTTGATTTTCCGAAAGACATCGCTTGGTTGTTGCTGGATTGCGCGGAGCGCATCATGAAGCCAAAAAAAGCGATGATTAAAAGAAACGGAACGATGCTTATCAAAATGTCCGTCCAGAAGCTCGAGGAATTTGTGTCTTCTATATATATCGGTAATTTTGAAATAATGTCGTTTGAAATTCCGGCTTGTCCCAATAATTCGTAAAGATTTGTGCCGGATTCTTTGTTTGTGAATTGTTTTGCGCCGTCTACAAGCTCAAGATTTATTTTGTTGTCGGAGACCGTAATTTTGCTTATGAGTCCGGATTTTGCTTCTTCCATGAAAGTATTCAGCGTGATTTCTTTTTCGTTCGGGGATTTTGTGTCGAAAATCATGAGTCCTGCGGCTATCAAAAGAGCGGCTACAACTACATATAAAATAGTGTTCCTTGGTTTATTGGGAGAGGGAATGCTTTGCATATTTATTTTGAATATTTTTAATGTTTTTTTGACTTCTTTAATACTGGACTTTTTTGCGTTTTTTTTCAACTGAAACTTTTATGCGATTTTTGTTTACGGAGAATGTAATCTGGCCTATTTTTTTGATTTTGTTTCCGATGTTTTTTTCGAGGATTTTTAGAATTTCATCTGTTTGTGCGTTTCCGAAATCTTTTAATGTTTTTGCGTTTATTTTGTACAGCTCGCGAATTATGGCTTTCTTTAGTGCTTTATTCAGTTTACGAAAATCCTGTGCGATGAGTGTGTTTTTTTCTTTTAATTTTTTTTCACAGGTCTTGATGAATTTTTTTGCTTCGTCTTCAAGAAATTCCAAAGTTTCTTCGATGTTTTTTACGTTTTTTGCGACGGTTTCAAAAATATTTTTATTGATTTTTTTTAGCGGGGGAACGATTTTGCTTCTGATTAAATTTCTGTTGAATTTTTCGTCGAGATTGCTTAAATCTTTTACGAAGTTGATTTTTTTGTGAGCGAGATAGTCTTCGATTTTTTGCTTTGGGACTTGCAAAAGCGGTTTTATGAAATTTAATTTTGTGTTTGTGATTTCGTGTTCGATTTTTTCTTCCATCCCCAAAAGTCCTTTTAATCCCGCGCCGCGGGCGATGTTTAACAAAATTGTTTCGAGGTTGTCGTCGGCGTGGTGGGCTGTTAAAACCAAATTTGTTTTGAATTTTTTTGCGAGTTTTGCGAAAAATTCATGACGAATTTGTCTGCCTGTTTCTTCGAGGCCTTTGCCCAGTTTTCGGCTTGTCTTCGAGATGTCTTTCCTGAGGATTTCTATGTCGGTTTTGTATTCTTTTGCCAGATTTTTTACGAATTTTTCGTCTTTTTCACTATGAATTCCGCGGAGCATGTGGTTTACGTGTGCGGCAATTATTTTTATCGGAGTTTTTTTTGAAAATTCTTTCAGCATTTCAAAAAGAAAAACCGAATCTCCTCCGCCCGAAAGTCCCAAAATCACTTTTTCGCCTTTTTTGATGTGTTTTGAAAGAGTTTCAAAGATGCTTTTTTCCAGTTTTTTAGCTTCTTGGAGGTTCATATTTTAAATTTGATTCTTTGAGCTGTTTTTTGTTTTGCTCGAAAATCAGTGAGGATAGAAGATCAAGATTGTCATCGCTTCCGGCTTTGTTTCTTTTCTCCTCTCCGCATTCTACACATTTATGGGTAATCATCCAGCCTTTTTTCTTATCCAGCTCAACAAAAACGGGTGGCATCATGCCGAAGCATTGGGACATTCTGTCTCCGGGGTATTTTATATCAACGTGCTTTGAATAAAGGCATTTTCTGCAATGATTTCTGCAAGTCTTTTCCGCTTTCGGGTTAATTTCCCCGCAATTTTCGCAGGTGAATCCTTCATTTATGACTATAAATTTTTTCATGCGGGGATTATAGCACAAAAAGGGGGAGTGGCGAGGATGATTTTGATCTGTTCGTTTTTGTGGGTGGGAGCACTGTAAACTGTTTTGGTGTCCGTAACAGCTAGTTTTTGTTATGCTGAAGGCAAGAATTAACCCTTTCATTCATGGCCAAGCAAAAATGTCCAAA
>JBAZQZ010000002.1:0-114779 GCA_041663205.1 Candidatus Altimarinota bacterium
TAGGGTTGGTCTTTGTAGCAATCGAAGTACGCAAGTGCCGATACGGGATCTTTGTCTGCGACACTTCTGACGGCTTTTTCCAGAATTTCTTTGGCGTAGGGTTGGTCTTTGTAGCGATCGAAGTACGCAAGTGCCGATACGGGATCTTTGTCTGCGACACTTCTGACGGCTTTTTCCAGAATTTCTTTGGCGTAGGGTTGGTCTTTGTAGCGATCGAAGTACGCAATTGCCGATACGGGATCTTTGTCTGCGACACTTCTGACGGCTTTTTCCAGAATTTCTTTGGCGTAGGGTTGGTCTTTGTAGCAATCAAAGTACTCAAGTGCCGAGAAGGGATCTTTGTCTGCGGTACTTCTTACGGCTTTTTCCAGAATTTCTTTGGCGTAGGGTTGGTCTTTGTAGAGATCGAAGTTGTTAAGTGCCGATACGGGATCTTTGTCTGTGGCAATTCTGACGGCTTTTTCCAGGATTTCTTTGGCGTAGGGTTGGTCTTCGTAGCGATCGAAGTACTCAAGTGCCAATCTGGGGTCTTCGTCTGCTATTTTTTCCAGAATCTCTTTGGTATAGGGCTTGTCTTCGTAGAGATTGAAGTTGTTAAGTGCTGATCTGGGGTCTTTGTCTGCGGTATTTCTGACGGCTTTTTCCAGAATCTCTTCGGCATACGGTTTGTCTTCGTATTTTTCGAAGTTTTCTAACACTTCTGCTGGATTTTCCTCTGCGGCAGTCATGTCTGCTTTTTTAGAATCAGTCAGTTGTTCCGAAATAGCGTCCATTTCTTGTTGGCGTGCAAGAGGATTTTCGTTTTTTGGTGATTCGGGTTGGGGTTTTGGCTGCACTGGTTGTTCAGGAGGCTTTGGCTGCTCTGGTTGTTCAGGAGGCATATTTAGTGCTTGTTTGTTTTTGTGTTCTGTTCATTATACCTTATTTTTGATTTTTTAACAATAATTGGGGTATGATTTCCTTAGTGATTTATCCAAAATTTCTACAAGTGGGCGAGAATACTTTTCCCGTGAGGTGCGAGGTTTCGCGCGGGCGGAGTTCGACTGTGAAGATTTTGAACGGGGAGGTCGTTATCAGATTGTCGAGATACGCCGGAGAATTTCAGCAAGCGAAAATAATCGAGAAATTTTTGACGTGGGCGGGGAAGAGATTGGCGAAGTTTAAGCCGTCCGGTTTTATTTTGCCTGATTATAAAGACGGCGGAAAAGTTTTCACGCACAATAAAGTTTACGATATTGTTGTAAAAATCACCGACAGAAAAAATAATACTGCGAGGCTTAAGGAAGGCGTGATTGAGATTTTTCTCGGGCGTGTTTTTGCGGAAAAATTGTCGGAAAAGGGCAGGGGAGTGGTGGTGAAAAAACTTGCCGAGGACGTGATTTTGAAGGATCAGACTTCGTATCTGAATGAGGTCGTGGATGAATTAAATCAGATGCATTTTCAGGAAAAAGTGAATTTGTGCCGTTTCAAAAAAACTCGCAGCAGGTTTGGAAGTATGAGCAGAAAGCGAAATATGAACATTTCGTTTCGTCTGCTTTTTGCGCCTCGCGACGTATTTAGATATGTTTGCGTGCATGAACTTTCGCATTTGAAGGAATTTAATCATTCAAAAAGGTTTTGGGCGGTCGTAGCCGGTGCGATGCCGGAATACAAAGATGCTGAAAAGTGGCTGAGGCATAACGGATTTATGTTGGGGTAGGTTGCCAAAATCTTTTTTTTGTTTATAATGGGACGTATGGTTGATTATGATGCTATTGAATATTATGAGAATGATGAGGAGTTTGGTCTTAATTTTAAAAAGCCAATGGATCCCCAGGTTCTTATTGATGCTGTTGAGAACATAGAAAATTCTTGAAACTTTTTGCGAGCTGTGGTAAAAGGTATAGGCTTCAGGTTTAGGTTTTTGAAAATCAGGGCGTTTAGCTCAGCTGGTTAGAGCATCTCGTTTACACCGAGAGGGTCGGGGGTTCGAATCCCTCAACGCCCACCATGAAATATGCTTGAAACAAAGACTTATCAATTTGATTATCTGGAAGGGACGGTAGACGATCTCACTCCTGAGCAAAGGGCTGATTATGAAGCCGCTTTGATGGCTAGAGGTGATGCGTATGCTCCTTATTCGAATTATCATGTCGGGGCTTATTTGAGGATGAATGACGGCACGATTGCTCACGGTTGGAATGCTGAGACCATAACATATGATGGTATTCACGCTGAGGAAAGTGCTCGTGCTCGTATTCCGGGTGGTTCCAGGAGAAGTGGATTAAAAAGGGTCACTATTGTCGGTGCGCCGGCCGGGGATAATGAGGATTGTAATCCGACGGCTCCATGCGGAGGTTGCAGACAAAAATTGCTTGAATTTACAAGAGTCGGTGATAATCCTGAGGTTGTTATGGCGGCGGTTAAGAATAGAGTTCGAATAGCAGGGTTGAGATATTTGCTTCCGTTCGCGTTTTTTCCTGATTCTATTTCACCGGTTACGAAGGGGGAAAAATAATCTTTATTCCACCGCTTCCAAATAGCATTTTTCGCAGTAGACTTTTTCGGATTTGTCGGGGCTTAAGGTGCTGTTTATTTCCGTGCCGCAATTACCGCATTTTCGTTTGAATAAAATGAATGGATTGCGCTTGAGTGAGCGTTCTTTGTAGCGGCACTCAGGGCAAAGTCGGGGGATCGGGAGAGCCATTTGTTTGTAAAATTTCAGTTCCGGTTCGATGATTTTGTAATTTGATTTACAGGTGTCGCATGCCAAAATTTCTTTTGTGAATGTGTCCGGCGTGTCTTTGATGTTTTCAGGAATTTCTGCCGTCGCGGGTTTGTTTGCTTTTACTTCTTCGTCTCGCCATTTGTATCCCATTTTCAGGGCTTGTTCTTTTGTTAACGGGAAGAAGTCTTGTGCCGGAGTTTCGTTGTAGCCAAATGCCGAGAGTTCTTTTGGGAAAAAATTTCCCCATTCTCCGACCTGCCCGTCCGGTAGGCGGGTCTTTTTCATATGTTCGATTATCTTTGGTACAAGCGCTTCGTACTCTTCTTTCGTGTATTGTTTATTTAAAATGCAATGTGTCTTGTGGCGAAGTCCTACGCATCCGAAACAGCTGTCGCATGCGTTTAAGCCCTCGCAGTAGCGAAGGCGGCTTGAGAACCAGTTGTAGTTGCCGAAAGCCATATCTTGGCAGGCTCTGCTTACGCTACTCAGGTAAACCGGGCCCGGGCAGTTTGGCCATCCGGCGGAATAACAGCTGTAAATCGACATGCCGTCGCCAAACGAAATGCTGTTTACGCAGTCTTCCGAGTCGAATCCTTCGAAGGTGTTTTCGCAATTTTTGCAATTGTACATGTGGTCGCCTTTGACGTTTTCACAGTTCAGATTGTGAAGAGCTTTTTGCTTTGTCGTTTTCAGCATTTTTTCGAATTCTTTTTTCCCTTCTTCGAGGGATTTGAAAGATCCGTTTATATATTTATTTTTTATTTCTTCGAATTGCTCTTTTGTGCATTTTTTGTTGAATGCATAATAGCTTTTATTGGCTAAGTTGCTTGAAAAAATGCAATTGTTGCATCCGTGGATTTGATAGCAAAAACAGCAGTCGGTGCAATTGTTTGATTCTTCGACGAATAAGCATCCGTAGCCTTTGTTTAGTCTTGAGCAGTAGTAGCAGAGCGTCGCGTCATTTGTGTTTATTGAGTCGAAAACGTTTTTGTCGTTGACCATCCAGTATGAGTAGTAGAGGTCTTCGCATTTTGCGACGAGTGAATTCAGATAGCAATTTCTGGATTCGCGGATGTGGCTGTTGTAGTCGCAATTTTCGGAGTTGAAAATTGATGTTCCTTCACGGGGGACTAAAAGTTGTAAATCTTTGAATTGTTCGAAAAATGGCTTATTGAAGTCATAATCGCGGCCGTATTCAATTGCATCCCAGCCGGAGCCCCACCAAACGCTGTTTTTGTATATTTTGAACGGGCTGTCTTTTGTGTAAGCGCTGAGGATTTCTTCGCCTGTGGCGTCGCATTTTCGGCGATAAAGTTTCCATTCGTTGCGGAAGGCCATGAGTAGGCGAAATCGCTCAATCGGGGAAAGTGTTGGCAACGGGATTCCCATTTTTTCACAAAATGCTATTTCTTTGTCCAAGATTTCAAATTTTTCTCCCGACGCTTTGCATGTGGCTTGTTGTGGCATTTTATCTGAAATTAGTGAAGAATAACGGCACTTTGATGTCTTCTTTTGCTTGCAGGAATTTCATGATGCCTTGGAGGTCGTCGATGGATTTTGAGGAGACGCGGACTTCTTCGCCTTGGATAGAGGATTTTGCTTTCGGGAAATTGTCGCGGATGAGTTTTGAAATCAGTTTTGCGCTTTCCTGGTCGATGGCTTTTACGAGTTTCATTTCTTGTCTTACTCTCATTCCGCCGGCCTGTTCGAGCTTTTGGCGGTCGAGAATTTTTGCGGAAAGACCACGGCCGACCATTCTTTTCAATATTACGTCGTGGACGGTTTCGAGCTGATATTCGCTTGCGGCATTCACTTTTATCGCTTCGTCCGTGAGGTCGATTTCGATGGCGGAATCTTTCAAATCGTAGCGGTTCAAAATCTCTTTTTTCGCTTGGTCTACGGCGTTTCTCATTTCCTGCATGTCGAATTTTGCGACAATGTCCATTGAGTGATCAGAAGCCATATATTTGGGGGTTAACGAAATATCATTGCGTCTCTTTCAAGTCCGACGCCGATTGATGAAATTTTACATCCTATCAATTCTTCGATTTTCAAAACGTAATTTTTCGCATTCTGTGGCAACTCTTCAAATGATCGAATGTCTCCGATATTCTCTGTCCATCCTGGCATTTCCAAATATTCGATTTCCATATTTTCCATGATGTCCAAATCTGCAGGGACAGAAGGCAAAGTCTCACCATTGTATTTGTAATTGACTGCGATTTTTAGAGTTTCAAGTCCTGTTAATACGTCGAGTTTTGTGAGGTTGATGTCGGTTAGGCCATTTAGCATGACTGCGTATTTTCCGATGACGCTGTCGTACCAGCCGCATCTTCGTGGACGGCCTGTGGTTGCGCCAAATTCGCCTCCTTTTTGGCGGATGTCTTCGCCGAGTTGGTCTTTTAATTCAGTTGGAAATGGTCCGCTTCCGACACGAGTGACGTATGCTTTCATTATTCCGACTAGGCTTGTGAAAGCCCTTCCCGGCAATCCTGTACCTGTTGAAATTCCGCCGATTGTTGGGTTTGACGATGTGACGTATGGATATGTGCCGTGATCAACGTCGAGCATGCTTCCGTTTGCGCCTTCGACTAGGATTTTTCGCCCGCTTTTGTATGCAGAGTGAAGATAATGTGCGCCGTCTACGAGCATTGGTTTTACTTTTTCGGCAAGTGTTTTCAGTTCTGATAGTTCTTTTTCTGTGTCGTATGTGATTTCTCCGTAGAGGTCTTTTAGGGTTGCTAGATTTTGTCTGTATTTTGCTTCGAATTTTGCGAAGTCGAGTAATTCGTGAATGCGGATTCCCATGCGTGATGTTTTATCCATGTAGCAAGGCCCGATTCCACGTTTTGTTGTGCCGACTTTTTTGTCGCCTTTTTTCTCTTCTTGAATGCCGTCGATTTCTTTGTGATAGTCAAAAAGCAGATGTGTACGGTCTGCGATCAATATTCTTCCGTTTGTTGAAATATTATTTTTTTCTAAAAGTTCGATTTCTTCAAATAGGGTAGGCAAGTGTAAAACCACGCCATTGCCGATCAGGCAAGTGCATGTCGGATGAAGCATTCCGGATGGAACTAGGTGAAATACGAATTTTTTTGAAGTTGTGGGATTGCTCGGATCTCTCAAGTAAATTGTATGTCCCGCATTTGCTCCGCCTGCGGCGCGCACGACCAACTCAAATTCTTCCGACAAAATGTCGATAAGTTTTCCCTTCCCCTCATCGCCCCATTGTGTGCCGAGTACAGCCGTAAGATTACCAAGATTTAGTGGAATTTTTGCCATATTTAAAGGTGTTTATGTACAGGTGGGAGTATAAACGGGCGGGGGAAGGTTTGCAAGAGTGGGGGGAATGCTGGGTTTGTGCTTAATTTCTAATTCTAGCCTTTGTGTCTAGAATATTCCTTATTCTAGAAAAGGCTTGCATACTAGAATAAGGAATGATATAATTCTATTGGTTAGAATTAGCTAAATAATATGACAAAGAAACCGTTTATTCCTCTTCATTTACCTCCTGAATTAGATTATACGCCAATCTTTTCTAGTATAATTAAGGCGCGAGATATTATAGCTCGTTACGATGAGGCTGTGAAAAGATTGCCAAATCCGGAAATTATTCAAAGAACATTTGAGACAAAAGAAGCGGTTTTGAGCTCAAAAATAGAAGGAACGCAAGCGACTTTTGATGAAGTATTGATGTTTGATGCGCAAGACGTAAAATCCGAAGAAAATGAAAAGGAAAAGGATTATCGAGAAATTTTCAATTATCGTTTTGCTATAAAACATGGGAAAAATCTGTTAGAGAAAAGACCTTTGGCGGAAAATGTTATTAAAGATTTACACAGAATTCTTTTGAATTCAGTTCGTGGACAAAATAGGGCTCCCGGGCAATTTAGAAAATGCCAAGTTTTTATTGGAGCGTATGGGGCCACGATTGACGAAGCGATGTTTGTTCCACCGGAGCCGCAGCATATTCCTGAATTATTCTCAAATTTGGAAAAATATATTCACTCTGAAAAAGTGATCGATCCTTTGATACAGGTTGCGATTGCACACTATCAATTTGAAGCGATTCATCCTTTTATGGATGGAAATGGTAGAGTGGGGAGATTGCTTATCCCATTGTTTCTATACGAAAAGAAAATCACTGCTTCTCCAAATATTTATATTAGTGAATTTTTGGAAGAACATCGTGACGTTTATTATCAATTGTTGCGGAATGTCAGCGAAAAGGGGGATTGGATTCCTTGGATTAAATTTTTCCTTGATGCTGTTTACGAACAAACAAAGATTACCCTTGAGCGAGTGGTTAAGATAGAAAAATTATATCAAGATTTGAAAGAAAAAATGCCTGAAATTAATTCAATTTATGCAAATTCATTTTTAGATGCTATTTTTATCAAGCCGACTTTTGTAACAAAGTCTATTAAAAAAATTGCAAAAATTACCAATAATCAAACTTTGTATACTGTGATTGAAAAATTTATTGAATTTAAAATTATTACCGATGTAATTCCCAAAAAAGCACGTAATAAAATTTATGTTTTCTCGGATTTAAGAAAAATTATCAGATAAGCGGAACCCCACGAACAAGGAATTACCTTATGAGTTAATTATATTTGAAAAAAGGCTCCTTAGGTAGTTGGCCGTTCGGATCCTTTTTCGTATGTATGGTTGTATTTTAGCGAATGGTTGGGAAAAGTCAATTTTTTGTTGCCTCATCTATGCCATGATTAACTTTTGATGGGAGGACGAAAAGAAATTCGGCTAGTGCAAGTGCAAAATCAATTACTTTTTTTGCGTCAGCTGTTGATGGGAGTTCTGCGTCATCATCAGCGTGTCTTTGGTCGTTTGCCTCAAGTCGAACTTCGTGTGCCCATTTTGACATTTCTTCCGTAATAAGATGGTCTGTGGCGGCTTGATTAATTCGTGGATATAGATTTCCTGTGGTATATCCTTTTGCTTTAAGCATTGCGTCAACCGAGCTGGCTGCTAGCATTACCGCCCCCGCTGGTGCATGTAAACTGTTAATGGCTTGGTCTAAATAATCCCTAGCTTTTGTTGGGATGGCGTTATCTAATTCTGTTGAATCTGGGTAAAGTTCTGTGACGGATTGTCCGCTATTCGATCCGGCAGTAATCAATCCACCACAGCGTGTGCATTTGTATACTACCCACCAACGTTTATTGCTTCCTGAGTGAGTTTCGGTCTGGGTGTTCCACTGGTGAATTAGACTTGGTTTGTCTACGTTACAATGTGGACATCTGTTCAGGTCTAATTGATTTTCAAGTTTCATGGTTTTAGTGTAATTTTTTTATACGTTTTTGTGTTTAGATTATATTCTCTCTTTACAAACAACTAAAGATGTTTTTAATTTTTAATTTACGAAAATTTTATGTTTTTTTAATAAAAATTTAATCTCGACTTGCTAAGGTCTTATATATTTTTATTTTTTTAACTATAAATATATGTATGACGTTAATATTTTTGGAGATGAAGAAGTTCGAAGAGTTTTTCACAATAGTGAATGGTGGTTTGTGGTGGAAGATGTTGTTTTATCTCTAACAACTTCACAAAATTCTAATGCTTATATTGTGGAAATGTTATCGGCTGATGAGGTTTTAAAAAAATCTTGGAATACAATTACCAAGCTCATTGATGTAGAGGCTGATGGGACAATAACGAAAGTATATTGTGCCAATCTTCAAGGCGTCTTTCGTATAATTCAGTCGATAAATTCTCCAAAGACTGAACCTTTTAAGCTGTGGATGGCCAAGTTGGCAAAGGAAAGAATAGATGAACTTAGAATTTGAGATTTAATTTTTTTGGAGATAGTGATACTTTTGTTGCATATGAAAGATATAAATTCTCTTATAAAAAGAATTTTGAAATTCCGTGATGAGAGGGATTGGAAGCAATTTCATAATCCAAAAGATGTGGCTATTTCTTTGGTGCTTGAGGCGAGCGAAGTTATGGAACATTTTCAGTGGAAAAGTGAAAAAGAAATGGCTGAATATATTTCTACGAACAAAGCTGAAATAGGTGAGGAGCTTGCGGATGTTTTATATTGGGTGCTTTTGATGAGCTATGATCTTGATATAAATGTTTTTGATGCGCTTGATAAGAAAATAACAAAGAATGAGAGCAAATATCCTGTTGAGAAAGCCAAAGGAAAGCATACTAAATACAACAAACTTTAATCTATGATTGTATATCAAAATACGAAAGATAATTTTTTGAAAGATGTTTCGGAGAAAAACATCGAGGATATTGTTTTGGAGTGGGTGCAAAATAAATTAAAGATAGATGTTTGCGAAAGCGAACAAGATTCATGGAGGAATTCTTTAAGGGAGATGTATTTTGTGCTTGAGGATAAGGATATCCCTGGAGATTCTGGAGTTGCTATTGAGTATCGCATTCCTCAAACTTCAAAAAGAATAGATTTTATTTTGACTGGAGAAGATGAAAATCACACAGAACAAGCGATTATTGTTGAATTGAAACAATGGGATAAGGTTGAGCTTACTGACAAAGACGCGATCGTAATTACACGTTTTAGGCGTGGACCTAGCGAAGCAAATCATCCGTCATATCAAGCTTGGTCTTATGCTTCGTTGATGAATAGTTTTAATCAAACTGTTTATGAGGAAAATATTAAAATAAATCCTTGTGCCTATTTGCATAACTATGTTGATGATGGAATTATAACAAATCTTTTTTATTCTGATTATATAGCTAAAGCTCCTGTATTTTTGAAGAATGATAAACTTAAACTTAGAGAATTTATAAAAAAATATGTTAAGCATGGAGATAATAAAAATACGATGTACAGAATTGATAACGGAAAGATAAAACCTTCTAAAAGCCTTGCGGATAGCTTGTCGTCGATGCTCAAAGGGAATGCTGAATTTGTAATGATAGATGATCAAAAAATCTTATATGAAACTGCGCTTTTGTTAGCGAGAAAATCGAGTGAGGTTGCTAACAATGTTTTGATTGTTTCTGGTGGTCCTGGTACTGGAAAGTCTGTTGTTGCAATAAATCTTTTGGTGGCTTTTACGAATCTAGACTTGATTGCGAAGTATGTAACTAAAAATTCGGCTCCTCGTGATGTTTATGAAAGCATGTTGACCGGACATTTCAAGAAAACTGAAATATCTAATATGTTTAGTGGTTCTGGTGCATTTATAAATACAGAAGATAATGTTTTTGATGTTCTTATCATTGATGAAGCGCATCGTTTGAATGCAAAGTCTGGCATGTTTAAAAATCTTGGAGAAAACCAAGTCAAAGAAATTATAAAATCTGCTAAGCTAAGTATTTTCTTTATTGATGAAGATCAAAAAGTTACATGGCATGACATTGGTGCAAAAGAGGAGATTGTAAAATGGTCAAAATATCCAGGTTGTAATGTTACTTTTATGGAATTATCTTCGCAATTCCGTTGTAATGGATCTGATGGCTACTTGTCATGGCTTGATGAGGTTCTTGGGATTAGGGAAACTGCGAATACTGTTTTTGATTTGAAAGATTATGATTTTAGAGTTTTAAGTTCTCCAAACGAGCTTCGTGATCTTATTTTTGAGAAAAATAAAATAAAAAATAAGGCTAGGCTTGTTGCTGGGTATTGTTGGGATTGGGTTAGCAAAAAGGATTCAAATGCTAAAGATATTGTTATTCCTGAATATGATTTTGGGATGAAATGGAATCTTGCGAGTGATGGGAATCTTTGGATCTTGAAGCCAGAATCCGTGTCTGAAATTGGATGTATTCATACTTGCCAAGGTCTTGATATGGATTACGTTGGAGTGATTGTTGGGCCGGATTTTGTCGTTCGTGATGGAAAAGTAATTACTGATCCATCAAAGCGTGCAAAGACCGACGCGTCTTTAAAAGGTTATAAAAAAGATTTAAAAATAAATCCTGTGGAAACTAGGGAAAAGGCTGACAAAATTATTAAAAATACTTACAGGACATTAATGACTCGTGGAATGAAGGGTTGCTATGTTTATTTTACAGATAAAGAAACGGAGAAGTATTTTAGAGAGAGGATCTCAAATTAGTTTGACTTTCCCCCAATTCTGATCAAGGATCGATCGAAAATCGATCGGTAATTTTTAATCAAATCCTATGAAAAAAGGTAAGGAACTTGCGATACAGGTTTTGAAACATTTGATAGAAGAAGATGAGAAGCTTGAGGCGCTACAGGCGCAGGTTGCGGAGTTGGCGAAGAATTATAGGGAGGAGTGGAAGGAGGAATTGTGGGAAAGTGAGGATATAGAAGTTTTCGGGTTCAATGAATTTATAGGTGGGAAGGCGGAGGGGTATGAGGACTGTTTGGAGATTATTAAGAAGTGGAGGGGGGAGTGAGGGGGGGGGATTCAGTAACATTAAAAATAGAAGAAGTAAATTGTTTGACATACTGTTGACTTATTGTGAGACATCTGTTATATTATTTGTGTTGTCCTCACTCTATACGGGTGAGATAAAAAGGGTTCCGCAAGGAACTCTTTTTCCGTATAATGTGGCCATGGTACAAAATGTTATTATATTTATTGATGGAGAAAACTTCTTTAGATGTATAAAGGAGAATTTTTTTAACTATAATTTAGGGCATAAAGATTCCAGATTTGTAAAAAGTAAAGATATCAAGGAGGGATTTGATCTTGTTGCTTTTTGTAAGTATCTAACAAGGGCTGATTCGGATGTCCTTAAGGAAATTTATTATTATGATGCTAGGTTAGGGAATGGTTTCCCTATTGAAGCAATTTCTAGTCAGAACAGGTTTCTCAAAAATTTGGGAAATAAAGGGGTTGTCGTAAGGATAGGAAAAGTCGAGAACAACAGGCAAAAAGGAACGGATGTTTTCTTGGCAACGGATTTATTGACATTAGGATGGAGGAATAAATATAATCTGGCTTTGCTTCTTTCGAATGATAAGGACTTCAGGCCAGCTATTGATTCCCTCCAACGAAGTTATAAAAATTGTAAGTTGGCTGTACAGTATTGTCATTTTCATCATGGTTATTGTCGAGCTCTTGATGAAATATGTGCCAGAGTGTTGAAAATAAGAAATGGAGAAATATATCGTTTTTGTTCTCCAAATTTGCAGAAAAAATGGTTGCCAAGTCCAAATGTCTAAAATCTCCCCCCATGACCCAATACTACAACCCACAACGTACCCGCAACCTCTACGATCCAAAGTCGAAAGAGCCTTTTCGATTGAGCAGGTCGAAGATTGATTTGTTTATCAAGTGTCCGAGGTGTTTTTATCTTGATAGAAGGCTTGGGGTAGGGCAACCGCCGGGGTATCCATTTTCTTTGAATTCGGTGGTGGATAAATTATTGAAGAAAGAATTTGATATTCATAGGGCGAAGGGGACGGCGCATCCGTTGATGAAGGCGTATGGGCTTGATGCGGTGCCGATGGCGCATGAGAAGATTGAGGAGTGGCGGGATTCGTTGCACAAGGGGATTACTTTTCAGTTTCCAAAAACAAATCTTTTGATTACGGGAGGTGTTGATGATGTGTGGGTGACACCTTCGGGGGAACTGATTATCGTGGATTATAAGGCGACTTGCAAGGAAGGTTCGGTTTCATTGGATGCGGAGTGGCAGGATGGCTATAAACGCCAAATGGAGGTTTATCAATGGCTGTTTCGGAAGAATGGTTTCAAGGTTTCATCAACGGGGTACTTCGTGTATTGCAACGGTAGGGCGGACTGTGCGGCGTTTGATGGGAAGTTGGAATTTGATATTAAACTTTTGCCTTATGAGGGCGATGATGGGTGGGTGGATGGTGTTGTGCGGGATTTGTGGGGGTGTTTGAGGGGGGATGAGATGCCGGAGGCGGGGAATGAGTGCGATTTTTGTGCGTATAGGGAGGCGGCGGGGAGAGTGGGGGCGTGACATTTTGTCACGGGTTGGGATTCAAGGCTTGTGGCGAGGGTTTTAATGTTATGGAATTCCATAACATTAAAGGGGTCGAATTCGACTCCTTTAATTGGTGGGTTTTTAATTATGGCGAATTCGCCATAATTAAACTGTATTCGCAATTAAATCCTCTAAAATATCATTGACGGTGAGTGTACGCTCACCTATGATTTGGGCGAATAATAATCTCAATATTATGAAAAATAAGAAAAATGTTTGTATGCATGATTATAAAAATGCGATTCAGGTTGGTAATGTTGATTACATGTGTCCGCTGTGCAAAAGGTTACTTAATCCTTTAAAAAATAATTTATGTAAAATATGGATGAACTTATAAACATCAAAGTAATTCAAAAAGATTTTAATGGTGAGAAGAAAAGATTTGTTAATGCCAGAGAATTGCATAAGTGGTTGGGTGTCGGCAGGGATTTTTCAAACTGGATAAAAGATAGAATTGAAAAGTATGATTTTATAGAAGATTTGGATTATTTTGTGTCCATCGCCAAATTTGGCGATGGTTTTGATGGCTCAAGTAAGCCAAGAGTTTCTGACCCTAAAACCGGGAAAATCTTGGCAAAAGAGTATATTCTTTCTGTGGATATGGCTAAGGAGTTGGCGATGATAGAAAACAGCGAAATAGGCAAGAAAGTGAGAAAATATTTTATCAGAGTCGAAGGTGATTTTAAAAAGGTAATGCGGATTGCTACTTTGGATCCAAAAATAATAAATCAGTTGGCTGGTAAATTTTCGGAAACTCGAGAAGAGACTAAAGATTACAGAAAAGATTTTACCGATTGTATTAAAAATTTTGTGGAAGTGAAAAATTATGGAACTTATACGGACATGTTGTATGATTTTTTATTTTTGGAAAAGGCGAAGGAATATAGAAAACTTTTGGATTTGGCCAAAAAAGATTTTACTAGGAATTATATGTATGAAGAGATTTTATTGATTATCGGTGCTTTTGAGGTTGGATTGTCTGGAGAAATAGAGAAAAAGTTTAAAATGATTGGCAGAATGTTGGTTAAGGATGAATTTATAAAAGTTTTTAAAGAGTTTTCTTCTCAGAAAAATTGGATGGTATACCAAAAAAGAGCAAGAAGTATAATGGCAACTTATGATGAAGAGTTGAGAAATATAGAGCATCCCAAGCTTATTGATTATAGAAAAGAATTTAGCCAAGAGGATATACAAAAGCTTCTTTCTTAACTGTCGACAATTTGTCTACGGTTCAAGTAAATACCATTTCGCTCATGTGAGCGATATGGTCAAAAGGGTAGGTACAATTTGTACCCCCCCTTCACTATTCAATTTGCCACTTCCCCCTACAATTTGATATCATTGACTCTGTTCCTATAACTTCAAAGAAAAATGATTACACAAGACAAACTTCTTGCGCAGATTCCTTTCTGCTTGAATGCGACGGATTTTCCTACGCTTGGGGCGAAATATGAGGGGAAGGTCCGCGATAATTATACTAAAGACGGAAAACGTTTTATCATCGTGACCGATAGGCTTTCGGCTTTTGATCGCGTGATAACTCTGATTCCTTTTAAAGGACAGGTCTTAAATCAAATGGCAAAATTTTGGTTTGAGCAGACAAAAGACATCATCGGAAATCATGTCATCGAATTTCCGGATCCAAATGTCGTCGTCGGAGTCGAATGTAAAGCGCTTCCTGTAGAGCTTGTTGTTCGCGGGTACTTGACCGGTGTGACTTCTACAAGTGTTTGGACTCATTACAAAAACGGTTCTCGTGAATTTTGTGGGAATAAACTTCCGGACGGGATGAAACGCGATCAGAAATTTGATAAACCTATTCTTACGCCTTCTACAAAAGCAGAACACGGTTCACATGATGAATCTGTTTCTCGCGAAGATATTCTTGCCCGCGGAATTATCACTCCTGAGCAATTCGATTTTATCGCTGACGCGGCTATGAAACTCTATGCTCGAGGTGTTGAAATTGCGGCAAAGCAGGGGATTATATTGGTAGATACGAAATACGAATTTGGGCTTACTCCTGAGGGAAAAATTGTTCTTATTGATGAAATGCACACTCCGGATTCTTCACGTTTTTGGTTTGCGGATGAATATGAAAAACGTTTCGCGGAAGGACAAGATCAGAAAAAAATTGATAAAGAATATTTAAGAGAATGGCTTGATGAAAGGGGATTTAGAGGAGAAGGCGAAATTCCTGTTGTTCCTGATGAAATTCGAGTCGAAACTGCACGTAGATACATAGAGGCTTATGAGCTTATTACAGGCCAAACTTTCACTGCGGAAGTTGGTGACACAAGTGAAAGACTTAAGGCGAATTTAGCAAAATATCTTTAGAATTTAACGATAGGGCTGTTTCCTCACTTCTTTACAGTTGTTTGGCTGTGGGGAAAAGTCTCCGGCGATACCATTTGAAACAAAGAATGTCGATCCGTTATGTCCTATATGAATATGTAATCCTTCTTTGTCGGCCATTTCAGGATGCAGAACGAGCCATGGTGTCACAATGGTGTTAATAATTTCCCAATACTTGGCCCATGTAATTATGAGCTCAGCATTAGCGCTTATGTCGTCGGTGGCCGCTTTTCCTTCGTATTGGGCTCTTTCTATTCCTGCCCTTGCTGTAGGATAAAGTTTAGGGCTGCATATAGTAAGGGTTTTTCCTTCAATAAGACGTCTTTTACTATAACTTGCCGTTGAAGCATCTTCCCAATTTGGTTCAGAGGGATTATCTGAACAATTTTTATCGCAAATATAATTTGTAATTCTTTGCCCCCATTTTACAGATACATATCTTGGTCCATTCATTCTATTAAGTGCGGTAAATGCCTCCTCGTGGAAACTGAGTCTAATTAAACCACCGGAATTCTTCTCGAGCTGTTGTCTGAGAGCAGTACCTTTATCGTCAGTACCATTTTTTTCTCCAGTTTCCCCGGCAGGAATATTTCCATCAATTTTGACAGGAGGGGTTCCAGCGCTACCTAAAGAGTGTTTTGAACTAGGATTTACTGGCTTAGAGGTAAACTTTGGTTTAAGTGGCTTTGAGTTAGGCTGTTTTTTTGAACCTTTTAGTTTAGGCCTTGAAGTGTACACTGAGTTTGGCTTTGAGATGGATCCTGGCTGGGTTGGTTTTAACTCGGGAGGAGGGAAAGATATACGAACCACTGACGTAATTTGTGCAGGGTTTGATGTTGGTATATCAATTTTTTTGTCGGGACTAGAAATCATTAAAACTGCAAGTATTGTGCCTGCGATAGTTGTGCTTACGCCGGTTATAACGTGCCTTATTTTATCTGCTCGTTCTGTTGCTTCCGAAGTACGTGGGAGATCTATTTCTTTGGGATGGAGTGCTAAAGAGTCCATTGATGATAGTGAAAAATAATTTCTTTACGGCCCGTGTTAAAATAAACCATTTAAGCGGTTTTGTCAAATCGGTTTCAACTTTTGCAGAGTTTTCCATTATGTTATATTGTAAAGGCTGGATTGTCCGAATCACTTTTTAACTATTTTGTTTATGAAAGTCGTAATACTTTTGGGATCTGAGTCTGATCAGGAATTTGTGAAAAGTTTTCCAAGTGAATTTTCCGAATATGGCGTGGAATCTGAAATTATCGTTGCATCCGCGCACAAAGTTCCGGAAAAAGTTTTTGAAATCGTTTCGGAAAACAACAAAGAAGAGGATATCGTCTATATCACAGTCGCGGGAAGATCAAACGGACTTTCGGGCGTCGTGGCGGCAAACAGCGTTCATCCGGTGATCGCGTGCCCTCCATTTGCTACAAAAGAGGATTTTATCATTAATATAAACAGCACTCTTGTGATGCCGAGCGATACGCCTGTGATGACTGTGATTGATCGCCAAAATGTTGTCATGGCGGTGCTAAGAATTTTCGCATTGAAAGATGAAAAACTCAAAAAAGCAGTTTCTGACAGAATTCAAAAAATTAAAAAAAGTTTCGATAAATAATTTACAAATAATATGGAAAACAGTTTACTTGCAGTTTCGCCTTTGGATGGAAGGTACAGCGATAAAGTGTCTTATTTGTCACAATATTTCGCTGAGGCGGCATTGATGAGGTATCGGGTTCTTATTGAAATCGAATGGTTCATTTTTATTTTCAATGAACTTGATTTGGCGGGGAAAAAACTTGATTCTAAAAATATAAGGTTTTTGCGAGGGATTTATGAGGATTTTGATATCGAATCCGCGAAAAAAATCAAAGAAATCGAGCATACGACGAATCACGATGTGAAGGCGGTTGAATATTTTATAAAAGAAAAATTTGTAAAAACGGATTTGGAAAAATATTCTGAATTTGTGCATTTTGCATGTACTTCGGAAGACATCAATAATCTTTCATATTCTTGCGCGATTCGCGATTTTTTGGAGAGGGATTTTTTGATGACGGCTAAGGATTTGGTGAAAGAGGTTTATGCGCTTGCAGTAGCGAATAGGGGAGTTGCCATGCTCGCGAGAACTCACGGGCAGGTCGCCACTCCGACGACTCTTGGAAAAGAAATGATAAATTTTGTTGCCAGAATGGAAAAAGAAATCGAGGTTTTGAGTAGTTTTACCGCTTTGCCTGCGAAAATAAATGGGGCGGTGGGGAATTACAATGCGCACGTTGTGGCTTATAAAAATGTGGATTGGATGGATGCTTCGAAGAAATTCGTGGAATCTTTGGGCCTTAGTTTTAACCCTTACACTACACAAATCGAACCTCATGACGGTTTTGCTTTTGTTTTTGATTGCGTAAAAAGATTTAACACAATTTTGCTCGATTTTGATCGTGATATGTGGACTTATATCAGTCTTGGATATTTCGGCCAGAGGACTGTAAAAGGCGAGGTCGGATCTTCGACGATGCCGCACAAAGTGAATCCGATTGATTTTGAAAATAGCGAGGGAAATCTTGGGGTTGCGAATGCGCTGTTGTCGCATATGTCCGAGAAACTTCCGATTTCCAGAATGCAAAGAGATCTTACGGACTCTACGGTTTGCCGAAATATCGGGTCTGCATTTGCTTACTCGATTTTGGCTTACAAGAGCACTATGAAGGGTGTATCAAAGTGCGAGGTGAATAAAAAAGTTATACAAGATGATTTAAAGGATAGGTGGGAGGTTTTGGCTGAGCCGATTCAAGTTGTGATGAGAAAAAATTTGGTAAAAAATTCTTACGAACAACTAAAAGAACTGACTCGTGGAAAAGGTGGAATTTCAAAAGCCACTGTCCAAAGTTTTATTAAAAAATTGAAAATAAAAGCTGAGGACAAGAAAGCTTTGATTGAGCTTACGCCGGAAAAATACGTAGGACTTGCGACAAAACTTGTCGATGATTACGAGCTAAAGTCAAAAGACGAAGGCTGTTCTCCTTTTGGTTGTGCGGGTTGTAGCGGATGTCATTAAAATTTATTTAGCTAGGATGTTTCAGGTGTGGATATTTCACACTTTTAGCCGAGCGTTCCTTAGATCCTAGATCGAATCGAAACTTTTCCTGAGAAGACTTCTTGTGTGGCGTGATAATTAAGCCTGTTTTTGGCCTATGGATGCCAAGAGTGGCCGGGCAGGAGAGATAAGTACTTGACAAGATGTGTGTCTGTGGTACTATGTGTTTAGTTTGTTTATTAATTATGTTTATATGGTAAATGAAAATGTACCTGGAGCTGATGCTCTTGAAGCAGATATAGGCCCTAAAGCCTTACAAGTTGCCAATGGAGTTGATTTTGGGGTGGTCGATGGAGCTACAGGTATTGCTGAAGGGCAAAAGGCGAGAGCTCAGGATGTTTTATTAGAGAGTGATGGAATCGTGGAAGAAAGAGATATGGACTTTGAATTTGCCAAGGGTTTTGAGTCAAAATTTAAGGGTATAGAAGGTGATTCTGTTGATGGCGTTTGTGAATATGGAAATTGTCGTCTTTTGAGGTTTAAAGAACGAGAAGTTATAGAAAGAAAATCAGAGGGGGGAGGACTTAAAAAGATAACTATAGTGCATCCGGTGTATAGCGTAGTTTTTTATCCAGTAGCCCTATCTTTGCCTAGGGTTAGTTCTGTTTCTTGGGATTTATCAGGTAGCGGAACCTCTTTTTTGGGGAATGGAAAAAAACTGCGATCTCCCCACTTTCAAACAGAAGGTCGATACAAAGACAAAGAATTACGGGAAGTGCTCTGGCCTGAATTTCAAAGGATTTGCGGGGTAGTAAATCCGCTTAGAGTTGTTTCTACTTTCGAACGAGGGGAAAGCTATTAGGATATAGCGGATGCCATTAAAGTGTAATTTTTGCTGGCGAAGTTTGATTTTCGAGAGTAAAATTTCTCTGTTTTTTTAACAAAAACATATGTTTAAGAAGGTTGATCCAAAACAAAGTTTTCCGAAAATGGAAAAGAAAATTTTGACAGGGTGGAATAAAGATAAGATTTTTGAGGAGTCTATTGTGCAAAGAAAGGATAATAAAAAATATGTGTTTTTTGACGGGCCTCCTTTTGCGAACGGTCTGCCACATTACGGGCATATTTTGGCGAATGTTTTGAAGGATGCGATTACGAGGTATTGGACGATGAAGGGCTTGTACGTGCCGAGAACGAATGGTTGGGATTGTCACGGACTTCCTGTTGAATATGAAATAGAAAAGGAATTGGAGCTTTCAGGGAGGAAATCTATCGTCGATTTTGGGGTCGAAAATTTCAATGCGAAGTGCAGACAATCTGTTTTTAAATATACAAAAGAATGGGAAGAGACGCTAAAAAGAATCGGACGCTGGGTCGATTTTAGCGATAGTTATGCGACGCTGGACAATACTTACATGGAATCGATTTGGTGGATTTTCAAGCAAATTTGGGATAAGAAAATGGTTTATTCCGGATACAAGGCGATGCATATTTGTCCGAGATGCGAAACTCCGCTTTCAAATTTTGAGGTTTCTCAAGGGTATAAAGATGTCACGGATTTGTCTGTGACCGCGAAATTTAAACTTTGCGAAGATGCGTTGAAGGCGATTGGTGCGGTGGGGGAGAGTGTCTATGTTTTGGCTTGGACAACCACTCCTTGGACACTTCCGGGAAATGTGGCGCTGGCGTTTGGGGGTGAAATCGATTATGTGAAAGTGGCTTACAACAAAGAAGACGGAACGCAGGAAAATTATGTTTTAGCCAAGGCTTTGGCCGATAAAGTTTTGGGTGAAAATAAATATGTTGTCACCGGGAAAGTTGATTCGAAAAAGCTCGAAGGAACGCACTATGAGCCACTTTTTGATTATTATTTGAATAAAGGAATCGAGGGGAAACTTTATGAAATCGCGTTGGCGAATTTTGTTACGACCGAGGATGGAACGGGAATTGTGCATATTGCGCCGATGTTTGGAGAGGATGACTACAATCTCGGGAAGGAGAAAGGGTTTGGAATTGTGCAACATGTTGCGATGAACGGGAATTTCAATCCGGAAGTTACCGATTTTGCCGGAAAATTTGTGAAAGGTCAGGACTCAAATGTTGCGAAATTATTGGAAGAGAAAGGGCTTCTTTTCTCTAAGGCAAACTATAAACACAGCTATCCGCATTGTTGGAGATGCGATACGCCGCTTTTGAATTATGCGACGAGATCTTTGTTTATTCGTGTCAGCGAAATTCGCGACGATTTGCTGAGAAATAATGAAAAAATTCATTGGCAACCTGAACATATAAAAGACGGACGTTTCGGAAAATGGCTTGAGCAAGCGCGCGATTGGGCTATCTCGAGAAACAGGTTTTGGGGGTGCGCTATTCCGGTTTGGGAATGTGAATGTGGAGAAATGACTTGCGTAGGGTCTATCGAGGAACTTAAAAAATTGTCCGGCGGAAAAACGCCTGAAAATGGAGGAAAACTCGATTTGCACAAACCGTATATCGACGAAATCACTATTCCGTGCGAAAAATGCGGGAAACAAATGAAGCGAATTCTGGATGTTTTCGATTGCTGGTTTGAAAGCGGATCAATGCCTTATGCACAATTGCATTATCCTTTTGAAAACAAAAAAGAATTTGAAGATAATTTCCCTGCGGATTTTATCGCTGAGGGCTTGGATCAGACGCGCGGATGGTTTTATACGTTGCATGTTTTGGCGACAATTCTTTTCGATAAACCTGCGTTTAAAAATGTAATTGTGAACGGGATTTTGCTTGCGGCGGATGGTGAAAAACTTTCAAAAAGAAAGAAAAATTATCCGGATCCGAATTTACTTTTTGATACGAAAGGTGTTGATAGTACGAGATATTTCTTGTGCAGTTCAACGGCGCCGCTGGCCGAGGATGTGCGATTTTCAGAGGAGCATGTTGATGAGATTGTGAAGAAAGTTACGCTTACTCTTTGGAATACTTACAGCTTTTTTGTGACTTATGCGAAAATTGATAAATTTAAAGCGGAAAAGAATTTCGAGGAATTTTCTCCCGATAACAAGCTTGATAAATGGGCTTTGTCCGAGCTAAACGCGCTTATAAAAACCGTGACCGAGCAAATGGATGATTACAATATGACGCGCGCGACTCGTCCGATTTTGGACTTTTTGGAAAATCTTTCGAACTGGTATGTGCGAAGGTCTCGAAGGAGGTTTTGGAAGAGTGAAAACGATGGAGACAAGAAGCAGGCTTATCAGACGCTTTTTACTGTTTTGGTGCAGCTTTGTAAGGTGATGGCTCCTTTTATGCCGTTTATTGCGGACGAAATTTACAAAAATTTGACAGGCGAAAAATCAGTGCATCTTTGCGATTGGCCTAAGGCAAACGAAAAATTGATTGATGAAAAATTGAACGGGGAAATTCGTTTGGTTAGAACTATCGTAAATCTCGGGCACAGTGTGCGCAGTAAGGCGAAAATCAAGGTCCGTCAGCCGTTAAGCAAGATCAGTCTTGCTTTGCCAAAAGGTATGGATGAGGAAAATGTTCTTCTCCAGAAAGACGTGATTTTGGAGGAATTGAACGTGAAAAATATTGAAATTTTGAGGGACGCCGGAGAAATTGCGCAATATACGGTGACGCCAAATTCAAAGGCGCTTGGCCCTAAATACGGCAAAGATGTCCAATTTATTATTCAAAAAATCAAGGCGGGGGAATTTGAACTTCTCGAGAGTGGAGAGGTGAAGGTAGGAGAATTTGTTTTGCAAAAAGATGAGGTTTCGGTCGGATTCAAGGGCAAAGAGGGGTTTGATGTCGAGAGTGAAGACGGGATTACGGTTGCGCTTGATACTGTTATTACTGAGGAGCTTAAGAAAGAGGGATATGCTCGCGATATAATCAGATTTATTCAAGAAATGAGAAAGGAGGCGGATTTTCAAGTTGATGACAGGATTTATGTTTTGGTTGAGGCTCCGACGGAAATTGCCGAAGCCGTAAGTGCGTTCGCGGATTACATAAAAAATGAAACTTTGGCGGTTGAAGTTCAACAGAGTGGAAATCTTGAATGGGACAAGGAAAAAGTTGTGCAATTGGAAGAAAATTCTGTTAAAATCGCTGTAAAGAAAGCTTAAAACTATGGGACTTATTTTTTCTCCACTTATTAGTATTGCTTTAAACGGTGTTACACTCTACGTGATAACTAAATTCGTGGATGGTGTCACTTATACCGGTGGAATCAAGTTTTTTATTCTTGGTGGAGCGGTGATCGGAGTTCTTAATTTTATTTTGAAACCTTTGCTTAAATTGGCTGTTTTTCCGATTTTGATTATTAGTGGCGGACTTTTCTTTATGGTCGTCAACGGTGTTCTTTTGTGGTCATTAACGTATATTTTAAACTATTTACATCTTTCAGGCGTATCAATTACCTTTCCAAATCTTGGCAGTTATGTTATAGGTGCTATCGTATTTGGAATTGTAAATTGGCTTGTTAACCTAATAAAATAATATGCAAACTATACTTACGACAGTTCAGGTCGTGCTTTCAATTCTTCTTTCCGTTGCTGTTTTGACACAACAAAGAGGAACCGGACTTTCTTCAACATTCGGAGGAACCGGAACTTTTTATACGAGCAAAAGAGGTGCCGAGAAAGTGCTTTTTAATGCCACTGTTGTACTCGGGATTCTTTTTGTCGCTAACTCACTTGCTTTCTTATTTCTTGTTTAAAAGAAATCTTAAATGAAGCTTTTAAAGTGGATTATTAAGGTTTTTAAGGCTTATACCTATGGGGATAAGATTATTTCCGTCTTTTGTGTGCTTGCTTTTTTGTTGATGATTGTGAAAATGATGATTTTTCCGTACGGATTTTTCAGTTTTGGGTCTTCGGATACTTATGCCGAGGGAATTGTTGCTAAAAACGGGATTCAAAATATAACTCCGCTTTTTGTTGATTATAATGATGCCGACAGGGAAGTGAGCGGTTTGGTTTTTTCCGGATTGATGAAATATGATCCTTCAAAAAAAGCTGTTGTGGACGATATGGGTACGATGACTTTAAACGAGAGCAAAACCGAGTATGTTTTTAAAATCAGGACCGGGATAAAATGGCATGACGGAAAGGATTTTACGGTGGATGACGTGTATTTCACTTATCATGATATTGTGATGGACACCGATTTTCCGAATGAGATTCTTAAGGCGAATTTTGACGGGGTTACTGTCGAAAAAGTCGACGACAACACGATAAAATTCAAACTTCTTAAGCCGAATGTTTTTTTTACGACAAATCTTACGACCGGAATTTTGCCGAAGCATATTCTTGGAGGGGTGAAGTCTTATGATTTGCTTCAGGATCCCTTTAATAAGCTTCCTGTCGGGACCGGACCGTATATGGTTACAGGTCCCGTTGAGTCTTTCCCGGATGGCAGGACGCAGATTACGCTTACGATTAATCCGTATTACTATAGCCCGATTTCGGAGATTACGAATTTGAGAATTATCGCTTATCCCAGCGCGGATTTGTTGATGGAAAATATGAGTTCTTACAATGCTTCCCCTCGAGTGACCGCTGAAGTTGCCGATGCTTTCAGGGAAAATGAGAGATTTAAGCTTTCGTCTTATGAACTTCCTCAGTATACGGCTGTATTTTTTAATATGGGGAAGGATCCGATAAAAAATAATAAAAAGCTTAGAGTTGCGCTTCAGAAAGCGATTGATAAGGATTTGCTCGTCGGGGAAAAAGGTGTTTTGAAAGATAAAGTTCGCGTGGATACGCCGATGATGGAGCTTGATCAAAACGCGTGGGTTTATAAATCCAGCAAAACCGAGGCGGAGGGTGCTCTCAAGGATGCCGGATACACTTATTCGCGGGAAAAACTTGAGGATTTGAGGTATGGCAAGGACGGAAATCCTTTAAAATTGAATTTGATCGCGAGGATGTACGATGAGGGAACTCCTCAATACGATGAGGCAAAAGCTGTTGTCGGTTTTTTGAAATCGGCTTGGGAGGAAGTCGGAATCGGAATAGAAGTTGAATTTTTGTCACAGGATGATTTTAAAACCCGAATAATGACCAGAAAATATGACTTATTGCTCGTCGGGCAGAGCTTGGGTTACAATTTGGATACATATTCTTTTTGGCATTCTTCTCAGGCAAATGCGACCGGGCAGAATTTCTCGGATTATAAAAGTTTTGCGGTGGACAGTTTGATAGAAGACACCAGATCCGTGTTTAATCAGGAAAAAAGAAATAAGGAAATGAATCAATTGGCGGGCTTCATAAAAGAGGATGTTCCTGCGGTTTTTCTTTACAGACCGGTTTATTATTATGCTACGGACGGCAAAGTTTCCGGTATTTCGATGGAAGGGGCGACATTTTCTTCCGACAGATTTTTCAATATAGGAGAATGGAAATTTGAGAGGTAGGGCAAATTTCCCTTTACTTTCTGTCAATTATTAGGTATTTATATATGGCCTTTAATCAAAAAAACAATGAAAGTCTTATTAAATAATGATGTTAAAAAATTAGGATACAGAGGGGATATTGTGAATGTAAAAAGAGGATATTTCACAAATTATCTGCTTCCTGAAGGATTCGCTGTAATGGCGGACGCAAGCGTTTTAAAGCTTAATGAATCAAGAAAAGCCAAGCTTGTTATGAAGAAAGAACAGCTTGTTGAAAACGCAAAAGAAGTTCTCAAAAAACTCAAAGGACTTACGGTCACGATTGCAAAGAAAATCACCTCAAAAGGGAAGCTTTACGGAGGTCTTTCCGCCGAGGATATCGTCAATGCGGTTTTGGCTAAGATTAACGTAAAACTCGAGCCTGAATATATTAAATCAGCGCAGATAAAAGAGGTCGGTGAGCATGATGTTGTTGTTCATATTACCGAGGGGGCTGAGGAGACCATAAAAGTTGTAGTTGAGGCGAAGAAATAATAAATCTTCCTTATGTCTAAAGGGAAGGCTGTTTGTATAGATTACGGTAAAAAACGAATCGGTGTCGCTACCGGTGATTTGGAGATGAAAATTGCTTTTCCGAGGCAGGTTTTTGAGAATAAAGGCCTTGAGAAAGCGGCGAAGAGGGTTTTTGAGATTGTTTCGGAATTTGAGGCCGGGGTTGTCGTGCTTGGTTATCCGCTTAATATGGAGCAGGGTGCGAAGAATTCTATGATGATCGAGGTGGAAAAATTTCGCGAAATTCTTCAGGGTGTTTTGCCAAAGGAAGTTGAAATTGTTCTTTTTGATGAAAGGTTGAGTTCTTTTGAGGCAAAAGATTTTTTTAAGGATGCGAGAGAAAATAAAATTGCCACAAGTGGAAGGGATGATGCTTATGCCGCTCAAATCACTCTTCAGAGGTATTTCGATAGTTTGTAAGATATGAGAAAAAAAATTGTTTTACAAGTCAAGGTTCCAAAAGATAATGAAAACGGGCCTATTGTTGCGGAGCAGATTTTTGCGACGTTACATGCTTTTTCGAGAGAGGTCGTGAGTTTTGAAATAGCGAATATCGGCAGAAGTATAAGGTTTTTTGTTGTGTTGCCGGAAAAACTGGTCGATGGCGTGGAAAGTCAGATTTATGCGCAATATCCGGATGCGGAAATCGAGAAGGTTGTGGATTATGCGAAAAAAAATGATGAGGTGAAGAATGCCGTGATGGTCGAATTGAAGATGAAAAACAGTGATGTGTATCCGATAAAAAGGTATTCGCAATTTGAGGACAGACTTTCCAAAGTGGCTGTCGATCCGATTGCGGGAATTACTTCGTCTTTGGTGAAATTGTCTGATGTTGATGAGCAAGTTTGGGTTCAGATTGTTACAACTCCTTTGTCTGACAGATGGAAAAATATTTTCGTGAAATGTGTGAAAATTTTGGATAACGGGATTTTCGGACATATAGAATCTTTGGAAATTTTGTATGCCAAAGCTTTTATAACACGTAAAATTTGGCCTAAAATCGTGTTTTTCCCGCTTTATTTCCTGTTTTGGCTCCATGGACTCTTTGTTAATGCGAGAATAGGCGAAAAAGCCGATATGGAGCTTGAGGAGCTTACTTCCAAATCTCATGACAGGGAGAGCGATATTGATGCGGCAATTGATAAGGTTGTGCGTCCGCTTTTTGATGTCTCAATTCGTATTCTATATTTGCCGAAACGCAAAAACGAGGAGATGGCGAAGATGAAACTTACTGAAATTGTCGGTGCGTTTAAACAGTTTAATTTTCCGCATTTAAACGGGTTCGAAGTCGGGGATTTCGTTTATGGAGAGGATGCTTTCAGGCTTTACGAAGCCAGGAAAGTGATTGACGGAATGGCGTTAAACAATGAAGAACTTGCAACTGTTTTCCATTTGCCGAACGTGTCCGTGAAAACTCCATTGATTTATCGGGTTACGAGTAAGAAACTTGAGCCGCCTGCAAATTTGCCTTTGGAAAGCGATGATTCCGTAGATGTCACCGTTTTGGGTCAGACAAATTTTCGGGGTATGTGTCAAAAATTTGGTATAAAAACCGAGGATCGCAGGAGACATATGTATATTGTCGGGAAAACCGGAATGGGAAAAAGTGTTGTTCTGGAAAATATGATTGTTTCAGATATTATTGCAGGTCGCGGAATCGGGCTTATTGATCCGCACGGAGATCTTATAGAGAATGTTTTGAAAAGAATTCCCGCGAATCGAACAAATGACGTTATTTTGATTGATCCTTCGGATAAAGATTATGCTGTCGGTTTTAATATATTTGAGGATGGCGATGAATCCAGAAGGTCTGTTGTTTGTAGCGGGATTGTCGGAATTTTCAAAAGACTTTATGCCGAAAGTTGGGGGCCCAGGCTTGAACATATTTTGAGAAATACTGTTTTGGCGCTTCTGGAAGCCAAGGGGATGACGATGCTTGGTATTACAAGAATGCTTTCCGATGAAAAATTCAGGGAAAAAATTGTATTAAAAATCAAAGATCCCGTTGTAAAAAAATTCTGGATTGATGAATTTGGGAAAATGCAGGAAAGGCTTAGGGTAGAGGCAATTTCTCCTATTATGAATAAAGTCGGGCAGTTTCTTTCCACGAGTGTGATAAGAAATATTGTCGGACAGGCGAAGAGTACGGTTGATTTTAGATTTCTCATGGATAATGGAAAAATTGTTTTGATAAATCTTTCGAGGGGTAAAATAGGGGATGACAATGCGGCTCTTTTGGGTTCTATGTTTGTGACAAAATTTCAAATTGATGCGATGGGAAGGGCCGATATTGCCGAAAAAAAACGCAAAGATTTTTATTTATATGTCGATGAATTCCAAAATTTTGCGACGGATTCTTTTGCTGTTATTTTGTCGGAGGCAAGAAAATACAGATTAAATCTTACAATTGCGAATCAATATATTGCGCAGATGCCTGAGGAAGTTAAAGATGCTGTGTTTGGGAATGTCGGAAGTATTTTGTCTTTTCAAGTCGGTTATGAGGATGGCGAATATCTTTCTCAACAATTCGGGGAGGAGGTTTTGTCCGCGGATTTGGCTTTGCTTAACAAGTATACCGCTTATATGAGGCTTCTTGTTGACGGGATGCCTTCGAAAATTTTTTCTTTGTCTACTTTGCCGCCTTCAGGTAGTATTGCAGGTGATGATTATGTGAAGAAAATTTTGAGAGTTTCCAGAGAAAGGTATGCGAGAAAAGTTGAGGAAGTGGAGGAAAAGATAAGAAAATGGATGTTAAATTAATATTATGTTTGAGTTTTTCAGGTCTGTAAAAAATAGGTATAAGGTTCTTTTTAAGCAGAAATATTTTGCCGTTTCTTTTTTGGTTGCAGTGTGTATTTTTTTTGGAGGATATTTGGTGAGTTATTACACGAGTGGTTTTAATGATACTTTTGTTTATCCGTCGGTGGGGGATTCCATATTGGATAATATTTCCACTTATAATCTGGAGTTTTTATATGTTTGGGGTATTTATATTTTACTTGCGGTTATTTTAATTTATGCGTTTGTTTTTGTGCCGGAGAGAGGGCCTTTTATTTTAAAGACTTATGGTATTTTGCTTTTAGTTCGCGGAATTTTCATATTACTTACGAATTACGGACCTCCTGCCGGCTTTTTTTATGCGGATGGGGTTCTTCCCGGAAATTATTTGATGCAGAAGTTTTTGTTTAAAAATGATTTGTTTTTCTCCGGGCATGTCGCTATTCCGTTTTTAGCGGCGCTTTTGTTCAGGGGGACAAATAAATTTATTCAGTGGTTTTTGGTTATAGGTTCTTTGGTGATGGGGATCACTGTTTTGCTTATGCATGTGCATTATTCGATCGATGTTTTTGCGGCGTATTTTATTACGTACGGAGTTTATGCCGTCAGTAATGAATTTTTCGGGAGGTTAAATGAAAAATTCTTTGGATGGCGAGGTTTTTGTTGCGAGCATGGACGCAATGAAATGACTATAAAAATTGAGGGGAAGAAATAAGCGGGGATATTCCGGGAAGTTTGTCTCCTGATAGGAATTCGATGCATGCGCCTCCGCCTGTTGAGATGTGTGTGAATTTTTCTTGTGCGATTCCGAGTTTTTTTATTGCATCTGCGGTGTCTCCGCCTCCGAGGATTGAAAGACATTTGTGATTTGCGATGGCTTCTGCCACGCGTTTTGTTCCGTTTAAAAATGGCTTGTATTCGTAGACGCCGACAGGTCCGTTCCAAATTATTGTGCCGGATTTGTTTATTATTTCGATAAATTTTTCGATTGTTTTTGCGCCGATGTCGAAAATTTTCATGTCTGTCGGAAGGCTTTCTACGGCCATTTCCTTGGTTTGTGCTTCGTTCGAAAGCTCTTTTGCGGCGATTACATCCGTCGGCAAGTTCAATGCGTCTTCTTTTGAATTTAATTTTTCTATGATTTGTTTTGCGAGGGCTGATTTATCTTTTTCGCAAAGTGATTCTCCGATGTTTATACCTTTTGCGAATAAAAATGTGTTTGCCAATCCGCCTCCGATCAAGAAATAATCGGCTTTGTCTAAAAAGTGCTGTATTATGCCGATTTTCGTGTCTATTTTTGCGCCTCCGAAAATCATAGTGACGGGCTTTGGCGGATTTTGATCGAGTACTTTTGAAAGTTCGGAAATTTCTTTTTCCATTAAAAGGCCCGCATATGCCGGCAAGTACTCCGCCAGTCCTGCGGTGGATGCGTGTTTTCTATGTGCTGTGCCGAATGCATCGTTTACGAAAATTTCTCCAAGTGATGCCAATTCTTTTGTAAAATTTGTTTCACATTCTTCTTCCTCTTTTTTAAATCTCATATTTTCGAGAAGAATTATTTCTCCGTTTTGCATTTTATTGATTTCTATTTTTACGTTTTCGCTCAATATTTCATCCAGTTTTTTTACCGGTTTGTTTAGCAGTTTTGAGAGGTGTGTGCCGATTTTGTTTAGTCTTAGCTCTTCTTTCACTGTCCCGTCGGGTCTTCCGAGGTGAGACATAATTATTATTTTTGCTCCTTTTTCTGTCAGAAATTTTATTGTCGGCAAAGATTCGACGATTCTTGTGTCGTCTTCTATCTCCCCGTTTTTTTTGTTTATCGGTACGTTGAAATCAACTCTTAGAAGAATTTTTTTGCCTTCGATGTTTTCTACGTCTTTTAGTGTTCGGATGTTCATATTTTTTATTTAAAATTTGTTTGCAGAAGTGCGGCGATTGCGTACTGTTTTCCTTTGTTCAATTTGTTTTTAGATACCCTGTCTTTTACTTGTTTTTCGTTTTCGCATGCAAGAATCCCGAAAGAGATAGGTGTGTTTTTTGTCATCTGTAAGGCCATAAGTGCGTTGTATGTTGTTTGTGTTACAAGGTCGAAGTGGGGTGTTTCTCCTCGGATTACTATTCCAAGTGCTATTATTGTGTCAGGGCTGTGGTTTTCTATTATTTTTTTACATGCGAACGGAATTTCAAGTGTGCCCGCGCATCTGAAAAGTTTTATGTTTTTTTCTTGCACGTGATTTTTTAATAATTCTTCTTTTGTGTTTTTGAATAATTCGAGCCCGTATTTTTCGTTGAAGTGGGGGAGTATTATCGCAATTTTCAATTTTTCTCCGTTGATATTTTGTGTTTTGTTCAGTCCTTCTTTTGTCATTTTGTGTTTATTATTTTATTCAAGTATCTTGCGATCATGTCCGCTTCTATGTTTACTATATCATTTTTTTTGAGACCGGATAAATTTGTATTTTTGAGCGTGTAAGGGATCAGGTCGACGCTAAATTTTTCGTTTTCGGTGTCTGATATCGTAAGTGATACGCCATTTATTGAAATCGAGCCTTTATAAGCCACAAA
Organism: Candidatus Altimarinota bacterium; assembly: GCA_041663205.1. Lineage (GTDB taxonomy): Bacteria > Patescibacteriota > Gracilibacteria > UBA1369 > LOWO2-01-FULL-3 > UM-FILTER-38-24. Next base: position 30,298 of record JBAZQZ010000002.1, read on the forward strand.
AGGGCTCATGTTTTTTGAAAGAGAAATTGTTATTCTTGTTCTTTTTTTGTCGTTTTCTATTTTTAAGATTTTTCCTGTTTCGTCCACGTGTCCTTGAACAAAATGTCCATCAATCTTTTCGTTCCATCTTATAGATTTTTCAAGATTTACCAATGCCCCTTTTTTAAGTTTTTTGAAATTTGTTTTCTTTAAAGTTTCTTCCATGGCTTCAAATGTAAATTTGTTTTTTGTTAAATTTACGACAGTTGTGCACACTCCGTTTATCGCTATTGAATCTCCGATTTTTACATCCTTTAAGAAATTTTTAGTTTCTATTTCGAATCTCCAGGTTTTGCTGTCTTTTTTTATGGAGATTGTCTTGCCCTGTTTTTGTATGATTCCTGTAAACATGTTTGTCAAAGTCAGACGCTTTCAGGGCTTTCTATTTGCGTTTTATATCCATTTAAAAATTCTTTGTCGGACATTTCTTTTTTTCCTTCGATTTGGAGTTTTTTGGGGAGAATGTTTCCGTTCTTTGCTGAAATTTTTAGTATTCCGGATTCTGTGAAAAATTTTCCTGGCGTTGTTTTTCCTTCTTTTTTTTCCAATTTCGCTTCAAGTATTTTTATTTTTTTGTCTTTGAATTTTGTTTGAGCTGACGGCCATGGATTGTATGCTCGGATCATATTGTATATTTTTTCCGCAGGGAGATCCCAATTTATTTCTCCGTCTTTCTTTTCTATCTTTCTGCAATAGGTCGCTTTGGATTCGATTTGTTTCAGAGGATACAATGTTTTTTCCTTAATGTCCGTTAAAACCAACGGTGTTATTTTCGCGCTTAAAGTCTGTAGTTTTTTGCTTAGTGTTTCCATGTCGTCCAGGTCTTCGATTTCTATTCTTTGAAGTAAATATACCGGACCTTGATCCAATTTTTCGTCCATTTTCATTATGCTTATTCCCGTGTCCTTATCTCCGTTTAGCAGCGCTTCCTGGATGGGGGATGCGCCTCTATATCTTGGCAGTAATGAGGCGTGAATGTTTATACATCCGTGTTTCGGAATTTCCAAAATTTCTTTGTCTAAAATCATTCCAAAGGCTAAAACCACGAAAAAATCAGCTTCGATGTTTTTTAGTTCTTCTTTCAATTCTTTTTTGTTTTTTGGTTGAATCACTTTAATCCCGAGTTTTTTTGCGGATATTTTTACCGGGGAGGGAGTCAATTCTTGTTTTCTGCCAACTTTTTTGTCTGGTTGTGTTACAACGCATAAGACCTCTGTTTCTTTCGCTAAAGATTCAAGAGTTGGCACTGCGAATTCCGGTGTTCCAAAAAATACTATTTTCATGATGTTCATACTATCACATCCTTGCTAAAAATAACTTGATTTATTTTGATTTTGCGGTATAATTTATTCTTTTACAATCAACTAATTACCAAAGGCTGAGATGAAAGAATTGTTTAGAGAGGCAAATAATGGCTTGATAAAGGCAAGTAAGATACTTGTGGTTTCACACAGGAAGCCTGATAGTGATACTCTTGGGGCTGCTCTTTCTCTAAAAATATGGCTTGAGAAGATGGGGAAAGCGGTTACTCTTGCTTGTTCCGACAAACCTTCGAAGGTTTTTTCTTTTCTGCCTTTTGTTGGGGAATATGTTGACGAATTTGAGTTGAAGGATTTTGATTACATGATTTGCACGGATTGCGGGGCCTCCTATATGACCAATTTTCATTTGAAATATCCTGATTTTTTTAATTCCGGTATCACTATTTTAAATATAGATCATCATGCTTCCAATGATAATTTTGGCACTATAAATATTGTGGATGTTTTGGCTCCTTCTGCGACTACGATTGTTTATAGATTTTTTAAATTTCTCGGTGTTGAAATTGATAAGGATATGGCGACTTGTCTTCTTTCGGGTGTTTATAGTGACACCGGTAGTTTTATGCATTCAAATACTTCTCAGGAAGTTTTTGAGATAGCGTCGGATTTGATTTTAAAGGGTGCTGATTTTAGGGCTATTGTAAAATTATTGTTTAAGTCGAATACGGTTAACGGCCTTAGGTTATGGGGACGTGTTATGGAAAAAGCTTTCAAGACCCCTGACGATGTTGTCGTTTCTGTTATAAAAGAAGACGAATATTCATCTTGTGACGCTTCTCCCGATCAATTATCTGGGGTTATAGATTATTTGAATATGGTTCCCGGTGCGCGTTTTGCGGTTTTGCTTAATGAGGACCGAAAGGGGAATGTGAAGGGATCGTTTAGAACGCGTCTCGACGACGTTGATTTGTCGAAGGTGGTTGCTGATTTTGGCGGAGGCGGGCATAGCAAGGCTTCGGGATTTTCCATGAAGGGGAAACTTGTGGAGGAGGTCAAATATTCTATTGTCGATGAAAATTCCAATAAAAAGGTTTTGGAATTTTAGATTTTATTGCTAGAATTTTTTTATGATTAGAAATTTTTTGGCCGGTTGTGTTTTGTTTGTTTTTGTTGTTTCTGCGGTTTTGTTTTATGCCGTTGTTTCGTTGTATTTGATCATTTTGAATAAAGATTTTTATGCCGGAGATAAATTTGTTTCATATTCTTATGATGTTGTTTTGTCGCAATTGCCGAATTATTTCGACGAGAATCTTCCTGAAGGTTTTTCATCGGAATATGTTCTTGAGGTGATAAAAAAATATATTACCGTTTCTGAGTTTAAGCCGATTGTTGTCGATTTTGGAAATCAAGTTAATGAGGCGCTTGATGGCGGAGGGCACAAGGAATTTAATATTGATTTAAGTGTTTTTGCGGAAAAAAGAAATTTGATTGCTGAAGAGTTTGCGAATCATTTGATGAAAAGTTTGAATACTTGTATAAATTCTTCTGTTTATAATCCGGAGAATCCGACATGTATTCCAAGCGGGGTTTCCAGAGATGATTTTGTTAGGCAATTTAAGGCCACTTTTGACAGAAAATTATTTTCGCAGATGCCGGGTCGGTTTGTATTTTCTTTGAATTTTCCTGATGTGGGAAATGTTTTTTGTGCTTATCTTGCGTTTTTGGTTGTCTTGCTTTTGTTGACCGGTTTGATTGTTTCTAAGCCTTTTGTCCGTGTTTTGAAGTGGGTAATGTTCGGGATTTTTTGTTCATTGATTTTGTTTGCTTCTGTATTTTTGTATTCTTGGTATTATTATAATTTATGACTGTAACCGAGGAACTTATAAATCAGATAAATGTTTGTGAAAAATGTCCTTTGCATAAGGGGCGAACTCACGCTGTTGCGGGGGAGGGGAGTTATAGCGCGGAAATAATGTTTATAGGAGAGGGGCCGGGGAGAGATGAGGATCTTCAGGGAAGGCCTTTTGTTGGTGCTGCCGGAAAACTTTTGACCGAGTTGATTAAGAGTATCGGGCTTTCCAGAGAGGATGTTTTTATAGCCAATGTTGTGAAATGTAGACCACCGAACAATAGAGATCCTTTGCCTGAAGAGGTTTCCGCTTGTTGGCCATATTTGGAGCGGCAGGTGAAAATTATCAAACCTGTTCTTATTGTTACTCTTGGCAGACATTCCATGGGGCGTTTTTTGCCTGGTTTAAAAATTTCCGAGGTCCATGGTCAGCCAAAAAGAACAAAAGGGTTTTGGAGTGAAAAACAGATTTATTTACCTCTTTATCATCCGGCTGTCGCGTTGTATGATCCTAATAAGAAAGCTACGCTTTTTGAAGATTTTAAAAAAATCCTTTTGATTCTCAAGCAGATAAAAAAAGAAAAAAATGACGTACAATAAATACATTTCGATAGTGGGGTTTGCCGGAATAATGGCATGGCTTGGTTTTGTTGTTGTTATTAATAAAATCAGTCCCTATGAGTCAATGGGGCTTGCTTTGCCTTTTTTCTTTATAACTTTGTTTATTGCGCTTGTTTGTACTTTTACCGTTGTCGGTTTTTATCTTAGACTTTGGCTTTACAGAAATGAGATTTTTTATAAACATATTGGCGTGTCTTTCAGACAGGCTCTTCTTCTTAGTGTTATCACGGTTTTTTGTTTCGCATTCCAAATGATGAGAGTCCTTACTTGGTGGTCCGGACTTTTGTTGGTTGCGATCGCTGTGTTATTGGAATCTTATTTCTCTTCCAGAGATTCTGAATTTGTTTGATAGATCGGTTCTTTTATCAATCTTATATTTTGAAGAGGCCACCACGCTACGAATGCTTTTCCTCTTATCAATTCTTTTTTTACAAATGCTTTTTCCGGAGAATCTTTGCATGATTCATTTATTGATTGCATGAAACAACTTCGCGAATCGGTGCTTTCTCTGCGGTTATCTCCCAACAGCAAATAGCTCCCTTCCGGGACTTCGAAGGTGGAGAAGTCACTAAAATATGCTGTTGTTTTTCCTTTGTTTTTTTCGTTAAGATAGTCTTCGTTTAGTTTGAAAGTTTCTTTGTTCTCTTTGTTCGTTACGTACACTTCGCCGTTTTTTATTTGAACAGTTTCTCCCGGAAGGCCTATAACTCTTTTTATAAAATATTTATCTCCGTCTTCTTGTGGTTTGAAAACGACTATATCTCCACGGACAGGTTCGTTGAAAAGATATGTTGCTTCGTTGATTATTATTTTCTCTCCGTATCCCGTCTGACATTTTTCGTCGATTAAGTTGAAGGTGTCGCACATGGATGCTCCGGAGACATCAAACGGCGCTATCAGCCATGTTTGTATGACAAATACCAATATTGCGATTATTCCCAAGTTTATTCCTAAATCAAGGATCCAAAGCAAAATATTTTTTATTTTTTTATCCATAGTGTTTTATAGAAGCCATGTTATCTTATATTTTTTGCTTTGTGTTTACAATAGGACGTGTCTCGATTTATAATTGTACAGGTAACCCTTTTTTTGTTTCTATGAATATTAAGAAGTATTTGTTTGGCAGATATCTGGATGATGATGAGAAAATTTTATATGTTGCCCATAAACATCCTCTTGTTTTGAAGGTGTCTACCGCTAAAGTTTCAGCGCTCGGTATTTTTGTTCCCATAGGGCTTTATTTTCTTTTTCCAAAATTGTTTTTTGTTTTTGTGGTTTGGTTGCTTGTCGGTATTTTTGGTTGGTTTTATCATTTTCTGGATTGGTATTTCGATGTATGGCTTTTGACAAATCAGGGGGTTGTCGAAGTGAAGAGAAATGGCTTGTTGGACTTCACTTCCAAGCGTATAGAGTACCATATGATAGAGGGTATTTCTTATTCCATTAAGGGAGTTTTGCAGACTATTTTTGGTTACGGGGATATTCAGATAGATAAAATGGGAGCGCAGATTTCTATTATTCTTGAGGAGGCGGCTTCTCCAAAAAAACTTGAGAGGCTTATCATGAAATATCAGGAAAAATATGTTTACGACAGGAGTATTCGGGATCATCAAATGCTCAAGGGAATGCTGTCTGACATGATTGCTTACAACGTGCAGAATGAAAAAATAAAAATTCCTAAGAAAGAGAAATGATAATGGAAAATTTTATTGGTGGAGTGACTTTGTTTTTAGTTATTGTCGTTTTATTGTTTTTCTTTTTTATTTTTTTGAAAAAGAGAAATCGTGTTTTTGCCGACAAGGAGCTTCAGTATATAAAATCTCATTGGATAAGGATAATAGATATGTTTCATTCTCATCCGAAGGAAGCCGTTTTGGATGCCGATAAACTGCTTGATTATGCTTTGAGTAAAAAAGGGTATGAAGGATCTTTGGGGGAAAAATTAAAAAAAGCCGGCAAACTTTTTTCTGATATCAATGATGTTTGGATGGCTCATAAGGTGCGAAACGCCATCGCTCATGAAATGGTTGAGATAGAGGAAAAAGATTTTAGAGCGGCTTTGCACTCGTATAAAAGAGCATTGAACGATTTAGGTGCAAAATTATGACTTTAGCTGTTCTATTGCTGATTTGGAAAAATCTGTTTATTATCTTGTTCGTTAATTAATTTATATGGAATTTGAGGCTGTTATAGGACTTGAGATTCATGCACAGATGTCTACAAAGACCAAGATGTTTTGTGGTTGCGATAACGATTCTTTTGATAAAGCTCCGAATATAAATGCGTGTCCTGTTTGTATGGGATTTCCGGGGCAGCTTCCTGTTATTAATGAAGAAGCGGTAAAGAAGGGGGTAAAGGCTGCGCTTGCTCTTAATTGTCAAGTCCAATCTCACTCTAAATTTGATAGAAAAAATTATTTTTATCCTGACAATCCGAAAGGATTCCAAATTTCTCAGTATGATGAGCCGGTATCGAAAAATGGCTTTATTGAGGTGGAAGTAAGGGATGGCGAAAATAATATTAGAAAAATTAAAGTTGGGATTACTCGTTTGCATTTGGAAGATGATGCCGGGAAATTAATGCATGTGCGAGATGGATCTTTGGTCGATTTTAATCGCGCCGGAACGCCGCTTATGGAGATTGTTTCCGAACCGGACATGAGAACTGCGCAAGAGGCTGGGGCTTATGCCAGGGAAATTCAGAAAATTGTTCGTTACGTTGGAAGCAGTGATGCAGATATGGAAAAGGGAATGATGCGTTTTGATGCGAGTGTTTCTATAAGGCCAAAAGGAGAGAAAAAACTTTATCCGCGTGCTGAAATAAAAAATTTGAATTCTTTTAAGATGCTTGAGAATGCGGTTGATTATGAAATTGCGCGACAGATTAGGGTTTGGGAAGAGGGGAATCCTTTAAAATCTCCGATTACAATGGGATGGAATGACGAGAAAAAAGAGACATATTTTATGAGAGACAAGGAGGAAAGTGATGATTACAGGTATTTCCCTGAGCCTGATTTACCTATGCTTGTTTTGGATGAGAATATGGTTGCTGAAATAAAGAAAAGTTTGCCACAGTTGCCGAATGTTAAGAGAAAAAAATATATGGAAGAGTTTGGAATTTCTGAAGATGAAGCGAGAATTCTTTCCGATGATCCTGTTATGGCGGCTTATTTTGAGGATGTTGTGCGGATTTCCGGTGACGCGAAAAAATCTGCTTCTTTTATCACGACGATTCTTATTGCTAAATTGAAGGAGGATTTAATCGGGATAGCGCAGCAAAAAATTTCTCCTGAAATGCTTGCTGAGCTTATAAAACTTATAAATTCCGATGTTATTTCAAACAATACCGCGAAGGGGGTGGTTTTTGATGAAATGTATGAGAAGGGGATTGCTCCTGCTAAAATTGTTGAAGAGAAAGGGCTTAAACAGGTATCTGATGCTTCCGAGATAGAGCGTGTTTGCAATGAAGTTATAGCTGAGAATGCAGGGTCTGTAGCGGATATTAAGGCGGGGAAAGGGAAGGCTATGGCGTTTTTGGTCGGACAAGTGATGAAAAAATCAAAAGGGAAGGCAAACCCTCAAATGGTAAATGATGTCTTGAAGAAGCTGATTATTTGATTTATTATATTATCGGTTTTATAAACTTAATCCTTTTCTTATGTTTTCAACTTCTGCAGATATTTTGAATATGTCGTTGGCGATAGGTTTTATTGTTCTTGTTATCTTTTTGTGTGTTACGCTTTTTTATGCGATTTTGATTTTGCGTGATTTTTCGCATGTCAGTGCTGAAATCAGGGCTATGGTTGATAAAATTTACAAGACGATTACCGAGCCTCTTCGTGCTTTGGATTTTCTTATAGAAAAAATTCGTCCTTATATCGAAGCGTTTGTAGACAAGAAGCTTAACGGGAAGACAGTTACTAATGGTAAAAAGAAATAATTTATTTTTTTCTTTTAATCACTTCGTAGGGGAATTTTACAGTTGCGTTCCAGATTCTTTTGATGCGTTTAGGCTCTTGAATAAGCCTTATTAGCCATTCGAGGCCTATTTTTCTGAATATCTTTGGGGCTCTTTTTTTCGTGCCGGCTATGAAATCAAATGCTCCTCCGATTCCTATGCTTAAATGTACTGAAGTTAATTTTGGTAAATTTCGTGCGATCCATAATTCTTGTTTTGGAGCTCCATATGCGATAAATAAGATGTCTGCGCCTGAGCGATTTATTTTTTCTATTATTTCTTTTTCATCTTCTTCTTTTGGACTTTTGCTTAATCTGCCGACTATTTTTATGTTGGGATATTTTTCTTGAAGTTTTTGTTTTGCTTTTTCTCCTGCGCTTTCGGTCGCTCCAAGTAAAAATATTTTTAAATTTTCTTCGCCGGATTTTTTGCAAATTTCTGTCATTAGATCTATTCCCGTAACTCTTTCTTTCAAAACCTTTCTTTTGAATAAGTATCTGCTTGCCCACAGAATTCCTGTTCCGTCTGCGACATTTAGCGCTGATTTGTTAAGTATTGCCAAGAATTCCGGATTTTTTATGGCTTCAAGAATGATCTCCGGATTTGGAGTTGCCATGTATTCTTTGGAATTTCCTTTTGCCAGTTTTATGGCTTTGTCTGTGGCTTCCTGTAAGCTTACGTTGTCGAATCTTACTCCTAAAATTTCTATTTTTTCTTTTTGCATATGAATACTATATTATTATTTTTCTCTTTTTCCAGTATTTCAAAGCCAAAATTCTCTAATAATTTTTTTAGTTCGTTTTCTTTGAATGCGTAATAATATCTTTCTGTTTTTTTTGCCCAAGGGATAAATGTGTCTCTTGTGTCATATTTTCCAAAGGTCAAAATTGCCTTCAGAAAGGCTTTTCTTATGTATTCCTTGTATTTTGGTTGGAACAAATTCCAAACGCTCACTATAAAAATTCCATTTTTTTTGAGTACTCTGTTTACTTCTTTTATCGCTTTTTCTCTCAGTTTTTTTGAGGGGATGTGGTGTAGTGATGCGATTTCCAAGACTACGTTTACGCTTTCTTTTTTGAGCGGGATTTTAAGGAGATCTCCTTCTATGAATTTTGCGTTTTCCTCTTTTTTGGCTTTCTTTAGAAGTTTTTTATTATTATCGATCCCAATATATTTTGTCTCTCTGTGTTGTTTTAAAAACTCATAAAATCTGCCATTTCCGCATCCAATGTCTGCGACGATGTTTTTGTTTTTTATGTATTTCAAAAATTTATCAAACTCTTCCCATTTGTTTTTTCTTGTTCGGTCGAATTCTTCTGCGATTTCCGCGTAGTCTTTTACAACTTTTTTTAGTAAGCTAATTGCTGTTTTTTCCCGCATGTATCCATTATAATTGTTTTGTATGGATTTCGCGAATTTAAATCTCGATGATAATCAGGAGCTCGCTCGAATCATTATATTGGAAGCTTCAAAAAAAACATTCAAAAGAAGGTCTGATTTTGAGTGTTTTAGAAACGGGATAATAAAACAATTTAAAGGGAAGATTTTTCATAATCTTTATTTTATCAAGGCTTACTATGATTTGTTGAAAGAGAAAAAAATCAAAAATAATCCCTCTCTTCTTTCTTTGCTGAGGAAGAGGGGAGTGCGTACTTTGAGCGGAGTGACGCCTGTTACTGTACTTACTAAGCCGTTTCCGTGCCCGGGAAAATGTATTTATTGTCCGACTGACATCAGGATGCCAAAAAGTTATTTGCAGTCACAACCTGCGGCACAACGTGCGTTTAAGCAAAATTTTGATCCTTACGTCCAGGTTTTTGTCAGGTTAAAGGCTCTTACTATAACAGGTCATGAAGTTTCTAAGGTGGAACTTCGTATAATTGGCGGTACTTTTAGTTTTTATCCGAAGTCTTATCAAACTTGGTTTGTAAAGAGGTGTTTATTGGCCATGAATGATTTTCCTTTGCTTGTTTTAGGCAAAAAACCTTTGAAAAAAAATCTTTCTTTTATTGATACCGTAAAGAAAAACGAGACAGCGGAAGTAAGATGCATAGGAATGAACATCGAAACAAGACCTGATTACGTCAACAAGACTGAAATTAAACGTTTACGTATGCTTGGAGTTACAAAAGTTGAGATGGGAGTGCAAACGACTGATGATAAAGTGCAAGAGTTGACCAAGAGAGGTCATGATTTAAAAGCTGTAAAAGATGCGACGGGACTTCTTAAGGATAGTGGTTTTAAAATAGGGTATCATATGATGCCGAATTTGCCCGGATCTACGCCGGATTTTGATAAAAAAATGGTTGGAGAATTATTTGAGGATTCCGGTTTCCAGCCTGATTATTTAAAGATATATCCTTGTGTTGTTCTCCCGAAGTCTCAGCTTTTTTATATTTTCAAGCGTGGGGAATATAGATCTTATGATGACAAAACGCTTGAAGAGGTGCTTTTGGCCGAGATGTTGTCTGTGCCTCAGTGGTGTCGGGTGGATCGTGTGGCGAGAGATATTCCTTCCGACGAAATTACTTCCGGCTCAAAAGTGTCTAATGTAAGGCAAATTCTAGAGCAAAAGTTAATGAAAAATACCGGAAAAACTTTTCGTGAAATACGTGCGCGTGAGATTAAAAATGAAACTTTTAAGGCAAAAAATTTGAAGTTGATTGTTCGTGAGTATGAGGCAAATAAAGGCAAAGAGTTTTTTATGTCTTTAGAGGATGTTAAAAATGACAAAATTATAGCTCTTTTAAGGCTTAGGTTCCCGTTTAAAACATTTATTCCCGAATTGAAAAATGCTGCGCTGGTTAGAGAAATTCATGTTTATGGAAAACAGGTTGCGGTAGGGAAGAGTGGTGGAAAAGAGAAGCAACATGCTGGATTCGGTTCCAAACTTATGAAATACGCCGAGGATTTTTCGAAAAAGAACGGATATAAAAAAATCGCAGTGATAGCGGGGATTGGGACGAGAGAGTATTATAAGAAGCTGAAATATAGGATCAAAGGGACCTATATGTTAAAGGGAATATAGGCACAGAAGGGTTTGCACAATGTATCTTGTGCGAACCAGGGTTGATTTCCTGTTTAAAATGTTATTTTGTATGTTTTTTGTTTTGCTGGTTCTTCTCTTCCAATAATTCTTTTTATTTATTATATTCTCTCTTTTGTTTGTGGTTTGTTATTTTTATGCTGTTTTTTGTGTGTTTTTATGTTTTCTTGCGAGATCCCCCTTTTGTTGTGAAATTTATGAAAAAGGAGGTTCAAAATTTGCGTTTAGACGCGTTTAAATAAAAAAGACGATACTTAGGTCGTCTTTTTTGAATTTCAGAGGTCTTGTTTTTGGCTTATTCTAGCGTTTAATTCTAAATCTTAATTATACCATTTTTGGTTGAGTTTTTGTGGAAATTTTATGAAAATTTTATGTTTTTTTAATCATTCACAAAAACTTCCTGAATTTCTGTAATTTTTTCAGCTAAAAGCGGAAAAGTTTTTAATAATGGATCTTTATTTATGATTTTCGAAGCACTGTTTCTTGCTTTCTCTATGGTTTCCGAATCTGTCAAGCTTGCCATTTTTAGGTCAGGGATTCCGCTTTGGCGTATTCCGTAAACTTCACCGGGACCGCGTAATTGCATGTCGATTTCGGCTAGTTTAAAGCCACTTGAGTATTTTTCCATTGATTGCATTCTTGTTTTCCCTTCTTCTGAAAGTTGTCCTGTAAACAGGAAGCAATATGATTGATGCACTCCCCTACCTACTCTTCCACGAAATTGGTGTAGCTGGGAGAGGCCAAATCTTTCCGATCCTTCTATCAGCATAATTGTTGCGTTTGGTACGTCAATTCCGACTTCAACTACCGAAGTTGAGACTAATATATTTATTTTATTATTTTTAAAGTCTTCCATGCATGAGTCTTTTTCCTCTTGCTTAAGCCGTCCATGGAGTAGTCCGAGTTTTAATTTTGGGAAAATTATTTCTTGCAGATACGCATATTCCCGGATAACCGATTTTACTTCCAGCATGTCCGATTCATCTATTAACGGGCAGATTACGAATGCTTGTCTGCCTTTTGCGATTTGATCTTCTATCCATCTATATGCTTCTATTCGTTTGTTTTCTGGAACTACTCTGGTGATAATTTCCTGTCTGCCTTTTGGCATTTCGTCAATGACTGAAAGGTCTTGATCTCCGTAAACGACTATTGCGAGAGTTCTGGGGATCGGGGTCGCTGTCATACTGAGTAAATGCGGAGAATCGTAGTTTTTCAGTATTTCTCTTTGTTTTACGCCAAATCTGTGTTGTTCGTCGATTATCGCCAGTCCGAGATTTTTGAATCCGATGTCTTCCTGAATCAACGAGTGTGTTCCTATAACTATATCTACTGTTCCTGTTTTCATTTGCCTGATGACATCTTCTTTCATTTTTTTTGTTGTCGAACCTGAAATAAATTGAACATTTAAATTATATTTCGTGAGTATTTTTACGAATGTTGAGTAATGTTGCTTTGCTAGAATTTCTGTTGGGGCCATTATTGCAACCTGGTAGCCGTTTTTTACTACATTGAGGGCGGCCAAGGCCGCTACAACCGTTTTTCCCGAGCCCACGTCTCCCTGGATTAAACGGCTGGATGGATATGGTTTTTTTATGTCATCAAGTACGTCTTTTAATGCTTTTTTCTGCGCTGTTGTTAGTTCGAAAGGAAGTGAAGCTATTGCTTCTTTTAGTATTTCTAAATTTGTTTCTATTATTTTCGCTTTTGACTGCGTTGCATGTTGCCAGTACCATTTTCTTTGTAAGACTTTTAATTGAAGTATAAATAATTCGTCGAATGCCAAGCGTTTCCTGGCTTGTTTCAGCAGATATTCGCTTTCCGGAAAATGTACGTTTTTTATTGCCTCTCTTATGTCCATGAGGTTATGTTCTGACAGAACTTCTTGTGGTAAATGTTCGTCAAAAAAACTCAGCCATTCGTCGACCAACGGTTTTATTTTTTCTCTTATCCATTTTGAGGTTATGCCTTCGGTTTCGTGATATACAGGCGCTATTATGCCGCTGTGAATTTGTTCTTCGTATGGTTTTATTATTTCGTATGATGGATTTTGTATGGCTATTTTTCTGAAACCTATTTTTGCTTTTCCGCTGAGAATTATTTCTTTGTTTCGCGGTAGCATTCTTGTCAGATGTGGTTGATTAAACCAAACTATTTCGATTGATCCTGTGGAGTCCGTAAAGATTCCTCTGGTTATTTTTTTTCCGAATTTTGTGCTTATGTTAAAGAGCGAGGTTAATTTCCCCTTTATTGTGCTTACTTCATTTGGGATTATGTCTTTTATTTTTGTGAATTCACGTGTGTCATTGTAGTCACGGGGGAAATAAAGGAGTAAATCTCTGACCGTGTTTACGCCAAGGGAAGACAATTTTTCAATGTGTTTTTTTGTTGTCCTTAAGACTTTCTCAAGATTTTTCTCTAACATTATTTTCCGATCACTTTTATAAATTTTCTTTTACCGGCCTGAATAAGCCTTTCTTTGCTTATGTCCAATTCTGCGTCAAGTGCTGTTATTTTTTCATCGTCGATTTTTAGTCCTCCCTGTTCCATCAATCTTTTGGCTTCGCCTTTTGAAGTTGTTAGTTTTATTTCCACAAGTAAATCCACGATCTTATGTTTTTTCCCTGAAATCGTTATTTTCTCTATGTCTTCCGGTTTACCTTTATTTGAAAAAATTTCGATAAATTCTTTTTCTGCGGTTTCGGCTGCTCTTTTATCATGATATAGCTCTACGAGTTCTCTTGCCAATCTCATCTTTAGGTTCTTCGGATTTTCCCCTTCTTTTAACGATTTTTCCAAATCTTTTAATTCTTCAAGTGGGATTTCTGTTGTTAATTCAAAATACTTAATGATCATGTTGTCCGGGATGGACATTGCTTTGCCATAAATTTCTTTCGGGTTTTCTGAAAATCCGATGTAATTATTGTATGTTTTGCTCATTTTTTCTATTCCATCTGTTCCTTCAAGAATTGGCACCGTGATGACATTTTGTATGGTTTTGCATCCGTATATTTTTTGCAAATCTCTACCTACGAGCATGTTAAATGTTTGGTCCGTGCCTCCGAGTTCTATGTCAGATTCAAGCATTACCGAGTCATACCCCTGCATTAAAGGGTATAACAACTCTGTTATTGAAATGTCCTGATTGTTTTTCAGTCGATTTTTAAAATCTTCTCTTTGAAGCATTTGGCTTACTGTTTTTTTGGCTGTTAGTTCAAGTATTTTGGCCATGTCCATTTTTTCGAACCATTCGGAGTTGTATCTTATTTCCAGTTTTTTAATGTCGAGGATTTTTGAAGCTTGCTCAATATAGTGCTTCATATTTTCCTTAATTTGTTCTTCTGTCAGTGTTTTTCTTGTTTCCGATTTTCCTGTCGGATCCCCTATTCTTGCCGTGTAATCGCCGATAAGTAAAATTGTTGTGTATCCCCTGTCTTGAAATTGTTTCAGTTTTCTTAAGACGACACCGTGTCCTATGTGTAGATCAGCCCCTGTCGGGTCTATGCCAAATTTCACTCTTAATTTTTTTCCTGAATTTATTTTTTTTTCCAGTTCTTCTTTGACAATGACGTCCACCACTCCCCTTTCGAGTAAATCTTTATTGTCTTTTGTCATTTATTTAATTGTTATTTTTTTGTCTTTCCAAGGATAGCAAACTGCACTTTAAAATGCAAAATACTGAGGCACAGGTCAAAAGCTATTGACATACGTTTTAATCTAGTTATATAATTGCTCCCCTGTAATCATTATTCTATGCTTATGTTGCGTGAATATCTGTGTCAAATAGGCTTTACCCCGAATGAGTCAAAGGTTTACCTTGGGCTTTTGCAAGCCGGGTCTCAACCCGTCAGTCTGCTTGCGAAAAGGCTTTCTATGCCTCGCACTTCTGTGTGGAGTCTTCTCAAAACTTTGGAGCAGAAAGGCGCTGTTTCTTATTATTCTGCCAAGAAAATTCAATATTTTGTAGCAAATGACCCCAATTTTCTTATAGGTTATATAGACCGTAAATGTCGTTTTTTTGATTATTACAGGGAGAAACTTGTTTCCGTGATTCCGAAATTCAGGGGCGAGTCTGATAATTTTGTTTTTTTTAAGCCTGTTGTTTCTTTTTTTGATGGACTTGAGGGGGTTAAGCACGTTCTTTATGATTTCTTGAAGGCAAATTGTGAAAAAAGAGGATATATTTCTGCAGATAAATGTTTTTTAGCCGATAATAATTTTTCTGATTTTTTTAGGGATGCGTTAAAGAGAAAAACTTCAAAATCTTTTAGGGTAATTTTGCCGAATTTTGAGGAAGTGAAGGAATTGTTTAATTTTAGAAATAAAAATGTTGAAATTTTGTGTTTAGACAGGCCTGATTTCGGAAAACTTTTTGAGAGTGAAATGGCTATTTATGACGACAAGGTTTGTATTTTAAATTTTCAAAAAGGTGCTGAGTATGGAATTGTGATAAAAAGCCCGAAAATTGCAGACATGCATAAGATGATTTTTGATATAGTGTGGAATAGTATACAATAGAGGCATGTTTAATATTCTATTTGAAAATAAAGATTATCTTGTTGTAGAGAAGCCTTCAGGAATTTGTGTACATCCTTCGGACACTTCGGATGAGGTTACTCTTATTGATCAATTGAAATCAAAGATTGAGTTGAAAGATCTTGATCCTGTTCGTCCCGGTGTGGTTCATAGGCTTGATAAAGACACTTCCGGGATTTTGATCGTGGCTAAAAATAAAGTTTCTTATGACTATTTCGTAAAAATGTTTAAGAATAGAAAAATTGAAAAACATTATTATGTGCTTGTGAGGGGTATTTTAAAGCATAAAAAGGCAATTATCGATTCACCTATTTCCAGAGATGTTAAAAACAGGGTAAGAATGAATGTCTCTGCGAGTATCGGAGCGAAAAATGCTTTGACTGTTTATGAGGTGCTCCATGAATATAAAACCGCTTTCGGTAACGTCAGTTTGCTCGATGTGAATATAAAAACAGGGCGTACGCATCAAATAAGGGTCCATATGAAGGCCATAGATCATCCTGTTGTGATGGATGAGACTTACGGGGATAAGCAGTTTAATGTGGCGTTTTTTGGTGAGGTTGGGCTAAAAAGACAGTTTTTGCATGCTTATTTTCTTGGATTTAAGGATCCTCAAGGGGACAAAAAAATCTTCAGGTCTGATTTACCTAAAGATTTAAATGATATAGTTTTGAAGCTTAAAGCTCTTTAATTATTCTTCCTTTTTCTTTGTAGTTGTTTTTTTTGTTGCAGTCTTTTTAGGAGTGGCTTTCTTTGTTGCTTTCGGTTTTTTTTCTGCAGGTTCCGCTTTCACTTTTTTCTCTATCGGTTTTGCTCCTGATGCTGAAATGTTCAACACTTCAACTTTTGTAAGTTTTTGTCTGTGGCCTTGTTTCTTTTGGTATCTTTTTTTGGCTTTCATCTTGTATACAAAGATTTTATCCGCTTTTGTTTGTTCTATCACCTTTATTTCCGCGAAAGCGCCATCGAGGTACGGTGTTCCGAGTTTTACATCGTTTCCGTCGGCGATTAAAACAACTTTGTCGATTTCGATTTTATCTCCGTTGTTTAGTTCTAGTTTTTCGATTTCAAGGATTGATCCTTTTTCGATCTTGTATTGTTTTCCTCCTGTTTCTATTATTGCGAACATTTTTGTTGTGTTTAATGCGTAAAATTTGCGTAGGTAATCTACGTAAAAAACTTGAATTGGTCAAGCTTATTTTAAGATTATCCGCTTTTTTAATTCTTTAATCCCCTCTTCTATGGCTTTTTTTACTTCTGAAAGTTCTTCTTCTTTGAACCTGGAAAGTACAAAATCGCTGATATCTTGTTGTGCCGGACTTGATACTCCCCTGCTCTCGATTCCTATGCGAATTCTTATGAAATTTTCAGTTCCGAGTTGTTGTATTACCGATTTCATACCGTTGTGAGTACCTGCAGATCCTGTTTCTCTTACGCGTATTTTGCCCAAGGGTAAATCCACGTCATCGTGTATGACAATGAGATTTTCCGGTGTTTCTTTGTAAAAATTGAGTATTTTGGATACCGCTTCTCCCGATAAATTCATGAATGTGGTGGGCTTTACCAATAAAAAATTTTCTCCTTCGTATGAAACTTTCCCTGTTTCAGCCTTGAATTTCGGATTTTCTTCCATTTCCACTCTTTGTCCGAGTTTTTTTTCAATTTCTTTTATGAGCTCATTTATAAACATGAATCCCACGTTGTGTCTGGTGTTTTCGTATTTTTCCCCTATATTTCCAAGCCCTACGATTATTTTCATTTATTTTCTGTAAGGTATTTTTTTGCCGTTTATTTCAATAAAATCTCCGAATGTCGCTCCTTTCTTTTCTATTAATTTTCTTATGCCTAATTTTTCCATGTGTATATACATTCGTTCGAGTCCTTCAGGATTATTTATGTCTGTCATTATTGCGATTCTGTTAATTTTCGGTCCGCTTATTTTGAAGGTTTTTTGTTTTTTTGTTTTCTTTATTTTTTCCAGCACAAACGGGCATTTTTCAAGATGTGGTCTTAATACAGGCATTTCAACTGTTTCTTTTGGTGGATTTTCTCTTAAATTTTTCTTGAATTCTGCCAATTTTTTGGATATTTCAAACATGAGAAGTTTTAATCCTTCGTGTGTTACTCCTGAAATTTCGAATATTTCACCTTTTTTATAGGCTTTTCTCAATTCTTTTTTCTTTGCTGCAAGGGCTTCTTTGTCCAGCAGGTCTATTTTATTTATTACAACTATTTGTGTTTTTTTTGCCAAAGTTTTGTCGAATTCTTTCAGTTCTTTGTTTATTGTTTTGTAATTTATGTCTGCATTCTCGAGCGATCCGTCGACTACGTGTATTAGAATTTTTGTTCTTGCAATGTGTTTCAGAAATTGATGGCCCAGTCCTTTTCCTTCGCTTGCGCCTTCTATAAGCCCTGGAATGTCCGCTACCACGAATGAATCGTTCGGACTTCCTCCAAATTTAGACATGTCTACAACTCCCAAATTCGGGACCAGTGTCGTGAAGTGATATTCCGCAATTTTTGGGCGGGCGTTGCTTATTACCGAGATCAATGTCGATTTTCCGGCAGATGGAAGCCCGATAATTCCAATATCCGCTACGAGTTTCAGCTCCATTACGATTTCTTTTTCTTCTCCCGGTTCTCCGTCTTCTGCAAATCTTGGAGCTTGTCTTATCGATGAGACGAAATGTGCGTTCCCCATTCCTCCGCGGCCACCTTTTGCTATTACTACTTCTTCTCCTTCTTTAGAAAGGTCTGCGATTATTTTTGATTTATCTGTATTGAAAATGATTGTTCCCACAGGAACTTCTATTTCGAGGCTTTCTCCTTTTTTACCATACATGTTTTTTCCCATGCCGTGTTGTCCGCTTTGGGCTTTGTACATTTTTTTGTGTGCAAGGTGGCTTAGAGTGTTGAGGTTTGGATTCGTTTTTATTGTTATGTTTCCCCCATTCCCGCCATCTCCGCCGTTTGGCCCTCCCATGGCAACAAATTTTTCCCGGCGGAAGCTTATACAGCCGTTTCCGCCATTACCTGCGTTTACCTTTATTTTTAATTCGTCACAAAACATAGGTATAGGGTAGCAATCTTTTGACTTATTATCAATTGTTTGTTAATTTTAGATGCGCTTTTTTAAATTTAAGCCCAGGTGGCGGAATTGGTAGATGCGCGGGACTCAAAATCCCGTGGTGGCAACATCGTGAGGGTTCGATTCCCTCCTTGGGCACCAAATTCTATGGAGTTGTTGATAACTAAAATATTGGCTTTTGCGGCCGATCTTGGATATGGAGGAGTATTTTTCTTGATGGCTATTGAAAGTTCCTTTATCCCTTTGCCTTCCGAATTGGTTGTTCCTCCTGCGGCTTATTTGGCTTCCAGAGGGGAAATGAATGTTTTTTTGGTTATTCTCTTTTCTGCGCTCGGAAGCATTGTAGGCGCTTCTTTTAATTATCTTTTGGCGAGAATTTTGGGAAGGCCTCTTGTTTATGCGATTGCCGAGAAAAAATGGGCAAAATTTATATTTTTAAATAAATCTCACATAGAAAAAGCTGAGAAATATTTTTTGGAGAGAGGTAATTTGGCCACTTTCTTGGGAAGACTTGTTCCCGGGATAAGGCATCTTATTTCGATTCCCGCCGGTTTTGTGAAGATGAATTATTTTTCTTTTGTACTTTATACTTTTGCGGGAGCTTTTATTTGGAGCTCAATATTGGCCGCGCTTGGATATTTCTTTGGAGAAAATCAAGAATTTATTCTTAAATATTCCAAGGACATAGGGCTTGTTTTTCTTGCCGTATTTATTGTTTTTGTCATTTCTTTTTTCTTTATCAAGAAGATGAGGCAAGCAAAGAATTAAATTCTTTTATTATCGTTTTCGTGTTTTTTCCGATCGTTCTTTTGTTTATCGTAGTGTCGTCGATTTTTGTTATCGGTACTACCAAATTTACGCTTTGAGTCAGGAATATTTCTTTTTGTTTTTTCAAATCTTTTAATTTTATCGTTTTAAATTTGGTTTTGAATTTTGTGTTTTTTAATATTAATCCTCTCGTGATTCCCGGGAGGACTTTATTTCTACGTGTACATAAAGTGTTTTTTTCAAACCAAAAAATATTGCTGTATGCGCCTTCGTATACTTCGTTTTTATCATCAATCAAGAGTGCGTCGAAAAAGCCTTCCTTTACAGCATTTTCATGTGCGAGGATGGACGGAAGACATGATAGAGATTTTATTTCCGGTGTTTTTCTTTGGAGAATCGTACTTTTTATCGACACCCCCTCGTATATTTTTTTATCTATTTTTGCTTCTATCGAGGTGATTGTCAGATCTTTTGATGTTGCTATTATTTTTATTCTTTGTGTTTCGTGTGGAGATTTTTTTATTATTTCATCCAGCATCTTTATAATTTCTTTTTTGCCGTATGCGATTTTTAGATTTATTTTTTTTGCCGATTTAAAGAGCCTGTTTAGATGTAGTTTTACCAATAGCGGTTTTTTGTCGAAGGTTCTCATCGTTTCAAAAATCCCTTTTTCTTTTTTGTTGAATGAAATTATCATAATATTTCCATGAATGATTTTGCTTTGTCCAATGTTTCCTGAAATTCATCTTTGTTTTTTGAGTCTGCGACTATTCCGCCTCCGACTTGGAGGTATAGATCTTCCCCTTTTTTTATTATTGTTCTTATTGCGATACTGAAATCCATGTCATGCTTGTTTGTTATTTGTCCTATTATCCCCGTGTAAATTCCGCGTGTTGTCGGTTCGATTTCGTCTATTATTTCTATCGCCCGTTTTTTCGGGCATCCCGTGATTGAACCTCCGGGGAGCATTGATATAAGCCCTTTTATCGGATTTGTTTTTTTGTCTATTACTCCAGAGATTTTGCTCATTGTGTGCCAAACGTTGCTGTATTTTTTTATAATTCTTTGTTTTTCGACTTTTACGCTTCCTGTTTTGCAAAATTTTCCCAGGTCGTTTCTTAGCAAATCCGTAATCATATTTAATTCCGCCGATTCTTTTTTGTTTTTCTTTAATTCGTTTTTCAATCTCATGTCTTCCGCTCGTGTTTTTCCTCTCGGTCGTGTGCCCTTTATCGGACTTGTTTCTATCCTATCCCCTTTTATTTTTATGAAGCGTTCAGGGGAGGCGCTTAATATTTCAAAGTTTTCACCTTTTATGTAAGCCAGAAATCCCACTTCGTTGTTTTCTATTATTTTCCGAAATATTTCCGAAGAAGATTTTTTTGTTTTTGCATGAAGTCTGTGTGTTAAATTCAGTTGATATACATCCCCTTCTTTTATGTGATTTTTTGTTGTGAAGTAGGCCTTGTCGTATTCTTCTCTACACTGTTGTGCTGTGAAATTTTTGGATATTGTCGGATGAGTTTTTGTCGATACTTCTGAACCCAATATTTTTTCTATTTCATTTTTTTTTATGGTTTTCCATCTTTCGAAAGAGAGTAAATATATGTCCGGAAGCCGTAAATCGTCTTTTGCCTTGTTTTTTATTTTGTGAATTTTGTATCCTAAATCATATGAGAAAAATCCGAAAATCTTTCGTTTCTTTTTCGTTTCTTTTTCTATGAATTTTATTACGTCTTTTTCAAAATCTTTTTCTGAGATTTTGTAGGAAAATTTTTCCTTTGGATTAACCGCAAGTATTTTTTCCCAGCCGTCTTTTTGTCTGCTGTAAAACAGGCATGTGTCTTTTTTAATTCTCATTTAAAAAATTTTTCATTATTTTTTTCCCCTCTTTTGTCATGAATGATTCCGGGTGAAATTGTAATCCGAATAATTTATATTTTTTGTGTTCTATCCCCATTATCTCTTTTTCTCTTGTCCATGCCGTTAAGCTGAAATCTTCCGGGACCGTGTTTACTATGAGTGAATGGTATCTGGCTCCCACAAAGGGATTTTTGACGTTTTTAAAAATAGATTTTTTGTCGTGATGGATGTTCGAAGTTTTTCCATGCATCAGTTTTTTTGCATGTACCACCTTTGATCCGAATATTTCTCCAATACACTGATGCCCCAGACATACTCCGAGAATCGGGATTTCTTTATAAAAAGTTTTTATCACTTGTTTCGAAATCCCTGAATCTTCAGGGCTTCCCGGTCCCGGCGATATAACTATTTTCGAAGGTTTTATTTTTCTTATTTTGTCTATTGTAATTTCGTCGTTTTTCACGACTTTTGTTTCCCCTCCCAGGCTTTCTATCAGTTGATAGAGGTTGTAGGTAAAGGAATCGTAGTTGTCTATCAGTAAAATCACTCGATCAATCTTAAGAATTCACTTCGTGTTTTTAATTTCTTTTTGAAAAGACCTGTAAACGCGGAGGTTGTCATCGATGCATTTTGTTTTTCCACTCCTCTGGCCATCGTGCATAAATGTTTTGCTTCTACCACCACTCCGACTCCTTGCGGCTTCAAAAGTGTATTTAACGTGTTTGCAATTTGCATTGTCATGCGTTCTTGATTTTGTAGTCTGCGACTGAATATTTCCACTATTCTCGGGAGTTTTGATATCCCTATTATTTTTTTATTTGGAATATATCCGATAGATATTCTTCCAAAAAACGGTATCATGTGATGTTCGCATGTCGAATAAAAATCTATATTTTTACAGATTATCATTTCGTCGTAGTTTTCTCCGTCGAATTCCGTGAGGATGTCTTCCGGATTTTTTTCGTATCCTTCAAACAATTTTTCGAAGGATTTAGCGACTCTTTCAGGAGTTCTTATGAGTCCCTCTCTTTTTGTGTCTTCCCCCATCGCTTCCAGAAGCTCTTTTGCAAGTTTTTCTATTTTTTGCTTGTCCATTGTGAAATTTTTTCTTTTTTATCTGATAATTCAAGTAATGGTACTAAAACGAATTTTCGTTTGTGCATTCTTGGATGCGGTATTTTCAGGTTCGGTTCGTCGACTATTGTATCCTCATATGTCAAAATGTCTATGTCTATTGTCCTTGGGCCGTTTTTTGTTTTTCTTTCTCTTCCGAGTTTTTTTTCTATTTCCTGCAATTTTTTTAATAATTTTTGTGGGCTGAGTGTTGTTTCTATGCCTATCACCATGTTTAAAAAGTCCTCTTGTTTTTTATATCCTACCGGAGAGGTTTCGTAAATTTTGGATTTCTTTTTTATTTTTGCTGTTTTTTTTATTTCAGAAATCGCTTTTTTTAAAAAGAATTCTCTGTTTCCGAGATTTGATCCCAGGCTCAAATATGCTTTATTTGCCTTCATATTCGCAGTAATAATCTTCCGTTTCGAAAATTGTGACTTTCTTTAGCGGTAGGTCGTTTTTCAGCTTGTTCCATATCCATATCGAAATATTTTCCGCCGAAGGGTTGTCGATAATTTCATTTAAATGTGCATGGTCTAACGTATTTATCACTTTTTCTTCCGCTATTTGTTTTATGTCTTTAAAGTCCATCGCGAGTCCGTTTTCTTTTATTTCGTCTTCGATTGTTATTACCAATTTATAGTTGTGGCCATGCAGATTTTCACATTTGCCTTTGTATTTTGTCAGAAAATGCGATGCCGCGAAATTTAAAGTGCAATTCAGTTTTACCGTATTCATATTAGGTTTAAATAATTCCTAAGTTCTCCCACGTCGTGGGTTCTTATTATATTTGCTCCGTTAATATATGCAATAGCGCTTAGTGTTTTTGCTTTTTCTTTGCGCGACGGCATTTCTTCTTTCATGAATGATTTTCTAGAAATTCCCAACAAAATCGGCTTTTTGAAAAGTTCCAATTCTTTAAGTCTTGCAATTATTTCAAAACTGTAATGAGGGATATTGCTTATGAACTGGCCCATGCCCGGATCAATGATGAGTTGATCCCCTTTTATGCCTTTTGATTTTGCGTATGAGATTCTTTCTTCGAAAAACTTTTTTATTGTCTGCATTATGTCCGGATATTTTTTGTCTTTTATCGTTGTTCGGGGGGAATTATCTTTCGAGTACATCAGGATTATCGGGCATTTTTTCTTTTTTATTGTGTCCGCCATTTTCGGGTCTTCTCTCATTGCGGTTACATCATTTACCATGTCTGCGCCGTTTTTTAGCGCTTCCAGAGCCACGTTTGATTTATATGTGTCGATAGAAATCGGGATTTCGGAAAATTCTCTTATCGCTTTTATCACCGGAATTACTCTTGAAAGTTCTTCTTCTTGAGTCACGAATTTTGAATTAGGGCCTGTGGATTCTCCTCCTATGTCTAAAATATCCGCGCCTTCTTCGATTATTTTTTTGGCTTGTTTGACAGCTTCTTCCAAGGTCATAAATTTCCCCCCGTCGCTGAACGAGTCCGGAGTGATATTCAATATGCCCATTATTAATGGACCTTTTCTAGAGTTTGTTTTTTTCATTATTCTCCCAGTGTGTTTATGTAAAGTGCGAGTCTGTATATGTTTTCGCTGATTCCTCCGCGTGTTATCAGCGCTGCCGGTCCGTATATTTTTCCTGTTTCTTCGAGTACTCCTATATTTCTTGCCGTTGCTATATATTTTGAAAACCAATCTGTTATGTTTACGTCCGAGAACGGTTTTGTCTTTGGCGTTATCGGTGTTATTTCAAATATTTCGAGTAACATTTTCATCGCTTCCGCTTTGTTTATATTGTTTGCGGCTTTGAATGTTCCGTCCGGATAGCCCGAAACCCATCCTTTTTCTTTTGCCAAACATACGTATTTTGCGAACCATTCTTCTTTTACATCAGGGAAACAATTTTTGTATTTTGTTGTGTCTATTTTGTCTCCTTCTCCTTCAGGTAATGCGCTGTTTACCAGTATTTTCAATAATTCCGCTCTGTTTAACGGATCAGCCGGCTTGAAACTTCCGTCCGGATAGCCCGATATTATGTTTACACTTTTCAAGAAAGCAATTGCTTCCGCGTTTTTTGTGTTAAAATCAACGTCTGTAAAAACTTTTGTTGTCTGATTGTCCAGGGTTTTGTAATCGTTTGAAAATATTTGAGTTACGAATTTTTCGTTTAGGATTCCTTGGTCTACAAGGTCCATGAACCAAAGATATACTATTTCGTTCGAAATTATGTATCCGTAGTTGCCTCCAACTCCGGTTGTTGACACTGCCGATACCACTCCAACGACTCTTTCATCTTCGTTGTACACCGGACCTCCGGAGTTTCCGGGATTTATTGTCGCGTCTGTTGTGTAGCCCCAGGTTATGTCTTCATTCAACGGGATAAAGCTGCTTACTGTTCCTTTTGTCAGACTGATGGTTGTTGACATTGCGGCTTGTGGAAAACCCAGGATGCTTAGTTCGTCCGCCAAATGTGGCTTTGTGTCGGAAAAATCGACGTACGGTAATTTCATTGATTGTGCTTCTTCGACGGTTATTTCTTTTCCTGTTTTTTGTCTGTTTGAATCCATCAAATATTGCGGATATATTACTGCCAAATCCAGATCTTCGTTGTAAGCCAATACGTCTGCGAGAAAATAGCACCAAGGTTCGCTGTATTCGGATTCGATGTTGCATATTTCTATGTGTTCCGCCGGTTTGTTTGTTGTTGAATCCATGATTACGTGAGCGGCGGTTAGAATCATTGCGTCATTGCTGATTGTGAATCCGGAGCCCATGTATACGTCTCCTTTTGAATCTTGTACTTGAATCATGACAACGCTGTTTACGGTTTCCGGGAACGTTATCGCTGAAGCTGTTGAGCTGAATATCGAAAATACACTTATGGCCAGTAATACTTTTGTTATGTTTTTTTTCATGGATTTTTTTAATTAAGAACTATTTAAACATTTTTTTTGAACGTCTTTCTTGGTTGTATGTTATCGCGAATCTATGCGCTTCGTCACGAATTCTTTGTAATAATTTTAATGCCGCGTTTGTTTTCTCAACTATAATTGAGTTTTTGTTTCCCGGCGTAAAAATTTCTTCGAGCTGTTTTGCAAGAGATATATGCGGTATTTTCAGGCTTAGGGCTTGCATTACTTTTGTGGCAACAGAAAGCTGTCCTTTGCCTCCGTCTATAATCACAAGATCCGGAATTTGAATGAACGATTCGTCGGGTTTGTGTTTTTGTTTGTCGTAAGCCAGGATTACAGATGTTTTGTTCCAACGCTTACAATCTTTGTAATGTTTTTGCAATTCTTCCGGAACTATTTTTATTTCTTCGAATCCGATTGTCAGATAATAATCCTTGAGGCTTTCTTTGCATATTATGTAGATACGTTTTGATTTTGATTTGGCTATTATATTTTTTATCAATTTGTGTCCTATCTTATTGCCGCGGTCTTTTGGCATTACGTAAAGTGCATTTATTATTCCGACTTTTTCGGAATATTCTGAAAGTGCCGCGAATGCCGAAAGTGATTTTTTGTTTTTTTCAAGTATGTAAAATTTATTTAAATCCAAGTCTGGTTTAAGGTCCTCTTTTTTTATTGTTTTTCGTATTTCTTTTTCATATTTTTTTGTAGCTTTTTTAAACGTGTAATCTTTCGCTTTATAGTCTGATTCTATTTTGAAAAATCTTCTTGTTAAAACTTCTTCCATGGATTTGTAATCGTCCGGATGGCCTTCCACAGTGCGTAATTTGAATTTTCTATACATGTCGTTTTTAGGGATTCCGTTTTGAAAAACGACCATCGATCCGACGGTTTCCGTTCCTCCTAAATGAGAAATGTCGTAGCATTCTATGCGTTTTAAAGAGGAGGTGATTTTTAATAATTTTTGAAGCTCTTGTGTTCCTTCTTTTGTGAATTCTCCTTCCGTTTTCCAGCTTGGTTTTTGTCTGTCGGCGTAAATTTTCGCATTGTTCAGGCTCATTTCGAGAAGGTGGTTTTTGTTGCCTATCTTCGGAATTGTAATTTTTATTTTTTCAATTTCGTTTTTGTTTTCGATTTCGTGCGGAATAAGTATTTCTTTTGGCAGGTCTGTCGCGATTTTATAGTACTGATTTATGAATGATTGAAGTACTTCCGGATCATCGTTTTCTTCCGCGTCCTGTGCCGATAATGTAAAATTTTCCTGACCTATTAATTTGCCTTCTCTTATTTGGAATAAATTGAAGTATGCTTTGTTTTGAGTGATACAATAATTTATTACATCTTTGTCTTCTTGATTCGGGTCGGAAACTTTTTGTTTTTCCAAAATTTCTTCCACTTTTTTTAAGCGGTCTCTGAGTTTTGCCGCTTTTTCAAATTCCTTGTTTGTTGCAAGTTTTTGCATTTTTTCTTTAAGATCTTTTACTATATTTTCGGCTTTCCCCGCGAGAAAATTCTCAACATTTTTTATTGTTTCCGCGTATTCTTCTTTTGTGCATTTTCCTATGCAAGGTGCGGCGCATGTTTTTATATAGTAGTCCAGACACGGGTATTTGATGACCTTATTGCTTACTTCAACTTCGTTGTCAGTGGTTAATTTTTTTACAAATTTTATATCAAGATTGCAATGCCTGAACGGGAAAATTTTTTTTAAAATTTTGAATGTCGCTTCAACTTTGTGTGCGGCCGTTTTTGGTCCGATGTATTTTGCTCCGTCTTTTTGTACTTTTCTGACTATTTGCACTCTCGGGAAATCTTCGTTTGTTATTTTTATATAAACGTAATTTTTGTCGTCTTTAAGTAAGATATTATATTTTGGCTGGAACTGTTTTATTAAATTTGATTCGAGGATTACGGCTTCCAGTTCAGTATCAACGCTTGTAAAATCTATCTTGGTTATGTTTTCCAATAGTTTTTTTGTGCGGGTTGAATGCTGATAATCTTTTTGAAAATATTGATGTAATCTTTTTTTAAGATCTTTCGCTTTTCCTATGTAAAGCATCGTCCTCTCTTCGTTTATCATTTTGTATATCCCCGGCGAAGATGGCGCACTCTGAAGCGTTTTTTTGATATTTTTCTTGTCAATCATGAGTTTTTTTGTTTCGCTTTAAGTAGTATACTTCAAACATGAAAGAAATAGAAAAGAAGTTATGGGATAAGTCCAGAAAATATGTGAAAATTTTGCAGATTGTTCCTTTTGTTCGTATGATTTGCGTTTGTAACAATCTTGCTTTTGGGCTTGCAGATGAGAAAAGTGATATTGATCTTTTTGTGATTGCGAAGACTAAAAGACTTTTTATCGTGAGGACTTTTATCACTTTGATTTTGTTTTTTTTGGGAGTCCGAAGACGCGGAAACAAAATTCAGAGCAGATTTTGTTTGAGTTTTTTTGTCGACGACAGTGCTCTTGATCTTTCAAAGATTGCAATAGCGAACGATATCTATCTTGCGTATTGGATAAAATCTCAAGTCCCTTTTATAAATGACGGGGTTTCCTTACAGTTTTTAAAAGAAAACGAGTGGGCGAAAAAATATTTTGAAAATGAAAATGATTTTTTTATTCGGTCTCATGAAATTATGCCCATCTATAGAAGATATGATTTTTGGCGATATGTTTTTGAATTTCTTTTTTCGGGATTTTTCGGGAATTTGATAGAAAGTGTTTTGAGAAAATGGCAGGTAAAAAGGGCTTTAGTTAAAGCAAAAAACGTCAAGGATTCTTCCGGGATTGTTGTCTCGGAACACATGTTGAAATTCCATAATATCGACGGGCGCGAATATTTTCGAAATCTTTGGATTAAAAAACATGGTGATGAAAAAATCACTGACGCAAAAATTCTTAAACTTTATTCTTGAATTTTAAATTGAGTGACGTGCCGGTGAATCCGTACTCTTTGCGAAGTTCGTTTTCCAGGTATCTCGGATAAGAAAAATGCAAGTGTTCGGCGAATTTGAAAAACAAAATAAAGCTTGGCGGGGATACTCCGACTTGGCTTGCGTAAAGGAATTTTGGCTTCCTGACGTTTGAACTCGAAGGCAAATGTTTGTTTGATATTTTTTGCATAAAACTGTTCAGTTCCGCTGTGTTTAGTTTTTTTTCTCTTTCTTCTTTTATCTCATCCGCCAAATCAAAAATCTTTTCGATGTTTGTTTT
The DNA here is from genome assembly GCA_041663205.1 of Candidatus Altimarinota bacterium. GTDB lineage: Bacteria > Patescibacteriota > Gracilibacteria > UBA1369 > LOWO2-01-FULL-3 > UM-FILTER-38-24. The sequence continues at coordinate 58,547 of JBAZQZ010000002.1, forward strand.
ATTTTTTGCGGAAATAAAAAGTACCGGAGCCCACGGGACGAAGGCGAATTTATGTTTTAACCTGTAAATTATTGTTCCTTTTTTTTCTTCGTCTTTTTCTTTGTCGAAATCGTCTATCTTGTTTACGGCGATGATAAGCCCTTTTTTCATCTCCAATACGTATTCAACAATATGACAATCCTGTTTTGATATTTTTTCCGTGCCGTCTATCAAAAGTATTGCGACCTCCGATCTTTCGAGTGCGTTTAAACAGCGTAATGCACTGAATTGCTCTATCCCCTGCTCTCTTTTCCCGGGACGGCGAAGCCCGGCGGTGTCTATTAAATTATATTTTTTTTCGTTGTGTGTGATCGGAGTGTCAGTGTGATCTCTTGTGGTTCCCGGGATGTCCGAGACTATGTTTGTTCCTTGCCCGGTTATCGCATTCACAAGCGATGATTTTCCCGCGTTTGGTCTGCCGAGAATGCATATATTTAATGTTTCGTTGTCTTTTTCTTCTTTCTTTTTTCTTTTTTTGAATTTTAATTTTTTTAGAGTTTTTTCTATCAGCATTTCCAAATCCAGAAGTCCGTCTGTGTGAATTGCCGATATTCTAAGTGGCTCCCCAAAGCCAAGTTCGAGCGTTTCGTAGGCGTTATCGTCTGCTCCTTTTGCGTCCGATTTGTTCGCGACGAATAAAACTTCTTTTTTTGATTTTCGAAGTACGTTTGCGGCCAATTTGTCATTTACGTTTATTCCTTCGGATAAATCCACGAGAAATATTATTATGTCCGCTTCTTCTATCGCCAATGCGGCCTGCGATTGCACGTCTTTTTCGATGTTTTCGTGTTTCCCGTATTCAAGTCCTCCGGTGTCCACCAAAGTCACTTCGTACCCGGAAATATCACATTTTTTATAAATTCGGTCACGCGTTGTTCCTGCGACATCAGAGGTTATCGCGTATTTTTCCAGCACCAACCTGTTGAAAAGTGTTGATTTCCCAACGTTCGGGCGTCCAACTATCGCTATTATCGGTAAGATTTCCATTAATTATCTTTTTATTTACTTGTGCTTTTGTGATGTTATACTGTATTCGATGAAATTGAAAGTCCTATTCATTCTGCCGTTGGTTGTTTTTTCCGCTCTTTGGTGGGTTCCTTTGGCTGTGGCGGACGATGTTGCTCCTGCTGGAGGGGGGAATTTGGAGTACGACAGTGAAGCAAAAAAACAGCAGGCCAAGGAGTTACAGGATGAGCTTGCCGTTATCGAAGAGGAGCTTAATAAATTAAAGTCTGAACTTGCTGGGTTTGAATCGGGGCTTGCCAATGCTGAAGCGGAGAAGGCAAAAGGTGTTGATCAAAATCAAGATATTGAAATTAATCTTAAGGAGAATGAGTTGAAGTTGGCCATGGATCAAGAATCGAAAGCTTGTGCTTATGATGACGATGGTAAGGTATGTCAAAAAGCCAAAGAGAATTTTCTTAGTGCTCTGGAGGCTTTTAATCAGGCTAAGGATCCGGCGAAGGCCGTAGCCGATAAAATCAGTAAGCTTCAGAGTCAAATAGCGGAAACGAAAGGCAAGATAACCCAGAAGCAGGCAGAGTTTGATGCAAAACAGAAACAGATTGAGGAGTTGATTGGCGGGGTTTTGAATCCGACCGGTGCTAATGATCAGGGGATCAGTAATTATCAGGGCGGGGGTACGGTTTTGCCGGATACCAAGTATCAGGAGATGTCGGATTGTGAGACTATTATGAGGTATGTGAATATACATCCTTCAAAAGTAGAAGAATATGTTGCCGGAAGGAATGGAAAGATAACTGAAATAAAAATTAAGAATGTTAACCCCAGCTATACTGATATTTTGGGATGTGCTATTAAGACCGGGGATGTGAAACTTTGGATGGTCCCGTATTTTGTGAGATATATTCTCGAATTTATTATCGGGATTTCCGGGTTGGCCTCTGTTGGTGGAATAATTTACGGGGGGTATCTTTATCTTTTTGCAGGGCTTTCCGATGATCAGCAGAAAGGAAAAAGTGCTATCAAAAACAGCTTGATCGCTTTGGTTCTTTCTCTTTCTGCATGGGCTATCGTGAATATAGTGATTTCGTTGGTGACTTCAATTTAGGATGACCAGTGTTCCCATTTGTCTTTGAGGTAGCTCAAGAATTTGTTTTCAAATTCTTTTTCGTCGAATTTTTCCGCGTGTTTTTTTATTTCTTGCGGAATGAAATGTTTTTTGTTTTTTTGGTATTCTTCAATCGCCGCTTTCAGGTGCATCTCGTCCTGTTTTTCGAAAAATATTCCCGTTTTACCTTCTTCAATCGAGTCGAGCGCGCCTCCTTTTTTGTAGGCAATTACAGGTCTTCCCGAAGCCATTGCCTCGATTGCAGTGATTCCAAAATCTTCCACTTGAGGAAAAATCAAGGCTTCACATTCGCTGTATAAAGTTTTTAGTGTTTTGTCGTCCGCGTTTCCTACAAATTCTATATTTGCTTTTGCTGACGCTTTTAATTCGTTTTCAGAAATGCCCGTGCCGACTATTTTTAACGGAAGGCCTATTTGGTTGAATGTGTCGATAATTAAATCGAATTTTTTGTAAGGTGTGAGTCTGCCTACCGCCAAATAATATCCGCCGGTTTTTTCAGAGATTTTGAAATCCGAGGTTTTCACCATCGGATGAATCACAGTCGAAGGCTTGTTGTAATATTTTTCTATGCGTTGTTTTGTCGTAGAGGAATTCGCGACAAAATAATCGACTCTTTCCGCGGATAACCTGTCCCACATGCGAAGTTGGTGAATTCTTCTTTTTCCGAAAAATTTCAGGATAGGATTCATTTTGTATTTTTCAATGTAGCTGTGCCAATTGTCCCACGCGTATCGCATTGGTGTGTGGCAATAACAAATATGCAATGTTTCCGGTTTTGTGATGATTCCTTTTGCGCATGCGTGCGAACTCGAAATAACTATATCGAAATTGCTCAAGTCGAAATTTTCGTATGCGCAAGGCATCATCCCCAGATACATTTGATGATGATTTTTTGCGAATGGAAGATTTTGGATAAATGAAGTTGTAATTGCGGCTTTTTCGAATCCTTTAACTTTTTCCGCGTTGAATATGGAAGTGAAAATCGGGGCTTGCGGAAACATTTTATGCAAAAGCAGATTCACTTTTTCCGCTCCGCCCGGATTTGTCATCCAGTCGAATACAAGCGCGATTTTTGCTTTTGTTAAGGACATGAGGAAGTAAAAAATCTTTCCTACATACTATTGTTTTCTTTAGTGAAATTCAACTGATAAGCTACATTTTGAAAGAATCATCGCCGGTGTATTTCGAGAGGATATCTTTTTCCGGAGCTTTTATGACTGTCTCTTCTTGTTTTACTTGTGCGTTTGTTTTGGCGTTCGGGTCTTGGGTTGTTCTGTTTTTTTCTTTTTCAGTCACGTATTTTGAAATTGTGTTTTTGTCGTTTGCCGATATGTCATCTTTTGCTTTTACCACCGTGCTCAGAATTGTTTTGTATGTGTCTTTGTCGTCCAAACGGTCGAGCGCTTTTGCTTTGAATAATTTTATCACATTGTTGTCCGGATCTCTTTCCAGAAGTCTTTCGCAGATATGGATTACGTCCACGTAACGTTTTTCATTGAACCACATGCCAAGAAGTTCCATCACCACTTCTTCATCTTTTTTTGCGAGCGTGGATTTTTGTTTTGTCGAAATGTCTTCAGAAAGGACAAGGTTTCCGGCTTTTCTGCCGAGCAAATATCTCAAATATAAATATCCCAATATTACGAAAATTATTACCGGCAACATTTTGTTGAATTGCAATAAATAGTTGTACGTTGCGTGAATTGCGACAGCAAGGAATAATCCTTTGACGACCATTTTTTGTTGAAATGCCTGGCTTAACGGCAGTCCCAGCATTTTTGAAGTTATTCTTTCGAAGACCGAGGCTTTGGTTCCTGTGATTTTATTTTGCGCCGCTATGTCGATTGCAAATTTTCCGATTCCGTAATGGTATCCGAAAATGCTCGAGAAAATCATGTGCGCGCAGGCTGTAAAAATAGACCTGAACACGTACATGCTCACTAAATCCCCTGTCGAGATGATCGGCCAATACTGGTAGAGATAATAAATATTTTCCGCGAATGCGAATCCGAGCGCTGATGCAAGCGCGAATTTTATTGAGTCGCCGAGGGTTTTTATGAGTAATGTGCGTTTATCAATCGAGATTATCACGTACATTTTTATGATTTCTTCGAGCGCGGCAAACAGGACAAACATGGCTATAAATCCGGTGTTTTCACCGGTGATGTTTGTTTCTATGAATTTTGAAAGGTTGAATTTTGATGTTATTTCGAAAAATTGCTGAAGAATTACCGGAAGTTGGATTATTTTGTCCGAAAAAGGTATTTGGAAAAGTCCTTGTTCTATAACTTCCAGCGGCGGATCCCAGAGCCATTGCAACAGCAAAAGTGCCGGTGGCGTCAGACATCCCAAACCGAAAACGAGAGCGACGATGCTTTTTCCTTGTTCACTTTTTTTGAAGAATATGTAGAGCCATACTGCGGCCGGTATTGCCGCGAAGATCGTCGATACTGTTAGTATAAATGTTGTGTTAGAGAACATTTTTTGTGGCTCATTGTTTAGCTTTCAAATTTATATGCTCCCGCCGAGGTGACTTGGCCCGATTGGACTTCAGGGGCTTGTGTGACCGGGGCCGGGGCTACGGCTGGTTGTGCGACAGGGGCTGCAACAGGTGTAGGCGCCGGGGGTACCGGTTGAGCTACGGGTGCCGGGATAGGTTCCGGAGTAGGCGCAGGTGCTTGGGCAGGAACAGGTGCCGGCGTAGATTCTACCACAGGAGTGACCATAGGTTGTGCGGCTGGTGCCGCTACCGGGGCTACGACCGGTTGTGTGGCTACTTGAGTCGGTTGAGCTGATAAGGCCGCCTTGGCGGCATCAAGACTCTCGTAATTTTGCATCAATTGTGTAAGTCCAACTACTTGCAAAATATCCACGATGTTTGGTTTTGCAGCACAAATTGCCGCTTTTCCGCCAAGTTCCGTGATTTTTCCGTATAAATCTGTCAAATATCCGATTGATTTTGAATTCATGTAATCAAGGTTTTGCATGTCGAAGATCATGTTCATTCCTTTTGGAGCATTTTCCAAAGCTTTGTAGATTCCCTGGATTTTTTCATCGACGTTGCTTTCGTCCAATTGTCCTGAGATATGCGCCACTTTGAGTGTCGGGTTTATGTCTTCAACTGAAATATTTACTTCTGTCATTTTTTTATTGTTATGAATTAAGAATTATTGTTTCTGCTTTTTGAGGTAATCCCGATTTGAATCTGGGGTCTTTTAGAAATTTTTTAACGCTTACTCTCAGTCCCCCTTCCGGTCTGTCTTCAAATTTGATTTCGTCACTCCATTCTCCGATGATTTTTACGAGTCCGCGGCCTCTGATTCCCGTGAATTGATATGCCGGTTCCCGTCTTTCGTCGAACAATTTTTTCAATTCTTCCGCTTTCATTCTGTTTTTGCCCGTTCCCGTGTCTTCAACATCTATTTCCAAATAATCGTCTTTTTCGTAAGTGAAAGTGATTCTTATTTCGCTTCCTGGGCTTGATCCGTATTCAATCGCGTTGTTGCAAAGTTCATCCACGACGGATTGGAATCTGAAGGCCCATTTTTCTTCGAAGTTCGTGGTGTTCTTGATCATATTCAGAGTGAAGTCTCTGATTCCCGACATAAAGTATGCGTTTGTCGGTAAGGTGATCGTTATTTTTGTTTTTGTGTTTTGTTCCATCTATTTGTTTTAGATTGTTAGATTATATCATTTCTGGGGCGAGAAGTCAAAAGGTTTGAAGCTTTCTCGACTCAGAAATGATTTTCTTGAAAATCTGAACTTCGTAAGGGTTTTTGAGCTTTTTTAAGATTTCTTTTTCGCGATTTTTGTCTTTTATCGGGGTTTTTGAGAGTTTTTTCAGTTTACCGATTTCCTTTGAGATCAAGGCTCTTTTTTTGATTAAATTCAGGATTTTGTTATCTATGGAGTCTATTTCTTCTCTGAGTGAATTTATTGATTTCATGTGTTTTTGTTATTTTGGCTTGCAAATAAGGTTCTTTTCTATTAGATTACTGCTACATTTATTTTATTTCAAGTCTGCTTTTTAGCTCGTGAAATCCTGTCCGACTCAGATCGGACCATGACACGAACCAATAAAAGGCGGGCGTAAACCACAAGGATTATGGATAAAAAGCTTGTACAGGAGATGTTCGAGAACGCAGTTCATGTCGGACATCGCACACAAAAATGGAACCCGCGTATGAAAAAATATCTCTACGGAGAGAAAGACGGGATTCATGTCATCAATTTGGAAAAGACGGCGGAAGGGCTTGAAAGAGCGCTTGCTTTCTTGGAAAAACTTGCGTCTGAGGGAAAGAGCGTGCTTTTTGTCAGCACAAAACCTCAATCTTTGAAGCTTATCGAGGATTCTGCAAAAGCATGCGGAATGCCTTATGTAGTTTCAAGATGGATTCCGGGGCTTCTCACCAATTTCGCGACTCTAAAAAACAGGATTAAATATTTTGTTAATTTGAAAGCCGAAAGAGATAACGGTGAGTTTGATAAATATACTAAAAAAGAGGCTTCAAAGTTGAAAAAAACTATTGATATCATGGAAATGTCACTTGGAGGTGTGCAGAATCTGAAGAGTGTTCCTGATGCGGTTTTTGTTATCGATACCGTTCGTGACAAGATTGCCGTGAAAGAGGCTTGTGTCGTTGGAATTCCGATTGTTGCCATTACTGATTCCAATTCGGACCCTACCGTTATAGATTATTCAATTCCCGGAAATGACGACGCATTGAAATCTTTGACTTTCCTTGTTGGGAAAGTGGTTTCTTCCTTGAATAAGGCAAGAAAAGCGAAATAAATTTTACCAAATAATTAAAGAAAAAATGGCTATTTCAATTGAGCAAGTAAAAAAATTGCGCGAGAAAACGGGTGTTTCAATGATGGCTTGTAAAAAAGCTTTAGAGGAATCAAACGGAGATGAGGGGGTTGCAATCGATATTCTAAGGAAAAAAGGTGAAGCGAAGGCCGCCGACAGGGCTGACAGAGTCACTCGACAGGGTGTTGTAGCTGTAAAATCAGAGGGCGGGAAAACCGCTATGGTTACACTTCTTTGTGAAACCGATTTCGTGTCTCGCGGAGAAGATTTTGTTGCTATTGCCGATAAAATTGCGGAAAAACTTTTAAAAGGTGAAATTTCTGTTGAGGATAAAGATCTTCAGGAAATAAAGGATATGGCGCTTAAGTCCGGTGAAAAAATCGGGCTTGGAGGAATGGAGCTTATGGAAGGCGAAAACGTAGGGTCTTATGTTCACAGCAATAAAAAAATCGGAGTTCTTGTTTCTCTTGACGGCGGCAGTGAACAGCTTGCAAAGGACATTGCTATGCATGTTGCGGCTATGAATCCACAATTCATTTCTCCCGAGGAAGTTTTGCCTGAATTGGTTGCAAAAGAAAAAGAAATTTGGGCAGATCAGCTCAAAAACGAAGGAAAGCCTGCGGAAATTGTTGAAAAAATCATGCTTGGAAAAGAAAAGAAATTCAGAGAAGAAAATGCTTTGCTGAAACAAGCGTTCGTGAAAGATCCGGAAAAGATTATTGAACAATTGCTACAAGCGGAAAAGGCTACACTAAAGACTTTTAAGAGGTTTGCAATATAAAGAACACCAAAATGTTCGACAAAATAGAAGACGCAATAAAGGCTATTAGAGGTGGCGGGTTTGTTGTCGTTCTTGACGACGAAGATCGTGAAAATGAAGGAGATCTTGTTATTGCGGCGGAGAAAATCACGGCGGAGGCTGTTAATTTTATGATGAAAGACGGACGCGGGCTTATTTGCGTACCTGTTTCTCGTGAAATTGCGGACAGGTTGAATTTTTATCCGATGGTCGAGGAAAATAAGGAAATTCACAGATGTGATTTTACCGTCTCGGTTGATTTTAAACATGGTACGACAACCGGAATATCGGCTTCCGACAGGGCGAAAACTATTCTTGCGATTTCCGAGTTTTCTTCTTCGGCTGATGATTTTGTGAGACCCGGGCACGTATTTCCGCTGAGGGCTAAGGATGGAGGAGTGCTTGTCCGTGCCGGGCATACAGAGGCTTCGGTTGATTTGGCAAAACTTGCCGGGCTCTCCCCTGCCGCATCTATTTGCGAGATTACTCGCAATGATGGCGAAATGATGAGACGTGATGAACTTGTTGAGTTCGCGAAAAAAAATAAATTCCCGATTGTTACGATAAAGGATTTGATTGCTTACAGGCATGCCACAGAAAATCTTGTGACGTTTGTCGCGGAGGCTAATTTGCCGACGGAATTCGGTGATTTTTTGATGAAAATTTATGTCGATAAAATTCACGAAAAAGAACATATTGTCCTTATGAAGGGTAAAATCGACAATGAGAAAGGGGTACTTTTGAGGGTGCAAAGTGAGTGTGTGACCGGAGAAGTTTTTAAATCTTTAAAGTGTGATTGCGGTAATCAGCTCGAATATGCTTTGGAAAAAATATCCGAGGAAGGTGATGGCGTTGTTCTTTATATCAGACAAGAGGGGCGTGGGATCGGGCTTGTAAATAAGGTAAAAGCTTATGCGTTGCAGGAGCAGGGGTTTGATACCGTTACCGCGAATGAAAAGCTTGGACTTAAAGCCGATTTGCGTGATTACGGAATCGGGGCTCAGATACTCGCGGATCTCGGGGTCAGAAATATCAGATTAATGACAAATAATCCCACGAAAGTCGTCGGGCTTGAGGCGTATGGAATTAAAATTTCGGAAAGACTTCCTATTGAAGTGCCTATCAATGAAAAAAGCATAGCTTACATGAAAACAAAAAAAGATAAGATGGGGCATATTTTAAAACACGTTTAGTATGGATCTAAAATTTATGGAAAGGGCTTATGAGCTTGCAAAAAACGGTATCGGATTTGTGTCTCCGAATCCTTGTGTCGGGGCTGTGATAGAAAAAGGCGGTGTTGTTGTCGTAGAGGGATGGCATAAAGTTTTCGGAGGCCCTCACGCTGAGGTAAACGCAATTGACGAATTGATGAAAAAATCTTTCGTAAGGAGTGTGGAAATTGATAAAACTCTTTTTCAGAATGCGACTCTTTATGCGACTCTTGAGCCATGTTGCTTTCACGGAAAAACGCCTGCGTGTACGGATCTTTTGATTAAAGCCGGTTTTAAAAAAGTTTGTGTGGGAATGAAAGATCCGAATAAAAAAGTTAACGGGAAAGGAATTAAAATTTTAAAAAAACACGGGGTTGAAGTCGAAATTCTGGAAGATAAAAATTTAGTTGAAAAATTGAGAGAATTGAACCAGCCTTTTATTAAATTTGTAAAGTGCGGGATGCCTTACGTCACCTTGAAGGCCGGAATCAGTCTGGACGGAAAAATCGCTACCGCAAGCGGAGAATCGAAGTGGATTACTTCCGAAATTTCTCGAAATGATGCGAAGAAAATCAGGAGTGAATGTGACTCTGTGATTGTCGGAGTGGGTACCGTAAAAAAAGATAATCCGGAGCTTGGTGTAACCGCAAAATATAAAAACAAGAAATTGCTTAGAGTTATTGTTGATCAAAATTTGTCCGCGCCGATTTGCAGTAAAGTTTTTAGAGATGAAAATGTTTTTGTCGCGTGCAGTGATTCGGCATCAAAAAAACGAAAAGAAGAATTCAAGAAAAACGGAATAAAATTTAAATCTTTCGGGAAGAAAGAAGTTCCGATAAAAAAACTTTTACAGTACCTCGGAGCGCATGGAATTTCGAGTGTTTTCGTGGAAGGTGGAAGCATTACTTTCAGTAAATTTCATGATGCTTTTTTGAAAGAAAAAAATGTGTTGGATAAAATTATTTTTTATATCGCTCCGAAAATAATCGGGGGAAAAAATGCTTTGCCTGTTATTGGAGGAGATGGCATAGGTAAGCTAAAAAATGCTTGTGTCTTGAAAAAATTTGTTTCGGAAAAAAGCGGGGATGATGTAAAAGTTTCCGGTGTTTTGAATTTTTATTAGATAGTTTTTTTTGTGAATTTTCGGGTGATAAGTTTCAGTCCCGAAAGTTCTTTCGATTTCAGTATTATCGCTGTCAAGAAAAATACCGCGATTGCCAAAAATATTCTTAATAATGTTGGAATGTTTTGAGTGTAAATTATCGTGAAAATCATTGTCGTATTTGCAAAAATCATTTTTACCAAACTTTTTAAAAATTCTTTTGTGTCGAATCCTTTCATGTATTTCGCAATAAATATTGATTGTAAAATGACCAACAAAATGAATCCGATACTGTAACTTATAGAAAGCCATTCAATGCCTTTTGCCGGGGCGATCAGGGCTGTCATAAGCGCTATTACCGTAAAGCACAAGACTGTTGTGATCATCGGAATTTTCCAATTTTTGAATGCGTAAAAACCTCTTGCGAGAATCTGTGTCAAACTTTCGAAGGGGATGGAAATGGCTATCATTACCAATAAAAGCGATGTCAGTTTTGTGGAAGTTTCGTCGAACGCTCCCCCGCTCAAAATGAGTTCAACGATTTGTTTTGACATTAGAAGTGTTCCTATCATTGCCGGAATTGTATAGAACAAGATGTTTTGTATGGTTTTTTGCATGCCTTCCGTGTACGATTTCTGGTCATTATTGCTGACCGCTGTTGTGAGATATGGAAAAACCGCTGTGGCAAAGGATATTCCGATTAGCGCTGTCGTGAAACTTTGTATATTTCTTGCAAAATTGAATGCCGCGAGGCCACCTGTCATCATTCTCATCCCCACCACCGCGAAAACGTAAAGATTTATTTGCCACATTATCAAACTTAATGTCCTCGGAATCATTAACTTTATTATTTTTTTGAATTCTTCCTGTTTTAAATCAATTGTAGGCGAATATCTGTATTTTGTTTTTACTGAGTCGATTATGCGCACCAGGCAATGCAAAACCGCTCCCACGAGAACCCCTATTGCGGCGGAATATATGCCGAATTTTTCGTTCAAAAGCAATATGCCGGAGATTATTCCGATGTTGTAAAGAATCGGAGAAATCGAATATGCGGTGAAGTGTTTGTAGCTCATCAGGATGTTTCCAAGAATGTTGCTGACAGCGAAAATCATTGCCGAAGGAAGCATAAATCTGGTCATTTTAGCTATTTCAAGCCTGATTTCGGGCGACAGATTCGGGAACAAAAAGTTTATAAGTGGATTTATAAATATAAATGCAAGAAGTGCAAGAATAAAAATTATTCCGGTTATTGCATTCATCATCGTGTTTGCGAGCTTCATTGAATCTTCTTCGTTTTTGGCCAAACAATCGGAAAAAACAGGCATAAATGCGGCAGTCAAGGCTCCTGCCACAAATAGATTGAAAATCATATCCGGGATCAAAAAAGAGGCGTTGTAGATGTCGGTCGAGGTCGATGTTCCGAAGTGAAGGGCTATGATTTTGTCTCTTGCAAGCCCTATAAAATTGCTCAGAAGTGTTGTAACTGTGACTATTGCCGTTGCCACTCCCATTTTCACGGGTCGGAATATATTTTTTTGCATGGCGGTATTTTACCATTTTTCCCGTTTTTTATGCCCTTAAATGGTTGATAATTAGCCTAAAATATGGTAGAATGTAACATAAAATAAAAACAAAAAATGTTCAGAAGTCTTGGGCAGATATCGGTTATCAATAAGGTTTTGAATATAAACGACAGACAGTCGTTAAAAATTTTCTTGTTTTGGCTTCTCAGGTCAATTTACAGAGTTGGCTTCGTGGTGGGCTGGACGGCCACTATGGCGATGTTTGTTGCTAAATACGGAATCAAGGCGCTCCCCTATCTTTTTATTTTAAATGGAATTTTTACTATTATCGGAAGTGTTTTGTATTCTGCCGTGATACACAGAATCAAAAAGAATTTGTGTTTGGTTTTGACGATATTCGCTTCGATGGGGACACTTTTTTTGGCTTACTGGTTCAGGCAAAGCGCATTTTTGTTTTTTGCGTTTTTGATCACGGCTGTTTCGGTTTTTTTGAGTCAATTCAGAATAGTGCTAAATTCTCTCATTGAAGATTATTTTAATCCTTTGGAAAGTGAAAAAGTTTTCCCAATTCTCGAATCTTCGGAGACTGTCGGGGGGCTTATTGCAGGTATTGTGATCACTTTCTGCGCTTCGTTTATAAAAACATCGGTGGCGTTTCTGTATTTTTGGGCGGCGCTTCTTATTCTCATTGTGCCGATAATTATGATTGCGTCCGTTGTTTTGACTCCGCCCGAAATACATCTTTCTCACGGAAAGGAAAAAGAAAATCCCGATATTATCTCGAAATTAAAAACCATTTTTAAAGAAAACAAGTATTTTTCTTTCATCAAAGGTCTTTCTTTGGTTGTGTTTTTGCAATGGGTTCTTTTTAATCTCGTTGAATTTCAATACACAAAAGCTGTTTATCAAACTGCGTCACACGTGATTCTCGAGGCCGGTAGCGGTTTTGAGCATGCATTTTTCCATGATTTGGGAGTTTTGTTTATAATTTTCAGTGCGTCGGCGCTTATAATCCAGCTTATTATCGGAAGCAGACTTGTTTATTCCTTGGGGGTTTTTGGAAGCATGTTGATTCATCCGATTCTTACAATTTTGAGTCTTTTCGGACTTTTATTTTCTTTCAATTTTACGACCGCGGTTTTGGCAAGGAATAATTTTACACTTACAGGCGTGCTTTACGCGAGCTCACTCGAGAGTTCGTATTACGCAATAAGGGAAAATGTCAGACCTTATTTGAGGGAATTTCTGGATGGAATTTTACGTCCTGTCGGTGCGATTTTCGGAACATTTTTCCTGATATTTCTTCAGTATTTTTTTACAGGTAAAACACTGATTTTTTATACGAACATCGTGATTTTTGTTTTTGCCGCCGTTATGTTTTTCGTGATTTACAGGCAACAAAAACTCTATACCCAGGTGGCTTCTTCTCAATTCGACTCCGAGCACGAAAAGGAAAAAATTGACGCGGTTGATGTTCTTGCGCAAAAAGGGCATGACGGGAATATTGAATTTCTTGTTTCAAGATTGAATGACGCGCACGAGTCCGCCGAAATGAAAAAGAAAATTATTTTCGCGCTTGGCGAACTCCAAAATATTCAAACTGTTCCGGAGCTTATAAAATGTTTTGAAAATAAATCCAAAATTGTTCAGGAAGCTGCCGTAGATGCGCTTGCCATGTTTAGAGATACTGAAGATTTCACGGTTAATGTTGTCATGGAATATGAGCTTATTTCAGCGCTTGAGAATTTTTACAAGTCCGAGAAAGACAGTTATTTGAGGCTTAAAATCATCAATCTTCTTTCCCGCCACAGTAACGTTGAAGCTGCTGATTTTTTGCTGAAAATTCTTAAAACTTCGAAGGGTGATTTTAAGGCCGGCGTTATTTATTCGCTTGGAAATATCAGAGACAGCGCTATTTGTAAATTCATTATGCCTTACCTGAAATCCGCTGATGCAGCGCAAAAAATTTCCGCGGCGATCGCGGTCGGACGATTCAGAGAATTTTATGATGAGGCAAAATATATTATCGATACTTTTCTGCATTCTCCGAAAAATTCGGAAATTGCGCTGGGAATTTATGCCGTCGGAGAATTAAAAATCAGAAGCAGGAAGAAATTTTGTCTAATGTATCTTGATTCCAAAAATTTGGAGTTGCGTGCGCAAGCCGCTATAGCATTGGCAAAACTCGGGGAGGATGTCTCAATTCCCGCGCTTGTTGACATTTTAAAATCGGGAAAAAGCGAGGTTAAGGAAATGGTCGGAAGAAATTTGCAAAATGTCGACGTGCGAATTTACAAGAATATTGATAAAATCATGACGCACATAAAATTTAACAAAAAATAATATGCAAAAACATTTATCATTGACCGTTGAAAAACTCGGGGAAACGGGAGATATGCTCGTAAAATTTGCCGGTGAATTCGATAAAGCCGGGCATGATGAAATTCGAGAGGAGCTCGGAAAAGTCGTGAATGATTTTAAAGGCGCGACTCTTGTTTTCGATCTTGGTGAACTTAAATTTATCAACAGCGAAGGTATCGGATATTTCACGGAAATTCATACGCATCTTGTCACGGCCGGAAAAAAACTTGTTTTGATTGCGCCAAATGCGCATGTGGCTGATGTTTTTAACGCAATCGGAATCATGGAAATTATCCCTGTGTTTAATACGTTGAATGATTATATAAATAAAAAATAATGAAGTTTATTGATAAGAGCATAATTAGAAAATTTATTTTGAACCTTGCTGTTTTGGGTGTTTCGGTTGGTGTTATTATCGGGTATTTTTCTTATTTTAAAGCGCAGGAAACTGTTTCGTTGAATTCTGTTTTTGTCGGAGCGTTTGTTGTTTTTATTCTTGTCGGGGTAATTGTTTATTTCAATTTTTCGCGACCGCTCAAGACTGTTCTTTTTCAAGTTCAGGCTTTGCTTACGGGAAAACCTTATAAGAAAATTTATACTGACAGAATCGATGAAATCGGTGTTTTGGCGTATTTCTTCAATCAGGTCACCAAGGGATTTAAAGAAGTCAGCAGTGATTTAAAAGATCGCGAAAGGATGGTTGACGAGCTGGATGTCGCGGCGAAACTTCAGAGAGATATTTTGCCTTTGGAAAGCCCTTTTGTCGATGGATTGCAGGTTGTTGTGAAAAACAAACCTGCCACAGAGGTCGGCGGGGATAATTTTGATATTTATACAGCGAAAGATAAAACTTATATTTATCTTGGAGATGTCACGGGGCACGGTGTTGCGGCCGGATTGATGATGACGATGGTAAATTCGCTTGTCACGGTTTTTGCGGATCTTTGCAACAGCGCTTATGAAATCATGGTGTACGTAAATAGGTACATTAAAAAACATGTCAAGAAAGCCATGTTTATGACTATGGTTATGCTTTGCTTCGACAATAAAACGAAGAAATTGACGTTTGTCGGTGCGGGGCATGAGCATATTTTGATTTACAGGCATGCGACAGGCGTCGTGGAAGCCATTTTGTCCGGAGGTATTGCGCTTGGAATGGTTCCCGACAATTCAAAAGTCATCAAGGAACGTGAAATTATTCTTGAAGACGGTGATTATGTTGTGCTATACAGTGATGGAATTACCGAGGCCAGAAGCCCTACTGAAGAATTGTACGGGCTTGAAAGGCTAAAGGGTGCGGTGAAAGAGTATGCGAGCCAGTATTCGGCCGAGGGGGTGAATTATCACATCGCCAAAGATGTGACTGCGTTTATGGGAAATCACAAGCAGGATGACGATATGACATTGATTGTAATGAAACGTGATTCGAAGAATACCGCCGCTGAAGCCGTAAAAGATGCCAGCACCACTTGGGCGGGCTAAAAAAATATTTATGAAAGAATATAGAACCAGCGATTTTGATTATGTTTTGCCAAAAAGTTTTATTGCGCAAAATCCGGTAACGCCGAGAGATAGCAGTAAAATGCTTGTTTACGATACGGCGAACGACAAGATTTATCATAAACATTTCCGTGATGTTGTTGAGTATTTGAGGGCCGGAGATACTCTTGTTGTGAACAGGTCGAAGGTTATTCCCGCGAGAATTCTTTTTGGGGGAAATTTCGGAAAACCACAGAAGGAAGTATTTTTGCTTAAAGAAAATTCTGAAAATATTTTTAATGTTTTGGTGAAACCCGGAAGACTTTTTCTGGAAGGGAAAATTTTTATCATTGCTCCTGATTTGCATGGAGAAGTTTTGGAAATTTTGGAAGACGGAACAAGGAATGTGAAATTTTGGAATCCCATGTCGGAGGATGGATTTTCGACTGAGGTCTCAAATGCTACGGTTCACGAACTGCTTGAGAAGTATGGGCGTGCTCCCCTACCGCCTTACATAAAAAAAAGCACTGCGGATTTTTCGCAGTATCAAACGGTTTATGCAAAAGAAAAAGGAAGTGTCGCGGCTCCGACTGCGGGTCTTCATTTTACTCCCGCGCTTATTTCGAAAATTCGTGGCGTTGGTGTGAATATGCAGGAAGTTTTGCTCCATGTCGGTAGAGGTACTTTTTTGCCTGTGTCTACGGAAAAATTGACCGAACACAAAATGCACAGCGAGTTTTATGTTTTTTCGAGGGAGAATGCGGAAGCGTTGAATAAGGCGAAAACGGCTAGTGGTAGAATTATCGCGGTCGGGACGACTTCCGTGAGAGTTCTTGAATCCGTTTACGACAATGGATTTGAACCGAAGAGTGGTGAAACTGATATTTTTATTTATCCGGGAAAGCATAAATGGAATGTAGTTGATGCTCTTATCACGAATTTTCATTTACCGAAGAGTACTTTGATTATGCTTGTCGCGTCTTTTCTTGAGCACAAAGGCGTGAAAGACCCCGTCGCGAAGATTTTGTCTTTATACGAGGTCGCAAAGGAAAATAATTACAGGTTTTTCAGTTTTGGGGATGCGATGATGATAATTTAGGATGATTTTATCGCTTGACGTATTTTGTGCTTATGGTGGGCTTCATTGAAGGAAAGGTGGTTTTGGTGTAAAATATATAGATTTAGTAATGAGATTAAATGAATCGTTTTGCAAAAATATTGGCGGTGGTTATGGGAATCGTAATGTTCGGTTCACTTGCGGTGTGTGCGAGTTCCGTGAGTGGATTAACAGACTTCGAGACTACTTCTGTTTCTGCTACGAAATCCGTTGTTCTGCCGGAATCTCAGACTGTAAAAATAGACAAGGAGACTGCGAAAATCACCGTTTTGCTTGCCGATGAAAACGGCAATCCCGTGAGCGGACATGACGTAAGACTTATTTCAAGTTCGAATAATGACCTTGTTGTCCCCTTTTTCGGATCGAGTGTTTCGGGACAAAACGGAGAGGTTGTTTTCGAGGCTACATCAAAGGAAAACGGACTTACGACCTATATCGCTTTTGATTTGACTTCGAACACCGTGCTCGACGCCAAAGCAAAAGTTGTATATTTCGACAATGGGAATTATCTTTTTGATGACAGCGGAAATTCTTCCGGGCCTGTTTCGAAGTTAAAATTTGATAATGTTCCTGCCACTGTTTACGCCGGGGACAGTATGACTTTCAATTTGACGGCGCTGGATGCACAAAATCAAACTGTCACGGATTACAAAGGCACCGTGAAATTTTCGATAAACGGCTCCAATGCTTTTTATGCGTCGCTTCCGAATGATTATACTTTTACGACAAATGATGTCGGTGCGCACGCTTTTTCGCTTGCGTCCGCGTTTAAACAGGCCGGCACTTACAATGTTGAGGTGAGGGATACGACCACTCCTTCGGTTTATGGCGAATACACTTTTATTGTTTTGCCGAAGGGTTCGACTTCCGGAACAACTCAAGTGATCGGCACGACTTCTTCGATAACAATTACGAATCCTGTCGCGGGGACTTACAGCAATCCTTTGCAGGTTATCAGCGGAAATGCAAAATCCGGGGCGAAATTAAAAATTTTTGATAACGATCTTGAAACCGGCTTTGCCAATGCGGATTCTTTCGGTGCGTTCACTTACACGACTGGCAAGCTCGCGGACGGTGAACATGCTATTTATGTCGTTTCTGTGGATGATACCGACGCAATTTTGGACAAAAGTGCGACTGTGACTTTCAGCGTTGATACCGAGGCGCCCGAGGTTTCGGAGATTGTCGTTACTCCTTCGAATTCCGTTACTCCAAACACAAAAATAACGATAAAACTCACTTCGAAAGAAACGCTTTCGAAGGCCACTCTTTCTTTCAATGGGAATCTTTACGAAATGACGGATAGCGGGAAGGGCTACTACGAGACCTCTTTGAATGCACCTTCCGACAATGGCGACTATCCCCTATTGTTTGTAGTTTTGGACCAGCTTGGAAATGAATCGATGATTGACCAAAAAACAAGTGTGAAAGTTTCGGCGGCGGGCAGCGGGGATTTTGAAAATTTGCCTGCGGCCAGCCTTGTCGGGGACGTTTCAAAGGTTACGGCTACGGCTTATGACCGCAAAGTTACATTGAATTGGGAAAAACCTGTGGTTGGAGGCGATAGCGTAAAAAATTATCGCGTGTATTACGGCGTTTCTCCAAATAAACTTACCGAGGCGGTCGACACGTTCACAAATTCCACGACTTGGTATATTGCGAATTTGCAAAACAATGTTTTGTATTATTTTGCGATAATCGGTGTGGACAGCAAGGGAAATACGAGCGCGCATTTCAGCAATATCGTTTCCGCGACACCGAACTCTGTGGTCTCAAATGTGTCTTCTCCCGAAGTGCAAATGGGCCTTGCGGGCGGTGAGGCTGTCGCAGAGATGCCAAAAGACCCTTCTCAGGCCGGTCCGGAGGTGATTTGGATGGTTGTGATGTCGGCTTTCGGAGGGGCTTTCTATGTCAAATCTTCGAGGTTTTTTAAATAGAAGTTATTGGCAAAGAGTGAGATATTTCAAATTTTCACTCACACTAAACGGTTTGCTCGGGCTAACATGTACGCCCTCGCAAATTTGTTTTCTTTGAGATTGTTAGGGCGTTAGTTCTCTGGTAGAATTTCGCTCGTGGTTATATATTATTTTTCACAATTTGTTATTGTCTTGGGGAATTTGCTGACGTATGCGATTATCGGCAGAATTCTTTTTTCGTGGTTTTCGATGGGGAGCGGCGGGAGGCCGACAAACAGGTTCGCGATTATTTTGAATGATGTCACCGATCCTGTCATGAATCTTGCAAAAAAGATTCCGCACAGCATCGGAATGCTCGATCTTTCGCCGATGATTGCGATTATAGGGATTGATTTAATTGTGAGGCTTGTTATATTTTTGTTGAGTAAAATTGCTTAATATTTTCGAAAAACGTTATGAAAATTCACGATACAAAAACCGGGAAATTGGTGGAGTTTGAGCCGATTAAAAAGGGTAAGGTCGGGATATATGTGTGCGGGCCGACCGTTTACGATTTGGGGCATTTGGGGCACGGCAGAAGCGCGGTGTGTTTTGATTTGATACGCAGGTATTTGATTTACAAGGGGTACGAGGTGAATTTTGTGTCCAACTACACGGATATTGATGACAAAATGATAAATCGCGCGAAGGAGGAGGGAATTTCGGTTTCGCAATTGGCCGACAGGATTATTCCGGAGTATGCGAAGGATTATGCGGCGCTTGGGGTCACTCCTCCGGACAAAATGCCGAGGGCGACAGAAAATATTGCGGAGATGGTTTCGATCATTGAGAAACTTGAGAAAAAAGGGCATACTTACCTTCTGGATGACGGCGTTTATTTTGATGTAAAGTCGTATGAAAAATATGGCGAATTCAGCGGGCAGAAACTGGAAGATTTGAAGGTTGGCGCGCGAGTTGACGTGAAAGAGGGCAAAAAAAATCCTTACGATTTTGCGCTTTGGAAATTCAAAAAAGAGGGCGAGCCTTCCTGGGCCAGTCCTTGGGGCGAAGGGCGTCCCGGTTGGCATATTGAATGTAGTGCGATGAGTGCGAAATTTTTGGGCGAATCTTTTGATATTCACGGCGGTGGACTTGATCTCGTATTCCCCCATCACGAATGCGAGGTGGCGCAATCGCTTTGCGCTTTTGGCGAGAATGCCTTTGCGAAATACTGGATCCACAACGGGTTTATAAACATTGATAATGAAAAAATGAGCAAGAGTTTGGGGAATTTTTTCACGCTTCGCGACGTGTTCGGGAAATATGATCCGAAAGTTGTCAGGTTTATGTTTCTGCAGACCCATTACCGAAATCCGATAAATTTCAGTTTTGATTTATTGGATCAGGCGAAAGCGGGGCTTATAAGGGTTCGGGATTGCATGAGAAATTTAAAATTTGAGAGTGAGAATTCTGTCGATGGTGTTTCTGATACCGATGTTGAAGAGAAGCTTTCCAGCGTAAAATCTGATTTTGAGAACGTGATGGACAATGATTTTGATACTTCTGGAGCACTTGGAGCAGTTTTCGATTTAGTGACTTTTGCCAATACATTGATTCAGTCAAAAAAACTTACAAAAAAATCTGCGAACGATATTGTCTCTTTGTTTGCTGATTTTGACAAAGTTTTAAACGTAATTTTCGAAGAAGAAAAAGACGTCGATGACGACATAAAGGCTCTTATAAAACAACGCGAAGAGGCACGAAAATCAAAAGACTTCGCAATGTCCGACAAGATCCGTGATGAGCTCAAAGCAAAAGGAATTGAGCTCGAAGATACGGCTGGTGGAACAGTTTGGAAGAGGGGCTAATCTGCTGCTATTGCTATTGCGATTTCTGCGTTTACTTCATCTCTTGCGGAATCTATACAATGTTCATGAGTTCCAAAGCGATCCGCGGCTCCTAAAGCTGTTGATGCGGGGATAACTGTCGTTGTGTGAATGTCTAAGCTTGTTGTTCTTCCGTCCATTTTGACTTTGACTGCGTTTCCCTCTTTTTTTGCTGTTAAGTCGTGATCTGGATAATGATCAAGACATTTGAATTGTACCATGATTTTGTGATTAAAGATTGGTTGGTAATTTTATCACAATTTAAACATTGCGCAAGTTTATTCTTGTGAGAGCAGTGTGTCTTATTCAGGGGTTTGGGGCGAAAAATATTTGAAAGATTTTGAATATTACATGGATAATGATTTTGATACTTCCGGGGCTTTGGGTACCGTATTTAGCCTTATTTCTCAGATAAATTCGATGGGGAATTTTCAAACTTTAAATAAACGAGAAATAGACGAGGCTGAAAAGTTTTTGAAAAGTGTTGATAAGGTTTTGAATGTAATTTTCGAAGAGGAAAAAGATGTTGATGAGGAGGTGAAGGCTTTGATTAAAAAACGTGAAGAAGCGCGAAAAGCAAAAGACTTCGCAATGTCTGACAAGATCCGTGACGAGCTTTTGACGAAAGGAATCATCCTCGAGGATACGGCGAACAGGACGGTTTGGAAGAGAGTTTTCTAGGAAAATGTTATTTCGCAACCTCTGCTGGCTACCGTTTGAAGTATCTCTATTGCTTTTGGGGAAACAGGGTCGGAAGCGGAAGATCGTGTAAAAATCATTTCTCTCCCACTACCGTGAGCTCTAATGTCAAGGCTAGCACCTAGATAGACTCCCAGATTCCTTTTCTCTGGGCCAGTGAATGCTATAGGGTCTTTTTCAGCAAGCCATTGTTGTTCCGATAGAAAAACCCTTACTATTTTAAAATCATCTGGAATTTCAAGTTCAGCTGGTTTGTCTAATCCTTTTCCACTCATTTTTTTAAGGTATTAATTTGTTAAGCTATTGCGCGAAGTATAGCATAGAACATAATTCGCGCAATAGCAGAGTTTAACCCAGCAAGTCTGCCATACATTTTGATCTGTCGCCGTTGCAGAGTGTGTTTGTGATTTCAAGGCGGGATTCGTCTACAAGTTGGCCGATGGGGTCGGTTTCCATTAGGTAGGGGCATCCGTATACGTTGTCGGAGGGATCTACGGAAAATATTTGTTCTCCGGCGGGACAGTATTTGTTTTCTTGTGCCAATTTTTCTCCCGCTGATCCTTTTTTGGGGCCGAAAGTGCCGTTTATACGGATTTCAAATTCTTCTTTCGGAAATCTTTTTCTTGCTTCGTCCACTTTTTGGAAAAATTCTTCTTTTTGTTCTTCCGTCAGCGCTTGTTTGTCTTGAGTTTTTGCGTTTCCGGATTTCATTAAATTGAAAAATACGACTCCGTCGGCACCTGTGGCTTTTACTTGATCGCACATTTCGTCCACTTCCTGATAATTTTCAGCATTGATCACGCAACCGAGTCTAACCCAAAAACCTTTTTCTTTTGCGGCACGTGTAACTCTTTCAACCACTTCTTTAAGCCCTTTATTTCCTCCTTTTTGATCTTTCGGGTCATAGCTTATTTGAATTTCTTCAATCCCGTATTCTTTCAGCAGGTCAAATAATTCCGGTTTTTGATTCAGCAGAATTCCATTTGTCAGAATGTATTTTTGGTTGGCCGCTTGATATGCTTTCAAATATTCCGGGTAAAGCAAATTTTCGGCTCCGGCTATGGATAATCGGAATTTGTCTCTTAGATTTTCCACGATTCTTAATGTGGACTGCGGGCTTCGTATGCCCTTGTACGGCAAATAACAACATCCGCAGTTCAAATTGCAGGATGCCGTGTCTGTCACCATAAGTACCACCTTTGGTACCGGTTCAAGATATTCTTTTGCTCGTTCTTTTAATGATAATGTTTTCATGTTTTTTGTGATAAATAAATAAAAAAACCTTCCTTTTCAGGCAGGTCATATTTAGTGACTTATCACAAAATTTTCCTGCCTAGAAGATATGATGATGGGCAGGCCTATGATGGAGACTTTTGCTCAGAGAGATCTGTGATTTGTAGATATTTGAGTTCATATATTTGTGTATCTGCGGACTATTGTAGCACGAAAAATGGGGATGTCAAACGGCGTAAAGTTGACAAAGGCAGGAGGTGTTGTGTAGGATTGTTGGCGTGTTTTAGGAATAATCAAAATTTAACTAAACTTAGAATGGGAAATGGTCAACAAGAAGGCGGAACGATTGCCCCGGAAGAAACAGCTTTGAGCGTGGAGGAACGTGCCACGGGGGAAATTGGAACTGCCGCCCCTCCAGATAAAAAAGGCGAAGAAATTAGCGCGTCGGTCGGAGAAAAGCTGAAGACAGTTGCTGCGGCTACACCCTCCAGAGGTCCACTGATCCTTCTATCCAAAAGTCCACACACCCCTGAGCACAGAAACTATCTTGAAAAGGTTGTAGGAGAGAACCTTCCGAATGTGAGAACAGCCTTCGATAATGCAGGGATCGAAATCCCTCCAGATAATAAAATCTTTGATGCAATGGTCATGAGTGAGCTTTTTACCGGAGAAGAGATAGACTCATTAATGAGAATAACTAGGGATCCTCGTCTTATAGTCCTTCCCCCTTGTTTTAGATCATATGCTGATTGTTTGAAGTTACTTAATAGAAATAGGCGAAGGGATTATGAAGCTTTTGTCCCTATTTCCCTTTGGGGGGGCAGGTTTGATGAGAGTATATATACTGCTGAGGAACAAGCCGTAAGGCGTCTACAGGGAGATAAATATATATACGGAATTGGAGAAGCGGAGGCAGAATTCAGAATGGAATGGTTGACTCCAAAAGATATAGTTGAAAACTTTAGAGAAAGAAATCCTCTACTAAGGCCGTCGACCCTTAGAGAATATACTGTTCTCCAAGTACAAGGATTTTACCCCATTGATACTTTCGGAGCAACGCTCCTAGCTAAAGAGGGTGCAGAAGGCGAAGTTTTCTGGATATCTTCTACTGATTCATCTGCGAGAAGCTGTATCGTTGCTGCTAGTAGGGCTGTCCCCGGTGATCATGTTCCAAGATTTGAGTTGGCAGCCGTGAAGGAGTCGGCTAGGTGTTTTGACCCTAATAGGGATTGCCGTATTCGTCCCGTATTAGCAAAACTCGCAACAAATTAAATCATCTACTGATACAGTGAAAACTTTCCGGTGAATTCTTTCAGGATGTCTGTAGGGCCGAACATGACGATGCCGTAGTATTCAAGCTCTTCTTCGGGAGATGTGGCTGTTGCCTGTAATTGTTCTTGTGATGTGCCGAGGGTCATTGTGCCGGTGAAGTCCGAAAACGGGATTTTGCGGGCGATGCATTCGTTGCGGACGGTGCGGATTTTGTTTGAATTGTCAGCTTTTAATATGATGAATGGAAAGTGTGAAATGTTCGGGTGCGTGCCGCCGGTTTTGTCTTGATATTGCAAAAAACACATCTCTTCCGTTTTTACTGAGCCTCCTGCGAGGCCGGCCGTCATGTGTCCGAGCGCGTTCATGATACGCCCCGGTTCAATTTTTTTGTTGAGAACAGCGATGAAGCGTTTTGAGTTTTCGTCAGGGAGTGTGATCATGGGATTATTTTATATTGATTTCAAGATTTTCCCCTTCCGGCAGGTCTTTGTTTACTTCTTCAGATATTTGGTTGGCTTTGTCTTGCATGTCCTCTTTGAGGTAAGAATTGATAATCCATGGAATAATATATACAACTACTATAACGGCTATTATGGCTAGAACTATTCTCAGTAGAATTATTTTACATGGAGTTTTGTTCATAGGTGATTGGGTTATTTTATTTTGGTTTATTGTAGCATTTCTAGGAGAGGGCTTCAACTGCTTTCAAAATTCCACCGATGATTAGTATGTAGCCGCCTATGTAAAGCCATTTCGGGGGAATTTTAAGAATCGGTTTTTCTTTGGTTGTCAGTTTGCCTTTTGTGTAAACAAGCCATATGCCGAGCAAAATGGCTACGATTACATCAACTGAATTAAATATTGCGTGGGCGAGGTTGTTCATGGTGGAGTTATTTGGTTAAATGCTTATGAATATTGTATATGTCCCCGGCGCCCATGGTGACGATGATGTCGTAGGAGGCAGAGTTTTTGAGGATGAATTTTGCTGTGTTTTGTAGGCCGTGGCCGTCTATGGCTTTTTGTTTTTTGCAGGCTTTGTTGATTTCGTCGGCGAGGGTTTTGGCGGAGATTTTGGCGATGTCCTGCGCCTTGTCGCGCACCTTGTATATGTCCGGGATAATCACTTCGTCTACAGAGTGAAATGAATTTGCGAAGCCGTTTAAGAGCTCTATTGTGCGGTTGTATTGGTGGGGCTGGAAGACGCAGAGAATTTTTGCGGAGGGATTTTCTTCGCGGATTGCGGCGAGGGTGAGGGTGATTTCGGTCGGGTGGTGGCCGTAATCGTCTATTATTCTGGTTTTTCCCAGCATAGGTTTTTCTTCAAGACGGCGCCAACTGCCTTTGAAATTTTTGATTGAGGATTCTATTTTTGCTTTTGGAATTTTCAGTAAATCCCCCACTATTGCGGCCATTGAGGCGTTTAATTTGTTGAAAGAGCCGGGGACGCGTGGAGAAATTTTTATTTTCAGTTTTTTTATTTCGCTTAGGTGGATGATTTTGCTTTTTACTTTTTTTGTGGCGTCTACGGAGTTTTTGTCAGTGTCGTTTATTATGATTGTGCCGCCTTTTTTTATATTTTCACACATTTGAGTGAAGGCTTTTTTGTAGTCTTTTAAGTCTTTGTAATAATCCAAATGGTCGGCTTCGATGTTCGTAATTACGAGAATGTCGGGGTGAATATTTAAGAAAGATCTTTTGTATTCGCAGGCTTCCACTACCAAATATTTTGATTTTCCGACTCTGAAATTTTGGTTTTCAAATTCGCGAATTTTTGTGCCGATGACGACGGTCGGATCGAGTTTTGCGTCTTTCAGTAAGAGCGCGATCATCGCCGTGGTCGTGGATTTTCCGTGTGCGCCGGAAACCGCTATCGTGAAATATTCTTTTGAGAGTTCGCCCAAGGCCTCCGGATATGTGATGGTTTTGATTTTGAGTTTTTCGGCTTGTATAAGCTCGCTGTTGTCTTTTGGAATTGCGGGAGAATAAATTACGAGGTCTGTATTTTTTGTCACGTTTTTTGCGCTATGGCCGATGGAAATTTTTATTTTTTCTTTTTTCAATGCTTCTGTGATTTCCGTTTTTTCGGCGTCGGAACCGCTTACTATGTTTCCGTTTTTATTGTAAATATGCGCGATCGCGGAGGTGCCGATTCCGCCGATTCCTATAAAATGTACGTGTTTTGTTTTGAGCATTTGAGAAAATGTTTTAACTATGATAGAGTTTTTTCGCCTAAAAATGCAATATGTCTTCACGTTTTTCTCATACATCAAGCCTCACGAGAGCTATTATCATTGTCGAATTTTTGCTTGTCTCCTACTTGATTTATTCTCTTACGAAGAATGTTTACAACAGTTATAAAATAGATACGTATATCGAGACTTTTCGCTCCGAGAATGAGCGAATCGCGAAAGAAAATACCCAGAAGAATGATGATTATCTTTATTTCACTTCCGAGGAATATATCGATAAAATCGCCAAGCAAAGCCTTGGATTGGTGAATTCCGGTGAAGAAGTTATCGTGCTTTCGGAAGATGTTTTGAGCAAAAATGATGAGGTTTTGGAAGGCGGGACCGAAGATTTCGCGAAGGATACGGGGCTTTCGAATGCGCAGAAATGGTGGAAATTCTTTTTCGGAAGTTGATTTTTTTTAATTTCGTTTCGTTTGACTTTAGCGGAGAATTGCCGTATTTTTTCATGGCTAAATTGTTCTTTAATGGCGCGGGGTAGAGCAGTGGCAGCTCGTCGGGCTCATAACCCGGAGGTCGGGAGTTCGAATCTCCCCCCCGCAACCAAAATTGCTTTTTCGTTTAATTCACGTGTCAGGGTTGCTCAGCTGGTTAGAGCGTCGGATTCATAACCCGGAGGTCGGGAGTTCAAGTCTCCCCCTTGACACCAAAAAGATAGCTAAGAAAACCTTTTGGAAAAAGGTTTTCTTCCTTTCCAAAACATTATGGTGTTTTTTGCGTTTGGAACCCACGAGACCCAACGCAAAAAACTAAAGACTTAATCTTATTTTGTGTCCGGAGGCGGTATGTTTGGCGGTAAAGGGCTTGCCGGTGGCATAGGTGCGGCCGGAGGTGGTGAAACAGCACCACCAAGGATTTGCGCCATTGCGTTGCCTTCAGGAGGCGCGGAAAGGTTTGGTTGAGTCGGAAGTTTGCTGACATCGACCGGTGGAGCGGAAAGGTCGATTCCTATTCTTGTTTCTATTTCTTCTTCCACGAATTGTTTTTTTCTTCCGTGTTTCAATCTCGAAAGTTCCCAGATCGCTTTTCCGATTTTCGGATTTTTGTTTGATGTATCCCAAATTGTTGCGACCGAGAACGGGCGCGAAGTTGTATTATTTATATTTAATTTACAATACATTTTGTAATTTGAAATTCCGATAACGTCTTGTTCGGTAAGAGATGGCGCGTATTCTTTTGCCAAATATTCCGCGTCTTCCGCGCCGACCTTGAAAGAGCAAAGAGTACCGACGTTACCAAAGACCGCGTCTCTGATTTGCGTTGAAGTGGTTCCGTATTTGTTTGTTACGAGTTGATTTATGTACTGATGAGCCATTATCAAGTTCAAGTGGTATTTTCGCGCTTCGGAAAGGATTGAACAAAAGCTGTCCGTTGCGAAGTTTTGGAACTCATCCACGTATAGGAAGAAATCTTTTCTCTGGTCTTCCGGAATGTCTGTTCGGCTCATTGCCGCCATTTGTATCCTGGCGACGATTATAAGTCCAAGTAGCTGTGTGTTTAAATCGCCGATTTTACCTTTTGAAAGTTTTACGAAAAGTATTTTTCCCTGGTCCATTATTTCCCTAAAATTGAACGAGGAATTCTTTTGTCCGATTGTGTTTCTCATGATTGAGTTCGTGATAAACGGACCGAATTTCGCGCTAAAGTAAGGGATCATTTCCTGTCTTTCCCTATCCCCTGTCGCTGCGTATTCATGTTCCCAGAAGGATTTTACGACCGGATTTTTCGCTTTCTTCACTTTGTATTTCAAGAATGCATCGTCCGTAAAAATTCTCGGAATATCGATGAGTGTCGCACCTTCTTCCTGGTCTTCCATAAGAGTCAAACACGCATTTCTAAAATAATGTTGAATACGCGGACCGAAGATTTCGTCACCGAAAAGTTTGATAAATATTTCAGTTGCCTGAGATGAGGCAAGGTCCATTTCGGCCGAGGTGTTCGCTTCCAAAATGTTTAAACCTGTTGGTCTTTCCGTGTCGCCCGGATCGAAAATTATCACGTCTTTTGCTCTTTCTTTAGGTACATAATCCATCAAGTCGTCGATCAAATCGCCGTGCGGATCGATCACGCAAACCCCTTCCCCGTTTATGATATCCTGTCTTGCCATATACGACAAAAGCGCGGATTTACCGGAGCCGGATTTTCCTATTACGTAGTGGTGGCGCGATCTGTCTTTCCTTTGGAATCTGATTTCTTTTTTGGATCCTCTGTATACGTTGTGGCCGAGCAAAATTCCTTCCGTCGGCACTTCGGCCGGGGCAGGCAAAACCTTGTAATCAAGCCATCTAATTGCCGGTGTGTAGTTGTATCTTGAGTTTGGAAAATGGAAAATAGATGAGAGTTCGTCTTCCGCGAGGATATTTAAATCTTCTCCGAAAAACAGAAATTTTGTGTATAAAAGTCTGTGTCTAAAATTGAATAAAAATAGTTTGTCGTTTAAAGAATCCACGAAAAACAACCTGCTTGTGTCAAACCAGTTTGAGCCGGGATCCTTGAACATACTCAAACTCACGATAATGTTGTTGCTTATTTCTTCAGCCCGTGTTTCCGTTTTTGCCGTTGAAAGAAGTCTTATCACCGCGTCATATCCGGATTGTCCGGATTTTTCACCGATTCTTTTTGCCACCTCTTCTTTGCTTTGCAACATACGGACGTATCCGTCTCCTCCGCTTTTCACTTCATCTTTATCCATTTTTTCGTATCCGAAGATTATGCCTTTAAATACGTTTAAAATCGGTCCTATAATCGGTATTTTCCATCCTTCCGACCCTTTCCCTTTGAAATATTTTTCTCCATATTCTTCCGCTTTTTTGTTCCATTTGTCGTTGCGAGGTCTTATCACCATCTGAATCGCCGCTGTTTCGTCTTCCGCGAGTTTTGAAAAAATGTTCGTCATGTCGTTTAACGGATCGTTTTCCAAAACTTTGAATGTTTTTATCGGGAACCAGTATCCTTGATGTTGATATGCGTAGAAACCTTTTGTTTTGCTGTCCGGGAGAATTTCTTCGTATTTCTGAGTGATTTCCAGTTCCGCGTCGGGATAGTATGACGTGATTTGTTTTTCCAGTATGTCCTGATAATATTTCGGCGTCGTGACGTAGAAATTTACAATTTTTTGTTGAGCCACAAGTTCGAAAGAGAATGTGTTGTTCCTGAATATCTTGGTTTTGATAATGTTTGGCAAATTCAATTCGCCCGTTTCGTGCAAGTTCCTGAAAAACTGCGACATTATCGAAACTTTTTCGCGGAAGTCTTTTTCCGTGGCTTTTTCCTTGTCTTTCGGCGAATCTTCCCTCGGGAGCGTGATTCTCATGTATATCAGCCTTCCCGAATCCAAATATCTATACAAAAATCTAAGCGTCCAAAGGAATAATTCCATGCCCAAATAAAGCCCTATGGCCCACGAAACTATACCAATCGGGTGAGCTTTGATGAATTCCCATAAGTTGAGGAAAAATTCCTGCATGCTTTTGTATTTGTTTTAATCTGAATATTATAGCAGAAAAACGGCTTTAAAACAAGGGGACGCCCCTAAAAGAAGACTACAGAGAGTGCGACTGCTACCATTATGAGGAGCCAAATCAAGGTTGAAATGAAGAAAAGTACGGCTTCTTGTCTTTTTTTGTCGAAAAATAGGATTATTGGCCTTGCTAAGACCAGCGAGCCTGTTACTGCCGCTGATATTACGAAAAGCGTCAGCATTATGGGGCCAACTATTTCTTCCGGAATTGTTTTTACTCCTTCTGTTTTTGCCATAAAAGATGCCAAAAGAGTAACGTATGTTGCAACTCCGAGTGCGTGAAGTAGGCTATATAATACTATTTTTGCTTTGGACATTTTTTGATTGTTAGTTTATTTTTTTGCTTATTATTTCTTCCAATTTGCTTATTTTGACCCTCTCTTGCTTCATGGAGTCGCGCTCGCGGATTGTGACGGTTTGGTCTTTGATCGTGTCGTAATCGACGGTGACGCAGAACGGTGTGCCGATTTCGTCCTGTCTGCGGTAACGTTTGCCGATTGCGCCGGAATCATCATATTCGATGTCGAATTTCTTTTTTAATGTGTTGTAAATTTCTTTTGCGATGCCTGTCAGTTCGTCTTTTTTCATCAACGGGAAAATCGCAGCTTTTACCGGAGCGATTTTTGGATTAAACCTCATCACCGTGCGTTTTTCGCCGTCAACTTCATCTTCGTCGTATGCGTCGATGAGTGTTATCAGCAAGGTCCTGTCCGCCCCAAATGAAGGCTCGATCACGTGTGGAATGTATTTTTCATTTGTGAAAGGATCGAGATAGCTCAAATCTTTTCCCGAGAATTTCGAATGTTGAGTCAGGTCGTAATCTCCTCTGTAAGCCAATCCCATCAATTCTCCCCAGCCGAACGGAAAATTAAATTCAATATCAAAAGTCATTGAAGAATAATGCGAAAGTTCGTCTTTTTCATGTTCTCTGAACCGTAGATTTTCTTTTTTTATTCCGAGGTTCAGATACCAATCCCAGCAAACTTTTTTCCAGTCGTCGAAAATTCTCTTTATTTCTTTTTTGTCTTTAGGGGAAACGAAATATTCGATTTCCATTTGCTCGAATTCGCGGGTGCGGTATGTAAAATTTCCAGGAGTGATTTCATTTCTGAATGATTTTCCGATTTGCGCGATACCGAATGGCACTTTTGCGCGGCATGTTTGAATCACATTTTTGAAATTCGTGAAAATCCCTTGGGCTGTTTCAGGCCTCAGATAAATCGCCGTTGATGTTTCTTCTATTACACCTTGGTGAGTCCTAAACATCAAATTAAATGACCTCGGTTCCGTAAAATCAGATTTTCCACATTTGGGACATTTCAGTTTGTGTTCCGCGATTATTTCTCCGATTTGTTTCAATGTTTTTCCCGCAGCCGCTTCGATTCCAAGACTTTCTTCTATAAGTTTGTCGCCGCGAATTCTTTCTTTGCAATTCTTACAATCCATCAGCGGATCCGAAAATGAAGTGACGTGTCCGGACGCTTCCCAAACTTTTGGGTTCATCAAAATTGCGGAATCAAGTCCTATCACGTCTTCTCTTTCTCTAACGAAAGTATTCCACCAAAAAGCTTTTATGTTTTGTTTTAATTGCGCACCGTATGGGCCGTAATCCCAAGTGTTTGCAAGCCCTCCGTATATGTCTGAGCCCGGAAACACGAATCCCCTTCTTTTACAAAGTGAAACAATATCATCCAATTTTTTATCCATTTTTTTGTTATTAAAGTTCTTATATAGTTTACAAAGCTGTCGTCGAATTTACAACAACACTTTTTTATCCAAAAAACGGCTTGTTTCAGGCATCTTTATTTTTTGTTGTTTAAAAAATTTTTAATAAAAATTTTATGTGGCATAGTTTAGACACATCCTAACCCACTCGCATATGGATAAAATCGATTTTAAAGGTTTTTCTTTGGATTTAATTTCCAGAAGACTTTTTGTCTCCGGAAAATATATTTATCTGAGAAACAAGGAATTTTCTTTATTGGAATATTTTATAAGAAATGTGGGGAAGGTTTTGAGTCGCACAAGAATTCTCGAGGATGTTTGGGACAGAAATATCCTTTGTCCGACAAATACCGTCGATGTTCATGTGAGTTCTTTAAGAAAGAAAATCAAAATTTGTGAAAGTGCCAATTTTATCAAGACTGTGCCATGTGTCGGGTATGTCTTTGAAAATAGTTATTAATCAACAAACTATTTCGGCAAATATTACAACACCTTTTCTTTGCGTAGATTGCAAAGTGTTTTTATAATTCATCCAAGTTTTATTCTTACCTAACCCTCCTTCCTTATGGTTAACGGCAATAATGCAAACGTTGTTCAGACGATTCTTGAGCTTCCGGATTTGATGAACAACATGCTTCTTTTGTTGTCAGATAAAGAAAAAGTCGTAATCACCAAGAGGTTCAGTCTTGGTGGAAATAGTAAACATACTTTGGAAGATATCGGGCAGGAATTTGCTGTCACCAGGGAGCGTGTTAGACAAATTGAAAAAAGTGCTTTAGCAAAGATGAAACGAAATGTTTTTAATTCCACTCTGCGATATGTTCATGAGTTTGCTGACGAGTGCGTGCGCAATCACGGAGGAATTATGAGGGAGGACAAACTCGTAGAATCTATTGTGGACATAATGCCCGCAAATTTTGCCGTTGATAAAGACAGTATTCATTTGGCGTTAAATCTTCATGAAAAACTTGAATGTGTCGGGAATACAATCAATTTTCACCCTTATGTAAGGGAAAAAGCGATTTCCGATTATTCTTTAAAATATGCGTCGGGGCAACTTGTGAACCAGATGTACAGGTATGGGAATGTAAAAAGCATTGAAAAAGTCCACACAGATTTGAAAGATTCTTTTGACGGAATAAATTTCGATTTGACGAAGATAAAATCTTTGATCGATATCGATAAGAGGCTTACTCTCCTTGATAATGAGCTCATAGGTCTTCTTGAATGGAGACATGTAAATCCTCGAACTCTTCGCGACAAGATAATGTATATTCTGAGAAGCGAGAAAAAACCGATGCATTTCACGGACATAGCCGAGAGAATTTCTTCCGCAAAGTTTGACGGAAGAGGCGTAAATATGCAGGCTGTCCACAACGAGCTTATCAGGCATGACCAGTTTGTTTTGATTGGAAGAGGTATTTATGCGCTTAAGGAATGGGGCTTTGAGAGCGGTACTGTCGCTGATGTTGTTGAAGGAATTCTTAATGGAAAGAAAGAATTGTCCCAGGATGAAATCATCGAGCAGGTTTTAAAACAAAGACAAGTGAAGAAAATCACTATTATGTTGGCGCTGAAAAACAGTGATAAGTTCGAAAGAGTCGGAAGAAAGGTTTATAAACTGCGCAAGTAAAACTTGTATTGTTTTATATCGCGGTAAAGTTTTCTTTGTTCGCGTTGTAATCGGCTTTTTCGGAAGGTTGGTTTTTTGTCAGCAGATCGACTGTTTCGTCACGAGATGTGTCGTAGAATTTTGATTTTGCTTCTTCCAAAATGTCTTTTACTCCTTTGTTGTTCGGGTCTGTTTGTAAAACTTCTTCGGCTACGCGAATCGCTTCGGAGTATTTGTTTATTTTCATTAATGTGGACAAATAATTTTCCCCTTTATAAACGAATTCGCCCTTATTCTCGAGCTGTGTTTCGTTTTGTCGTCTTTTTGTCGCGTCGTCCAATTCTTTTATTCTTGGATTTTTTTCGTCTATTTTTTTCAGCTCTTCAATGAAACGATATATTACATCGAATTTGTCCGAATCCGTGAGCTCTTTTTTGTCTTTTATTTTTTTCTCAATGAGTTTGTCGCGGAATTCCGCCACGAGTTTTTTTGTAACTTCGTCGCTGGAGTTATTTGTTTCCAGAAAATATAGTTCGTCAATCATTCTTTCCGGAGACTCTGTGAATATTTTTGTGAGTCTTGCCCTTTGATTTTTTTCAAAATCTTTTTTGAATTGCTCTATTTGCTCTTTGTATTTTCCCTGAGCTTCAACGATAAGATTGTTCAGTTTGCCATTATCTTTCGAAACCTGAAGTAACGGTTCCAGTTTTTTTAGAATGGCTTCGTATTTTTTCTCATCCCATAGCGGTTTTATGTCTTCTATCGTTTTTTCTATTATTTTATCGTTTTCTTCCTCGACCGCTTCTTCTATTTTTGTTTTCAATTTCAAAAATCTCGGTTCTCCGGGGATTTTGTCGAGAACTTTTACACATGCCTCGTATGCTTGCTTGAATTTTTTTTCCGAAAGCAAACCTAGTATGTTTTGTTCTAATTGCTCAAAATATGGTGAGTCTGACACTTTATTTTTTTTATTTGCGTAAGGTTATTATACCATATTTTCCGTCATTTTCGCCAGCGAGAGTTTCTCTTCCTTGAGTCTCTCTTTCTCTTTCGTTATGAGGTCTTTTGGAGCATTTTTCACGAATCCTTCGTTTGAAAGTCGTGATTCAATTGATAATATTAGTGCTTGTTTTTTAGCCATTTCCTCTTTTATTCTTTTGTTTTCTTTCTCTATGTCCAACATGTCTTTTAACGGTAAATATATCTCCATTGTTCCCTGTGTGATCAATTTTGCGCCTTCGATTTTCTTGCCTTTTTCTTCGATTTGCAGATTTTCGAGCCTTGCCATGCGAACAATCACCTCTCTTTTTTCCTCCAAAAGTTTTACTTGTTTGCCGGCATAAATAATCGCATTTATTTTTTTTGCAGGTTCGACTTTCAGTTCCGCCCTCAAACTTCTTATCTTTGAAATCATTTCCATCACTTCTTCCAAATCTTTCGCTTCTTTTTTGAATATCGTGTTTTTGTCTTCCTTCGGCCAAGACTGCGATATCAACATCGTCTTCTCGCCCATCAATTCCCAAAGTTTTTCCGTAACAAACGGGATAAACGGATGAAGAAGTTTCAATGTTGTTTTTAAAACGTGCAATAAAACGACCGGATTTTTGTGTTCTCCTTTTGAAATTTCCAGATACCAATCACAATATTTGCTCCATATAAATTCGTAAATCCTCATCCCCGCTTCGGAGAAATTGTATTTTTCCATGTCGGCATTTGTCGCTTTAACAAGCCCGTTTAACTCTGTCAAAATCCATTTGTCCGCAGTTGATTTTGCCATTTTTGGCTCGATTTTTTTCTTCAAATCTTCTTCGGATACGTTCATCAGCGCAAATCTTGAGGCGTTCCAAATTTTATTTATGAAATTTCTGTAACCTTCGATTTTGTCTTCCGAAAGGCACATGTCGTTGCCGGGGGTTCCTCCGATTACGAGGCTTAGTCTCACCGGATCCGTCCCGTATTTTGCAATCATTTCGAGCGGATCAATTCCGTTACCGGCCGATTTGCTCATCTTTTTGCCATTTTTGTCGCGGATGAGTCCGTGCAGGTATACTGTTTTGAATGGAACTTCGCCAAGCGTGTACTCTGTCATTATTATCATTCTCGCGACCCAGAAAAATAAAATATCGTAGCCTGTTTCGAGTACCGATGTCGGATGGAAATATTTAAAATCCTCTGTTTTGTCGGGCCAACCAAGTGTCGAAAAAGTCCACAGGCCTGAGGAAAACCAAGTGTCTAAAGTGTCGGGGTCTTGAATGTAATAATTTTTATCATCAGGTTTTTCGATCGAGCAAATCGCTTCTTTATCGTTCAATAAACATCTGTTTTTTTCCGGATTTTTTTCGTACTCTTTTTTTGATTTTTCATCCATTTTATACCAAACCGGAATTTTATGTCCGAACCAAATTTGTCGTGAAATACACCAGTCGTGAAGATTTTTCATCCAGTTGAAATATGTCTTATTAAAGCGTTCCGGGATTATTTCTATCTCCCCTTTTTTTACAACTTCTATGGATTTTTCTTTTATTGATTTTTTCTTCGCACCGTCTTTTATTATCGGCTTGTCCACGTCAATAAACCATTGCTTGGAAATTAACGGTTCAATCGTGTGTCCACACCTGTAACAAATCGAAAGATTGTGAGTGTAATCTTCGATTTTTTCGATTAATCCCATTTTTTCAAGATCCGCGACCAACGCTTTTCGACATTCTTTCGTCGTCATCCCCGAGTATTTTCCGCAATTTTCTTTCATTCTTCCTTTTTCATCGATGACTTCTTTTATCGGTTCTATCCCGGCTTTTTTGAAAACTTCTTTGTTTCTTTGCGCCATTTCGAAATCCGCGAAACTGTGGGCAGGTGTCACTTTTACAGCTCCCGAGCCAAATTCCATGTCCACTTCTTTGTCCGCGATTACAACAATATTGTATTCACCCAATGCGCTTTTTATCGGGAACACTTTCCCTATCATTTTTTTGTATCTCTTGTCCGCCGGATTTACCGCCACCGCCGTGTCTCCGAGTTTTGTTTCAGGTCTTGTTGTCGCCACTGTAAACGGCCCGTACACGATCCAGTAAAGTTTTTCTTTTGATTCCTTGTAATTCACTTCGTCATCCGCAAGAGTCGATTCACATCTCGGGCACCAGTTTACAATTCTTGACCCACGGTAAATGAGTCCGTCTTTGTACATCTTCAAGAAAACCTTTTGAACCGCATTTGTAAGCCCTTCGTCGAGAGTATATCTTTCGCGCGTCCAATCACAACTTGATCCCATTTTTCTGATTTGATTTCTTATTGTCGATTGAGAATTTTTTACATATTTATCAACTTCTTTCAAAAATTCTTCACGTCCGAGGTCATATTTCGTGATATTTTTCTGCGCCAAAAGTTGCTCAACTTTATTTTGAGTCGCAATTGACGCGTGATCCGTCCCGGGAAGCCAAAGCGTCGGCGCGCCTTGCATCCTGTTGTATCTGATCATAATGTCTTGAAGCGCGAGCATTACCGCGTGGCCCAAGTGAAGCACTCCCGTCGCGTTTGGAGGTGGCATGGATATTACGAAAGGTTTTTTCTTTTTATCGATTTTTGGCTTGAATGCGCCCGAAGATTCCCATTTCGCATAGATTTTATCTTCGTATTTTTTGGCCTCGTAGGCTTTTTCTATTTCAATCATAAAATTTTATTACATGTGAGATTTTAGCGATTTATTGCTTTATAAACAAATGTTTTGCTTTGAGTATCTTCGTGTTTCGTTGACATTTGGCTATTATTAATTTATAATTAAGGGAGTGATTTAACTTTTACAAAGTGTCTGAAGGTTCACAAATTAAGCCATTTGAGTCATATTCCGGTCCGGAAGGAAAGTCTCCCGAGAAGGTTTCTCAAAAAGATTCTCGTGAGGTCAAAGAGGCTGCTTCAAAAGCAAAGAAAGCTGTGGGAGATATAGAATCTGTCGGAGATATGGAGGTTGCCGAGGGTGTCGGAGAAATTTCGGAGATCGATTCTTCGAGGAAGGAAGGCGGGAATCAGAGTGGCACTATAAGCGGGATGACTTATGCGCAAGTAAGGGCGGCTTTGCTTGAAAGAATTCCAAAAGAACCCGAGATGAGAAAGCAAATAGAAAGCGAGATAAGAAAAGAAATCAAATATCTGCATGGTAAAGCCATGAAGATGGTCGGGAAGAAAAATACTTTTTTTGAGCTCAATAACGTGATGAAGAAAATCAGAGAACTTAAAGGTATTTTGGCTATGATCGCAAAAGCTTCTTACGAGGCGTTAAAAAGTCTTTGGTTGCGTTTTGTGCATGGGGTAATGTAGACTTTTTCGGTATGGGAAATCTTGTCGATGAAATAAGGAAACTTAAGAAGGTTAAGAATGCCGTTATTTTGGCGCACAATTATCAAAGACCTGAGATTTACGAAGTCGCGGATTTTATTGGCGATTCTTTGAGGCTTTGCATGGAGGCCAAAAAAACTTCCGCCGACATCATTGTGTTTTGCGGAGTGAAATTTATGGCGCAGAGCGCATGTATTTTAAATCCCGGAAAAAAAGTGATAGTCCCCTTTCCCGACGCCGGTTGCGCGATGGCGGATATGCTTACGGAAAATGATTTAATTGCGCTTAAAAAACAATATCCAAAAGCGAAAGTTGTCACTTATATAAATTCATCGGCTGAGATAAAAGCTTTATCCGATGCTGTTTGCACCTCTTCAAATGCGGTTTCCGTTGTGCGAGGACTTGAAGGGAATGAGATTATTTTTGTTCCCGATAAAAATTTGGCGAATTATGTCGCAAAACAAGTGCCGGAAAAGAAAATAATCACTTTTGACGGTAAATGTCCGATTCATGATTTTTTGACACGCGAGACTCTATGGGAGGCTAAAAAAGAGCATGCCGGAGCGAAAATAATTGCTCATCCGGAATCGAAAAATGAGATTTTGGAATGTGCCGACTATATTTCCAGCACTTCGGAGATGGTAAACTTAAGCCGAAAGGATCCTGCGAAAAACTTTTTGGTTCTTACGGAGTGCGGGATGATTGAGAAGCTGAAAAAAGAGGTTCCGGACAAGAATTTTTACGGTGTTTGTAATTTCTGTTTTGATATGAAGAAAAATACGCTAGAATCTGTCCTTAAGTGTCTTAAAGAAGAGAAATTTGCGGTCACTGTTTCAAAAGATGTAACCGAAAGGGCACTAAGCGCGTTTAATAAGATGTTTGAACTCACAAAAAATGGATAGAAAAACCATCAGAGAATATACACATAAAGTTGCGAATTTTTTGAGTCTTGAAAATAACACTTACAAGCAATGGGTTTTCAGATATACGTTTTTGGAGCTTGAGAAAGACCTTTCAGGGCGCGGGGACATGACTACAAATCTTCTTTTCAAGGATCTTTCGAAGGTTAATGCGAAAATTATCGCGAAAGAGGATGCGATTTTGGCGGGAGTGGAGGAAATCAAGTATTTTCTCGTGGATGCGGATAAAAATTTCAGACCGAGTATTAAAGGCGATTTTGAAATTGATTTTAAATTTCAGGATGGGGACTGCGTAAAAAAAGGAGAGGTGATAATGGAAATCAAGGCTTATTCTCATGATATTTTGGCGGCGGAGAGGACGGTTTTGAATTTGCTGATGAGGATGAGCGGTGTGGCGACATTTACTCGTAAAATTGTCGAAAAAGTGAAAGATTATGATGTTATTGTGTGCCCTACGCGGAAACTTTTGTGGGGACTTATCGACAAAAAGGCTGTTTTGGTTGGCGGCGGAGGCACGCACAGGATGAATTTAGCTGATGCTGTTCTGGTAAAAGACACCCATCTCGATATAATCGGTCGCGATTTTGATACTGTTTTTGAGAGGCTGGCCGTAGCAGATATCGACAGCAGGTTTATTGAGATAGAGGTACAAAACAAGGAAGAGGCTTTGAGGTGTGCGGACGGGTTTGCGAAATTTTTGAATGGCGATTCCGCTCAAACTATCGGAGTAATAATGTTGGACAATATGAGTTCTTCTGATATTTCTGATACTATTGCGGCTTTAAAGGGGGCCGGATTATACGAGAACCTGCTTTTTGAGGCTTCCGGAGGCATAAACGAGGAAAATGTGCTTGAGTATGCCAAAACCGGCGTCGACATAATTTCAATGGGATGCCTCACGAACGGCGCAAGGAGTAGTGATATGAGTTTGAGGGTGGGGTAAAACATTACTCCGCACCGTGGGGGTAAGAACACCGTGCGACTTTGTCGCATGGTGGGCAGAGAGGGACTTGAACCCTCACGGCTTTTGGCCACTAGCTCCTAAGGCTAGCGTGTCTACCATTCCACCATCTGCCCATGTTCCTTTATTCTACTTATAGCTTTTTAAATTGCAACATGAAAAATCGGTGAATTTTTCTTTGACTTATTTTTGTACAAGGTGTACGCTTTGTTCTTTTTTAGGGAATATCTCTATGAAACAATATTGCACTTTAATCAAATTTCTTGCTTGACAATTGAATTCGGGACGAATATTCTGTCTCCTGGATCAAAAAATTAAAAATAAACTAGCAATTATGGCTAATACTAATGAATCTCAAAAGGTGGATCTTGCGGAAGTCGTGGAGGAAATGTTTATGGTCTTAACTCAGAAGGAAAAGGATGTTGTGGTACAACGCTTCAGTCTTGATAACAAACCAAGAAGGACTCTTGAAAGCATCGGTCAGTCTTTTTCTGTTACGAGGGAAAGAATCAGACAAATCGAGAAAATTGCGCTTGGAAAACTTCGCAGGACCGTCCAAACAACCAGATTGAACCTTGTAAACGAGGTTGCAGATCAGGTTCTTAAAGAAAGTGGCGGGGTTATGATTGAAACAAAGCTTATTGCGAAAATTTTGAATGCCATCGGGTCAAAGGAAACTCTTGATGCAAATATTATAAGGCTTGCTCTAAACATCAATCTTCATGTCGAAGAAGCTGAAAAGACGAATATCTATGATCCTTTCTGGAGATTTAAAGAAATTGAGCTTGAGATGGTTACTTCTGTTGCCGAGGCCGGGGTCAAAGTTCTTAAAAAGAAAAGTGATCTTCTCCCGGAATCAAAGCTTGTTGTTCAAATAAGACAGCTTTTGGAAGGCAAAGTGGAGACTTATAGCGATCCTATGCTTGCTTCGTGTCTTGAAGTGGATAAGAGAATCAAAGTTACTCCCGAGGGTTTTGGGCTTATGTCTTGGAGACACATCAATCCAAGAAGCATCAGAGACAAGGCTTATATCGTTCTAAAAAGAGCAAAAGCCCCTCTACATTTCGTTGAAATCGCAAACAGAATTTCAGAAGCGGGTTTTGATAAAAAAGTTGTTACGACGCAGGCTGTTCACAATGAATTGATCAGATATGAACAATTTGTTCTTGTCGGACGCGGACTTTACGCTTTAAAGGAATTCGGATATGAAAAAGGAACTGTTGCGGATATTATCGAAGGCTTGTTAAGAAAGAAAAGCCCGATGACAAAACAGGAAATCATAGAAGGCGTACTGGCTCAAAGACATGTTAAGAAAGGCACAATCTCTCTAAATTTGCAGAAAAATTCACAATTTGTCAGGGTTGGTAGAGCCGTTTACACGCTAGACGAAAACAGAAGGGCTAAAAAGTAAATTTCAAATCCTTTCTTTATTCCGAATTATTATTTAGAATCTTTTTGTTTATTTAATGTTTTTCAATATGTTTGATTGTATTTTTTGCAAAATTTCCTCCGGAGCTTTTGGAACGGAATTTTTATATGAGGATGAGGATTTGGTGATTTTCAGGGACAGAAATCCGAAGGCGGCTACGCACTTACTGGCTGTTCCGAAAAAACATATTGCGTCGATTGCGGACATGGAAGACTCTCACACTCATTTGGTCGGAAAACTTTTTTTGGCGTGCAAGAAGGTGGCCGATAAGCTCGGACTGATTGGATATAATTTGCATGTTAATGTCGGAGAAGAAGGCGGGCAGGAAGTTTTTCATATACATGTACACCTACTTTCTAAGTTTCCCAATTAATGTCTTTTGTAAATTTACATTGTCATTCGCATTATAGTTTGCTCGACGGATTCGGAAGTCCGAAAGATATTGTTTTGCGTGCAAAAGAGCTTGGATATCCGGCGGCGGCGCTTACCGATCATGGGGTCACTTATGGCTTGGTTGAGCTTTATGACGCTTGTATGGCAAATGGGATAAAGCCGATTTTGGGATGTGAAATGTATGTGGCTCTACGAACACGATTTGATAAAGAGGCCAAAGTCGATGTGAGGCCTTATCATTTGACATTGCTTGCGAAAAACAACACAGGTTATCAAAATTTATTGCAACTCGTCACAAAAGCGCATTTAGAGGGATTTTATTACAAGCCCAGGGTTGACATCGGGCTTTTAAAAGCGCATAGCGAAGGGCTTATCGCCCTCAGCGGATGTATCGTCGGGCAACTTGCGCGAACAATTTTGTCCGGGAATGAAGATGAAATTCATGAGGTTATAAGAAACCATATAGATATTTTCGGAAAAGAAAATTATTTTTTGGAAGTGCAGGATCATCCTCTTATGGAAGACCAAAATGTTGTTAATCAAAAAATAAAAAAACTTGCGCAGGAGTACGGACTTTTGATGGTGGCGACAAATGATTCGCATTACCCGAGGCCTGAGGACAGCGAAGTTCACGACATCATGCTTTGCATACAAACTCAGGCGCATGTCGGGGACGAAAATAGAATGAGATATGTCGGTGATTTTTCCATACGCGACAGCAAGGAGCTTTCAATAGCCATGGAAGACTTTCCGGGAGCCATCGAAAATACTTTAAAAGTCGCGGAAATGTGTGATGTGAAATTGGATTTCGGGAAAAACTTAATCCCCTCTTTTAAAACCCCTCAAAATGAAAAAGCCGAGGATTACGTGAAAGAGCTTTGTCTTGAAGGATTAAAAAGGAGATTTGCGCCAAATGATGTTCCCGCGAATTATCTTGAAAGATTAGAATACGAGCTTAAGACCGTGAATAAAATGGGATTTGACACTTACTTTTTGATAGTTTCGGATTTTGTGAGATATGCCAAAAGCAAAGATATTGTTGTCGGACCGGGAAGAGGTTCGGCGGCAGGGTCGATTATCGCTTGGTCTCTTGATATTACCGATGTTGATCCAATCGGATACGGACTTTTCTTCGAAAGGTTTTTGAATCCCGAAAGAATCAGTATGCCTGATATTGATATTGATTTCGCCGATACTCGAAGAGATGAAGTTTTGGCTTATGTTATTCAGAAATACGGGCGTGATAATGTCGCGCAGATTATAACTTTCGGTACACTTGCACCAAAAGCCGCAATTCGCGATGTGGGGAGAGCTCTTGGTTTTCCTTATGCGGAGGTCGATAAAATCGCAAAGACTGTTCCGGCTCCAGTGCTCGGGAAATACAGCTCTTTGGAGGAATATATAAAAGATGATCCTGATTTTAAAAAACTTTATGACAGCGACCTTCGCGCAAAGAAAGTTATTGATTATGCGTCTAAGCTTGAGGGAACCGTGAGACAAGCCGGAACTCATGCGTGCGCGGTCGTGATTTCGGAAAAACCTTTGACGCAGTATACCGCGTTGCAAAACAGCGTTTCCGATGATAATGAAATCGTGACGCAATATTCCGCCAAGCCGATTGAGGCTTTGGGCCTTCTAAAAATGGATTTCCTCGGACTTCGAAATTTAACCGTCATCGAAAAAACTTGTAAAATTGTTGCGAGAACGAGAGGTGAAAAAGTTGAAATTTCGAAAATTGCACTTGATGACCCTATCGTTTTCAAACTTTTGCAAAACGGTGACACGACAGGCGTGTTTCAGCTTGAGTCCGGCGGAATGCGAAGATATTTGAAACAACTTAAACCGACCATTTTTGACGATATCGTCGCGATGGGCGCGCTTTACAGGCCGGGTCCTATGGAGTGGATTCCCGATTATATAAAGGGAAAACATAATCCGGAGAAAGTGCATTATTTAGATCCGTCTTTCAAATCGATTCTTGAAAATACTTACGGCGTCGCCGTTTACCAAGAGCAGATTTTGCAACTTGCGCGAGATTTTGCAGGGTTTTCTCTCGGAGAAGCTGATATTTTGAGAAAGGCTGTTGGAAAAAAGATTGTATCGCTTTTGGCCGAGCAAAGGGAAAAATTCGTGAAAGGCGCGGTAAAAAACGGGCATGACGAGAAATTTGCCAGACAGGTTTTTGAGGATGTTATCGAACCTTTTGCGGGATATGGATTTAACAAAGCTCACGCTGTTTGTTACGGACTTATCGCTTATCAGACGGCTTATTTGAAGGCTCACTACCCTATCGAATTCATGACTGCGCTTCTTTGCAGCGATCCGGGGAAT
This sequence comes from Candidatus Altimarinota bacterium, assembly GCA_041663205.1. Classification (GTDB taxonomy): domain Bacteria; phylum Patescibacteriota; class Gracilibacteria; order UBA1369; family LOWO2-01-FULL-3; genus UM-FILTER-38-24. Next base: position 101,534 of record JBAZQZ010000002.1, read on the forward strand.
ACGGATAAAGTTGTGATGGAAATAAAAGAATGTAATGAAATGGGTATAGATGTTTTACCGCCTTCAATAAATGAGTCTTTTGCGCATTTCACCGTCGTTGATAAAGACAAAATACGTTTCGGGCTTGTTGCAATAAAAGGGCTTGGAGACGGCCCTGTCAGGGAAATCATCAATGCGCGTGAAAAGGGTGGAGTTTTTGCATCTTTGGATGATTTCTTAAAAAGAGTTCCGATAAAGATTTTAAATAAAAAAGTTTTACAGGCGCTTGCTCTTAGCGGTGCTTTCGATGAATTCGGTGAGAGGAAACAACTTGCGGAAAATTACGAGGAGTTTTCGAAATATGCAAAAAATTCTCAAGCTCTTGAGGATAACGGACAGGTGAATCTTTTCGCGTCATTGGCGGAGGAACAATCAGTCCCCTCTTTCGTTATGAAAAAAGTTTCGCCAACCACTTTGATGGAAAAACTTAAATGGGAAAAAGAATTTCTCGGAATGTATGTTTCCGGTCATCCGTTAAAAGGTTTCAGGAAATATGTTGCGAAAAAGGCTAATCTCATAGCGTCTCTGACCAAAAAAAATACCGGCAAAAAAGTGATTGTCATAGGCCTTGTTTCGGAATTGAAAAAGATTTTGACGAAATCCGGTTCGTATATGGCTACGTTTGTTATGGAGGATCCCACCGCCAGAATTCGCGCTGTCGCATTTTCCAAATTTTTGACACAATTCGGGAATTTGCTTGCGGAGGACGGGCTTTATTCCGTGAGCGGAAAACTCGATTTCAGACAGGGACAATATCAGATTATGTGTGACGATTTAAAGGCGTTGTCTTACGACGGAATGGTGAAAAATGCGAAAGAGGCGGGATCTTACGACGAAAAAGACAAGTCTATCGCATTTATACGATTTCTGGACGATATTTTGGCGGAGAAAGAAGAACTTGAAAAAAATACGCCTGAAGTCGTTGAGGATTTCCATGTTGAGAAAAGTGTTGTCGAAAATCCTTATTTGATTGAAATAGGTGAGAATCCCGATTCTGAAAAAATGAAGTTTTTAAAAGAGTTTCTTGAACGAAACAAAGGCGAAACGCCCGTTACTCTTGTATTAAACAATAAAAAAATAAAGTTACCTTTCGGGGTGAATGTGTCTGAAAAACTCAAAGAGGAAATTTCAAATATTTTATCCGGTTGAAAAATGGGTTTAACTTCTCTAAGATGAGAAAGATTTAGATTTAAATTTAAAATATGTATAGAACTCATACCTGCGGAGAGGCAACCGAAAAAAATGACGGAAAAAAAGTGATTTTGGCCGGTTGGGTGAATCGACGACGAGATCATGGCGGGGTTATTTTCATAGATTTGCGCGACAGATATGGCGTAACTCAGATTGTCTCAGATCCTGTCGGGCATAAGGATGCGCATGATATTCTTAACGAGGTAAGGCCCGAATATGTTCTTCAGGTAAACGGAATTGTGAGAAAAAGGCCTGAGGGAAACGATAATCCGAATATGCCGACCGGGAAAATCGAAGTCGTTGTAACCGAGATTAAGGTTTTGAATGCTTCGAAGACCCCTCCGTTTGAATTGGATACGGAAAAGGATATAAATGAGGAATTGAGGCTTACTTACAGATATTTGGATCTTCGCAGAGACAGGCTGAAAAACAATATTCTTCTCCGACACAAAGTGGTCAAGCATATGCGCGATTATTTTGAGAAGGAAAATTTTGTTGAAATCGAGACTCCGATTTTAATCAAAGGAACGCCTGAGGGAAGCCGTGAATATCTTGTGCCTTCCAGACTTTATCATGGGAATTTTTATGTTTTACCGCAATCCCCTCAACAATTGAAACAGTTACTTATGGTCGCTGGATTCGACAGGTATTTCCAAATTGCGAGATGTTTCAGGGACGAGGATCAGCGCGGAGACAGACAACCTGAATTCACCCAGCTCGACATCGAAATGTCTTTTATCGACGAAAATGACATCATGTCTTTGAATGAAAAATTGATGATTGAATTGGTCGAGAAATTTGTACCGGACAAAAAGATTTTGAAGAAGCCTTTCCCCATTTTGACTTACGATGAAGCGATGAATAAATATGGCGTAGACAAGCCGGATATTCGCTATAAGCTTACTCTTTCGGACGTTACGGATCTTGTTGAAAACTGTGAGTTCGGAGTGTTTAAAGATGCTGTAAAAAACGGTGGGGTTGTGAAAGCTTTGAAGGTCACTGGCGGCGGAAAATTCACCAGAAAAGAAATTGATGAATTTACTGAAATTGCGAAAATATATGGGGCAAAAGGTCTTTCTTACGTGTTAATTGATAAAGAACCGAAATCTTCCATAGTGAAATTCTTCAAGAAAGAAGAACTCGATGCTGTTTTTGAAAGATGCGATGCAAAAGATGGAGATGCGGTATTTTTTGCGGCGGATAAATTTAAAACCGCGTGCGAAGCGCTTGGACATGTGAGAATTTCCGTGGCTCAGAAAACTGGACTTATCGATGAAAATGTTTTTGCATTTTTGTGGGTGAAAGATTTTCCAATGTTTGAATATGATGAAGAAAATAAAACTTTGGCGGCGAAGCATCACCCTTTCACTTCCCCAAAAGATCCCGAGCATTTTGAAAAAAATCCGGCGGAAGCTTTGGCGAAGGCCTACGACATTGTTTTGAATGGGACTGAAATCGGCGGAGGTTCAATAAGAATTCACGACAGAAATGTTCAGAAGAAAGTTTTTGACACTTTGAATATCAGCGACGATGACAGAGAAAGAAGATTCGGGCATATGCTTAATGCTTTCGAATATGGTGCGCCTCCTCACGGAGGAATCGCTTGGGGAATCGATCGTTTGATAATGATTTTCGCAAACGAGCCCAATATTCGTGAGGTCATCGCGTTCCCCAAGGATCAAAAAGCGAAAGATCTTATGCTCGGTGCGCCTTCTCAGATGCCTAAAAAACAAATCGAAGAGCTTGGAATAAAGGTGGTTTTGTGCTAGAATATATTGATAAAATTAAATTCAGAAGATGAATCTTTGGCTCGTTATAGCACTTTCGGTTTTGATTTTAGGAGGGGTAATCGTCCTGGTTTTGCAGTATCTTCAATACAAAATGAATATTGAGAGGACTTTCAATATGGTCTTTCTTGAGATCAAAGTCCCGCGAAAAGAATCAAAAGAAGATAAGGAGGTTGAGGGAGAGCAGTTTTCGATGCAGAAAGATTTCAAAGAGATATGCGGAGGTATAATGTCCCAGTTTTATAGCGCTTTATACAGTATTTACAATAAACATCTTGATAAATTATTGAAGGATCAGGAATTTCTTTCGCTTGAGTTCGCCGTGATTGATTCGCTTGTCCATTTTTTTATAGTTTGCCCGAGAAATTTATCACCGTTGATAGAGAAGCAGATTACCGCTTTCTTCCCTGATTGTTATATAGAGCAAGTTGAAGATTATAATATTTTTAAACCCACGAGCAAGGTTGTTTCAACCTACATGGTCCCGGAAAAAGATTTTTATTATCCGATCAAAGTATATTCCCGAATGAATGCCGATCCTTTGAACGGTATTATAAATTCTCTTTCCAAAATAGACAAAAACGAGGGTGCGGCCATACAAATAATGGTAAAACCGGTAAAGAGCGGATGGCAAGATAAAGGGCGAAAGAAGGCGAGTGAAATTTTTCAGAACAAGAAAAAACATCGTGCTCAATGGTACAATCCTTTGAGCTGGCTTATCGCGATTTTTGATTTGCTTGTGAAGGGTGAAGCCGCCAAGGACTCCCCGGAGACTGCGGAAAAGACAACTCCGCTTACCGATGAGGAAGTCAAGGCTATGGAAGAAAAAAATTCAAAACCCGGCTTTGAAACAATTATCAGGTTGGTTTCTTCCGCGGATTCCAAAGATGAGGCCAAGGCCAATTTAATCACAATGAAAAGCGCTTTTTCTCAATATCAGGCTTCAAACGGGAATGGTTTTGAGAACACTATTTGGCACAATAATAAAACGCTTGTTACAAATTTTATTTTCAGGAATTTCAGACGCGGAGTACAACAATGGTTTGCGAGCAAGAAGATGGTTCTTTCCGTTGACGAGCTTGCGAGCGTTTTTCACATTCCCAACATCAGGTTTAACAAATATCCGTCAATCGCTTGGCAAAACTTCAAAATCGCCCCTCTCCCTCCGAATATTCCACAAGAGGGTCTTCTTCTCGGGTACAACTTGTATCGCGGAGAAAAGAAGAAAGTTTGCATCAAAAACGAAGACAGGTTCAGACATTTTTATGTCATCGGGCAAACCGGTACAGGTAAATCTTCGATTTTGCAGGTCATGATCAGGCAGGATCTTAAAGAAGGAAGAGGAATATGTGTTATTGATCCGCACGGGTCGCTTATTGAAGATATTTTGCCGTTCGTGCCTCGTGAAAGGGCTGATGATGTGATTTATTTCGATCCTTCGGACATGGAGCGTCCGCTCGGACTTAATATTCTTGAGGCCGATACTTGGGAGGAAAAAGAGCTTGTTGCTCTTGATGCGATGAATATCATGATCAAGCTTTTTGACGAGGAAGTGTTCGGACCACGTATTCAGGATTACTTTAGAAACGGTTGTTTGACACTTATGTCAGACCCGGCCGGGGCTTCTTTGACCGAGATGGTGAGACTTTTCACGGATGATGATTTTGCAAAAATAAAGAGACAACACGTCACGAATCCTATCGTTGCGTCGTTCTGGGATCACCAGATGGCAAAAACAGGTGCTCGAGAAAAACAGGAAATGATCCCGTATTTTGCCGCTAAATTCGGTCAATTTGTCACGAATACGATGATGAGAAATATTATCGGACAAACCAAGTCGGCTTTTGATTTTGCCAAAGCCATGGATGAAGGCAAAATTTTGCTCATGAATCTTTCAAAAGGTAGCGTCGGAGAAATAAATTCAAAATTGCTCGGTCTTATTATTGTGCAAAAAATACAAATGGCCGCATTAAAAAGGCAAAAAATGGCAAAGGAGGACAGAAAAGATTTCTTCCTTTACATCGATGAGTTCCAAAATTACGTAACGGAAAGTATTGAAACTATCCTTTCAGAAGCCAGAAAATATCGCCTTGGGCTTACGATGGCGCATCAGTATTTGGCTCAACTTGAGGAAGGAGGGGCCGGAAAAAATAAAAAAACAAATCTTAAAGATGCGGTTTTCGGTAACGTCGGGACTATCATGGCATATAAGATCGGCGCGCAGGATGCCGAGTTTATGGCGAAGGAAATGGCGCCCGTGTTTAGCGATCGTGATCTTATAAACATAGATAAATATAAGGCTGTAATGAAGCTTTCCGTTGACACTCAGCCTTCCCGTCCGTTCAGCATCATCCCTGTGAATCCTTACACCGAGGAAGGTGATAAAGAGGCGGCGGAGGCATACAAACAACTTTCAAGACTCAAGTATGGAAGGGATCGAGAATTTGTTGACAGAGAGATTTTGCGTAGAATTGGCGTGGTTTAGTCTGTCGTAGTGCGGTTTTAATTAAAAAAGACTTTTTGGTTTTGACAAGCCTAAGTTCCCGAGGATGAGGCTTTTTTGTGGTATAATATTGAGATTTAAAAATAAAAATCAAAACAAAAATGAAAAACAGAAAAATAAAAATAAATGCAGTTCCTGTAATTGTTGTGACGCTTCTTTCGTTTTTCGCTCTAAGTCCCCTATCATCTTTTGGCGGAGACTTGGCGGAAGCGGAGGGATTTCAAGTTTCCGCGGACGGAGTGAGCTATCCTTACACGGACACTTTCACAATTTCCGCGTATTATTCACCATTGCCGTGTCAGCAAAAATATGCGACCGGTAATTATGAAGCCGACATCAGATTAAACGGACATGGCGTCCACGGCGCTGATGGCACGGATGTTTATCCGGGAATGGTCGCGGCTCCTAGGTCTTATCCTTTCGGAACAAAACTTTATATTCCGGGAATCGGAATAGTTGCGGTTCATGATAGAGGTGGAGCGATTGTCGATGCAAACGGAGATCCAAATAGACATGACAGACTTGATATTTGGATGGGGTACGGAGACATTGGACTAAAAAGAGCATTGGCTTGGGGAAAAAGAAATGTTGATGTAACTGTTTACGGATTAAATGATCAATTATCCGAGCAAATTTCTTTGGCAGGATATAGCGCAGACGAGGCAATCCCTCAGTCCTGCGAATCGAATGATGTTGTCGATAGTTCAAATGTGACTTTGGCTACAAGTTCTTTTGTTGAAAAACCGGAAGTGAATTTGGCTGTCGCCGAGACACCTAAAGAGGTTCAAATGCCTTACGACGGGACTATGCCGGTGAATCTTTATGCCGGTGCGGCCGGGAATGCCGTAAAATCTTTACAGAATGAGCTTAAAATGCTTAATTACTATAAAGTTGAGCCAACAGGCGTTTATGATGAATTGACCGCGCACGCCGTGTTTAAATTCCAACAGGCGCAAGGGATTGTGGCGGTTGAGAGCGAGACTGGTTCAGGCGTTTTCGGGCCTACAACAAGGTCAAGAATGAACGAAATCATATCTCTCAGAAATTACACAAGACTTGCTATTGAAAATAAGAAAAATTCGGATTCGAACAGCGCGAATTTGCCGGAGGAAACAAAACAAGCTTATATTCCTAACACGCTTGCTCTTGGGTCAAAAGGAAATGAAGTGAAGAAATTGCAGGAATTTTTGAAGAAAACAGGATATTTCAAATGTTCGATTGTCACGGATTATTATGGAGAAATCACGAAAGAAGCCGTTGTTCAGTTTCAAATGGCGAATAAAATAATCTCCGGGGAATCTGACAAAGGCGCCGGGGTCGTGGGCCCTGAGACTCTGAAAAAGATCAATGAGTTGGGGTAAAGCCTTTACCGGCTATCCCAATCTACCTTTACCCTAACACTCTTTTCCTGACGAAGGTACGATCGTACAGATCTTAGTGGTTGTGGTTTCCTATGTCTGACGGGACAGATTTCCTCATTGAGACACACAAAGACATTCCCATAGATGGGTCTTATTGTTACGACCCCCTTCCATCCACTTATCGTCTTTAGTGCTGCTGGATCTGCTCTAAGGGCTGCTTCTGCTTTTTTCCATGAACACCCTTCCCTATTGTCCATATCAAAATCTCCATCTTCTCTTCTTTTTAGGAAGGCTCCTTTCCTCTTTATTGCTGCCGCTCTTAGCTGGTCAATTATTCCGTCTATTTCTTCCGGTGAAAGTTCTCTGTCTTCTGCAGGTGCTGAGTTTTCCCCAGGTGCTGCCGCGCTTGCGAGTCTTCCGTGTGTTTCTTCACCAATTACGGTTGCTTCAGCGCTATCTGCTCCTGTTCCCGCAGGTACTATAGCATCGCGAGGGGCTTCAGGCTTTTGCTCTTCCGGCGCTAGTGTTTGATTATCCATGATATATGTGTTATTAATATAAAGCTAAACCCAGCATATCATTTTTTTGTTCTTGTCAAGTCTTTTATTAAATGGCTCTTGGAGGCCACTAGCAAATACGGCACTTGGTGTATTTTGTTAAGATTGCAGCAATGTGTTTTTTCTTTCGCGGTAATCTATATCCGTGCTGTGCGCGAGATTGCGATGTTTCGTTTTTTTAACATGCTTTTCTTCGCATTTCTATATAGTCGATGTCCGCGCTGTGCGCGAGCTCGTGGTGTGCTTTGCAAAGCGGAGCGAGGTAGTGTGGATTATGGCTTGGAACAGCGGAAAATCTGCGGACGTGATGAATTTGGGTCGAAGGTTTTTGGCAATTCTGGACGGAACATTTTGTGCCGTGTTCGAGGTAGAGGATTTTTTTGACGGAGACGGGGATGTGTCTTGATGGCTTGCCGTAGGGGTTTTCGGGTGCTGGTGAATTTTCTTTTTGTAGGATTTTTTGGCCAATTTCCTCTTTCTTCTGCGCGATTTCTTGTTCACGGGTTTTGAGAAATTCGAGTAAAAGTGTGTTTATGTCGATGCCTTTTTGTTGAAGTTCAAGAAGTTTTTGTTGGACTTCGGGGGAGAGATTTAAAGTCTGCCCGGGCAGACTTTTTGGGTCGATTCCTGGCTCAAACAAGCCATTTTGTTTTTGGAAATCCATTTTTTCGCCGGCAGTTTCGCCGGCAGTTTTTCCAAAGTTTTCGGTTTCATTTTTTGTCGCAAATTTTTCATCTCGGACCAAAGTTTCCACCGCACTTTTTGAAAGAATTTGTACTTGGTTTGCCAAGAATTTTTCATTTTCAGGTTTTGCAATTGAGACGATTCTGGCCAACTTATTTATGCTGACTTTTCCGGTCGTCAAAAGTGTTTTTAGCGCCGGCGTTTCTTCAAATCTTTTTTCCAAATTCAAAACCAGTCTTGTCTGTTCTTCGCTTAGCCCTGCCAATTTTTTTGAAAATTCAAAAATGGATGAAAAGCCTTTTTTCTCGTACAATTTTCTTTTGAAAACTTCCGGCAAAAGTCCCGTAAATCTTTGTCGCCAGATTCGCGTGCGTTCGCCATACTCCTTGCAGAGATTGTATAAATTTTCGTCGGGGAGAGATGACAAATCGCGGGAGAAAGCCAAATCTTTTCTGCCGGATGGCCCAGGTGCTGACATGAAATTTTGTCCGATTGTTGCCGTGATAGTATTTTTTTGATTATTCATAGGATTATTTTTGAAGATATTTTGTGCCCGAATATTAGCAGGTGTAAGCCAAAAATTCAACTTTTTCGAGTAGCGAATTCTTAAAATGTGACGTGTAATAAAACTCGTGTTTTCGGCTAAAGGAAGCCACGAAACGGCATTGCTCAAAACAAGAAATATTGCGAAACGCGCGACGGGGATACAGGGGTTTTTGGCTAAAGGAAGCCGTGAAAAGTATTTGCCAGGGCGAAAAATGTTGTGCGATATGCACTGACAACGCGCGGCGGAAACACAGAGGATTTCGTCTCAAGAAAGCCATAAAAAGGCACTTCCCTAAAATAAAAAACTTTGTGTGATGTGTGCTAATGAAACGCGGAGTCTGCGCACATGATATTCCGGTTTCCAGAAGCCACAAAACGCCGTTGCCCGAAGTGGAGAATGTTGCACGCGTGATTAAATTTCAGAAAGTTCCCCTAATTCCGCCTCCAGCTCAAACATCTTTCTCTCCGCCGAGAGGACTTCTTTTGAAGGATTCGGATACCTCTTTCTGCTTTCGGCGATGCGACGTTTTAGAGAGACGATTTTGTCTTCGTAGACTCTTTTGTCGGCGTAGTAGAGGATTTTTTCTTCCCAAGTTTTCAGATTGTCGATTTGCCAAAAATCATGTTTTTCGACGAGGTTTGCCATTTCTTTTTCGCCGATTTTTCGTAAATAATCGGCCATTTTTTTTGCGTGATCTTTCCCCTGTGTTTTAAAAACGTCGTGAAGCAGGGCTGATTTTATTAAAATATTTTTTCTGATTTTTATTTTTTTCTTTTCGCATTCGTCCGCCAAATTTTCGCAGAGCTCAGCCACTTTTTGCATATGAAGAATTATATTTTCGGGAACCGCAAATTTTTCGTAGATGAGTTTTATTTCGGATTTTTTCATGGTAAGTTGAAAAGTTGTGTAAAGGCGTGGTTTTCAGGACTACGGCCAAAAGATTGTCGGCTCTCAGTGTTCCGTTATTTTTATTTCTCTTGAATTTTCATCAATATATAAAATCTCTACGTCTATTCTCTTTTTTGGTAAAATATTTTCCATCCTGTCCGCCCATTCGACAATAATTATATTATTTTTATTTTGCATGATTTCCTCGAGTTCAAGCGCCAAAAGTTCGTCGATTTGTTCGAGTCTGTATAAATCAATATGGTAAATATTTTGGCCGTGTATTTTGTGATGCCTGATGTACGTGTATGTCGGACTTTTTATTGCAAGTTTTTCTATCCCCAGGCCTTGTGCGAGCCCTTTTGTGAATATCGTTTTGCCCGTGCCAAGATTTCCAAAAAGACAAATCATTCCCCCTTTTTTGATTTTTTTTGAAAGTTTGTTCGCGATTTCTTGTGTTTCCTGTGGACTTTTTGTGATGGTATTCATTGATTTTTAGACTTAAATCTGATATAATTTTATAATTTAAAAAACACAAAAACAAATACAAAATGAAAAAAGACAAAAGTTATTATTTTGAACATCCCATTTTCACACTTCTTTTGGTGGGGATTTTCACCACTTCTTTATACTTGGGAGGGATGTATTCAAACCTCATTTATACGAGCGTGATCGGCTTTCCGGAGCATGCGCCTTTCGACGGGACAGTTTATCCGATGAAAAAAATTCCGGATTGGTCACATATAAAATCCGATAAATATAAATCACCTTTTGATTCTTTCAGTGAAGGAGAATTGGTTGATGCTCCGAAGTATGAGCCCGAAAAACTTTCGATTTCCACCGATACTTTGAAATGGGGAAACGCGGCTGACGACAAAGTTCGAAATGCAAAAATTACGTACAGCGTGCCTTACATGGGCACTTATCTTTTGGACGGAAAAGAAAACACGGGATCGCATCCGGCAATCGATATCAAAGTTCCAGAAGGGACTCCTGTTTACGCTGTGATGAACGGGACTGTGATTAAGGCTTCGAATCAATCTTCGGGTTTCGGTCATCATATTGTTGTCCAACATAACAATGTTCCAAGCTTGAACAATTCAAATGAAAAAGTTACGCTTTATTCTTCTTACAGCCACTTGAAAGATGTAAATGTTTCCGTCGGCAGTACCGTCACAAAGGGCCAACAGATCGCGACAAGCGGGTCCACAGGAACCGCCACGACACCCCACATACATTTTCAAGTCGATACAGAGGAATCTCCTTGGCATCCGTTTTGGCCTTTCACAAACAAGGAAATGAACGATGCGGGGCTTGATTTCTTTTCCGCTATAAATGCGGGATTGGGGAGAGAAAGCGCTTTGGTAACAACCGTAAATCCTTTAAAATATGTAAACAATTATATTGATTCAAATGCAGTTTATTCGAGCGGGGCGGCGACTTCTTCTTCGGCGGTGACCCCGAGCGTTACGACATCTACGCCTTCTTCGGATAGTGTGGTGGCTCCGGCCACAAGCGCAATTCCCGCCGATAACGAAGCTGATGTTGAGACTCAACCTGTCGCGTCTTCGGTAGCGTCAGAAACGCCCGTAGCGCCTGTACAAGTTGAAACTCCTGTTTTGACTTTTGAGTTTGAAGTGAACGATTCTTATACCGAAGGGCAAAATTCACAATTCAAAATTTTACTGAGAGATCAAAACGGAAATGTTTATAAAGACGGCATGAGCGGTGAAGCTGTTGTGTCTTCAGTAAGAGGAAATTTCATCGCGACTTCTCCTATTTTCACAAGTCTTCAATTCAACAATAACGGAGAATTTGTGAATTCAATGAGAAACATGAAGGCCGGAAATGATAAATTGAAATTGGAATTTGACGGAAAGGCTTATTATTCAAAAGAATTTACAATCCTCGAAAACGCAACCGGAGACTTGTTTTCCGATGTTCCGGCGGGCTCAAGATATTACGAGGCAGTAAATTATTTGGCTAACACAAAAGTAATCGCCGGATATGGCGACGGAACTTTCAAGCCTGATAATGTTGTAAATAGAGTCGAGGCTTTGAAATTTATTCTTGAAGCGATAAATAAAAAATTGGACAGCGGACATTTGCCTTTCAAGGACACTTCTTCGAAGGAATGGTATGCGAAATATTTGTATACCGCGTACAAAGCCGGTGTCGTAAACGGATATGAAGACAAGACTTTCAGGCCTACAAGTACCGTAAACAAAGCTGAATTTTACAAGGTTTTGTTTGCCGGAATGGGCGTTGACGTCGGCAACAGTGTCGGTGAAAATCCTTATTCCGACGTAAAAGCCGGCGATTGGTTTGCACCTTACATCGCTTATGCAAAAAATCTCGGAGTCATCGAAAACGGCATCAAAAAACTGAATCCGTCCGGAGGAATGACCCGCGGCGAAGTCGCTTATGCGATGCATAAGCTGATGTTGACGATGAAGTAAGTTAAGACCTTAAAATTGGAGCCAAATCCAAAACCATTGTGTCTTTTTTAGTTGTTAGTTCGTAAAAATTCTTTTTTTTGTAGAATTCTTTCGCAGACTCATCTATTGCATCTACGACAATAAGCCTGCAGGGGAGAAATGCCTTCCATTGCCTGGCAATTGACATCACAAATCTTATTGCCATGCTTCCGTAGCCTTTGTTTTGATATTTTTTGTCTATAATAAGTTGTCCTATTTTTATTGCCGGACGTTCATAAAGACCTTTTGCCTTTGTTGTTTTTAAATCTTTCTTACCTACGCTACATATTGATATAGCAATGTATCCTAAAAAAACATTGTCCGTGTTTTTCATTACAAAGATCTTTGCTATAAATTCTCTTGAACATTGTGAAGCTTTTTTGTTGAAGAAATTTATTATATTTTTGTGATTTTCTTCATACTCAAAATCTGTCGGAATCTTCATTCCGTCTTTGAATGGGAAGAAATTTACTTGAAAATTTTTTGGATCATTCATTTAGCATGGCCTTGACTACGCCATCAAAAGCCTTTGATCCTTCCAGCAATTCTTTCTCTTGCCTTGTGAGTTTTGTCCTTTTGTCATTTCTTTTCAGCATCTTCTCAAACCAGACATAGTCCTTCTCTGATAAAAGTATCGGTGCTGTCGGAGATTTTATTGCCATAAGAATTGGATTATTCGTTATTTTTATATCATGCTTTCGGGCATGGATTAAGGCTTTTGTGTTTACATGTTTGGCAAATATTTTGATGTAAACGTGAGGAGTTTAGCATGCCGATATTAAATAAAAATTAAATTTTTATAAAAAAATCTTAAAATCTTTTTGATACCGAATCTTGTTCAGCAAGACTATAAAGGCACGATTGTAATACGGCAGAGCCGTATGGTATCCGCGGCAGGATTTGAACCTGCGGCCTTTGCCTTAGAAGGGCATTGCTCTATCCAGCTGAGCTACGCGGACACGTGCGTTTCAAGAAACGTGAGTGTTTCTTATCGATTTTTACACTGTTTAAGCCAAATTTTCAATAGGAATTACATTTTAAACAGAAAAATTTCTATACCTATTCCAACCAGGTTATTTATTACGTGCAATATTATCGCCGGGTAAAGCGATTTTGATTTGATTGTGATTATGGTTGCGATAAGGCCAAAAACGAATATCGGGAGGATTTTGTTGAAGTTTGAGAACAGCGTTGACATGATCAACGCATAAATAA
>JBAZQZ010000003.1:0-87643 GCA_041663205.1 Candidatus Altimarinota bacterium
ACCAAAGATGGAGATTTGTTTGAGTATTATTCGGATAAACTTGTCGGTGACGATGAGGTAAAATTTTGATATGGAAAAAATTGAGGATATGGAAAATTCGGGAGAGGTTGGGGTTGCGCCGGAGAGTGTGGAGGGATCTGCTGAGATTGCCGAGATTGTTGCGGAGGTTAGCGCTACGACCAGGGAGGAAAGATGGGATAAAATCAATCGTGGAATTCTTCCAGATTCCAAAGGAAAGGGTGATTATACCCCCGGTGCTTTGACCAGGACTTTTCAAAGGGAAATTTCCGAAGACGCCAGAATTGAGCTTCGCGCGAGGTGTTTGGTGCTATGCGATATTGAAAAAAAAGGGTGGGGGGAGAATATTGATTTCGCCGAGGTGGCCGACGAAGTTGTTTCTCTTTTTGAAGCTGGAAATTGGACGTATGGATTTTCTGTCGTTATGCATGTGAGATTTGCCATTTGTAGGATTTTGAAAAGGGAAGAGTTTTTTGAAAATATTTGTCGCAATGAAGTTGATAAGATCTCGAGTTGTAAAAAAGTTAGAGAGCCATTTGCAAAATCTGCTTCCAAGAAGTTTATTGTTGCGTTTTTGGCGCGTCCTTTCGGGCGGGAATTTGTGCCGATGGAGGAGTTTAAACGAGTACTTGAATTGTTTGCCGTGGAGGATAAGAAAGAAGGAATGTATTATAGCTTTTCCAAGCGTTTGCTTAGGCTGATGGCGGGGGAGGAAGTGGAGATGGAAGAATTGGTGGAAAAAAAGAAGAGAAAAAGAAGGGGGAAAAAAGCTGTTGAGGTGGAGGAAGAGGAGGTATCAGCGGAGGAGGGTGTTACTGAGGATGGAGCGGCGGGTGATGAGGAGGTTATAGCCGAAGAGGATGGTATTGAAGATGCTGTGTCAGCGGAGGGAGAAGCCGAAGAGGAAGGTTTCGAGGAATTCGGAGGGATTCTCAAAGAATGTTTGTCCGGAGCATTGTCAGTGGGTGAGGTGAAAAAAAGAGAGGAAGGATTAAGTGCGTTGATTGCGGAAATGGCGAAAAATCCCGAGGGTAGAGCGCAAGTTTTGGGGACTACAATGGATGTTCTTGAGAGAAAGATTCCACCGAATTTTTTGATTTCGGATCAGGCGATGAGCGATTTTGTTATGAATTTTTTATTTTGGACAATTGATACTGCGAAGCTTCGGACGATCGATAATGCGAAGCTTAAGGCGGAGAAATCTTTTACTTTTTTGCATCTGGTCGCGGTTTATTTTTTTGTTGTGAGGAGAGGGAGTGCGAAGGATTTGGTGCAGGTTGTTTCCGATTTTGACGAAGGGAAGTGGAGAAATATTACTCCGCAAAGGTGGGAAGAGCTTTATGTCGAGGCGATGGCCGGTTTCAGGCAAAACGGTGCGGCGTTTTTGGGAAAGTTTTTGAGGAATGCCGTGAATCAAAGCGGGGAGATAGCTTTGAGGGAAGGGGAAGTTTTGGAAGATTATCATATTTTCGAAGAGAGGAATGTAGGGATCAATCAAAATTCCGAGATTTATGATTTTGGGCAGGAAGTTGATATTTTGTTGGCGCAGGCGGGGAACAAAGTGGCGAGGAAAAAAATCGGTTTTCGTATGACGGGAGTGGTTACGAAATTAATCGGATTAAACGGAAAGCTTCGTGGGAGACTTTTTAAGTTGGGGCTTACGGCAGGCGATTTTGGAGATTTGTTTCACCATGTTTTGAATTCTATTAATATACAGATTTCCAAAACCAATCCGTGTCGCGGAAGAGTTTCAACATATATTGTGCCTTGGATTTATCAGGTGGCGGGAAGATATGCGGAGGATCATGGGTTGCTTGTTCGTGTTCCGGTACATATTCATAGTTTGTGTGGGTATATTTCGAATTTGCGGAGAGAGATTGCCCTTGATGCGAAGGGGGAGGGACTTGATCCTAAAGAGGCACTGAGGCGAGAGGAAGAAACCGGGAGGTTACGTGACGAGGTGATCGCAAAGGGAAAGAAGACTCTTTTGAAGAATGTTCGTGAGGCTAAAAGAATGCTTCGTCTTTCCGGCGGAGTGGTCAGGAGTTTGAGCGAGCCTGTTGGGGGGAGGGATGGGGACTCGGAGGCCACTCTCGGAGATTTTTTGCCGCAGGTTTCTGTATTGGCGGGGCAGGATGCGGGGCTTGAGGTTGAGGAGGAACATGAGGGATTTGATGAAATTTGTCAGTCGCTCAGTCCCAGAGATAGAATTATTTTTAAGGCAAGATTTGTTCCTAAGGCAAATGTTCATTATCGTCAGCTGGAGGTGGTGGGGAAGGAGCTTGGTGTTACCAGGGAGAGGGTCAGGCAGATTGAGATAAATCTTAAAAAAATATCGGAGACTAGGTTTGATGATGATGGCGATGATGATTTGGAGTGGACCGGAAATTTTAAAAATTTTCCGAGGGGAAAAGAGAGGGATTATGGACTCGGAAATCATAGTGGTTGGGTTTTGGTGATCAGGGACGAGAAGGAATTTGATGATTGGCTTTTGGTCAATGCGAGGGATGAGATGGAAATTGATTTTATGAAGTGTTTTTTGAGGGGGTGGGAGATGAAGGATGAGATGAGTAAGTCGATGGATATAAGAGCGGGAGGAATGTCCGGCTGGGGAATATCTTTTGCCGAGGAGTTTTGTAGAAAGAAGTATGGGGCGATGTTTGGGAGGCATGATGGGGAGAGGCTTTTATTTAAGCTGATGAACAGGCTTATTGATCGGTTGAGGTTTGATGATTTGAGAAGCGGGGGGCAGGAGGGGGTTGCTTTTGCGGAGGTCGTGTCAAAAAGGCTTTATGAGAAGAGGTTTGCTATGAAATTTCGGGAGTACCTTGCTGACGAGGCCGGTTCATTTGCTTAATAATTTCTTTTACGTGGATTCTGCTGTAAACTCTGGGGAGTCGTTTGAGACGTCCTTGTCTTGGTGGGGTTATTTCGGTTATGTATGTTTCCAAAATTTGGCGGATGGTTATATCTGTTTCCATGAGGGCGGCGGTTGTCAATTTTCCTCTTATTGTCTTGGGGGTTGCGGTTTCAATGTCAAGTATTCTGAGGAGGGTTTTTCTCAGGGTTCGTTCAAAAGTTTCAGGGTTTTGTTTTGCATTTGTGTTGTAAAGGAGGTCGGCCAGAGGTTGATAGTCCGGGATGGTTCTGGGTTGTCTTAATGTTCTCGCGGGTTCTTTAAGGGCGGAATATGCCGCTTCGATTTGGAGGCGGGCGGTTTGTGTGATGGTGGCGATTTGTTGTGCGGAGGCTTCGCGGGCTTCCGTGAGGTCGGCCTGGGCTTGGGCGAGCCGGGCTTGGAGTTGTGCTTGGGCTTGGGTGGGTTCGACGGGGGCTGGGGCTTGTGTGGCTTCGGGGGCGCGGGGGGCAGTTTCGGCAAGGGCTTTTTTGAGTGCGGAGATTTCGGCTTTGGCTTGAGAGAGTTGGGCTTGAGCTTGAGCGAGTTGAGTAGTGGCGGAGCCGGCACGTGTTTCGGCGGCCAAGACGCGGGCTTGAGCGGCGGCGAGTAATTGTTTATCGGTGGCGGCTTTGCTTTCAGCCGTGGCGAGGCTTGAGATGAGGGTTGCGTTGCTTGCGGTGAGTTGTTGGAAGGCTGTGCTTATTCGTTTAAATATTCCTGCGACGGAGGGGTCGTCTTGTTCAAGTTCTAAGACTTGGGCTTGGGAGAGGCGAAGTTGTTCTGTGAGCCGGGCGATTTCTGCGGTGAGCTGGGCGATCTCGGTGGTGGCTCGGTCTTTTTCCGCCAAGGCGAGTTGGAGTTGGGGGTAAAGGTCGGTGGGATTGGCTTCGGCTTTGGTTGCGAGTTGTTCCATGACGCGGGTTTGAGTGGCGGTGCGGATTGCGCCGGCGGAGGCTTGGCGTAGGCGATCAAGGTCGCTTTGAGTTTCTCTTTGTCTTGCTTTGGCTTCTTCAAGTTTTGCTGTGAGGCGGGCGATCGCTGCGTCTTTTTGGGCTAAAGTTCCTGAGTTTTCCGATGGGGTTGAGGTTTCTTGAAGTGCTTCCAGTTGGTCTATTTTTCTTGTGAGCAGTTTTCTTATTGATGCCAATTCTTCCGAGACGGCGACTCTTTGTTGTTCAAGATCTGCGCGGGTTCTTTCCAATATTCTTACTGCCGCTTCCGCATTGCGGGCTCTTTGGAGAAGGGCGTGTTGGCTTTGTTCTGCCTCGGTTGCTCTTTTCAGGAGTGCTTGTTCTCTGGCGGTTCTTTTGCGTGAAGGTTTTTCCGGAGGTTCGGCGGGAGGCGTGGATGGTGGGGTTGGCTGTGGTGCCGGTTCCGGTGCCGGGCGGGCTCTTTCTTCGGCGAGTTCGGTTTGAGCTTGCGCGAGTTCGGTTTGGTTTTGTGCGAGCTGGCCTTGCGTGGTTGTGAGTTGTGCCGTCAGTTCTTTAATTTGCGTTAAGGCTTCTTCAAGGGCGAGGGCTTCGGGGGATTCTGCCGGTTGGGATTGTTCTGTGGTGGCGGATGTTGGAGTGGAAGCTGGTGCGGCCTGAGTGATCTCTTCTTTGTTGGTGCGAGTGATTGGGATGTATTCGTTTCCTTCTCTTTTCATTATGGAATATCTTTGTCCTGTTCCTCTTTTTATCATTCTTCCTTTTATTTCGTATGGTGTTCTTTTTAGCGTTATTCTGTTTATGTTGCTTATTGTTCCTCTGGTCTTGGTTTTTCTGCCGTGTCGGGATGCTATTTTTTCCACTTCGTTTTGAGAGATTCCTTCCGGGGAGAGAGCTCTTAATAAAATTTCTTTTACCATTGGGCTTCTGATTGTTTCCATAAATTTTCTTACAGTATCTTCGTCTGTGAGTTTTTTGAGCCTAATCAAACGGTATGTTTTTATAAGTTTGCCGACATGATTTTTTATTTCTTTTTCTTCAGTTTCTATTCCCAGGGATAGCAAGAATTTTTTTAGTTTCATGAGTTTGGCTGAGAGGGCTGATCCTGTTTTTCTCAGGGTGGAACCTCCTTGGATTCTTTCCAATATTTGTGCGACAGTAATGGCTTCTCCTTTGTCCGATGCTTTGGCGAGAATGAGTAGAATTTGTTTTTCGTTTTCCAATAGTTTTTCTTGAGTTTCATTGATGATTTGCGTGAAGGAGCCTGTTTCGGGAATGGCTTCGGGGGCGGTTGGTTCTTCCGGGGTGGTTGTGTCGGTTGGTGTGGCGATTTCGGAGATTGGTTCCGGAGTGGCGGGTTGCGGAGAGGGCGGTGGTGGGGTTTCTTGCAATGTTGGTTCGGCGATGTGTTTTGTTATCACGTACTTTTCATTCCTTTTCTCAATTCTGTATGGGGTGTTGGCTAAAATGGTATTTATATTGCCTATTATCCCTTGCGGAGGGGTTATGCTTTCATGTTTTTCTGCAATTTCGGATACTTGTTCTTTGGAAAGTCCTTCGGGATGTGATGCAAGGAATAGGAGTATTTCTTTATTTAGGGGGCTTCTGATTTTTTCCGTCATCTTTTTAATCATTTCTTCGTCTGTCGGTGTTTTTTCCGATTTTACGAGAAGATATGTTGTTCCTCTTAAGCGGTTTATTCCGATGTTTGATTCGTCTTCTTTTATTTCTATTCCGAGGTGAAGGATGGTTTTTTCAAGTGATTGTATTACGTTTGATACTCCAAGGTTGTTTAATTTTGTGTCCGGTGGCAGTTTTTTCGATATTTCTATGCTTGTGAGCGGGGTTCCTGCGTCCGATGCTTTGGCCAAAATTAGCAGAATTTGTTTTTTGGATTCTGAAAGTGGGCCTGTGAGGCGGATTTGGTTTTGGGCCAGGGCTTGGGTGATGATTTCGGTGAAGGAGCCTGTCTCGGGGAGGGATTCGGGTGCGGTTGGTGGAGTGGCGGATGTCTCCGAGGTGGCTGGGGCTGGTGTTGCTTCGGAGGTGCGAATTTTTCTAAAAGAGACGGTGAAGATCTTGGTTTTTTGGTCGTAGGCTATATAGATCGGGGTGTTTTTGAGGGTGTCGTAATCATTTACTATTATTTTGGTAGTGTGAATGGATACTTTGGAGTTATATTGTTTTCTCAATTCTTTGGCTCGTTTCACTGGAAGTCCGTTTGGGGCATTGGCTATTTCTGTCA
The DNA here is from genome assembly GCA_041663205.1 of Candidatus Altimarinota bacterium. Classification (GTDB taxonomy): domain Bacteria; phylum Patescibacteriota; class Gracilibacteria; order UBA1369; family LOWO2-01-FULL-3; genus UM-FILTER-38-24. Next base: position 6,092 of record JBAZQZ010000003.1, read on the forward strand.
AAAATGCTTTTCTGAGGCCGGGTTCTTTTGTGTCGGCAATTTTTTGCAGTAGTTTCTGCGGAGTTTTCGGGATTTCTTCGGCGGGGAGGCGGGATAGACGGTATAATTTTCTCAGGTGTCCCCCTTTTTTTCTGCTTTTATTTGTTTCTATTCTTAGTCCGGCAAATAATAATGAATTATTCAGTATGTGGAATATGCCGCTTACGGCACGTGGGTTCAGTTTTAACTCTTTTGCTATTTCTTTCGTATCAATGTGTTTTTCCGGGGCTTCGTCTGAGATTCGTGCGAGGGTTTGAAGGATGGGGACAATTTCCGGGGAGTCTTCTGAGATATGAATTGCTCCTGAGGCGAGGGCTTCATTGATGATTTGTGTGAAGGATTTTTCTGGGGTTATCTCCGGAGTGGCGGTTGTCTCTGAGGTGGCGGGTTCTTGGGATGAGGGGGCTCTTACAATTTGATAAGTATTGGTTCGTTGGGAGTATTGTTTTTCGGTCTTTATGTGTACGTCAAAACCTATTTTTTGAAGGTGGGTTTGTATTCTTTGCGCGACTGTGCCTGCGCCTCTGGCGTCTTTTTTTGGAGACATTTTTTCGCCGATTTCGTTCGCTGTGAGCGGGCGGTTTGCGGTTACAAGTATTTCTGTTACTTGTGCATGGATCGTGGGTAATGTTGTTGCGAAAGTTAGTATTGTTTCTTGTTCTTCTTGTGTAAGCGCGGGTTGAGCGGAGTCTATTTCTGTGAGGCGGAAGGCGTTTTTTTGCTCGGTTTTGCGTCCGGTTTCGCTTCCGGTTCTTAAGGTTATCCTTTCTATTTCTATTTTTAAGCCTACTGTGGCGAGTGCTTCTTTGACTTTCGGTGAGTGGAATTTTCTCCAGATGCTGTCCGGATTTTCTCCTGTTATTCGTGGATGATTGGCAAGTTCGCGTGTTGTTAGCGGTGGGCCGTTTTTGGCTTTTTGTTCGGCGAGGATTTCAAGGATTGTCGTGGTTGTTTCGGGGAGGTTTAGGGAACGGATTCTTTCTATGATGGAGAGTTTTGGTTGGGTGAGGGATTCTTGCGGGGCGGGCGTTGGTGGTTTTTCGTATTTTGCCACGTAACCTCCGTCTTTTTTTACGAGTTTACATGGTATTTTTCTTCTTGCGAGGGCGAGGTTTACATTGCCGATTATTGTTGGAACAGGGCTTTTATTCCCGAATTTTTCAGCCAGGCTCGCTATTTGTTCTCTTGCGATCCTTTCGTTCGTTGAGGAGAAAATGATATCAAGTATTTCTTTTGTTATGGTTCTTTTTCCGCTAGTGGCGGATTCAAGGATGGCTTTTTTTGTGGAGGAAGGGGCGGATTCAGGTTTTTTGGGGGGTGGCGTTTCTGTGTTGGCTAGAGTGAGTTCGTAGGCTGTGGTTGTTTTGGAGCCACTTGGATGGACGCTTAAGGCCACTTTTGTTATTGCGAGGCCGTGTCTGAGAAATTTGGAAGTTCTGCGACGGATTCGTGTTGCTATTCCTTGTGGATTTTCCGGGTCTATCTCTGATGCGCGGAGAGGTTTGTTTATAGATAATTTTACTAAGATTTCTCTTTCTTCCGGGATCAGGGTTGGATCTTGTAGCGCGAGGGCTACTCTTTTTTTGATTTCGGCTTGGATTTTTGCGGTTTCTTCTCCGGTGAGGATTTTTTCAATGGAATAGTGTGTGTGGTGTTGTCCTTCTGTTGTTATTTTTCCTGTTTTTATCCGTAATCCCTTTTTTTCAAGGTATTCTCTTGTTATCCGACTGCTCAGGGTTCTTCCTATGCTGATGTTGCTGAGTCCTTGTCCGTGCAGGCGTGTTATTTCTTCCGAGGTTATGCCCGGGTGGGTGTGGACGATATTTATTATGGCGATGGCATTGTCGCTGATGATACGGTCGTTGAATTCTGGTGAAGTTTGTTGGGGTGGCTGGGGGTCTGTGGGGGCTTGTCTTGTTTCTGTGTCGGACATTTTTAGTTTTTATGCGCGAATTTTTGTATATGAAAACAGGGGGTGGAGTTTAGAGGAAGGTTGGGAGTGGCGCAATATGGATTTGGCGGCCTTACAACATTTTTGCGAAGTCGTCAAAGAAATGAGTGGTGTCCAGAGGGCCGGGGGCGGCTTCGGGGTGGAATTGGCAGGAGAAAAAGGGGAGGGTTTTGTGGCGGATGCCTTCTACGGTTTGGTCGTTTGCGTTTTTTAGCCAGACTTGCCAGCCTGGGCGGAGGGATTTTTCGTCAACGGCGAAGCCGTGATTTTGGCTGGTGATATAGCATTTTTGTGGCTTTGTGCTCAGGTCTATGCATGGCTGGTTTTGCGAGCGGTGGCCGAATTTTAATTTGTAAGTTTTTGCGCCTGAGGCGAGTGCCATTATTTGACAGCCCAAGCAGATGCCGAAAATCGGTTTTTTGAGGGCGAAGGCTTTTTTGATAATTTCGTGAAGGGGTTTTAGTGTCGAGGGATCACCGGGGCCGTTTGAGATGAAAATTCCGTCAAACGGGATTTTTTTGCCGTTGATCAGAGCGCTTGCGGTTTTGCCGGCGGTTTGGTTGAAATTTTCTTTCAGGAAATCGTAATTCCAAGGGACTCTTATCACGTTTATGCCTCTGTTTAGGAAATTTCGCAGGATGTTGTTTTTCATTCCGCAATCTATGCAGACGATTGTTTTTTGCTTTTTTGATTTTGTGTCGATCGGTTTGGCGTGATAGATTTTCGGTTTTTTTATGGAGACTTTTGCGACGAGATTTTCAAGGTTCGGGTCGTAGAAAGTTTCGGTGTTTGTCGTGTTTTTTGTTTTTGTTGCGGTTTTTTCCGTGACGATTTTTCCGAGCATTACTCCGTGGGTTCTTAGTTTTTTTGTTAATTCTCGTGTGTCGACGCCTGTGATTGCCGGGATTTTGTTTTCTTTAAGCCATTTTCCGAGGGATTTTTTTGCGGAGTGATGGCTGAAATTTTCGGAATATTCGTTGACGATCAGGCCTTTTATTTGAGCTTTTTCGCTTTCAAAAGTTTTTTCGATTTTGTCTTTGTCGCGAGAGATGTCGGGGATGCCGTAATTTCCGACGAGCGGGTATGTGAGGACTAAAATTTGGCCTGTGTATGAGGGATCGGTGAAACTTTCCGGATAGCCGACCATCGATGTGTTGAAAACGACTTCGCCGGCTACGTCCAGCGGTGCGCCGAAAGATTTTCCTTCAAAAATTGTGCCGTCTTTTAGAATGAGTTTTGCGTTCATTTGTTTGTTGTTTCCTTTACATGTTCGTGAATTTATTTTACAGTGTCTCAAGAATAAAAAAAATATGAAATTTAAAGGTCAACACATTTTGTCTACGAAACAGTTTGATAAGAATAGTTTGTTGGCGTTTTTTGGGCGCATGAAGAAGATGGAAAAAGTGGTTGTGGACGGCGTTGTCGGGGGAAAGCAGTCGAAACTTTGCGAGGGAAAAATTCTTGCGACGCTTTTTTATGAACCTTCCACGAGAACGAGGTTTAGTTTTGAAACGGCTATGCTCAGGCTTGGAGGGCGCGTGATTTCAAATTTTGATATGTTGAAAACTTCTTCGGTGGCGAAAATGGAAAGTCTTCGCGATACGGGAAAAGTTGTTTCGCAAATGGTTGATGTCATCGCGATGAGGCATCCTGAAGTTGGGAGCGTGGAAGAATTGGCTAAGGGAAGCGATGTTCCGGTGATAAATGCCGGTGATGGAATCGGTGAACATCCGACGCAGGCGTTACTTGATCTTTATACAATTTGGAAAAATAAAGGTGATGTTTCAGGGCTTACTGTCGGGATGATTGGAGATTTGAAAAATGGAAGGGTGCCACATTCTCAATGTAGTTTGTTGAAACATTTCGGGTGCAAATTTATTTTTGTTTCGCCTGTCGCGCTTAAGATGCCGAGGGATGTCGTGGCGGAATTAAAGGCTTGTGGGTGCGAAATTATTGAGGTTGAAGAATTGGCGGAGGTGGTTGGGAAAATGGATGTTATTTGTATGACGAGAATTCAAAAAGAGAGATTTTCGAGCGAAAAGGAATATGAGAGGTATGCGGGAAGGTATATTCTTGACGGGAAAATGATGAAATTAGCGAAAAAAAATGCGATCGTTCTTCATCCGTTGCCACGTGTTGATGAGATTTCTTCGGATGTCGATGATGATGTGCGAGCTAAATATTTTGAGCAGGTCAAAAATGGTGTTGCTGTGAGAATGGCTTTGATATGCGAAGTTTTGGGCATTGTGGGGTGACGTGATTTTAAAAAAAATGAAAAAAGTTTTATTCAAAAATGGGCAGGTGGTTTCCGGAAGCGAAGTTTTTTTTGCAGATGTTTTGGTTGAAGACGGGAAGATAAAAGAAGTTGTTAGAAGGGAAAATGTGGCAGTGGAAGGCGGAAAATCTTTTAAAAAAAGATTTTTTGGATTTGGAAAAATTCCTGAAATTGATTGTACCGGAAAATTTATTTTTCCCGGTTTGATTGATGTGCATGTGCATTTTCGGGATCCGGGACAAACTTACAAAGAAGATTTTTCGAGTGGGTCGAAGGCTGCAATTTCCGGCGGAGTGACGACTGTTTTTGATATGCCAAATAATATTCCACCGACTACAACTGTGGAAAATTTAGAGAAAAAACGTGGGAATATTTCAAAAAAAAGTTATGTGAATTTTGGCTTGTACATGGGGTTTGACGGAAATAATATTGATGAGATAAATGATGCAGAAGGGATTTGCGGTGTGAAAACTTATGTCGCGAATTCCACGGGAAATATGGGTGTGAATAATGCATCACTTGAAAAACTTTTTGAGAAAGTTGATAGGTCGAAATTGTTAGTTTTTCATGCGGAAGATGAAGGATGTATTAATCAAAATAAAGAAAAATTTCTCGAAAAATATCCGAGCGGGAAAGTGAAATCTCGTGGGGTTGATCCGGCTATCCATTCGAGAATAAGGGCTAAAGAATGCGCTTTGATGGCTGTTGAAACTGTTTGCGAATTGGCGAAAAAGTTTAAAAGACCTATTCATATTTGCCATGTTTCGTCTCTGGAAGAAGTTTCTTTGATTAATGAATATCGTGAATTTGGAGTGACTTGTGAGATTACGCTGCATCATCTTTTTTTGTCGGATGATGATTACGAATATCTTAAAAATTTTATAAAGGTGAATCCGCCGGTGAGAAGTCAGGCTGATGTTTTTGGCTTGTGGAAGGCTCTTCAGGCGGTGGAGATTGATATGATTGCGACGGATCATGCGCCTCATACCATTAAAGAAAAAAAACTTTCTTATCTGACTGCGCCGAGTGGGGTGCCCGGAGTTGAGGTTTTATTGCCGATGTTACTTACTTCCGTGAATGATAAAGCTTTGAGTCTTTCCGATGTTGCGAGGCTTTGTTGTGAGCGTCCTGCTGAGGTTTTCGGGGTTCAGAGCAAAGGGAAAATAGCTGAAAATTTTGATGCGGATATTGTTGTCGTTGATATGGAAATTGAAAAAAAATTCACAAATAAAAATGTCGTTTCAAAATGTCTCTGGTCTCCTTATGCCGGTTGTGTCTTTAAGGGACTTCCTGTCATGACTTTTGTCGGAGGAGAGCTGATTTTTAAGAATGGAAAATTGGTTGGGAAACCAAAGGGAAAAGAGGTAAAATGCGTTCAGTAAAAATTGAAAATGGTAAATCTGGGCATAAAATTTTGTGGAGTGGAGTTTGCAAATCCGACGGTGCTTGCGTCGGGGATTTTGGGTGTGACGGCGTCGAGTTTGAAGAACGTGATCAGGAACGGGGCGGGCGGAGTGACGACAAAATCGATTTGGCTGGAAGAACATAAAGGGCATAGAAATCCGACGATGTTCGGGACTGAAAATTATTTTATAAATGCTGTCGGGTTGTCGGACGCGGGGCTTGAGAAAGCGGTGAGCGAAACTTTTCCGGAATATAATGACGGGAAACCTGCGCCTATAATTGCGAGTATTGTGGCCGGGAAGATTGATGATTTTGGGCTTTTGGCTGAGAAAATCTCAGAGTGTGATCCGGATATTATTGAAGTAAATATTTCTTGTCCGAACGTGGAAAATGAGTTTGGGAAGCCGTTTGCGTGTGTTTCCGGTGATGCGGCGAAAGTTACTTCGGTTGTTCGTGCGCACACGAAAAAACCTATAATTATAAAGCTTTCTCCGAATGTTTCGAATATCGGGGAGATTGCGAAGGCGTGTATGGATGCCGGTGCGGATGGATTTTGTGCGGTGAATACTTTTGGGCCGGGGCTTGTTATAGACGTAAATACGAGGATGCCGATTTTGACAAATAAAGTCGGTGGAGTTTCCGGGCCGGGGATTCATCCGCTTGCAGTGAAGTGTGTTTATGATGTGTTTAAGGCTACAGGAGCGCCGATTATCGGGACTGGTGGAGTGATGACGGGGGAGGATGTTGTCGAAATGATGATGGCCGGGGCGCGATTAGTCGGCATGGGAACGATGGTTTATTATCGCGGAGTTGAGGGGTTTAAGAAGGTTGTTTCTGAGATAGAGGAATGGTGTGAAAAAAACGGTGTGAAAAATTTGGAAGAAATTATTGGAACTGTAAAAATGTAAATTTTTGAAAAATGGAAGGCAAAAAATTTGATACAAAACCGGTTACGATTCGAATAAAAAAAATTATTAAGGAAAGTGATAATGTAAATACTTATGTTTTTGAATATGAACTTGGGGCTAAGCCGGGCCAATTTGTGATGCTTTGGATTCCCGGAGTCGATGAAAAACCTTTTTCTGTCGCGTATGATGATGGTAGTGAATTTTGGTTAACTATTTGTAATGTCGGGCCTGCGACGGATGCACTTTTTAAAATGAAGGTCGGGGACTTTGTCGGGATTCGCGGACCTTTTGGAACGTATTATAAAATTGACGAAGGTGATCATTTGGCGCTTGTGGCAGGGGGATACGGGGCGGCGCCGATGTATTTTGTTGCGGCGGAGGCGTTGAAAAAAAATTGCAAAGTTGAATTTTTGATCGGGGCGAGAAGTAAGGATTTGGTGCTTTTTGAAAAGAAAATTTTTGGATTACGTGGAGTGAATTTACATATTTCCACGAACGACGGATCGATGGGTTTTACCGGTCTTGTCACAAATTTGCTTGAAAATGTTATTTTGGAAGTTGAGAAAAAAGATGAAAAAATTGATAAAGTTTTTACGTGCGGTCCTGAAATGATGATGAAATTTGTCGGGGATATTGCGTGGAAAAGTGGAATAGATTGTTATGTTTCTGTGGAAAAATATATGAAATGTGGCGTCGGAGTTTGTGGACAATGTGCGGTGGATTCGACCGGTGTTTTGGCCTGCAAACAGGGCTCTGTGATGAAGTATAATTATGTGAGAGAGCTCTCTGAATTCGGGAAATATCACAGAGATGCGCAAGGTAAAAAAATTTATTTCGGTGAGAAAAAATAATAACTTAAAAATATGCAACAATACAAAATCGATTTTATAAAACTTTTGGTAAAAGCGAAGGCTTTGAAATTTGGAGAATTTACTTTGAAAAGTGGAAGGATTGCACCGTATTTTTTTAATGCCGGAAGTTTTTTTACCGGGGAGCTCGTGAGTGAGCTTGCGAAGGCTTATGCGGGCGCTTTTTCGGACAGCAAACTTGATGTTGATGTGATTTTCGGACCTGCGTATAAAGGAATTCCTTTGGCTGTTTCCACGGTGGAAGTTCTTTATAAAGAATTTGGGAAAAATGTTTCGTATTGTTTTAACAGGAAGGAAGCCAAAGATCATGGAGAGGGAAATTTGCTCGTAGGTGCACCATTAAACGAGGATACAAAAGTTTTGTTAATAGATGACGTTATGACTGCGGGGACGGCTGTACGCGAAAGTATGGATGTTTTGAAGGCCAATGGAAACCCTAAGGTAAGCGGAATTTTGATTGCGATGGATCGAATGGAAAAAAATAATGACGGAGTTTCTGCGGTGAAATCTGTTACGGAAATGTTCAACGTTCCTGTTTATTCAATTGTGAATTTGGATGATGTGGTTGAGGTTTTGCACGGCAAAGAAATTGATGGAGTTGTGTATATCGATGATGAAAAAATGGAGTTGATTAAAAAATATAGGGAGCAGTATGGGGCTTGACGCTGTATACGGTATTTTGATATACTGTATACAGTATAATTAAAAGATAAATTCGTATGGTTAGAACTCAACTTTATTTACCGGATGAATTGTATAAAAGTTTGAAGAAAAAAGCTAAAGCTAAGGATATGAGTTTTGCGGCTTATGTCCGCGTTTATCTTGAGGGCGAAGCTCAAGGCAAGAATGATGAAAAATCAAAAAATAATATCACTAAGGCTTTTCCTTTTTTGAAATTTGCCGGGACTGTTGAGGCCGGCAAAAATGCTTCAAATAACGATGAGCTTGATAAATTTGTTTACGGTTTATGATTAAAAAAGTTTTTGCAGATAGTGGTTTTTTTATTGCTGTTGTGAACAAAGAAGATGGTGTTCATCGGCTTGCCCTGTCAGTTCTTGAAAGTTTTTTTAAGAGTGGAACGGAGTTTGTTACTACGGATTATGTGCTTGATGAGGTTTTTACTTGGATGAGGTGTAAAATTAAACTTCCTGTTTCCGAGGTCGTGCGGTTTGCAAATAGTTTGCAGGTCGGGCAGATGAGTATAGTGAATATTAATAAAAATATTTTTGGGAAAGCTTTTGAAATGATGGTTCGGTATGATGATCACTTTTTTAGTTTTACGGATTGCGTGAGTTTTGCTGTCATGAAAGAGTTGAAAATCAAGGATGCGGTTACAACCGATAAGCATTTTGCGGAGGCGGGTTTTAATAATTTATTAACAAAATAATTATGAAAAATTTTGCAGACAAATTGGTGGAGGCGGTGAAGGCTAAGGGATCAGCGATTTGCGTTGGGCTGGATCCGAGGCTTGATAAGATTCCAAAATTTTTGAAAATGAAGGCGGTGGAGGATACGGACAGGACGCCTTTTGGTGCGGCATGTGCGGCGATTTTGGAGTTTAACAAAGGTATTATTGATGCTGTGCATGACCTTGTTCCTATTGTAAAACCGCAGATTGCGTTTTATGAAATTTTTGGATATGAGGGCATAAAATGCTACGAGGAGACTTTGAAATATGCGAAAAAAATGGGGCTTTTGACGATTGCGGATGCGAAAAGAAATGATATCGGATCGACGGCGGAGGCTTATGCTCAGGCTTTTTTGGGGGAGACCGTTGTTTTTGAGGGAGATGATGAGGTTATTGTGCCGGTGTTTGATGCGGATGCGGTGACGGTTAATCCTTATTTGGGATGGGATGGAATCAAGCCTTTTATTGAGGAATGTCGAAAATATGGGAAGGGGATTTTTGTCTTGGATAAGACCTCAAACCCTTCGAGCAGTGATTTGCAGGATTTGGAAATGAAAGACGGGAAGGCGATTTATGAAATTGTCGGACATTTGATCGACAGTTGGGGGGCGAACGATGTCGGAGAAAACGGTTATAGTTTTGTCGGAGCGGTGACCGGTGCGACTTTTCCCGCGCAGGCGAAACGTCTTCGCGAGATTATGCCAAACACTTATTTCTTGGTGCCGGGATATGGTGCGCAGGGTGGAAAAGCGGCCGATGTCGCGGTTTGTTTTGGCGGAGGGAAGGGCGAAAAAGGGCTTGGTGCCGTCGTAAACAATAGTCGTGGAATCACGAATGCTTATGAAATTTTAGGATATCCCGAGGAAAAATATGCGGAGGCGGCGAGAGAAGCCGTGATGAAAATGAAGATGGATTTGGCGGGAGTGTTATAGGTTTTCCGCCAGTGCTTGCCATTCTTTGACTGACAGGGTTTCGGGACGACGGGAGAGGTTGATGTTTGCTTTGTTTGCGGCTTCTTGGATTTTTTCGAAGGGGATGTTTTGTATGTTTTTTAAAGTATTGGAAAGTTTTTTGCGTTTTCCCGAGAAGGCGATTTTTGCGAGTTGTATGATTTTTTTTGCGGTTTCTTCTGGAATGAAATTTTCGTCTTTTTGGTCGCGAAGTGTGATTTTTATTATGGCGGAATCGACGTTCGGCGAGGGATAAAAACATGACGGGGGAACTTTTTTGATGTATTTTGCGTCGGCGTAAAGGGCTGTTTGTAGCGATAAAATCGTCATGTCGGGTTCAAGTGTCGTCAGTTTTTCCGCGACTTCTTTTTGGACGAGGAGTGTAAGTGATGTCGGTTTGTTTTTTTGTGTGAGGAAGTGCGTGATGAGGTGAGAGGTGATGTTGTATGGAATGTTTGCGACGACTTTGTAATTTTCAAATTCCGGAATATATTTTAATGCGTCTTGATTTATGATTTCGATTTTTTCGTATTCTTCTTTCGGTAGTGTTTTTAGATTTTCTTCGAGGATCGGAATTATGTTTTTGTCGATTTCTATTGTTTTTACTGTGTGGGCTTTTTTGGCCAGTTCTTGCGTCAAAACGCCGAGGCCCGGGCCGATTTCTATGATGGTATCTTCAGGTGTTATTTCAGCGGTTTCTGTGATTCTATTTAAAACATTTTGGTCAACTAAGAAGTTTTGTCCGAAATATTTTTTCGCGAAAGTTTGATTTTTTTCGAGAATGTTTTTGATTATTTTGATGTTTGTAAGATCCATGTGTTAGTGTTACGCGCTGATTTTTATAAGTTTTAAGTGTTCTGTTTTTCCGCTTATTATAGAGATTTTTTCGGTGGGGAGGTTTAGTTCTTTGCTTAAAAATTTTATTAATTCTGCGTTTGCTTTTCCTTTTTCCGCCGGTGCGGCAATTTTTATTTTGTATGTTTGTCCGTTTTCTTTGTCGTCCAAGATTTCGGTTATGCAATTTTTTGGACTTTTCGGGATTACTTTTATTCGCAAATAGCCGGAGGGTGGAAGGAGAATTTTTATGTTATTTTGGTTCATCAGATGTCTTTATTTTTGGCTTGTTTGTGAGGATTTTCCATGCTCCTGTAAAAACTATATAAACAGTGATTGCGAATAAAATTATGCTTGCGTCGAGTTCCAAAATTTCTGTGAAGTTCAAAAAGTTTGAGAAAAATTTGAAGAAAACAAAAATGTACAGGAGCATCATAGAGGCTGTTGCTGACAGAATCAGATAGAGTTTTTTCTTCGGATTTTCAAAATTGAATGCGCTGATTACTTGAATTATTGCGAGTAAAACGAATGTTACCGTTGCTGCTCTGATGTGCGAGGGAGAGGTAGGAGTGACTTTTTCGAAAAACACCCAGCCGTCGCGCATGAGGTTTATTATGTATACTCCGGAGATTATTATGCCTGTCAAAATGCCTTGTATAACGGAAGATTTTAGGATTGCTTTGAATGTTTTTTTATTTTGTTCCTCTGCTTTTTCAGAAATAATTGATAATTCCAGGATTAAATTTATCGTCAGGTCCAATAAAATTATCGAGGAAAAGGAAACGGGGGATTGTGTGTTTAAAATTATTGCTGTGATAATTGCGATGAATTCCGCTATTTTGCATGAAAGTGCGTGTCTCAGAAATCTCGAATAATTCTTGTTCAGCGATTTTTCTTTTTGGATTTGCAGTGGAATTTCTTTTAAAAGTTCTATGTTCGTTTCTTCTATGATTGCTGTTTTTTCTCCTATGTCCGCGAAAATTCGGGCCAGTCTTTCTTTGTCGTCCTTGTCTAGTTCCGTGAAAATAAAATCTTTTTCCTTGTTCTCGATCATCTTTATTATTTTTATATCTTGGAGTTGTTTTAGATATGAGCCGGGGATTGATTCGAAATAGGAGTGGTTTATGAGTCCCATTTCTTTTCCGATCGCGATGGCTTTTTTGTCTTTTGTTTCGGTTAATATGTATGTTTTAAGTCCGAGTTTTTGTGTTTCCTCTATGGCCGGGATAATGTCTTTGTTTAGAGGTTCCGTGAGTCCTATGATTCCTAAAAATGTCATTTCTCTTTCCACGAAGTTTTCTTCGTAGTTTGTAAGTTTTTTTATCGGTAACGCTTTTGAAGCGAATGCTATTACTTTTTGTCCGTTTTTATACAGTGTTTCGATTTTTTTTCTGAGTCTTCTTCTGTCGTTTTGCGACATTTCGATTTTTTTGCCGTTTTCATAGAGGCGCGTGCATTTCTCGATAATTTTCCATGCATTTCCTTTTGAAAATGCGAAAATTTCTTTGGTGGTTATTGATTGAATTATCGCGGTGGAAACTTTTTTTTCCGGATGATTCTTTATTCTTTGGACTAAATCATATTCGCTTCTAAATCTTTCTTTGTTTAATCCGGCCATGAAAAAATAATGACTGATCAGTGTTTCCAAATCGTGAAGGTATTCAAAGTGACAAAAATTTATCGCAATCGCCATTTGCTGCACGACCGGGTTTTCTTTTAGTTCAAGCCTTTTTATCAGTGTTTCCTCGTGGTTTTCCAGATCTTCCATTTTTGCAAAATCTTCATTTTCGGAGGGGCTTAATTTGAATTTATCAAAATATATTGTTCGAATTTTTAAATTTGTTCGTGTCAAAACTCCGGGAATGTTCATGAGAATCGTTGTGATGTTCCCAAGGTTTTTATTGTGTGATGCGAATATGTTTGCGACCTTTGCCAAGGCAATAATACTTAATGGCAGTGATGCAAAAATCAGCGCGAGTATTATTTCAAGTGTTGGTTTTTCCATTTTTCTATTTCTTTATGATTGCCCGAAAAAAGTACATCAGGGACTTTTTTCTTTTTAAATACTCGTGGACGAGTGTAAAGAGGATACTCTTTTTTTCTTTTTAACGCTTTTGAAAATGAGTCATTCAGGTGTGATTCTTCTTTCCCTAAAACGCCTGGTACAAGCCGTGAAACACAGTCTACGAAAGTCATCGCCGGGATTTCTCCGCCCGTTAAAATATATTTTCCTATCGAAATTTCTTCGTCGACGATCATTTCTATTATGCGTTCGTCGATGCCTTCGTATCGCCCGCAAAGGAGGATGAATCCGGATTTCGGTTTGTTTTCTTGTGCGTATTTTTCCGCTTTTTGCTGTGTCAGTATGTCTCCGCGAGGGGAGAAGTATACCACGCGTCCTTTGTTGAGCTTTTTGACGGCTTTAATTGCGTCGTAGAGTGGTTGGGGGGTCATAACCATTCCTGCGCCGCCTCCGTATGGGATATCGTCGACTTTTTTGTGTGATTGTTTGGAATAATCTCTGATATCGTGGACGTGTATTTCGATGAGTTTTTTTGCTTGTGCTCTTTTCAAAATACTTTGATCCAAATATGAATCAAAGATTTTAGGAAAAATTGTGAGTATGTCGAATCGCATGGTTGTATTTTAGCATGTTTTGCATAAAATTCTATTATGTAACGATTTGCGTTCTATTTAGTTTTAGTTGAGAGAGAAACATATAGCTTAAAAACTCGTGTTTCTTTTGTCTAATTCCAGAATATATCTAAAGTTAAACTCAAATCGTTTTTAAGCTATATGTTTCTCTCTCAACACAAGAATATAAATATAAGAAGCACGAGTTACATAATAGAATTTTATGCAAAACGATCAAAGTAAAATTAATGCGATTCGACAAAGTTTAACGTTTGCTGAACTGTGGTCCTTTGCGAGCTCTCTTTAAGCCGAATTTCTTTCTTTCTTTCATTCTTGAGTCGCGTGTAAGCAGTCCTGCTTTCTTTAGTGTCGGGCGTAGAGTCGGGTCTGAAGCGAGCAGAGCCTTTGCTATTCCGTGTCTTAGGGCCTCGGCTTGTGAGTTTACTCCTCCTCCTTCCAAAACCGCTATAACGTCAAATTTTTGATCCATGCCGACAAGTTTGAATGGAGATTTTATCAAACCTATCAATGTTTTTACCGCGAAGTATTCAGCGGCTTTTTTGTCATTTACAGTTATTGCTCCTGCGCCTTTGTATATGCGAACTCTTGCAATTGATGTTTTTCTTTTTCCGTTTGCGTAAAAATATCTTCCGCCCGGAGTTGCCGGAGCCATTTCTAAGGCATCTTCAACCACTTTCTTTACGGAAGCGGTTTTTTTCTGTGCCACTTTTTTTGGTACAGATTTTTTTTCTTTTGTGATTGTTGTTTTCTTTGTTGTTGGCATGAATTATTTTTTTTAGACTTCTAAAGTTATTGGCTGCTGTGAAGCATGTGGATGTTTTTCATCAGCGTACAGTTTTAGTTTTTTGATGACCACGTCTCTTAATTTGTTTACAGGGAGCATTCCTCTAATCGCAAGTTTCAAGATTTCCGTAGGTTTTTTTACCAAAAGATCTTTTGCAACTATTGTTTTCAGTCCTCCCGGAAAACCTGAATGTTTGTAATATTTTTTCTTGTTTTCTTTTCCGGCCGTGAATGCGATTTTCCCCGCGTTGATAACAATTACGAAATCTCCGCAGTCCATGTGAGGCGAGAAAATCGGCTTGTCCTTGCCTCTCAACAGGTTAGCGATTTTTGTCGAGATTCTTCCCGGGACTTTGTCTTTTGCGTCGATGATGTACCATTTTCTTTCTATTTCGCTCGGTTTCGCTATATGTGTTTTTTGTGTAATCATTTTCTTGTAAAGTTTATACTAATTCTAATTGAACTACGGGAGCATTATCTCCGCTTCTGTATCCCAAATGTGTGATTCTTGTGTATCCTCCTTTTCGTTCTTTGTATTTTTCAACAAGTACATCGAAAATCTTTTTTGAGCTGTTTTCGTGTTGTAGCAATGATTCGATTTGTCTGATTGCTTGTAGCTTGGGACCTTTTTTGGCTATTTCAATCAATCTTTCCACGAACGGTTGAACAGCGTTTGCTTTTGCAGATGTTGTTTTAATCTTGTCGTAGATTATCACCGACATTGCAAGGTTTCTCATAAGAGAGGTTTTGTGGTCTTGGTCTGTGCCTAGTTTTACTTTTTTAACGTTGTGCCTCATATTAGTGTTAGTTGGGCGATTATATTAGTAGGAAATTTATTCTTCTGCAAGAGAAAGTCCTTTTTTCTCCAAAGCGTCGGCGACTTCAGTCAAAGCCTTTTTCCCGAAACCTCTTAGATTTGTAAGTTTGCTTTCCGTGCATTTTGATAATTGTTCGATAGATCCGATTCCTCCGTTTATAAGCGCATTAAGAGTTCTTGGAGAGAATCCAAGAATTTCTATCGGAGTGTATGATTCTTGTGTCGGCTTGTTTGCTTCTTCTTGTTTTTCTTTTTCAAGAATTGATTTGATGTCTGACATGTAATCTCCTTCCACCATAATATTTTCAACATTGAAAAGGTTGAAATATGACTGAAGAAGGTTTGAAGAAAATTTCAGCGCATCTTCAGGGGAAATTGATCCGTTTGTTTTAATTTCAAGAGTTAATTTGTCCAAGTTTGTCATTTGTCCGACACGAGTTGCTTCCACGTCGTAACGAACTTTTTTGACAGGGGAGTACATAGCGTCGACCAAAACTATTTGTGCGTCTGTTTCTGTTTTTTGTCTTGTTGTCGCAGGGCTGTATCCGACGCCTTTTTCAACAACAATTTCTATTTTCAAATTTGCGCCTTTTTCGAGCGTGGCGATGTATAAATCAGGATTTAGAATTTCAACATCCGAAGAACATTTGATGTCTTTTGCGTGGATTGCGCCGGCTTTGCTTACGTCCAATGTGATTACTGTCGGTTCTTTTGATGTCTTGCTTAAGTCAAGGAGTTTCAGATTTAGAGTTATGTCCATTACGCTTTCTTTTACTCCTTTTACTGTTGTGTACTCGTGATTTACGCCTGAAATTTTTATTCCCGTAACACATGCTCCCGGAAGAGATGACAATAAAGCTCTTCTCAAAGCATTTCCAAGTGTCACTCCGTAACCCGTAGGGAGAGGTCCAACTACGAAAACTGTGTGATTTTCACCGATATTCTCCGTTTTTATTTTGGGAATACCGATTTCTTCTTGGATTATGTGCATTTGAAAATATGTTATGTTTTATTTTGAGTAAAACTCTGTAATTAGTTGGTTGTCTATCGCTTGCTCTATATCGTCTTTGTCAGGGAGCGCGATGATTTCGCCGCTCAGGCCTTTTGCGTCCATTTTAATCCATTTTGCAGGTTTCCATTTTCTCTTGTCGAGATTTTCAAAAAGTTTTGAGCTTTTTTTGTTTTCCGCAATTTCAAATTTGTCTCCTATCTTTATTTGAATTGAAGGAACCGTGACTTTTTTTCCATTAAGTTTAACAAGTCCGTGCGCCGCAAGTTGTCTTCCTTGAGGGCGTGTTGTTGCGATTCCCGCTCTGTATAGAACATTGTCCAATCTTTGTTCGAGAAGTTTCATGAATTTCACACCTGTCGCTTCACTGCTCTTTGATGCCACTTTGAAGTAATTCGAGAATTGTTTTTCGCTTACTCCGTACATGAATCTCGCTTTTTGCTTTTCTTGAAGATGCTTGTTGTATTCCGATATTTGCGAGAAACGTTTTTGTCCGTGTTGACCCGGTTTATAGCCTTTTTTCTGGAAAGCTTTCAATTTGCTTCCAGCATTGGTAAAAAGCATTGTTCCAAGTCTTCTTGATAGTCTGGTTACTGCACCTGTGTATCGTGACATAGAAATAGATTATTAACAAAATAGATTAAGTGTGATTTATACTCTTCTGGATTTCTTTTTTCGGCATCCGTTGTGAGCGAATGGGGTTGTGTCGTTTATAGAAATCAGTTCAAGTCCTTTGTTTACAAGTCCTCTTACCGCTTGGTCTCTTCCCGTTCCGACTCCTTTTACAAAAACACGAATGCGCTCGAGTCCGAAGGCTCTTGCTTTGTCGGTTGCGTTTTCGGCGGCGATTTGTGCGGCATAAGGGGTCGCTTTCCTTGCTCCTTTAAATCCTGATGAACCGGACGAAGCCCATGCTATCACGTTTCCGTTTTCCTCCGTTATTGTGATGATAGTATTGTTATAGGAGGCTTGCACATACGCATGTCCGACTTGTACGAGTCTGCGTTTTGCTTTTGTTTTTTTCACCTTCGCGCCTTTTTTTGAATCGTCTTTCGAGTTTTCCTGTGTGGCCTCAGGTGCGTCTTTCAAGTTCTCTTTTGGAGCTTCCGTGGAAGCGTCCACTTTTTTTTCTTTTGTGTCTGCCATTATATTAGATTATTACTTGGTTACTACTTTTTTGTTTGCAACTGTCTTCCTCTTTCCTTTTCTTGTTCTGCAGTTGTATTTCGTGTGCTGACCTCTTACAGGAAGTCCTTTTTTGTGTCTGAATCCTTTATATGATCCGATTTCTTGCATGTGCTTGATGTCCATTGCGATTTTTCTGCGAAGATCTCCCTCAACGGTAAATTTCACAAGAATATCGCGGACTTTTGCCAACTGCGGCTCGGAGAGCTCTTCGACTTTTGTGTTTTTGTCGACTTTCGCTTCGTCCAGAATTTTTGCGCTAAGGCGTCTGCCTACTCCGTAAACGGCGGTAAGCCCCGCTTCGATTCTTTTGTCTTTAGGTAAGTTTACACCTGCTATACGTGCCATATGTGTTTATAAGTTAATTATCCTTGTCTTTGCTTGTGTTTCTTAAGTGAACAAATCACTCTGACTACTCCTTTTCTTCGTATAACCTGACATTTCTGACATATTTTTTTTACCGATGATCGTACTTTCATGTTTTTAGGTTTATTTGTGTCTGTAAGTAATTCTGCCTTTTGTAAGGTCGTAAGTGCTTAATTCGATGGTCACTTTGTCTCCAGGGAGAATTTTTATGAAATTCATTCGCATTTTCCCTGATAGATGGGCGTTAATCACCATTCCTTTGTACATTTCGTCGATTAATTCGACTTTGAATACAGTATTTGGAAGGGGTTCAATAACCCTTCCCATCACTTCAATTGTATCCTCTTTGCTCATGTGTATGCCCTTTTTTTATGCTTTTTTTCGTGCAAAGCGGTAGGATTTTACATGAGAAAAACTATCTATGCAATAGAATTTGTAGCAAAACTATAAATCTATTGTGTTGTTAAAATTTCGTTACCGTTTTCGGTGATTAATATAGTGTTTTCCTCTTGTACTGCGCAAGATCTATCTTTGGTAATTATGGTCCAATTGTCCTTTAGCGTGATAATTTCGCTTGCACTGATTGAAAAAATAGGTTCTATTGCTATTGTCATACCTGGTTTTAGTGTCGGGCCTTTGGTTCCGTCCCAATAATTCAGGATTGTTGGTTCTTCGTGTAATCCTCTCCCGACTCCGTGGCCGGTGAGGTCTTTTACCACTTTAAATCCCGCTTTTTTGATTGTTTCTTCTATCACTATGCTTAATTCGCTGACGTGATTACCTGGTTGTGCCATCATTATTGCATTGTCCAAAGCCATTTTCGCGGTTTTGATAAGTCGGATTTTTTCTTTCGAAGTGTTTCCGATTGTGATTGATCTTGCGGCGTCGGTGTAAAATCCTTTGTATAAAACTCCGCAATCGATTGTGAGTAGGTCGCCGTCTTTTAATATTTCGTCTTTTTTAGGGATCCCGTGGACGACAACTTCGTTTATGGCTGTGCAAAGGGTTGCGGGGAATCCGTGAAAACCTTTGAAGCCGGGGAACATGCCTTTTGAGCGGATGAAATTTTCGGCTACGGCATCGAGTTCGTATGTCGAAACTCCGATTTTTGCGTACTTTAGGACTTCGTCCAAAGTTTGGGCGAGGACTTTTCCGCCTGCGCGCATTATTTCAATTTCTTCCGGAGTTTTGATTGGGATGTTCATTTTTATGGCTTTAATATCGGATCGAGGGCTTTTACTGCGAGGGAAAAAACTTCGTCGATTGTAGGTTCGCCGTCGATTTTTATTAATTTGTCGCTGTAGAGATTTATCGCCGGAAGTGTTTCTGTTTCGAAAGCGTTCAGTCTTGTCGCGATTGCGTCCGCGTTGTCGTCGGCGCGGGTAGTCAACTCGCCGCCGCATGCGGAGCATTTTTGGTCTTTATAGTCAGCCGGATAGACGGCTTTACATTTTGCGCAGATTCTTCGGGTGGTTAGGCGGCGCAATGCTGTTTCTTTTTTGATGTCGATTAAAACGGCTTTGTAGGTTCTGTGGTGTTTTTCCAAAAGTGCGTTTAAGGAATTTGCCTGTTCGATTTTTCTTGGAATTCCGTCGAAAAGAATATTTGAATTCGGCGGTAAAGTTTTCAGAAAATTTTCGACGATTTCCATGACGACTTCGTTTGAAACCAAATGTCCGGCGTTGATGATTTCTTTTACTTTTTTGCCGAGTTCAGAGTCTTCGCTTGAAAGTTTGCGAAGTTCTCCGCCGGTTTCAAACATTTTTAGTCCGTATTTTTCGGAAATTTGTTTTCCGAGTGTGCCTTTTCCCGCGCCCTGCATTCCAAAGAAAATTAAGTCCATGATTAAAAAATTAAATAATATTTTGTTAGAGTCAATACGTTTGAATTCTTTTAATGATTGCTTCTGCCATAGAAAAAATATTGTTGATGTCTTTTTTTGAATATTTGTTGTCAACTTCTTTTAGTCCATATGGATGAAGTCTGTTTCTAGCTATTCTTATTTTGTCGGATTTACGAAATAAATCATCTGTAAAAAGTCCACTTCTTTTGGCGGTGTTATTTAAATCTACAAAGTTTGTGTCATGGGAGAGTCTCTTTGCTTTAGTGGTTTTTTTTATTCCGCAAATTTGTTCGGTATCTGATATTTTGTGGAGTATTTTGCAGTCTGTATATTTTTTTTCTTTTTCCGTTACGTCTTCTTCTTTGATTTTATTTGATTTGATCAATTCATCTAATTTGTAGTGGATGAGACTTTCAACGATAGAGGCTGTAAGTACAATTATAGTTTTAAATGAGGAATATGTAACGGCTCCAGGTAGTTCATATTCTTCCTCTAATGAAAGTAAAAAAACAATGTATTGCATATTTATAGCAATATTTTCTTTTAAGATTTCATTTTTTATGAAAGAGAACCTATTGTTTTTGAGGTACTCTACTTCTATAAATTTTACGGAGCTATGAAATTTATTTTTAGGCATTTTTAAGAAGTTGACTCAATGACCCATAGCCTTTTTCTTTAAGGTAGCTCTCCAGTTGTTTGTCGCTACGAATGCCAAAATCTTTACCATACATTTTTTCTATGCTTCCCATCTGAGTGTTGCTCCTCTTTTGCTGGAATTGTCCTGTTTTTGTGCGAGCCATATTGTTAGTAAGTTATTCCTGGTTTGATTATATACTGAGTAATTTGAAATTCAAAATTTTTATGAAAAAGATTATTTTTATAAGCAATATTGTTTAGGTTTTGAGGTAGGGGTTAGCAGTAGGGGTTAGCAGTGTCCGCCACTACATGGATTGTAAATGCGTCCGCCTTCGCTTTCTCCCCAACGGAGCTCTTCGTATGGTTTTTTGTCTTTGTTCCCACAGGTTAGTCTTCTCAGAACTCTTGAAATCCTGCGACTGAAATCTGCTATGGCTTGGTCACAATTACCTCTTGTTTGAGGAATTGCGAAACTGAAATCTTTTATGTCTGCAAGTTCTGACGGCTGTGCTATGAGCTTGACTTGTCCTTCTTTGCATTCAAATAAAGACGGAATTTTTTCTATTTTCGCACGGCCTTCTTCTCTAATTGCGCGACAGTCTTTGTTATTAAGATGATCCCATGCACACTCAAAATTTTCTTCAGTACTGCCCCATGGTCTGCTTACATGGTGTCCGTCAGTAATTCTTATTCCTTTGCCGCACTCCGGAATTTCTTGTTCTCCTAAAGCGATTGGGGTTTCTATGTTTGTTTGTTGTTCGTTGTTTCCAATGGTGGTTGTAGGGGTTGGGGGCTTTTTTTCAGGGGTGGTTTCTCCGGAAATGGTTGGTTGCGCTCTGTCACATCCAAGATTTGGTGAGGCAACTGCGAGCGTGACTGCTAAAAATGCTTTTCCTAATGTGTTTAATGACATGGTTTTATGATTTTAATTTTATAAAAGGAGGTCATTGTAATTGTGGAAATTTTATATGTAAAGAGCTTTTTAGGCCGGGGGGATATGAGTGGGAGGGGGAGTCACAGCTTCGCAGTGTGCTAGTAGAACTTCTTGTAATCGTGCATTACGAGTTGGGCGTTGACTTGGCGGATTAATTCGAGGACGACGCCGACGATGATGATGATTCCTGAACCGGTCATGAGAAGAGGGATTGTGCCGATTCCGCTTGATTCGAAGAAGATTTGTGTGACCATCGGAAGGATTGCGATTATTCCAATGAAAGATGCTCCGAAGAATGTCATTTTGCTTGAGATGTCTGCGATATAGTCGCAAGTTTGTTTGCCGGGACGAATTCCGGGGACGTAGCCGCCTCTTTTTTGAATGTTTTCAGAGATTTCTTCAGGTTTGAATGTGATTGAAACGTAGAAATATGTGAATCCGAAGACCAGCAAGAAATATATCAAAAGATATGTCAGTGACCCGGGGAGCAACATGTCTTTCATGTAAGTTCCCACGTTTCTAAGCCACTCGGATTTTGCGCCCAGGAGGAATTGTGACATAAGTCCGGGG
Source organism: Candidatus Altimarinota bacterium (assembly GCA_041663205.1). Taxonomy (GTDB): domain Bacteria; phylum Patescibacteriota; class Gracilibacteria; order UBA1369; family LOWO2-01-FULL-3; genus UM-FILTER-38-24. Next base: position 27,528 of record JBAZQZ010000003.1, read on the forward strand.
AAGCTGATGAGGGCTACCGCGAAGATGATAGGGATCATTCCGGCTTGATTGATTCTGATCGGAAGGAATGATTGATCGCTTTTTGCGCGAACTCCTCGGCCTGCGTAGGTGATCGGGATTTTTCGTTGGGCTTCATTTACCAAAACAACTATCGTTACAAGAAGTATTGTGACGAGAACCATTGTGATAAAAGGGATAAGTTTTGATTCGTCTTCGCTTGCGAGGAAAAGGCCTCTGCCCACCATTTCAGGGATTCCCGCAACGATTCCGGCGAAGATAAGTACTGAGATTCCATTTCCGATTCCGCGCTCAGTGATTTGTTCTCCAAGCCAGACGAGAAGTACCGAACCTGCTGTGATTGTGAGCATTATCGGAAGTACTATCGACGGATCTGTGACGTTTGAGACTATCGGTGTTTGCGATTGTGAATTCAAAAGTAAAATCATTCCATATGATTGGAAAAATGCGAGAGGGAAGGTAAGCCAACGAGTGTATGCATTTAGCTTTCTTCTGCCTTGTTCGCCTTCTTTTGAAAGTGCTTCAAGTTTCGGAACGATTACAGTAAGGAGTTGAATAATGATGGATGCGTTGATGTACGGAGAGATTCCCATCAAAATGATTGAGAAATTTTCCATGCTTCCTCCCGTGAGTAGGCTGAACATTTGCAGAAGTTCGTTTCGTGTGGTCATGGCGCTGATGGCTTCCATGCTGGCTCCCGGCACGGTGATATGGCCAAGAAATCTTGCCAATATCATGATTGCAATTGTGAAAAGGATTTTAGTTCTTAAATCCTTTGAGTTCCAAATTTGTTGTAGGTATGAGAACATTTTACTTTGGGAATTTTTCTGTTAATTCGACTTTTCCTTTTGCGTTTTCCACTTCAGTTATAGCACCTTTTGATGCTTTATTCACTACTATATTTAATTTTTTCTCGAGTTTGCCTTTACCTGAAAGAAGTTTTATTGGGTTTTCTTTTTTCGAAATCAATTGCTTCTCGATGAGGGCTTTTTCGTTTACTTCCGTTCCTTCTTCGAATACGTTCAGATCTCCGGTGAATATAACTCTAAACATTACTTTGCATGGATTTTTGAATCCTTTCAATTTTGGCATTTTGCGAAGTAGGGGAGTTTGACCTCCTTCGTATCCCGGTTTTCTGCTTGATCCTGTGCGGGCTGTTTGTCCTTTTCCTCCTCTCGTGCAGTGTGTTCCGTGTCCGGATGCGTTTCCTCGACCGCGGGTTTTCCTTCTCTTCTTGCCCATTTTGCTTCTTAAATCTTGTAGTGACATGGTTTATTGTTGTTTAGGTGTAGTTTGTTCTTTAGGTGCAACAGGCTTTGCTGGGCTTGGTGCGGTTTTTACTTGGTTAGCTGGTTGTTCTGCTTTGGGTTGAGCTTGCTTCGCAAGCGTGGCTCGCGTGTCGGCCACTTTTCTTGCGCGGCTATCCATTCCCGGAGTTGTGCGTAGAAGTTTCAAGGCTTCGAATGTGGCTTTTGTGTTGTTGATTTTGTTTGTTGTTCCGAGTGATTTTGTGTAGATGTCTTTTAAGCCCGCCAATTCAAGAAGTTTGCGGATTGTGTTTCCTGCGATGATACCGGTACCCGGCTTGGCTCTCATGAATTTGATGTGTGCCGATTTCAATTTTACTTCCACGTCATGAGGAATTGTTCCCTGGTCCATCAAAACTTGCAGTGTGTTTTTCTTTGCTTGTGAAATCGCTTTTTGGATTGCGCCCGTCACTTCGTTCGATTTGCCGATGCCTACTCCGACTTTTCCTTTTCTGTTCCCGATGACAACGGTTGCTCGAAATCTAAGTCTGCGTCCTCCTTTTACAACTTTTACGACACGGCTTATCTCTATGACTTGTTCATCATATTCTTTTTGCTCTTTGTGGACTTCTCCTTTTGAATGCGGTCTTTTTGTCATGGCTGTATGTTAATTAAAATTTTAATCCTGCTTCACGCGCACCATCCGCCAAAGATTTGATGCGGCCGTGATATTTGTAGCCGTTTCTGTCGAATGCTACTTCTGTAATATTTTTTTCAAGCGCTTTTTTTGCGATTTCAGTTCCGACGTTTTTTGCTTTTTCAACTTTGTTTGCTTTTGAATTGTCTTTGATGTCTGAGCTTGCCGCGACGACGTGTCCCGTTTTGTCATCGAAAAGTTGGACGTACGTGTATCTTACGCTTTTGAAAACAATCAACCTTGGTTTGTCGTTATTACGCATGTTTGCGCGTATTTTTGCGTGTCTTCTTGCTCTTAATGTTGGATTTTTCATTGTGATTTAATTATATTTTATTTAGCCGCTGTCGCTGCCGCTTTTCCGGCTTTCTTTGGAACGTATTCTCCCAAGTATCTGATTCCTTTTCCTTTGTATGGTTCAGGTTTCCTGAATGATCTGATTTTCGCCGCCACTTCTCCGACCACTTGATTGTCGATTCCTGATACAACTATTACGTTTTTTAATTCCGTGTCCATTTTGAATTCAATTCCCTGCGGAGCTGTGTATTCCACCGGATGAGAGAAGCCGAGGGTCATGCTGATCTTATTTTTGTTTGGTTGCGCTCTGTATCCGACTCCGATGATTTCAAGTTTTTTATCGAATCCTTTTGTTACCCCTTCGATCATATTCGCCAGGAGTTTTCTTGTCAGTCCGTGTAGAGCTCTTGTGGTTTTAAGGTCGTTGTTTCTTTTGACTACGATTTGGGTCTCCGTAATTTCGATATTCAGTTCTTTTGAAAACTCTCTTTTAAGTTCTCCTTTTGGACCTTTTACGGTTACGACATTGTCTTTTAATTCGACTTGCGCTCCTTTTGTGATTTCCACCGGTTTGTTTCCTATTCGTGACATTGTTTTTTTAGGTTAGTATACTTCGCAGATTAGTTCTCCTCCCAACTTCTGTTTTCTTGCTTCAGATCCTGACATTAAACCTTTTGAAGTTGAAACTATTTGGATTCCGAGTCCGCTTTTGATTGATTTTAGTTCGTCTGTTTTTGCATAAAGTCTTTGTCCCGGTTTCGAAATTCTTTTTAATGTCATCCCTATGCGTTCTTCTATAAGTTGTACTTCGATGATTTTCATTCCTTTTTCTTCTTGGATTTCGTATCCTTCAATGAATTTCTTGTCTTTTAAAATTCTCAAAATTCCTTCTTTTATTTTTGAGTACGATACGCTTAGCGTCTCGTGATGAGCGTTTAGAGCGTTTCTTATTCTAGTGAGCAAATCTGCGATTGGGTCTGTGTTCATTTTAATTTACTTATATTTTTACTTATATTTTACCAAGATGATTTTGTGACTCCCATTATTCTTCCGCTTCTGGCCAATTCTCTGAAGCAAATTCTGCAAGTTCCGAATTTCCTCATGTAACCTCTGGTTTTTCCGCACAGCTCGCATCTGTTGTATACTCTTGTCGGAAATGTTATTTTTACGCCTGCGGCTTTTTGCTTTGATGCCAGCGCTTTTCTTCCGTTACACTTATTGATTAGGGACGTCTTTGCCATTGTTTATTATTTAGTAGATGTTTTAAATGGAAATCCGAATGCTTTCAGTAATTCAAATCCGTGTTCGTTGTCTTTTGCGGTGGTGGCGATACATACTTCGAGTCCGTGTATTTTCATAACGTCATCAGGGCTTATTTCAGGGAAAACCATGTGCTCTTTAAATCCGACAGTGTAGTTTCCTTTCCCGTCGAACGCTTTCGGGGAAATTCCGCGGAAGTCTCTTACACGAGGGAAAGTGATGTTGATCAATTTGTTCAGGAAGTCGTACATTCTTTCTCCTCTTAATGTGACTTTTGTTCCGATGACTTCGCCTTTTCTTGTTTTGAAATTTGAAATGGCTTTTTTTGCTTTAGTCAAAACAGGTTTTTGTCCCGTGATTTTCGTGAGAGTTTCGATTACATTTGAATAGTCTTTGTTGTGAGTTTTAATAAATGTTCCAAGTCCGACATTCAATGTGACTTTTACTATTTTCGGGACCGCCATAACGTTTTTCAGCTTTAGCGTTTTCTTTAGCTCAGGCGCTATTTCGGTTTTAAATCTGGTTTTTAGGTCTACTGTTTTTGTCATGATTATTGAATTGTTTTATCTATTGAATCTTTACATTTTTTGCAAATTCTTTGTTTTTTGCCGTTTTCCAGCTTCTTGAAGCCGACTCTTACCGTTTTTTCACAACTTGGGCAAATCACCATTACGTTTGACGCATCGATTGCCGCTTCGAATTTGATTCTTTCTCCGGCTTTTTGGGCGGTTTTTTTGATGTGTTTCGTTCTCATGTTTATTTTTTCCACAACCACTTTATTGTCTTTCGTGATAACACGCAGAACTTTTCCTTTCTTTCCTTTGTCCTTGCCCGAGATGACGACTATTTGATCGTTTGTTTTTACTTTCATATTTATAGTACTTCAGTTGCTAATGATATAATTTTTTGGAATCCTTTTTCGCGTAATTCTCTCGCTACCGGGCCGAAAAGACGTGTTCCTTTTGGCTGTCCTTCTTTATCGATTATAACTACTGCGTTGTCGTCGAATCTTATCGCTGAGCCGTCTTTTCTTTTGAATGCTTTCACTTGTCTGATAATTACGGCTTTTTCCACTGATTTTTTCTTCACTATTCCTTTCGGATTCGCTTCTTTTATTGATACGACGATTGTATCTCCGACTCTTGCGTATCTTTTTCTTGTTCCTCCCAAGACCTTGATACACTCGGCGATTTTTGCTCCGGTATTGTCAGCCACTTTTAATTTTGTTTCCTGTTGAATCATTGTTGTTGTGGTTTAACGATAGTCCATCTTTTTAGTTTGCTGAGCGGTTTTGTCTCAAAAATTTCCACTGTTTCTCCAATTTCAAACGCTTTGTTTTCAGGATTATCAACGTGGAATTTTGCTGAAACTTTGAATCTTTTTTTATATTTCGAATGCGTTTTGTAATTGTCCACTTTTACGACAAGTGTTTTTTGCTGTTTTGTGCTTACTACTTGTCCTTTTTTATGCCTCATTGTTTAGTACAGTTAGAATTTGTGCGATATATTTTTTTGATTTTTTGATCGAGTGTATGTTTTTTGCTTGATTGTTTTTTACGTCGAATTTTCTTTCGATAAGCTCTTTTCTTGTTTCTTCAAGCTCTTTTTGAAGCCCTTTCTGATCCAATTTTTTTAATTCTTCTATTGTTCTCATTATTTATTTTATGTTAGAGCTTATGAATTTACATTTTATCGGCAGTTTGTATGCGGCCAATTTCATCGCTTCTCTTGCCGTTGCTTCGTCCACGCCTTCCATTTCGAATAAAATTCTTCCGGGATGGACAGGGCAAACGAACAATTCAGGTGCTCCTTTTCCGCTTCCCATAGGTACTTCTTGCGCTTTCTTCGTCAACGGTTTGTGTGGGAATATTGTGATCCAAATTTTACCTCCTCTTTTTATGAATCTTGTCATCGATCTTCTTGCCGCTTCGATTTGTCTTGATGTTAATTCTTTTGCTTCCATCGCTTTCAGTCCGTAGGTTCCGAACGAGAGCCTGTTTCCGCGCATCGCGATGCCTTTTGTGTCGGATCTTCCTCTTTGAGCTTTCCTGTGTTTTTGCTTTCTTGGTGCTAACATATTAAGCCTGTTTAAGTTCTTCTATTTGTTGATAAAGTTTTGAGGCAAGGTCTTTTTTGAAGACGTCCCCTCTGTAAATCCATACTTTTATTCCGATTTTTCCGTAAGTTGTGTAGGCGGGTAATGATGCGTAGTCGATGTCGGCTCTGAATGTATGTAACGGGATTTTTCCTCTTGCGTAGAATTCGCTGCGTGAAATTTCAACTCCGTTCAAACGTCCTCCAACATATATTTTTGCTCCCATCGCTCCGGCTTCCATCGCTTTTTCGACTGCCATTTTTGTGGCTCTTCTGTAAGAAACTCTTTTTTCGATTTGTTTTGCGATTGATTCTGCGACAACTTTTGCCTCGAGCATCGGTTTCTTGATCTCTTTGATGTTAATAAGGAATGTTTCTTTATATTTTTTTACAAGAATGTCTTTCAATTTTTCAATCACTTCTCCTCCTCTTCCGATTATAAGTCCCGGTTTTGCCGTGTGAATATTGATTATCACTTTGCCTTGGGTTCTCATTATTTCGATTTTCCCGATTCCTTCAGCCTCAGGCAGATTTTTTATTATCAATGCTTCAAGGCTTATGTCTTGCAGGAACAATTTTTTGAATTCTTTTTTCTCCGCGAACCATTTTGAATCCCAATCTCTGGTGATTCTCATTCTAATGATTTTTGGATTTACTTTGTGTCCCATTGGCTTTGTTAATAATTATTTAGTTTTTTCTGTTTTAACAGCTTCAACTTTTATAGTTACGTGTGCGTTTCTCTTTAAGATCGGGTGCATCCTTCCTCTTGAAATCGGTACGCTTCTCTTGAATGTTGTTCCTTCGGTTATAACAATTTCTTTTATTTTCAGGTCTTCCAATTTTTGTTTGTTGTTTTCCACTGCGTTTGCCGCCGCCGATTTGATCGCTTTGGAAAGGATTTTTGCTCCTTTCTTCGGTGTAAATCTCAGGATATCAAGCGCGTTTTGAACCATTTCTTTTCTCACCAACGCGGCTACGAGATTTAATTTTTTTGATGTTATCCTTGCTTGTCTTATAGTTGCTTTCATTTTTTTTGATTATTATGCTTCCGCTTTGGCTAGTTTACCTCCGTGAATCTTGAATTTTGTAGTAGGGGAGAATTCACCGAGTTTGTGTCCCACCATGTTTTCCGTGACGTAGACCGGGATAAATTGGTTTCCGTTGTGGACTGCGAATGTGTGTCCTACGAAGTCCGGTGAGATGCTACAGTCGCGCGACCATGTTTTTATCGGGTGTTTCTGTCCGGCAGAGTCCAGTTTTTCAACTTTTTTCGTGAGTTTCGGGTCTATGTATGGTCCTTTTTTTGAACTTCTAGCCATGGTTTTTATTAATTAATTATTTCCTTCTTCGATCTTTTACGATCATCTTGTTAGTGAATTTGCGTCTTCTTGTTTTGAATCCAAGCGCCGGCATTCCCCATGGAGTTTTTGGGTATTTCAAGCCGATACTACATCCTCCTTCTCCTCCTCCATGTGGATGATCGCACGGGTTCATAGCTTTTCCTCTTACTTGAGGTCTGCGTCCCATGTGTCTTGTTCTTCCCGCTTTACCTATTGAGATATTGCTGTGTTCGATATTTCCGACTGTTCCCAATGTGGCGTAGCAGGTTTTTCCCGTTAATCTTGTCTCTCCTGAAGGCATTTGTATTTGGGCGTGAGTGCCCTCCAGAGAAACAAGCTTAATTATCGCTCCCGCGCTTCTTCCAAGTTTTCCACCAAGTCCTTCTTGCAATTCCACTTCATAAATATTGTATCCGACAGGAATGTTTTTGATCATCATCCTGTTTCCGTCTTTGATTTTTGCCTTCTCTTTGCAGATAACATTGTCTCCGACTTTTATTCCTTCCGGTGCAACATGGTATCTTTTTTCTCCGTCCACGTATTGTACCAACATGATTCTTGATGTGCGATTCGGATCGTATTCGACGGTTTTTATTATTCCTTCAATGTCCAGTTTGTCTGTTCTGTTGAAGTCTATAAATCTGTATCTTCTGCGTGTTCCGCCTCCTCTGTGTCTGACTGTTATTCTTCCAACGTTGTTTCTTCCTGAATGCTTTTTCAGTGTTGCAGTAAGGCTTTTTTCAGGGGTTGACTTTGTGATTTCTTCGAATGAAGATATCGTCATTTGTCTTCTTCCCGGTGTAATTGGTTTAAATTTCTTTAGCGTCATGGATTATTTTTCTTTAACAGTTTTAAATTTATTCGGATCGAATGTTTTGTTGCCTTTGAGGCTTACGATCGCTTTTTTGTGCATCGGTCTTTTTACCATAGGGTAGCCTCTTTTTACCAAGCGTTCTTTTTTCGGAACAATCATTATTTTTACTTCTGCGACGTCTACGCCGTAAAGTTTCTTGATGTCATTTTTGATTGCGATTTTCGTGGCGTCTTTTTGTACTTTGAACACGTATCTTTTCGCTTCTTGTTGGCGTGAGCTTTTCTCAGTTTGCGCCGGTCCGATTATTGTGCTTAATCCTTGCATTTTTTATTGCTTTAAGAATGTTTCTTTTAGTTTATCCATAGCGTTTTTCAGTATAACGACAGTTCTGTATTTTTGTAAGTCTTCGATGTTTATGTATTGTGCCAAAATTGTTTTTACTTCCGGAATGTTTTTGCTTGATCTCGTGATTGCAGTGTCTTTTTCGGCGAGTAGGAATAATGCGTTTCTTTCAATCGGCAGTTTTTTTAGCATTTCCGCGAACATTTTTGTCTTTAATGTCGATGATTCGTATCCTTCCAATGCGATGATTCCGTTTTCTCTGGCTTTCTCCGATAATGCTGAGAACAAAGCTATTTTTCTTTGTTTTTTTGGCATGTTTTTTGAGAAATTTCTTGTGTTCAATGGTCCAAATAATACTGCGCCTCCTTTCCATTGTGCGGATCTGATTGATCCTTGTCTTGAGCGCCCGGAATGTTTTTGAGGACGCGGTTTGATTCCACCTCCACGAACGAATTTCTTTGTTTTTGTGTGAGCAATGGCGATTCTTCGGTTTGCCGATTGCATTACAAGCGCTTGGTGGATCAAGTCTTTATTAAACGGAATTTCGAACATTTCTTTTGGAAGCTCGAGTGTCCCCGTTTTTTCTCCCGATTGTTTGTATAAATCTACTTTCATGTGTGTATTATTTCTTTATTATTACCAATCCGTTTTTGGCTCCCGGAACCGCTCCTTTCAGTCCGACCAAGTTTTTTTCGATGTCCAGGTAAGCGACTTGTACTTTGTGAATTGTGACTTGATCCGTTCCCATGTGGCCCGGTAATTTTTTCCCTTTTTCGACTCTTCCCGGTTTTGCTCTGGGACCGATTGATCCCGGTTCTCTGTGGTGATGTGAGCCATGGCTCATAGGTCCGCAGGCGAAATTGTGCCTCTTGATTACACCTTGGAAACCTTTTCCTTTTGAAATTCCCGTAACTATCACTTCTTTAACGTCTTTTAAGGATTCGCATGTTACTGCGTCTCCTTTGTTGTAGTTTGCGGTTTCTTCTGCTGTGATTTTAAATTCTCTTACGTGGGCGAATTTTTTTGTCTTTGTAGGTTTTTTCAATTTGGAAAAACCGAGGACTATCGCCGGATATCCGTCTTTTTCAACCGTCTTCACTTGTGCCACTTCGTTTGGTTCACAATGTATGACAGTAATCGGGATCACGCGGCCGTCGTCTTGTATAAGACGGGTCATTCCTATTTTTTTGCCGAGAATTCCTGACATAATTTGTATTGGTTAATCCCTTAAATCGGGAAGCTTTAAAAGATTTTCGACTCTTTAAACCCTTTAAAACTTTTTTAACTTGCTAGTCAATCGCCGTTAGAATATACAGATGAGTTTTTGGGTAGTCAAGAGAATTTTTTCGTGAGAGGGAAGGGAGAATGTATTTATTCAAAAACTAGTTCTCTCCTTGCCTTTGTGGTTGTGGAAGGTCTCTTGCTTGATTTCGTGCAAAGTTTGCGTCGGTATTGTCTGCAATTTCTTTTGCGCCATAGTGCGCACATGCTGTGGACATTTTTTGTAGCGCGTCTGCATCCGATGATCTCGGGGTCATCCCTCTAAGGGTTACTGCGTTCGCCAGACATGCGGCTACGGCTTTTAATGTTCCGTCGCATTGACACAGGACTTCTCCGTTCAAGGCGGTAACTGTTCTTTTTTTTCCGTTCAAAGCGGTGACTGTTCTTTTTTCTTCGTTCAAAGCGGTGACTGTTCTTCCTGTTCCTTCCGAAGTTTCTGCTATTTTGAATCGGTGATCTTTTTCGGCAAAGGTGGTAATTTCACAATTTCGTGGCATAAAAATTTTGTTAAATAATTAAATTGGGCGGCATTGTAAATCGTTGGTGGGGTATATGTCAATATTTTGTATGTTTCCCCGGGGGAGCAAGAATTTTTAAAAAAAATATTGTGTTTGTCGGGGAATGATGATAAAACTGTATCCTTTGTTTATTAACCATAAATATATGATAGTAGAAATCGGTAAAGATGCAGTTGGGGATGAGGGGGATGAGAGTGGAGTGGCTGGTGCTGAAAGTGAAGGCACTGTTCCGCATAGAATGACTGTTGAGGATTTGAAAAAATTTGGAAGTGTTGAGGCCATAGGGGCTGGAATTCGTGGCAGGCATAGAGAATCTTTTTCTTTCGGGAAAGGGGTTTTTGAGGCTGTTTTGGGTGAGGAGTCAATGTTTTTGGATGATATTTCGGCCGGGACTTTTACTTTGGACGGAGAATTGGAGGCTTATTGTTTGTCTTTTGACGGGGGAGTTGAAATCAGTAGAGGTGTGTTGGTAGGTCTTTTATCTAAGGGGGTGAGTGTTACTCATATAAAAGATGGGAGCGGGAGAATTGTTCTTAAGAAAATTTCTGTTTCTTTTAATCGTCTTGCGGAATTGACCGAATTGCCGAAGAGTTTGAGTGTAAGTGAGGGCGGGCGTGTTGGCGGTGTTGTTGAGAGATTGAGTGATTCAATGGCTATCAGGGAGGGGGTTGGGAGAATTGCGCCAGCTCTTTTGAGAAAGAGGGACTCGTCTGTGGCTAGGGACATTGGTGCCAGGGAAATTGAGAGAAGTCCCGGGACAGGAAGGAGGAGTGGAAGTGGAAGGTTTTTTGCGGTTAATCGCGATGGGGTGAGTACGGAAGTGGGGGGAGATGGTGGAGAAAAGGAAGGTGGCAAAGTTTAAATTTTTTTAAAATATTTTTTAATTTTATAAATTATGGATAGGCAAGGTGTTTCTTTGGAGGGAACAAGGACGGATAAGACTTTGGGAGGAACTGTGACGGTGGCGGATATTGTGGAGCATTACCAGACTTTACAAGGGGTGAGGCTTTTGGGTTTTGGAAAAGCTTTGTTTGGAGAGGTTTTGGATTTGGTTTTAAGAGGCGGGTGGAAGGGGGAAGGTGAGGATAAGGGGGAAAATGAGGTTTCCGGTTTTTTTGATGAGTATCCGGACGGAGTTGCTTTTGATTTAAGAAATTTTACGTCGAGGGTCCAAAATGCGATTAGGAAGGTAGGAATCAGGTTTGAAGTCGAAGAATTTTCCGGACGAAATGCTTTCGTCAGAATTTCTTATTCCGATTTGGCGAGAATTTCGGGAATTGAAATGGGGACTACCAAGAAATCGGCTGTTGAGGAAAAACCACGTGAACGTGTTCACGGAGGGATGAGTGAGACGAGAAGAAGAGTTACCGGTTGTGTAGAGTAGAAGGTTTCTAGTCTTCGGACAACATTTTGATCTCGATTTGAACGCCGGCCGGGAGGCTTAGGTTTGAGAGGGATTCGATGGTTTTTGGCGTTGTTTCACGGATGTCGATTAATCGGGAGTGTGTCCTGATTTCGAATTGTTCGCGCGAGTTTTTGTGCACGAATGTTGATCTGTTTACCGTGAATTTTTCAGTTTTTGTCGGTAATGGAATCGGGCCTGCAATAATCGCTCCTGTTTTTTCGGCTGTGTCGATAATCAATTTTGTCGTTTCGTCTATTACCCTGTGGTCAAATGATTTGATTTTGATGCGAATCTTTTGCTTGTTTGCCATGGTTTTGGTTGGTTATGTATTGTAGGCTCGAACTGTCCCGCTTGCTCGATGTGTTGAGTGGGCGAGTGATTTCCTAAAAACAGAAAATCAATTTTGTAATAGGTTTATATATGTTTGGGAGAGGGAAGTCAAGAAAATTTGTTGCGATTTGTCTGTTTTCGGGCGAGATTGACTTTTTTGCTGTTTTGGCTTATAATAATACTGTAATAATTTGTTAAAATAATGTTATGAGTGGTGATGCAAGACATGCCGAGTCTATCGGATTCCCTGTTGAGGAAGTTAGTACGGATGCAGGGGTTGACACTCGTGCGCGATCCATTGATTACGTGACTCCTTCTTGGCAGGTGAATGCGGGAGGAAACGGAGGTGGCAGTGAAGGAGGACCGGCCGGGGCAATGGAAGCCGGGAACTCTTCTCCGGAAGCCATAGATGAGGGTGTCGGTTCTTTGGGATTATGCAGGATGATTGAGTCTGCGAGGGCGGCATTTGTTATGCGTTTTAAGGCTTTTTTGGCCAAGAATTTCGGTGGCATTGATTTGGGTGTTGATTTTGGAGCCTTGAGATTTTCCGCTGTCAGCGGGGAAGGCGGGCAGTTTTTGAGGGTGGAAGGGTTAAACGATTATCCTGTTTCCGTTGAGGGAGTGGACGTTTCGTTTTCTCAGCTTTGTTCTACGGAGGGGTTGAGAGTAACACCGAGGGGAGCTTTGTTTGAATTGGAAATTCCCGTTGATCTTTTTGATAGTAGGCCGGCGGTTAAGGGACAAATGCCGGAACAGGTGAATGTTGCGAGCCAAGTCGGGGTATCCGGGGCCGGCGAAGTGCCGGTTGCACCGCTTTCTGAGGCAACGAGGGTTTGGCCAACAGCTCAGTCTCCCGGTTCTGTTGCCGGAGCAATTCAAGAGAGAGTGTCCAGCGCTGTTCCCGAATTACCTCCTCGCAGGGATGATGAAAGCATGGGGTTTGTGCCCGGTTCGATTGGATAAAAGAAGTTGAATCAAAAAAAGACCCCCGGGTTAGGGAGGTCTTTTTAAAATTTTCGTGAATCGATTTTCGGAGAGAGTCGTATTACTGAAGAATCTTTGAGATAACTCCGGCTCCGACTGTTCTTCCACCTTCGCGGATAGCGAAACGTGTTCCTTCGTCCAAGGCGATAGGAGCTCCAAGTGTGATTACCATTTTGATGTTATCTCCAGGCATAACCATTTCGACACCTGCAGGAAGCTCAACAGCTCCTGTAACGTCTGTGGTTCGGATGTAGAATTGTGGTCTGTATCCTTTGAAGAATGGAGTGTGTCTTCCTCCTTCATCTTTAGTCAAAACGTAAACCTCAGAATCAAATTTTGTGTGAGGAGTGATTGAACCCGGTTTTGCAATAACTTGTCCTCTTTCAATTTCTTCTCTTTCAATACCTCTAAGCAAAAGTCCGACGTTGTCTCCGGCTTGTCCTTGGTCAAGGCTTTTTTTGAACATTTCAACACCTGTAACAGTGACTTTTCTTGTTTCTTTAACTCCGACGATTTCAACTTCTTCATTTACTTTAACAACTCCTTTTTCAATTCTTCCTGTTGCAACCGTTCCTCTACCTTTGATAGAGAAAACGTCTTCAACTGACATCAAGAATGGTTTGTCCAATTCGCGAACCGGCTCCGGAATGTAGTTGTCCAAAGCTTCAAGAAGATCAAGAATCGGTTTTGCCGCTGCTGGATCTTCAGGATGTTCCATTGCTTTTAAAGCTGATCCTCTAATGATAGGAGTTTCATCTCCCGGATATTCGTATTTTTTTAGAAGTTCGCGGATTTCCATTTCTGAAAGGTCTGCGATTTCAGGGTCCGCCATGTCCATCTTGTTCATGAAAACAACGATGTATGGGACATTTACCTGATGAGCCAAAAGAATGTGTTCACGAGTTTGTGGCATCGGGCCGTCTGCGGCGGATACTACAAGAATAGCTCCGTCCATTTGTGCCGCTCCGGTGATCATGTTTTTTACATAATCGGCGTGTCCAGGACAGTCAACGTGAGCATAATGTCTTTTTGCCGTTTCGTACTCCTGGTGTGAGGTAGCGATAGTGATACCTCTAGCTTTTTCTTCAGGAGCGTTGTCAATTTGGGCGTATGTTACCGCCTTGTTTCCGCCTCCGAAGTTTTTTGCGGCAACCATAGTGATTGCAGCTGTGAGAGTTGTCTTACCGTGGTCAACGTGGCCGATTGTACCGACGTTTACGTGTGGCTTGTTTCTCACAAATACTCCTTCTGCCATATTGGTGTTGTTAAAATGATATTTAAATAATTGGGTGCTGGCTGAAACCTGCGGTAAGATTGCCGAGTTCAACAGCCCCGGAAATATATACGAGAATTTAGGGTAATGCAAGAGGAATTTTTTACTTCGTTCCCGTGCGTTTTGCGATGATGGTTTCGGCGACATTACGTGGGACTTTTTCGTAGAAGCCGAATTCCATTGTGTAATTTCCGCGGCCTTGGGTCATTGAGCGAAGGTCGGTTGCGTAACCGAACATTTCAGACAACGGGATTGTGGCTTTGATGAATTTGACCATTGTGCGGTCGCCGGTTTCAAGGATTTGTCCGCGGCGAGAGCTGATATTTCCCATTACGTCTCCAAAATAATTTTCAGGAACGACAACTTCCACTTTCATGATAGGCTCAAGGATAACCGGATTTGCGGCTTTTGTTCCGCTTTGGAATGCGAGTGATCCGGCGATTTTGAATGCCATTTCGGAAGAATCCACTTCATGGAAGCTTCCATCTATAAGTTCGGCTTTGATGTCCACTACCGGATATCCCGCTGTAATTCCTCTGGTAAGCGCTTCTTGGATACCTTTGTCAACGGCCGGAATGAATTCTCTTGGGATTTTTCCTCCGACAATTGAATTGACGAATTCGTATCCTTTTCCTGGTTCTTGCGGGTAAAGTTTTAGAATTACGTGTCCGTATTGTCCACGTCCACCGGATTGTTTTGCGTATTTCTCTTCACATCTTACTTCTTTTGTAATTGTTTCTCTGTATGCAACTTGCGGAGCACCGATGTTTGCTTCGACTTTGAATTCTCTTTTCATGCGATCAACGATGATGTCGAGGTGAAGTTCTCCCATTCCGGCGATGATTGTTTGGCCGGTTTCCTGGTCTGAATTTACACGGAATGTCGGATCTTCTTCAGCAAGTTTTTGAAGAGCCAATCCCATTTTTTCCTGGTCGGCTTTTGTTTTCGGTTCAACTGCGATTCTGATAACAGGTTCCGGGAATGTTATTGATTCAAGCAAAACGGGATGTGCAGGGTCGCAAAGCGTGTTTCCTGTTGTTGTCGATTTTAGTCCGACTAATGCGGCGATGTCTCCGGCGTGTACGACTTTGATTTCTTCTCTGTTGTTTGAGTGCATTTGGAGAATACGACCGACTCTTTCTTTACTGTCTTTTGTCGCATTCAGCAAATAGCTTCCTGCTTCGAGTGTTCCCGAATAAACGCGGAAATAGCAGAGCGATCCCACAAACGGGTCTGTCGCGATTTTGAATGCAAGCGCTGTGAATGGTTCTTTTGCGTCGGGATGTCTTTCGATGTCCGCTCCTGTTTTTATGTCTATCGCTTTGATAGGAGGCAGATCGTGCGGGCTTGGAAGGTATGCGCAAACTGCGTTCAAAAGCAATTGAACTCCTTTGTTTTGCAGTGCTGTTCCGCACATGACCGGGAAAAGTTTTGTGTGAATTACGGCTTTTCTTAGCGCGGCTTTGAGCTCTTCAACTGAAATTTCTTGTCCGTTTATGAATTTTTCCATCAATGCGTCGTCGTGTTCGGAGACTTTTTCAACCAATGTTGCGCGGAATTCTTCCATTTTTTCTTTCATGTCCTCGGGAACCGGAATTTCGATTACTTTTTCTCCTTTGTCTCCTTCAAACGTGTATGCTTTTCTTTCGACGAGATCGACCATTCCGCTGAAATCTTTTTCAAGTCCGATAGGAAGCTGAATGGCTACCGCATGCGGATTTAGCCTTTTGTGGATCGAGTCCAAACTCATGTAAAAATCGCCTCCGATTTTGTCCATTTTGTTTATGAAAGCGATACGTGGAACATCGTATTTATCGGCTTGTCTCCATACTGTTTCGGATTGTGGTTCAACTCCCATCGCTCCGTCGAAAACGCAAACTCCACCGTCAAGTACGCGAAGCGAGCGTTCCACTTCAACCGTGAAATCCACGTGTCCCGGGGTGTCGATAAGATTTATTCTGTATTTTTGCCCTTCCGGAGTTGTCCAAAAACATGTTGTTGCGGCTGATGTGATCGTAATTCCTCTTTCTCTTTCCTGGTCCATCCAGTCCATTACTGCGGCGCCTTCGTGAACTTCACCGATTTTGTATGATTTTCCCGTGTAAAACAAAACACGTTCCGAAACTGTCGTTTTTCCGGCGTCAATATGCGCAATGATACCGATGTTGCGTAAATTTCTTAAATCGTCTGCCATGTTTTTTGGTAATTAGTTTTAAAAGATTTTTTAATATTTTGCCAAATGAGCGAAGGCTTTGTTGGCTTGTGCCATGCGATGCATATCTTCTTTTTTCTTGAATGCCGTTCCTTGTTCGTTTGATGCTTCGACAATTTCACCGGCTAAGCGCTGGGCCATTGTTCCGCTTTTTTTGCCTCTTGATGATTGAATCAGCCATCTGCAAGCCACCGCCAACTGTCTGTCCGGTTTGACTTCCATAGGGATTTGATAAACCGCGCCTCCGATTCTTTTTGCTTTGATTTCGAGTTGCGGTTTTATGTTTTCAATGGCTGTCTTGAATACTTTTTCAGGATCGCCTGATGTTTTTTTGCTGATAATTTTTAATGTTTCATTGAAAATTTTTCTGGCTGTGGATTTTTTCCCGGCAAGCATTATGTAGTTTATAAACTTTTCTTGCATCGGGGATGATTCTTCCGGGACGAATTTTTTGATTGCTTTATAGTTTGCCATATTTATGGATTTTTATGCTTTAGGTTTTTTTGTGCCATATCTTGAACGGCTTTTATTCCGTTTTTGAACTCCTTGCGTGTCGAGGCTTCCTCTTATTATGTGATATTTCACTCCCGGTAAATCTTTGACTCTTCCTCCTCTTACGATTACGACCGAGTGCTCTTGCAGATTGTGGCCTTCTCCCGGGATGTACGCTGAAACTTCAACTCCGTTTGTGAGACGTACTCTGGCGATTTTACGCAAAGCTGAGTTTGGTTTTTTTGGAGTCATTGTTGTGACTCTTGTACATACTCCGCGTTTTTGCGGGCATGACAGCGCGTTTGATTTTGTCTTCAAGTGATTGAATATCGATTGAAGAGCAGGTGATTTGCTTTTCTTTGAAGTGTTCCTTCTTGGCTTTCTGATCAGTTGATTTATTGTTGGCATGTGGATTTTATTAGATATATGCCCGGCTTTACGCTTGGCTAATTTATATTAAGTTTTTGTTAAAAGCAAGATAAAACTATATTACCGGCAACATTTTCTTTTCTTCCTCTATCACTTCTTCGACTTCTTCGGCTCTTTTTTCGAGTGTTTTCGTCTGTGCTTTCACTTGTTCGACCAATTCTTTGTTCTTTCTTCTGAATGTTTCTCCGGCAGGGATTAATTTTCCTATAATCACGTTTTCTTTTAATCCTTCAAGGCGATCCATTCGGCTTGTTGTAGAGGCTTCGACGAGTACGCGGATTGTTTCCTGGAATGACGCGGCGGATAGCCAGCTTTCTGTGTGTAAAGCCACTCTTGTAAGTCCGAGAAGCAGGCGTTCTCCTTTCGCTTTCGATTTCGCTTTTGCGTTTATTCTGTTGAATTTGATGATGTCTGTGATTTCTCCCGGCAAAAATTCCGTGTCGCCACTGTCGATAATGCGCATCTTCGAGAGCATTTGTCTTGCGACTATTTCGATGTGTTTGTCATTGATGCTTTGTCCTTGTGACGCGTAAATTGTTTGTACCTCTGTGACGATGTATTTTTGAACAGTGTATGTGTCCGTGAGTCTTAGCAATTGTTTTAAGTCCAAATGTCCGTTTGTCAGAGGTTGGCCTTTGTTTACCATCGTGTTGTCTTTGACAATAACGCTTCTTCCGACCGGGACTTTGTATACTTTTTCGATCGGGCCTTCGCTTCTGATCACTATTCTTTCAGCGTCTGCGACGACAACTTTTCCGCTTCCTTCAGCCTTGATTGTGTTTTTTGCCCCTTCGGCTCTTGCGATTATTGTTTTTTCGTTTACTTTGTCGCCTTTCTTTACGACCGGTTCGAGATCCGAAGTCATTACATATTCAACTTCAACCGAATCTTGAGAGGTGACTGTGAGTTCTGTTTGTTTGCCTTTTTGTGAGACTTTCAGTTTTCCTTCTATTTCTGAAATTATTGCAGGTTTTTTCGGGGTGCGTGCTTCGAAAAGCTCTTCAACACGGGTCAAACCCTGAGTGATGTCGCTTCCTTCGGCAACTCCTCCCATGTGGAAGGTTCTCATGGTAAGCTGTGTTCCCGGTTCGCCGATACTCTGTGCGGCGATGATTCCGACCGCTGTTCCGAGATCGACTTCTTTGTTTGTTCCGAGGTCTTTTCCGTAACATTTGATACAAATTCCACCTTCCGTTTTACATGTCATAATTGAGCGAACCAGCGCAGAGGTTACTCCGAATTCATGGATTTTTTTCAATGTGTCTTTTTCGATGATTGAGCCTCTTTTGAGAACCACTTTGCCTTTCGGATCTTTCAAGTCTTCCGCGAGAGTTCTTCCGTAAACGCGCGTTTCGAATTTTTCTCCGATTTTTTCCGATTCTTCACGTGTGATTTCGTGTGGATGTGAGCATCCGCAATCGTATTCTCTGATTACCGTGTCCTGATTTGAGTCTACCAAACGACGTGTCAAATATCCGGCTTCGGCGGTCTTTAGGGCCGTGTCTGATTTTCCTTTTCGTCCTCCGTGAGTGGCGATGAAGTACTCAAGAATTGTAAATCCTTCTTTCAAGTTTGATTTAACAGGAAGTTCGATGGTTTTTCCGGCAGGGTTTGCGACGAGTCCTTTGATACCGCAGAGCTGTGTGATTTGTCCCCAGTTTCCGCGGGCTCCGGAGTCGATCATGTAATAAATGCTGTTTGATTCCTCTACGCTTTTAATCATCACCGATGTGATATCGGATTTCGCCTGTGTCCAAATTTTGATTGTGTGGAGGTATCTTTCGTCGTCGGTAACAAGTCCTTTCCAGTATTGGTTGTTGATTTGTTTTACTGTTTCTGATGCGTTGTCGATGATCGCGGTTTTTTCTTTTGGAATTACCATATCGTTTTGTGCGATTGAAATTCCGGATTTTGTCGCGAATTTGAATCCGAGGTCTTTCAAATTATCCGCAAGAATCGCCGTTTTTGCTTCTCCCAAATGCTCGAAACATTCCGTTACAAGATTTGAAAGCTGTTTTTTGCCCATGTTTTCGTTGCAGTAGGGGAGGCCTTGCGGCAGGAAGCTGTTGAAGATAAGTCTTCCGACTGTTGTTTCCAGGATTTCTCCTTTTACTCTTGATTTTATCGGGGCGTGAAGTTCTACGTGTCCGCTTTGGTAAGCGAAAACCGCTTCTTCAGTGTTTGCGAAGACCATGCCTTTTCCTTTTGCGTCTTTGATAAGTCTTGTCAGGTAGTAGCAGCCCAAAACCATGTCTTGGATAGGTGTGACGATAGGTTCTCCGGCTGAAGGTTTAAGCAGGTTTTTCGTGGAAACCATGAGGGATTTTGCCTCAAGTTGCGCGTTTTTTGAAAGAGGTACGTGGATGGCCATTTGGTCTCCGTCGAAGTCGGCGTTGAAAGCCGTACAAACGAGCGGATGGACTTGGATGGCTTTTCCTTCGATAAGAATCGGTTGGAATGCTTGAATTCCGAGCCTGTGAAGGGTCGGGGCGCGATTCAAAAGTACGTAATGATCTTTTGTGACCTCTTCAAGAATATCCCAAACTTCACGTTTTGATGATTGGATTAATCTTTCCGCGTTTTTGATGTTGTGTGCGTAGCCGTCTCTGATAAGTCTTCCGATGATGAACGGTTTGAACAGTTCAAGAGCCATTATTTTCGGAACTCCACATTGATGTAGTTTTAGTTTTGGTCCAATGATAATTACGGAACGTCCTGAGTAATCGACACGTTTTCCAAGCAAGTTTTGTCTGAAACGTCCTTGTTTTCCTTTCAACATGTCCGACAAAGAACGTAGTTTTCGTTTATCTCCCGAGGAGAAAACGGTTTTTCCTTGTCTCGCGCTGTTGTTTAAAAGTGTATCGACCGCTTCCTGAAGCATTCTTTTCTCATTTCGGCAGATTACTTCAGGGGCGCCGATCGAGAGAAGTCTTTTTAGACGGTTGTTTCTGTTGATTACGCGTCGGTAAAGGTCGTTTAGGTCTGAAGCCGCGAATCTTCCTCCGTCGAGTTGAACCATCGGGCGAAGATCCGGCGGGATTACGGGAAGGACTGTCATAATGAACCATTCCGGGCGGATGTTCGCTTTTAGCAGGCTTCCGGCCAATTTGATTCTTTTGATGATTTTTTTCTGTTTTTGTCCCGTTGATCTTTTGGATTCTTTTTTCTGTTCTTCGATAAGTTTTTCGAGATCGACTGCGGCGATGATTTCGCGTAGCGTCTCAGCTCCGGTGCCCGCTTTGAAGACGTGACCGAATTTCATCGCAAGTTTTCTGTATTCGATTTCAGAGTAGACTTTTCCAACCTTAAGTTTTTCGAGGGATTCTTTCATTTCCGAATGTTGGTAGTCCAATTCTTCCGTTCTTCTTGCGAATTCTTTTTCGATTTCAATTTCTCTTTTCTTTTTGTCTTCCGCTGTTTTTGCGCTTTCCGCCGTCAAAAGTTCGTCTTTGAATTCTTTTTGTATCGTTTTTTTCTGACCCTTGTATTCATTGTGAACCGTTTCGAGGGCTGTGAGTCTTTCTTTGTCGTCGACTTGAGAAACCACGTATGCCGCGAAATACACAACTTGTTCCAATGTTTTAATCGGAAGGTCTAAAAGAAGCCCGATTCTGCTCGGAGTTGATCTCAAAAACCAGATGTGGGTAACCGGTACGGCCAATTTTATGTGGGCCATTCTTTCTCTTCTTACTGCGGATTTTGTGACTTCGACTCCGCATTTTTCACAAACGACACCTTTGTATCTTATTCGTTTGTATTTTCCGCAATAACATTCCCAGTTTTTTGTCGGTCCGAATATTTTTTCGCAGAAAAGACCATCTCTTTCCGGCTTCTGGGTGCGGTAGTTGATGGTTTCAGGTTTTTTGACTTCGCCATGAGACCACGAAAGTATTTCTTCTGGAGATGCGACTGCAAGAGTAATCGCATTGAAGATTTCGGATTTCATGTTTTTGTTCTGATCCTGATTTCTTTCCTGACTTCTGTCTTGATTTCTTGGGCTTTTGTCCTTTGAAATCTGTTCTTTGGTTGTTTTTTCTTTAACCATAATGTTTATAAGTTTTTAATGGTTTTTATATTAAAGACCGAGGTCTTTATCGATATCATTTGGGATATTTTGGACTTCTTCTTCCGAAGGTTCATAAACGGGGGCGCTTTCTCCCGCCGTTTCTTCTTCGCTCGGGACATATTCTCCTTCTCCCGCTCTTCGTTTTTCAAGGATTACAAGATCCTGGACCACGATTTCGGTTTTGAATTTTTTGACTCCTTCCGGGCTGTCCCAGCTGCGTGTTTTCAGGTATCCTTCGACGTAAACAAGATTTCCTTTTTTGATGTAGTTTGCACAGATTTCGGCAAGATGCGCCCATGCGACACATTCGTGGAATTCCGTTGATGCTTTTTTGTCGTTTCCTTTTGTGACCCATTGGCGGTTTGTTGCAACTCCGAATGTCGTGACGCTTTGTCCGTTTGGAGTTTGTCTCATTTCAGGGTCGCGAGTAAGGTTTCCGATTATTATTACTTTGTTTATTGATCTCATAAATTTAATATTAAGTTGGTAATAAAATTATTTTTCGCCTTCGTCTTCTTGTATTTCGTCCGCCAATGGCGACAGGTCTTCGCTTATGCTGTCTTCGTCCATTCCTTCCAGTCCGCCTTCTCCGACAGAGGTTTCATTGGTTTCTTCCGCGATTTCCTTTTTTACCGCTTCAGGGACTTCTTCCCTGATTTCCGGATCTTCTTCGAGTATTTCTTCTTCGTCCATTTCTTGTTCAATTTCCCCCGTTTGAAGAAGGTTCACTGAAAGTCCGAGACTTTGAAGTTCTTTTACAAGAACATTGAAAGATTCAGGTATGCGTGGTTTCTTGATCAGTTCGCCTTTTACGATTGATTCGTAGGCTTTTGATCTTCCGTAAACGTCGTCGGATTTGATCGTAAGCATTTCTTGCAGAACGTGTGCGGCTCCGTATGCTTCGAGCGCCCACACCTCCATTTCTCCGAATCTCTGTCCTCCGTGTTGGGCTTTTCCTCCGAGCGGTTGTTGTGTGACAAGAGAGTATGGTCCGACCGATCTTGCGTGGATTTTGTCTTCAACCAAATGATGAAGTTTCATCATGTATGCGATACCGACGGTGACTTTTCTATCAAATGCTTCTCCTGTTTTTCCGTCGTAAAGCGTGATTTTTCCGTCTTCGGGAAGGCCGGCTTTTTTGAGTTGTTCCGTGATTTTTGCCGTCGGGACTCCGTTTAATGCCGGTGTTGCGATCGTGATGCCCAATTCTTTTGCCGCCCATCCCAAATGTGTTTCAAGAATCTGTCCGATATTCATACGAGAGGAGACTCCGAGTGGATTTAGGACAATGTCTACGGCTCTTCCGTCAGGCAAGAATGGCATGTCTTCTTCCGGAACTATGATAGACACGACTCCTTTGTTTCCGTGACGTCCGGCCATTTTATCTCCGACTGAGATTTTTCTTGTTTGCGCGACGTCGACTCTGATTTGTTTCAAAACTCCTGTTTGCAGTTCGTCTCCGTTTTCTTTTGTGAATAATTGAATCGCAACGATTTTTCCTCCTTCTCCTCCCGGAAGTCTTAATGATGTGTCTTTTACGTCTCTTGCCTTGTCTCCGAAAATTGCTCTTAGTAGTCTTTCCTCTGCGGTTAATTCGGTTTCGCCTTTCGGTGTGATTTTTCCTACAAGGATGTCTCCTTCGTGGACTGTCGCTCCGATTCTGACGATTCCATCTTCATCCAAATCTTTCAGTTTTGTTTCGCCGACATTCGGGATGTCTCTTGTGATTATTTCGGCTCCGAGTTTTGTTTCGCGTACGTCGACCGTGAATGTTTCGATGTGGATTGAGTCGTAAAGTCCTTTCCTTACAATTTTTTCGGACAAAATTACGGCGTCCTCAAAGTTGTAACCTTCCCACGGGAGGTAAGCTACGAGCAGGTTTTGCCCCAGTGCAAGCTCTCCGTCGTCGATTGCAGGTCCGTCAACCAACACGTCTCCTTTGCGGACTTGTTGTCCTTTGTCGACTTTTGATCTTTGGTGAATACATGTTCCCTGATTTGATCTTTGGTATGTTGTGACTTTGTATGTGACCTGTTTTCCGTTTTCATATACTATTGTGATTTGGTCGGCGTCAACGTATGAAACTGTTCCGTCCATTTCGGCCAAGATGATTTGTCCGGAGCTTTTCGCCGCGATTTCTTCGATACCGGTTCCGACGATAGGCGCATGCGGCGAAACGAGAGAAACGGCTTGGCGTTGCATGTTCGAGCCCATGGATGCACGAGTATTGTCATCATGCTCAAGGAACGGGATAAGGGCTGTTGTGATTGATATAATCTGTTTTGGGGAAACGTCGATGTGCGTTACGTCGTTTACGTGAGCAAGCAACGGTTCTCCGTTTTTTCTGGCCGAAATACGGGTGCTTGTGAATTGTCCGATTTCGTCCAATTCCGAGTTTGCTTGCGCGATAATGAGTTCTTGTTCCGCATCGGCATCATAATATTTTATGCGATCCGTGATGTACGGGCGAACTTTTATTTCGTCAATTTTTACTTTTGCGATTCTTTTTGCCGATTCCTCGTCCACAACGTCTCCGGCTTTTGCGATTAATTTGCCTTTGTCTTCAATTGATTCTCTTAAAATTCTTCCGACGAGATTTTTTTCAACGTTTTTCATTACGTCGGAAACTTCGCGGAAAGGCGTCTCAATAAAGCCATATTCGTTTACTTTCGCGTATGTCGCCAAGTGTACGACAAGTCCGATATTCGGTCCTTCAGGAGTCGAGATAGGACAGATTCTTCCGTAATGAGAAGGATGCACGTCACGAACATCGAATGATGCGCGTTCTCGTGAAAGTCCTCCCGGTCCCATAGCCGAGAGTCTTCGTTTGTGCTCGAGTTCTGATAGTGGATTCGTTTGATCCATGAACTGTGAAAGCTGTGAACTTGCGAAGAATTCTCTTAGCGCCGCGGTAATCGGGCGTGAGTTTACAAGTTGTGTAGGGGTGACTGTTTCCAAATCCATGACCGTCATTCTGTCTTTTGCGATTCTGTCCGTTCTCAGCAAGCCGACGCGGAATTTGTTTTGTACAAGCTCTCCAACCGGTCGAATTCTTCTGTTTGAAAGGTGATCGATGTCGTCAGGGGCAAGGTCTCCGTTGTTTAAAGTTATCAAGTATTTGAGGATGTGGACCAAATCACTGACTTGGAAAGTGTGATTTTGTTTTTTGTTTGGGATTGTCAGGCCGAATCTCTTGTTCAATTTGTATCTTGCGACGGGGCCCATGTCGTATTTTCGATAGTCGAAAAACATCGAGTTTATCAGGTTTTTCGCGTTTTCCGCTGTTGCCAAATCGCCCGGGCGGATCTTTTTATAAATATTTTGATATGCTTCTTCAGGTGTGGCCGCCTGGTCTTTTTCAAGTGTTAATGTGATTGAATCGTGTTCGATGTCTTTTATTTCGTCTTTAAATAAATCTCCGATTTCTTTATCCGTCTTGTATCCGAAGACCCTTAGCAGGGAAGTGATCGGAATTTTTCTTTTTCTGTCGATTTTTACCGTGATTACCCCTTTTTTGTCGGTTTCGATTTCAAGCCATGCTCCGCGTTTTGGAATAATTTTTGCGCTGTGCATTCCGGGAGCGGCCGGATTTTTCGAGAAGAAAACTCCCGGTGAACGTACGATTTGGCTCACGACGACTCTTTCAATTCCGTTTACAATAAATGTTCCGCGGTTTGTCATTAACGGGATATTGCCGAGGAAAACGTCTTGTTCCTTGATTTCACCCGTTTCTTTGTTTATGAGCTGTACGTGTACTTTTAACGGGGCTTCGAAAGTGATGTTTTTTTTCATCGCTTCTTCGGCGTTGTATTTTATTTCGCCGAGAGAATGATCCAAAAATTGGAGTTCGAGTTTTTTCCCCGAGAAGTCTTGGATAGGGGAGATTTCGTCTAACAGTTCACGAATTCCTTCTTCCAAAAACCATTTGTATGAATTCGTTTGGACTTCGATAAGTCCCGGAATCGATACTGTTCTGTCGATTTGAGGAGTTATATATTTTCGCTTGCTCCTTTGAATAATAAGGTCTTGTTTAATCAGAATTTCCGAAGGCAAAACCATGTCTTTCTTCTTTTGAGGAGAGACGGCTTTCTTTAGGGGTTTTTCCGTTTTCTTTCCAGCTTTTTTCTCCTTTTTTGGAGAAGCTTTTTGTGCGGATTTTTTTACCTTTTTCGAAAGCTCTTTTGAAGATTTTTTGAGTGTTTTTTTTGCTTTTGGCATAATAAAAAGGTGGTCAAAGTTTGCATATTGAAGACCAAATTTGCCATAACACATTCGTATTTGAAGGTCTTTGTGAGATAATTCCGATTAATCAGAATTAATCACTGTTTGATTCTATGGTATTTTGACGGGAAGTCAAGAGGATTTTATTTAGTTATTTTACCTCAGGTGTTGCCAAGCTATTGAGCCATTACGGACCTATTGACAAGCACGGAACTTGTGGTGTAGAATCGCATTCGCAATAATAACAACAAGAAAATGAATACACTAGGACTTAGGAATGCAGGAATGGGGATATTGCTCTCTCTCTTGCCACAATGTTCCGCCACTCCAACGATACAAACAGGAGGTCGAGTAGTTGCATCCGAAGAATATCCGCAAACGGAAGAATATCCGCAAACACCACCGGTGCCTGAATTACCTGGCCGAGTCGAATTTGTACCTGAGGTACCTGGTCCAGTCGTGTCTCAACAAGAAACAGAAAGCATAAAAAAAGATCTTCGAAAAAGACTTCTCAACGCTAGGGAATTGATAGAAAAAAACGGTCCAAGGGCAAAAATAGTGGAGGCAAAAGTTAGAGGAAGCAGTGATCCAGCTGGTGCAAAAGCGCGTATAGAACAAAACTGCAAGGTACAAATGGAAAATTTTCATAGAACACACGAAGAATTAGTTAGCGCTGAAAAAAGAGTTCCTGGCGGATTTTCCTCTTGTATAGGAGATGTAATCATGGGAGTAGATACATATTATCCGGAATATGATGGAGGATGTGTTATTGATAGGATTCTCGATTCGGATCCGGAAATTAGAGAAGAAATAGTGAAAATGCGCGAAGCCTTAGCTGCTCAAATGCTGGATGTATTAGCGTGTATGGAAAGAAGTATTTAAGCCAGTCGGGCAAACTATCCCAGAACAAAAAAACTTTGAGAAATGTCTATATTCGCTTGGCTTTCTTTGCTTGATAAGTTGATTATCTGTGCGAAATTTTTTGGAGCTCTCTCATTGATTCGGCATCGGCGGCTTCATCAGCTTTGCCCATATTTATTAGTGCTGATGCGCCTAAAAGAGCTTTTCTGGCCTGATCTTTTAGGTCTGCAGGTAGAGATTTTATTGTTTCTTCTATTCCTAAACGTTCAGTTTCGGTAACCGTAGGTGTTTTGTCAGGTTTTTCTTGTGCCATATTATCTTTGGTTATTTTATCAGGCGGTTGATTGTATCAATTCGGGGAATAAATGCAAATGGATTTTGTATCACGCAGAAGTGGATATAAAAATCTTTATATTAATGTCTGTTTGTGAAATACTCTTTTTGTAGAATTTAACTTTTTGAATTATGTTTGTTCCTAAAAAATTGATAAAGGAAATAAAGTCGATGAAGGAGCTTTTGGGGCAGGGGAATGTGCTTTTGAATTTGACGATTCAGAGCCTTGATTTCAGGAAAGAAAAAATCGATTGGGAGAATATTAAATTGGCGAATACGACTTTTTTGGGGTGCGATATGGATCAAAAGACGGAGGCGATTTTGGTGCAGAAGGGTGCGACAATTTATCCGAAGATCGTGGGACTTCCTTATGATCCTTACAGAAAAAATCTTTATACTTGGAATGAATTAATGGACGGGTATGACACCAAAGATGATCATAGTTTGGATTTGAAAATTTATGATCATTTTTTGTCGTTTAAAAATTCGGGGGATATCAATGAGGCGCTTGCCGAGAGGATTCATGACCATGCGGTTGATGATGCGCTTTACGATATTGTTGAATTTGATGAAAACGGAATGACAAAGAAAAAATGTGTGGGTGTGATGGGTGGACACAGTGTTTTGCGAACGGATCCTTCTTATGAAAAAGTTGCGATGGTTTCAAAAATTTTGACCGAAAAAGGTTATTTGATTTTGTCCGGGGGAGGGCCTGGGATTATGGAGGCGGCGAATTTGGGGGCTTATCTTGCGGGAAAAACGGAGGTGCAATTAAAAGAGGCCATAGAAATTTTGAAATTGGCGCCGAGTTTTAAAGATGAAAAATTTGTAGATCAATCCAAAAAAATTATGGAAATGTATCCGACGGGAGCTGAGAATATTGCGATTCCGACTTGGTTTTACGGACATGAGCCGTCGAATCTTTTTGCGACGGGGATTGCGAAATATTTTTCAAACGCGATTCGCGAAGATGTTCTTTTGGCTGTGGCTCTGCATGGAATTATTTACGGGCCGGGAAGTGCGGGGACCGTTCAGGAAATATTTACCGATGCCGCGCAGGATCATTATATAAGTTTTGGATGGGTGAGCCCGATGATTTTTTTCGGGAAGAAATTTTGGAGCGAGGACTCGCAGGTTTATCAATTGGTTCAGCACT
Source organism: Candidatus Altimarinota bacterium (assembly GCA_041663205.1). Taxonomy (GTDB): domain Bacteria; phylum Patescibacteriota; class Gracilibacteria; order UBA1369; family LOWO2-01-FULL-3; genus UM-FILTER-38-24. The sequence goes on from JBAZQZ010000003.1 coordinate 55,194, forward strand.
TGTCCGAGGGATTCAAATATCATGATATGCTCGGGATTTCCGATGATGTTGATGAAGTCGTGAAAATGATTGTGGAAAATCCGCCGGTGAAAAGTTAGGGGGATTATTTCAATGCGGTGATCGGGTCGACTTTTGAGGCGAAGCGGGCGGGGATGTAGGCGGTGAATATTGACAGACAGACGCCAAAAGCGAGGGTTGCTATGATTATGTTCGGGGTGATGAGAAAAAGAGTTTCGGGGAGCGCGATGGTGTTTTTCAGTTCCGCGATTGCGTATTTGTCGAAGATTGTGGCGGCTAAAATTCCCATGCCGATGCCGAAAATACTGCCGATGAATCCGATAAATCCGGCTTCGGACATTATCAAAAGTTTGATTTGTTTTCGGGTTGCGCCGAGTGCGCGAAGTAGTCCCAATTCTTTTTTGCGTTCTGCGATTTGGCTCAGGAATGTGCTGATTATCGCGATTGCCGAGAGCAATAATATTATTAAGGTAATCAGTCCGAGACCGATTGATAAATATGAAATTTTCGCTTGAATTTCTTTCATGTCTTTCGTGAAATATTGTGTCGAAAGATCGAGCGTTTCGATTTCTTTTGCAACTTGTACGGTCTTGTTTTGGTCCAGTGTCTCAACGAAAAGTTGTGTGTATGAATTGTTTCCGGTAGGCGCGTAATATCTGTTTATTGTTTTTAGCGTGTCGATCGGGATAGTCGGGCCGAGCAGACTTGCTTTGTCGGAAAACCCGACGATTTTCAGTGTGATTTTGTCTGATTTGTCATTTTCCGAGGAGCCGAAAAATGTTGAGTATCTGGGGTAAAAAATTATTTCTTTTCCGATGAGGTCTTTTTCGGAAAGGAGCGGAAGGCTTTGCGGAGAGGCGACGGAGAGGTTGTAGAGCTCAAGAATTTTTCGCGGAAGAATCGCCGGATATGGTTCTTCTGTTTTTTCCCAGATTTCGGGATTCGGAATTTCGTCTTTTATAAATTCATATGGAACGCCGAAAATCATTGAGTCGGTGAGCACGCCGATGCCTGTCAATTCCACTTCGATTGATGCAAAATTTCCGAATTGGATTTCCGGATAAATATTTTTTATTCCGTCGATTTTTTGGATTTCTTCGATTGTTTTGTCGGTAAGCCGGTCTTTTTCTGTTTTTGTCAGAAAGGATACGAGTCCGGTTTTGTCGAGGAGTGGTCTTACGACGATTTGATTTAAGGGATTTTGTTTTGCGGTTTGTTCTGTTGAGGCTTTGTTGATGCCGTTTATCAGGCTTACAAAAAGGAAAATCGACGCGACGCCGATTGCCACGGAAAGTATCGAAAGTATTGTACGTGAGCGATGTGCGATGATGCTTCTTAATGCAATTGAAATCATGTTTTTAGTTGTGCGGTTGTGCAACCGCGTGAATTTTAGTGTCGTTTTATTATTCCGTCTTCAATGTGGATTATGCGCTGAGCGATGCGGGCAATTTCTTTGTCGTGAGTTGCGATGATGAGTGTGATGCCGTGTGTTTTTTGTAAATTTTTCAGTAAATTTATTATTGCGTCGCCTGTTTCTTGATCAAGATTTCCTGTCGGTTCGTCTGCGATTATTATTTTTGGTTTGTTGATTAAAGCTCTTGCTATTGCGGTTCTTTGCTTCTCGCCGCCGGAGAGTTGATTTGCGAAAGCGTGTGATTTTTTTGTCAGTTTCACTTCTTTCAAAAGTTCGTCTGCGTAAACTTCGACGTCATGAGTGTGTCCGTCAAAAAGAGTCGGGAGCAGGATATTTTTTCTGACACTTAAGAAAGGTTCGAGATGAAATTCTTGAAAAATGAATCCGATTTCTTTGTTTCTGTATCGCGAAAGTTCGTCGTCGTCCATGTGTTTCAAATCGAAATCGTTTATCAAAACTTTTCCTTTTGTCGGGGAATCGAGTCCGCTGATTATGTTCAGGAGGGTTGTTTTGCCTGAGCCGGAAGGGCCTGTGACAGCCACAAATTCACCTTCGTTGATTTTTATATTTACATCAAGAAGTGCGTCTGTTTTTGTTTTTCCGGAAGTGAATTTTTTGGATATCTCTTGTAAGACAATCATGGTTTTTCGCGGTGAAAGCACCGGGCGGGGTTATTTTTTTGTGATGCGTTCTTTTCCTCCCATGTATGGGCGGAGGACTTTCGGAATTATTATTTCGCCTTCCGCTGTTTGATAATTTTCGATGATTGCGACAAGGGTGCGACCGATTGCCGTTGCGGTGCCGTTTAAGGTGTGAAGATATTCGTTTTTTCCTTCGGCGGTTTTGTATTTTATCTTTGATCTTCGGGCTTGGAAGTCCGTGCAGTTTGAGCAGGATGTCAGTTCTCTGAACTTTTCTTGAGTTGGAATCCAAACTTCGATGTCGTATTTTTTCGCTGCAGGATGCCCTAAATCGCCGTCGCAAATATTCACGACTTGATAGTGGAATTCGAGTTCTTGCATGATTTCTTCTTGCGTTTCGCGGATGAGTTCGTGTTCTTCTTCGGATTTTTCAGGATGGCAAAATGAGAACATTTCGATTTTGTCGAATTGGTGGACGCGAATTATTCCCGTCGTATCTTTGCCGTAGGAGCCGGCTTCGCGTCTGAAGCAAGTCGAGAATCCTGCGTATCTTAGCGGTAATTTGGGTTCTTCGAGGATTTCTGTCGCGTGTAACATTGTTAACGGGACTTCGGATGTTCCGACCAAAAATAAATTGTCTTCGCCGGGGTTTACGGAATAGATTTCGTTTCTGTCCGCCGGGAAAAATCCTGTTGCGTACATCGCTTCTTCTTTTACCAAAACCGGTGGGATCACAGGAGTGAAGCCTTTTTGGACTAGTTTATTAATGACGTATTGGATGAGCGCGAATTCCAAAAGGGCGGCTGCGCCTTTTAAGTAATAGAAGCGAGCGCCGGAGGCGCGAGCACCTCTTTCGATGTCGATGATGTCGAGTGATTTTCCGAGGGCAACGTGATCCAAGGGTTGAAAGTCGAATTTTGGCTTTTTGCCGTATGTTTTTACCACTACACTTTCCGTTTCATCTTTTCCGTGCGGGGTTGATTTAAGTGTCGGATTTGGAATTTTTATCGCGATTTCATCTATTTCTTTTTCGAATTCTTCGATTTGCGGTTGTAAGTTTTTTATTTCCTCTTTTGCTTTTTTCATTTCTTCCAAAAGCGCGTCTTTGTTTTTTGCAGACATGATTTCTTTCGAAACTTCATTTTGTCTGGCTCTTAAACTTTCCAAATCTTTCATCGCTTTGTTTCGTTTTTCGTAGAGCTGTACCAGTTTTTTGATGTCCACATCCGCTTTTTTATTCTTTGCCCCTTCAATAAATTTTTCGGGATTTTCGATGATGTGTTTTACGTCTTGCATAGGATTTTGGTGCTAAAAATTTTAATTTGCTTTGCTGACATAAGATCCGTCTTCGGTGTTGATTTTGATTATTTCACCTTCTTTTATAAATAACGGGACTTTTATCGTTGCTCCGGTTTCGATTGTCGCGTCTTTTGAGCCTCCCGTAGCGGTATCTCCTTTTATTCCCGGAGTTGTTGTGATTACTTTGAAATCCATTTTTGGAGGTAATTCGATGCTTGTCGGAACACCGTCGATGTGCATTGCGTAGCACTCTATTCCATCAATCAAAAATCTTTTGTCGTTTCCGATTATGTCTGACGGAAGCGAAAATTGTTCGTAGCTGTCGTTGTCCATGAAATAAAAAGTTGCGCCGTCGTTGTACATATATTGGGCGCGTCTTCTGTTTACTTCCGCTTCTTCGACCGATTCGCCGGCCTTGAAAGTGTATTCAATCACTTGATTGCTTTTCAGGTTTCGGATTTTCGCTCTTGTGAAAGCTCCGCCTTTTCCGGGGTTTACAAATTGCGCTTCAACAACAAGCCATGTGCCGTTTTTGAAGTTTATCGCCAGTCCCTTTTTGATATCCGTTGTCATTGACATATTTTTTTTTAATTAAGAATTTTGTTGAGTGGAAAGAGCAAAGTTTCTTCTATATTTTTTTTGTCCATCAAAATCATGAACAATCTGTCTACTCCGAGTGCGATGCCCGCGCAACTTTGCTGAATGGATTCTAGACTAGCTAAAAATTCCCCGTCAATATCAAATATCGTTTTTTTGAGTTTTTTCCTGAGTTTTTGTTCTTCTATGAGGCGCGTTTTTTGTTCTTTTGCGTCGGTCAGTTCGCTGTATGCGTTGGCGATTTCGATGCCTCCGATATATAGCTCGAAACGCTCTGCGAAGAATGGATTTTTTGATGATTTTTTTGCAAGTGCGGCTTGCGTGGACGGGTAGTCGTAGACAAAAGTCGGGGTTTCTTTGCCCAGGTGAGGCTCTATGTGATTTAAGAAAATTTTGAAGAAAATATCGTCCCAATCTTTGCAAAAATTTGTGTCGAAATTTTTTTCTTCAGCGATTTTTTTCAGCTGTTTGAATGTGCGGTTTTGGTCAAGTGAAATTTTACAATATTTTTGGAAAAGTTCTTCGCATGAAAATTTTTCCCATGGAGTTTTTAGACTTATTTTTTTGTTTTGGTAGATGATTTCATTTTTTCCGGCGAGTTTTTTTACCAGTTTTTCGCAATCTTTCATCAAATCTTTGTAGTCTGCGTTTATGCGGTACCACTCGAGCATTGTGAATTCCGGATTGTGCAGATTCCCGCCGATTTCACCGTTTCTAAAAGTTTTTGTTATGGTGAAAATATTACCGAAATTTGCGCCAAGAAGTTTTTTCATTTGGAGTTCGGGGGAGTGGTTCAAGAAAAGTTTTATTTTTTTCGAGCGGATTATCAGGTCTGTTTCGAATATGTTTAAATGCGGTTCCATGCCCGGTATTTTCACCATTATCGGGGTTTCAACTTCCAGGAATTTTTCTTTTTCGAAAAAAAATCTTAATGATTTTGTGAGTGCGTTTCTTTGGATTGCCGTTTGTTTGTCGTAAATCATTTTGTCATTCCTAAGATTAATCCAGTTTGTATTTTCGAATGTTTGAACAGTAGTTTTTGCCTTCTTTCTCAAAAACTTTATATGTCTTCAAAATTATTTCCATCGCTTTTTTGTTGCTACGCGCGACGTAGATATTGTTCATGTCTTTCGGGCTGATAAGTCCGTGTTTTAGCGGGTGTTTTTTGAACCATTTTATGAGAGGTTCCCACATTCGTCCGAGTAGGATTATCGGCAGAGGGCAGATGTGTTGGACTTGTTCAAGTTGCCATGTGTACATGAGTTCCAGTACTGTCCCGATTCCTCCGGGTGTGATTATTGCGACGCTGGAAAGCGCCATGAAGTGATCCAGTCTGTTTGAAAATTTTGCGAAATGTTTGTGGACTTCGAGATATTCGTTTTTTTCGGATTCCCAAGGCAGGCGAATTGTCAGGCCGATTGATTGGGCGCGGTGTATTTTGTCTCCGGATTTGTGGCCGCTGTTTGCGGCTTCCATAAGCCCGGGGCCGCCTCCCGTCACGATGTCGAAGCCTTCGCGTCCGATTTTTTTTGCGAGGTTGTATATCTGTTTGTAAATTTTGTCGTCTTTTTTTATTCTTGCCGATCCGAAAATCGTTACTCTGAAATCATTGCGTTTTAAAAGTTCGCCGACGCTGGCGTGATTTATGAACGGGTTTCCTGCAACTGTTTTTTTTATTTTTTTCATGAGGAATTTTGTGAGTTATAGATTCTTTATCGAGAGTTTTGTCAATTTTTTTGAGTATTCCACTCCCGGCTGGTCAAAGGCGTTTATGCTCATCATCTCGCCTAAAAAGGCTGTTGCGCATTCGAATAGCATGAAAAGTTCGCCCAGAGATTCTTCGTTTAATTCGTTTATTTTTATTGTGATTCCGGGACGTTTTGATTCTTTCAGAGATTTTTCCGTGGATGCTTTTTCTATGTTTATCAGTTTATTAAAAGTGATGTTTTTTAAAATTTCGTTTGGAATTTTTAATGTGTTTTTAAAATTTTCGATTTCAAAAAATATTATTAATTTGTTGTTTGGGCCTTCGTGGAAGAGCTGACTTTGCGCATGTTGATCGGTTGCGCCGAGGGCTTTTATTACGCTTATTCCTGCGAAAATTTCTCTTTTTTTGTTGTCGAATTTTTTTGCCAAACTTTCGCAGATCAATTGGGTCGTCCAGTCCGAAAAACTTGTGAGAGAGTTTGAGTAGGGGAATAAAACATTTGTTTTAAATCCTTTTTTGTAAAAATCGTATTGTGTCTTTGCGAGGGAAAACGGGAGATTTTTTTTTGCATCTTTTGATGAAAAAATGTCGCGCATTTTTTTTGCGCCGGTGATTAATTTTTGTATATTTATGCCGATGAGTGCGGCAGGGAAAAGGCTTACAGATGTCAATACGGAGAATCTTCCGCCTACGGCTTCCGGAACATCAAGTGTTTTGAAATTTTCTTTCTTTGCCGTATCTCGCAGAAATCCTTTTTTTTCGTCAGTGATAAAAATAAAATGTTTTTGCGGGGAAAGTTTTTTGTCCTCGATTTTTTTTCGGAAATAAAAAAATTGCGACAATGTTTCGAGTGTGTCGCCGGATTTTGAAACGACAATGAATAAAGTTTTTGCGATTTCGATTTTATTTTCCGTTTCTTTTATGAAGTCCGGATCAATGTTGTCGATTACGAAAAGTTTTTCGTGGTCGTGTGGTTTTAGCGCATTCTTAAGGCAAATTGTGCCAAGCGCCGAACCGCCGATTCCAAGAACTACGAAATATTTAAAATTGTTTTTCAGTTTTTTTGCGAGGGTTTCTATTTCCGAAATTGATTTTTTGTCGTCGATTATTTTGTAAAATCCCTGTTTTCTTGATTCAATTTTTTTCAGAAAATCCGAGATGTTTTTTTCTGAAATTTTTTCCGTGATTTTTGTGTTGTCGAAATTTATTGTGATCATTGGGAATTAACAGTTTGATTTCCGTTTAAATATAGCGGGTTTTCGGGTGAAAAGAAAAGCTTTATTTTCCGTCCGGATATTTGACGGAGATGTATCCTTGTTTGTCCGTTTTGCATTGGTTTTCCGGTAATTTGAAATTTGGACAGATCGATTTGTAAGCGCTCAGTTTGTAGGGTGTTTTTATCCAGACGTATTTGCCTTCTTTTTTTTCAATTTGTCCGTCGATTCCGATTTCCACTTTTCCGATTTGCGTGTCGATGATGTATGCCGGATTTATCCTTCCTGAAGCTCTTGCGCCTCTGAAATATTTTTTGATTTCGATCCCTTTTTGGATGGATGTTCTGAAATGTTCCGCGCTTTTTAGCGGGTCGCAATGATATAAACAATAAATTTCCACGCCCAAGAGATGCAATTTTCTGAATAAATTTTCCAGAATTTTCGGGTTGTCGTTTATGCCTTTCAGAAGCACCGTTTGGTTGTAGATTTTGATCGGCGAGTTTGTCAGTTTTGTTATTGCGATTATTGATTGCGGAGTGATTTCGTCGGGATGATTGAAGTGCACGGCGATTTCTATCGGTTTCATTTTTGTAAAATTGTGATATTTGAGGAGCATATTTATCAAATTGTCCGTGATTTTTTTCGGGTCAAGCATGGGGGAGCGCGTCCCTATGCGGATATTTTGTATGTGTGGGATTTTTCTCAGATTTTTTAAAATGTATTCCAGTCGTTTTAAATCCATGAGCGGGTCGCCGCCGGTGATCAGAATTTCTTTTAGTCTTGTGTCTTTTTTGATGTAGGAAAGCGCTTTGTCGATGTTTTCGCGGCTCATTGGCGGTGAATTTTTGTAGAATTTTCGGAAACAAAAACGACAATATGCGGGACATTGATTCGTCGGCATGATGATACATCGGTCGATGTACATTCTTTCAAGTCCTTCTATTCCCGTTTCTATGATCCCCAAAAATGGCTTTTCGCAGCCGCTACCTTTGAGTTCTTTTGTGTCGGGAAGAAATTGTTTTGCGACGGCTGGAGATTTTTTTGACAATTTCAAAATGTGGTCGGTCAATCTGACCGGCATCGTATCGAGTATTTTTTTCGCTATATCTTTGATTTGGCTTATTGCCATGTGACGATATTCTCACACTATTTCTCGTTTCGTCAAGCAAAGTGAAGGGAAAATAGAGTGGTTTTATGGTATAATTCTTAGATTAATTTTTATTACGGATCATGGGGGAATTGGAGTCACATAAGGGCAAAGAAGGGGAAAAACGGGTACCTGAAAAAAAGGCGGAAAATCCCGGACTTGGTGCGCGCCAAAATTTGGGGGCTGAGGTTGCTGATATTCTTGTGACTCCGAAAGTGCCGGTAGGGCCGGAGCAAGCGGAAAAGTCAAAGTTTGAAGAATATTTGGAGAAAATCGGGGATGAATTTCGCGGTATCGGGGTTGAATTTGATGTGAATGCTTATCGGGGTGCTTATCATATGTTTGGAGAGAAGGGCAAAAAGTTGTCGCCTGAGATGCTTTATGGCAGGATTGAGCCGTTTTTCAGGTTTGGAAGGTCGTCGCCGGTTGCAAAATCGAAACTTTATGAGGAGAGAAATACTGTGCTTTCAATTTTGGAACTTTATATGCTTGGTAAAGCTCGGGAGGCCGATAGTGCGATTTCAAAACTACTTGCGGATTTGGATGCGAAAATTTTGATGGATGGGTTGCAGACGACTGTCGGAATCAAATTTAACAATGCTCAGGTGGTGGAGTTTCTGTCTCTGCTGAAAGCCAATAAAATAACTTTGGCGGAGGCGAATAAATATGTCGTGGAAATTAAAAAACTTTCTCCGGAAAATTTTAAAGAATTAAAAAAATATAAAGATTTGCTTGCGGATAATTTGGTTGTGGTGATGTTGAGTTTGAAAGCCGGCGGAGCTTCTGCAAGAGAATTTGCGAAAGGGCAAATGGAAATTTCGGTGAGATATACGAGGGAATTTGTGGCCAACAGAAATGAGATTGTGAAAAATCAGACGGCCAAAAAGAGATTTGAGAGAAAAATAGATGAGTATAAAAAGGCTCATGGAAGCGCGGGACTCAGCGACGAGTTGGCAAAAGATGAGGCCGGGCTTGCGGAGGCTTTGCATAATATTTCGTATTTTGAAATGAAGCGGGCGCTTAGTGTTTGCAAAAGTGAAGTGGCGTATGCGTGTTTGAAAAAATCAAAATCGGAAACGGAGGAGGTTTTTTCCGCGAAGGATAGCGGTGAGATTGAAAAGCTGTGTGCCAAATATGCGGTTCAATTGCCGGCGAGTCTTGGTGTTTTGAAAAACGCGGAGGCGGAATTTTCGGCAAAGAGTTTGGACGAATATATCGCCAGAGAAACCGGAAATTATTCCGCGGTGATAGATGCTTATGATAAATTTTATAAAACCGGAAAAGTTGAGGGAGCACAGAAGGAAGCGATTTTGAGCAGGCTTGCTTTTGAAAGCGATAAGTTGGTAGATCTTTCAAACGGGCTTACTGAAAGGATAGACAAAGAGGCGGTGTATTTTGAGGATTTATTGCAGAGGCATGAGGATATTTCCAAAGTGCCGGCGAAGGACAGGAGAAAAGTCGCGATCAGGTTGCAGGGTTATTTACAGCTGTTAAATCAGCATATCTCCATTCAGGGGAAATTGCTTTCAATTGCGGCGACGTATGACACTTTGGGTGCTCGTCCGCAAAAAATCGCGGGGGATACGGAAACAAGATCTTGGGAAAAAGTGGTGACTGAGACGAGAGAGGAGGCGGACAGTTCAAAAAATGAATCGGAAACAGTTGCCCGGTTTTTACAGATTAAAGAATACAAAAGCCTTGATTTGAATATGGCTTCATTGTCACCTCTTCTTCTTTCTTTACTTAAAAAAGAAAGTGCCGAAATGGATAAAAAATATGGCGGGATAATGGACGGGGTGACCAAGCATTTTGAAAATTTGGGCGGTGTAATGGGGGAATTTGATAAAGCTTCGGCTGACCCGAATTGGGCGGAGGAACACGGGACAAAGCTTGTAAGAATATTTAAAAAAGGGGCGGAGGCTTATGACAAAATTATTCCTGAAGTTAAGGCCACAAGAGCTAAATTTCAGGAAATGCACCGAGATTTATTTTTGGAACTTTCCAAGGTTAAAAATGAAGACAGTGAGATGTTCAGGCTTCATCCTCAACTTAGAGATTTGTATTTAATGGTTTTAAAAAACGCTTTGGAAACTGTTGATACGATACTGACAAATGACAATTCTCCGATTTCAATTCAGCAACTTAAAAGGCTTGAATTTGCTAAAAAAGATTTTAACGAGAAGGAGGCGCAATATCATAACGGGACACTGAAAGACATAGCGGTATTTGGCGTATTGATGGCGACTTCAATTGGAGGAGGATTGGTCGGTGCAAGAATATTAGCAAAATTAATAAATGTGTCCTCAAAATTTTTATTGCCTGCCGAGGTTTTGGCCGAAGGTGCGACCGGAGCAAGGGTGGTATCTGCCGTGTCAAAGCTTTTGGTTCCTGCCGGGATGGCCGGTGGAGGAGTTCTCGGATCAAGGGTAGGAATGGAATTGACCAATTTGGCCGGATTGAGCGATTTTAAACGTGAGGATATTTGGGATCCCGCTCAAATGAGAAAAGATTTTTATTGGGGATACGGGCTGTCGCTCGGTACTGTTTTTGCCGCGAGTGTAGCTGTTAAAGGGCTTAAGGCTGCGAGTGTGTCAAGATTGGGTGTCGGAGCAAAGGCATTAAAAAACCCTCTTCAAAGAGCGGTGTCGCCGGTTCCCGGCATTGCGTCTTATGCTTTGAAAGGAATTGAAGGGGCGCAGAAAATATTGTCGCCACTTGAAATAGCGGTTGCGAATCCAAAAGCCGTGTTGTCTAATTTCGGAGTGCAATTTGCAAAAGAAACCGTGGAGGAAACTTTGGAGGAAGGAGTTGATAGGGCTCATCCGGTACTCGGTTTTCTCGCAAGTCTTATCAACGCTTCGGATGGAACAAATCTTCGTTTGAATATGGCCGGAGTGGATGCGAAAAAAGTTGGGTTGAGCATTGATGGAAAGAAAATTGTTTACAATGCCAAAACTCCTGAAAAATTTATCGCGGATTTAAAATCACAATTTGAGGGAAGAGAAGGTTCGTCTTTTGATGCAACTGTCGCTGAAGACGGGACTGTGAAACTTTCAATTTACGGAAAAACTTTGCACCAGAGTATCGCGGAGGTGAAGGTGTATCCGAGGAGTGAGGCGGCGGTTAAAGCGGCGGAGAGAGCGGAGGTGGCGGCGGAGAGAGCGGAGATGGAATGGACTGTGCCGGAAAATCTTCTGCTAGAGGACGAAGTGGTTCAGATTCTTGATGAAGTCCGTTCTTTATATGAAAAAGATGTAAAAGGTTTTAGCAGATTTTATTCTTTGGTTTCGGGTCTTAGTCCGGAGCATTTGGGGTATGTATTGTTGTTTGTCAGGTCGGGACGTCCGATATATGAGAATAATGTTCCAATGTTTGAGGAGTATGTCAAATTTTTGGTTGGACGTGCGGCTCTTGATTTCGAGGAGTATATGGATCGGCAGATATTTCGGGAGATTATGAGGCATAAGGCTGGTTCTGTTAATGATGGTTCTGTTGAAGATGTTAAACCTCTTATTTCAGCCAAGGAGGTTTATGGGGATGATTTGGAAAAGTTCAGAGCGTTTTTGAGTGTCGCCGGGAATTATGGGGAGGTTGAAACTCTTCGTTTGGTGAAAGTTTTCTATAAAGAAAACCCCGAAATGTTTTTTGCAATTGCTAAAATACTGAAAGACTATGGTTCCTTTGTTGTGGTGTCTCTTGTCCATGAAGGAAGTCTTTGCGAAGATGACATAGCTGTGTTTCGCGAGTTCGTAAGGGTTATTACCACCAGTCGGGATGCAGCTGATGCTGTCCGTAATATAGGTGTTCTTTCTGTGGCGATTAAGCTTTATTCAAGTCTTAATAATGTTCCCGTTTCGTCAAAGTACGATCATGCTCTTTTTGAGGTATTGCGTCAGGGGGCTTGGTTGTTTGATGGCAGTTTCCATAGTTTCGCAGAGTCATATCTTGTTTTTCGTAAGCAATATGAAGGGAAACAGAGCGAGGAGACAATTTTGAAAAGTTATCTTAAGTTAAGGGTTTTCACGAATGGGAATGTCCGGAATGATTATCCTCGTGTCGTAGGACTTTTTCCGGAATATGATCTTTCAAATGGTGTCACCGAGGATAATTGGCAGTTTGTTCTTTTTGCTTATAGTCGCTTGGATTGGGGGGAGGCCGGGTCTTCGTTGGAATTTGACAATCAAGTTCGGGCGCTTATGGATTCCTCGAAAAATTTTATTCTTGATCGGTTGATCGGGTTGAGGGACCGTGTGCTTGCAAAGGGGTGGGGTGATTTGACTCCTCAGGAAGTGACTCTGCTTACTTCTGTGTACAGTGTGTCGAATTATAAGGTAATTGAATCTACGATCGGATTTATTTTGTATTTTGCTCCTTCTTCTTCTTCGGATTCTTTTGAACGGAGAGTTGAGGGGGGATTTAATGAGACTGTCAGGGGAAAATCTCAATCGCTTTTGCGTAAATTTGCCCAGAGGGATAGGACGAATCATGCGAAAAACATTAATTATACTCATTCTGACGTTGCTTCGTTTTATGAAAAGTTCGGTCTTATAGTAAGATGCGATACGAGGTTGCTTTCGTCCACCGTAAGTACGTTTGATGCTCTTCAGGTGGATAGGGAAAATTACGCATTAATGCATGGTGGTGTTACGCAGGGAGTAGTGTCTCTTCTTTCGGTTGCTTCCGGTAGTGTCAAAACTTATCTGCCTCGTGTTCAGTCATTGATGGACGATCTTGCGGTTAAAATTTCGGAGACCGATGATGTTGCTCAACAAAGGGTTATTCTTCAGGAATGCAATGCTCAAATTACGCATATGTTAAGCAGTTTCTTGGAAGAAGGAATGGGTTTAAAAGATCTTCCTCCAATTACGGCGGAAATGATGGAACGGATTACTCCGTTTATAACTTATCTTGCAAATATCTCTAATGCAAATCAGGAAAAGCGACTAATACTCTCGTTTTTTATTTCTCTTCAAATTTTTGGGAAGTGGGATGCGTTTAAACGCGGGGAGGAGATAGATTTGTCCGCTCATTTATCTGATGAGAATGCGGCAAAAATACGGGATTATCTCTCAAAAAGAGCGGCGTATGATATTTTTGTCGGGTTTGATCAGTCATTTTTTGTGAAGCTTAATGAATCAACTGAAGCCGTCATGGTTGGTGAGAGTGGAGGCATTGTCGATATACTTGGAGAGATAGATCGCCATGCGCCTGACCTAAAAGATCCTGATAATTTTAGTGAAACGGAACGTCATTTGTTTGCCGTTGTTCAGAGATTCGGGTCTAAAAAAGTTGGGAAGGCTCTTTCCATGCGCTTTAGGGACGCAAGTTATTCTGATGAAGTTATAGAGGCGCTTGGTCCTATTGATAATGAAAAAGAGACTCTGCCGGTATTGCAAAAAGTTGCTCGTATCTTTGGATCTCTCTTGAAATTTCAGGGGGTTGTTGAGGCGGCGGATATCAGCGGGCATGTTCGTCGGCTTGAAGATGCACTTACTCCGTCTTCTCAGGTTATTGCTGTTTTTCAGAAAATAGATGTGGAGATGAGTAGTGGTTCTGGGGCTAAACCGATTAGTGATGATATTGAATATCTTGAATCTATTCTCAATAAAAAGCGGAATGAGATTACGGAGGAAGAATATAATACTGCAAAAGGGTATTTGGATGGAGTGAGGAAAACTACGATGGAGCTTTATGTCGTTAAGGATGCAATTGTAAAGGAGTTTTCATTGCTTGATGAAGCGAGTACAAAAACAAGTGAATTGAGTGATAGATTTAAGTCGCGACTGAGTATTTTTCGTGGGATTCTTGTAGTCGAGGCCGGTGAGAAGGCTATAACTTTACGTAGTACTATGACCGGCAATCTTGATGATGCTATTGCGCATATTCGCCAGTGCTTGGCCTGTAAGGCAAAGGAGGTAAATAATGATACTAATCTTACCTTTGGTGATAGAAATCGATTTTTTATTGTTACTCGTGAGTTTAATATGAGTCCATCTCAAAGTTTATCTGATGAAATTGTTACCGTTCTGGAGACGGAAGGAGAGGATGGTAAAAAAAGATTTTCTTTTGTCATGGATAATGTTTATGGAGTTCGTTCTCCTGATATCCTTGTAACGAATGTTTTGGCTGTTTTGAAAAAACTGAGGTCAATCAGGAGGGTGGCAGGGGCACAATCAATAGATATATTTGTTACAGACGCAGCTCTTAATAGTTGTGGATTGACTCTTCAACATTTGCAAGAAAAAATTCAAAAGGAATTTGGGAGAGTTTCGTTACGTGAGACAACAAGGGCTGTTACAGTTGCTCCGTCGGCAAGCGGGGATGGGCATTATGAAATTGGTGGTGGATTTAATGGGAGAGTCTCAGCCGTTACCGGTTTTGACGGGACGGTTAGCGGTGTTACCGGGAATGTCGGAGGGATTGCAATTTCTTTGCCAACGGAAGTGAGGTTGCAGGCGCAAGCGCCAAAGCTTTCCGAGGCCAAGGGGTTGGATGGAGGACCGGATAGAGAACCCAAGAATGAACAGGAACTTTCCGCTGAAAGAAGTCAGGCGCTTGGGCTTGCCGAGGCGATAGAAGATCCGGAGGTGAAGGAGACGGCGAAAGAAGTTGTCGGGGAGCTTTTTGGCGGGGTTGCGGGTAAGTCCAAAGAAGTGTTTATGAAGACGGTTGAAAAATTCAGATCCATCAGTGCTTATTTGAAAGCCAATGCCAAGGAATTGGCCGGAATTTTTGATAGAAAATTTCGGGAGAGCGGGATGTCTTTGGGCATGTCGGGAGCGCAGGTTCTTCAGATAATTTATGATACTGCGGCGGAATTTTTCGGGGGGAAACCCGGTTCGCGCAAGGTGGAAGCTCGCAAGGCTTCCGCTCGCGAGGCTGAAGCCCGAAAAGCTGAAGCGCGAAGAGTGGAACAAATTTCAAAATTGAAAAAGTTGGAAGGTTTGACGGACGGCGAGGTTGAAATGCTTGTGCAACTTTTCCCCGACGGAATAGAGGTTTCACATTTTGAACAAGGGAATACGGGAAATTGTTATTTATTGTCTTTTTTGCATTCTTTGAAAAGGCATCCGATAGCCCCTTATCTTTTTGCGCGGATGATAAAGCCCGTTGAGGGGGGATGGGAAGTGAAATTTCCCGAAGAACAAAATCCTATATTCGTGCCGGCTGAGAAGGTGGACGGGAAAGAAGAATGGGATCCGAAAGAGGGGAAAAAGGTGTTTAAAAAAACCGTGCAGGGGCAATTGGGTGATAAAATTTTGGTTGTTGCTCATGCGAAATGGAGAACCGCCAGGGCTCTTTCGTATGTGCCGGGGCGGACTATGGCTTTGTCGGAAGGTGGATTTTCCACTGAGCCTATGCGACTTTTTTTGGGGAGATATGCTTTTGATATACATTCTCTTGAAGAGGGGGATTATCGTTTGTCTTTTAACGAGAAACCGGCTGCTCGCGCCAGGGCTTTGGAATTTCTGAAGTATTTTTCTTCCAATCCGAGCGCGTATATATTGACCGCTTCTCCTCCGGTAAGGCCCACTCCGTATGCCAAATATACCGAAGGTGAATTTCGACAGGTTAAGTATTATATGGATTCGGAGTACAGGTTTGTTCAACAACATTCGTATTCCATTGTTGCTGTTGATGATCAAAAAAGAACGGTTACCATTGCGAATCCGCACGATACAAAAGGGAAAGAATATACTCTTGGTTATGATGAGTTTTTTGATTATTTCCAGGATATTGATGTTGCCGAATTCGGGGATGGGAAAACGCGCGGGCTGGATTTTATTTATGGTTCTTATGTCGAAGGAAAATTGGGAATGCTTCTTCTTCCGGATGTCGCGACCAAGTTTGATGCCGAAACCGGTCTTGATATAAAATTGGGGAGAAGGACTGTTGTTCCTTGTACATTAAGGGCGGACGGGTCGTTGTTTTTGGATTTGAAAGATGCTACGGGATTTCCCGGAGGGCTTGTACTTAAGCCCGGGCAGGAACGTGTATTGGGAGCGGAAGAGTTTCCTACGATGCCGGGGACTGTGTCCGGCAGACATGTTAAAGTAAAGAATTTGGGGAACGGATTTTTTACGGTTACGGATTTGAAATCCACGAATGGGACGGTTGTCAGCCCCAATGCTTCCAGTGAAATATTGATTAAACCCGGGGAAATAAATGAGAGACTTCAGCCAAATGTTGCTGTGAGATATAACGTCGGGGAAGGGCTTACCATGAGATTGGGGTTAACTCCTGTCCCTGTTGTTTCTCGTGAAGGTGGTGTTTTGTTTTTGGATATGAAGTATGCTATGGGCATCAGAGGTGGATTGGCGCTCAGGGCCGGAGAAGAATTTGTGTTGGGGAAGGAGACATTTGATCGATTGCCCGATACCGTGTCCGGCAGACATGTTAAAATAAAAAATCTTGGAAATGGAGCTTTTGCCCTAACGGACTTGAATTCCACCAATGGCACTTATGTCGTGCACAATAATTATTAATTAAAAATATATGAATAATGAAACGGGGAGAAATGAAAGGGCGGACTTGAGGAGTACATTTTATGTCTATCTCGCGCAGGCGGTTTTGCCTGATCCCGAGCAGGTTTTTCAGGAAGCTTTGGGGGCGATGAATGGCTACATGGATATGGATGCTTTGTTTGGCGCGGCGTTGCCTCTTTTTCATAGGCTTGGGAAGCCACTTCCGAAAATTCCTGTGATAGTCGGGATGTTGAATGATCCGGGAATAAGTGAAGAGTATGCCGAATATATTCTCAGGGTGCTTGTTGATACGGGAAGTGCTGAGACTTATCGCGACGAAATGTCCTCTTTGGTAGAGAGGTTCCCGAATTTAAGATCGGTTGTTTAGAGTTTATTCACCTCCACGATGAAGTCGCCTTCAAGCAGGCTTCGGCCGTCGTTGAATTTCAGTTTGCCGCAGGCGTATTTGTCGGTCATGACGCTGATTTCCATGGTTCCGTTTTGGTCAAAGACTCCGCCGGCAAGATCTTTAGAGCTGATGTTTACTTCTTTTACTTTGGCTTTTGCGTCTTTCGCGCTTGAGTAATTGCCGACTCCGACGGGAAGTTTGTCAGGGAAAACGAATCTTACGACGACAAGTGCGTCGCCGGCCGCATATGCGTCTTTTGCGTAGATGTTGTCTTTTTCAACACGATAATTGCTGAAAACGAATTGTCCGGCATCGGGTGTTTTGTTCCAGATGTTTAGAAATTGGCTTTCCGGTGCGAATGTCGTTTGTGGAAGGTCTGAAGTTTTTGCTGTGATTGAGCTCCATTTCGGACATCCTTCAGGTGCGTCCGCTACTTCTTTTGCGGCAGGTGCAGGTGTTGCCGTTGTCATATCGGTTGGCTCCGCTTTGCTACATCCTGCGATAAAAAGGACGGCGAGGGAAAGGAGAATTGAGAGTGATTTTTTCATAGGAAAATGAGATATGAAATATTTATTTGAGTATATTGATTGTTCACAGAGAAATCAAGCGGGGGTGTGGAGTTGCGATTTTATGTTGCCGCGGGGAGGGGATTTATTTCATCCATTTTTCCCAAGGGCCGAGGGATGCGGGTTTTCTGGCGTTTTTCATTATGTCGGTGACGCAATCTTTTAGTGAGACTATCGCCCAGACTGTGTTCAGGACGACAAATGGCCAGGCTGAGCCAACATAGCCGTAATATACCAAGAAAATGCTTCCGAGCGCGTTCATCAGATCGTATGAAAAATAGGAAACTTTCCAGACGTGTATTTGTCCGAGGACGAACGCGAGGAGAATCAATCCTGCGCCGAGCGAGCCGATATATACGGGTTCAATTGTCATGGTTTGAGGGGTTAATTTGTGATTTTATTGTATTGGGAAATGAAGGACTATTCAAACAGATTTGAATGATTGTCGGTGGCGCAAAAGGTGATGAGTTCTTTGTTGTTTTCGTTTTTGTCCAGTTTGTAGATAAGAATCCAATCGTTTTCTACGTGGCAGTCTCTAAAATTTTTCCATTTTCCTTGGAGCGGGTGGTCTTTGTATTTTGGTTCCAGGATTTCTCCGTCTATTAATTTTTCCATTATTTCTTGAAGTTTTTGCATGTTTTTTCCGCCCGATTTTTTGAGTTTTGCGTAGTCTTTTTGGAATCTGTTTGTTGTTCGGGCTGTTCGCATATTTGTGAAAAATTTAGAGCTTGCTGAGATGGTTGAATAAATCTTTTTTGTTTTTGTATGTTTTTATGGATTTTCCTTTTTCGGCTTTTTCAAGGTCTTTTGCCAGTGCTTGATTCGGTACTTTTGAGGGGAGAAATGGGAATCCGCCGGTCCTCGTAATTTCGGTGTAAAATATTGTGATTGCCGTTGAAGGTTTGATGCCTTGTTCTTCAAGGATTGATTCGGCTTTTTCTTTTAGATCAGCGTTTATTCTGTGTTGCATTCTTGTTGAAAGCATATTTTTTGGATTAATTATTATAGTACAATTGTACTCCATTTGTCACAGTTTTACAAATTAATGACATGCTGAATCTTGTTTTATGTTAGCAAGGTGACATTAAATATTTATAAAATTTCGCGAGAAAGGGGTGCGGGGGAGGAGGATTTGTGGCGGAAGGTTTGTTCCGGATTTATTTCAGATTTACCAAGACGAGGCCGGCGGTGATGAGGGCGATGCCGAGAAATTGGAGGAGGGTGATGGTTTCTTTGAAGAAAAAGTAGCCGACGATTGTGACTAAAATTACGGAAATTGCGATCCAGAGAATGTTTGTGATGGCGATGCCTTCGTAGCGGAGGGAAAGCGCAAAACACAGGCCTGCGCCGCCGAAAAGTAAAATTGTGAGCGCGAGGAAAATCGGGTTTTTGCTTGTGCTCCAAAACTTCGCGCAAAGAATTGCGGCGAGATCAAGCGTGTTCAGGATGGCGATGAGAACGTAAAATTTTGGCATGGGAATGTTTGTGCTGGGGATATTTTAGGCTAAAAGTGGCGGATTCTCTAGTTTTTTTTGAAAAAACTTGATTTTTTTGTTGGGCTTGTTTATTATTTTGACGGAAAAGGCTTTCGGCCCGTGGTTTATATACCACACCTAGCGGAAGGCTTTTTTTCTTTGTTATTTGTCCGGGAATATAGAGATTAAATCTTTTCGTCCCGATTGTTTGTTTTCTTTTATTTGCACGTAAAATACGTGATTTTCTTTTGTTATTCCTGTGAATCGGTGGAGAATTTCGTCGGTTTTATTTGGGTTTTCTTTTGATTTTGGGGCGAATTTGTTTTGCTGAATTAGTTCTATCGCCGATGCGTAATATTTCAGGCGGCGCATTCTGTCTTGCCATTTTTTTTTGTCCCAAAGGTGTTGCCAAAATAGTGGCAAAAAAATTTTGTCTTTTTTGAAATAGGCTGATCTTATGTATGGTCTTCTTTTACTTTTGCTTTTTATTTTTGTGTATAGTGCGAAAGCTTTTTTTTGAACTTCGTGAAAATCTGTTCCTGATAAAAGTGAAGCCTTTGTTTGGTATGCTTGAGCCATTGTTTGCTACTTATTTGTGGAAGTGTAGCAAGGTGACATTAAATTTTTATAAAATTTTGCGAGAAAGTGTTGCGGGGGAGTGGGATTTGTGGTGGAAGGGCTAGTATTGCCAGTAATTGAGATGTAATTGGTCTTGTTCAAATTGTCCTCGGATGCTTGTGATCATGCGTTCCAGAGTTTTATTGTCTTTTTCGGGGAGGCCGACGGCTTCTATCAGTCTTCGGCTTCCGGCTATGATGGCTTGGATAACTTCTGTGCCATGAGGAGTGAGTTCAATGAGGCTGGAGGGGGCTTTTTTTAGGAGCGAGCCCAAATTTTGAAATTCAGTGTCAACGTGGAGAGGGTTTTCGTACAGTCCCATTGTAAATTTCATTTTTTCCGAGTTTAAATCCATGCCTTCAAATCCCGGGGTTCCCGCAAATCCATGAGTGGGGTTTTTGGCTTGGTCAAAGCGGAAGATAAGTTGTTGGAAGTTTCTAAAGCGTGAAGTCGGATAAACGCCTTGCCTGTATTTTACGTCAAGGGTTTGAGTTCCGCGTAATCGGTAGGTAAATTCATCTCCGAGGCCTTCTTCAGGAATTCTGTCGCCGAAGCGTTTTTTTTCTTCTGCTGTCCAAATTCGTCTATGTGTTTGTTCCCAGCTTAGGCCATCTTGGTCCAGTTCCGCTATTCTTTCGGGGAGGTGCATGGGGGTTGGTTAGTTTCTGAGCCCGAGTTTCTTCTTTATTTCATGTCTTCTGCTTGACGGTGTTCCCATTGTTGTTGGTTTGGCTTTGTCATAGATTGGTAGTGCGTCTGTTGAAATCGGACCGATTTCTGTGTTGACCCCGTCTGCTTCTCCGACGTCTGTTTGTGCTCTGCTCCCGAACTTTGTTATAGGGGTGTCGGTTAGGAGACATTGATGTATTTTTGCTCTTGTTTCTCTGGTTTTTTTGGCTGGTGAGGGTTGTGTCGTGGCGGTTGGGGTTTCGGGGGCGGCCAGCAGGCGAACGGTTCCGTCCGGGTTATCTTCTAAAATTCCATGATATTTGCCGGCTTCTACGATTGCGTTAAACATGTCGAGGTTTCTTTTGCAGTTGGCTAAGACTTGGGTTGCCCAGGCTTGGGCGGTTGCGATTTTTTCTGCTGTGTCCGGGGGTGTTGTGTCTTGAAAAATGGCTCGTATGCCTTCCGGGGTGATTGCCATTATTTGGGTGGCAAGGGCTTCATCTCCAGCGTCCGGGGTTTCGGGGACTGCTAATTCTCCGAGTAAAATGGCTTTTTTTAGGGTTGCGGCGGCAAAGCCTTCGGTGGCTTGTGGTGCTTGGTCGGGGTTTGACATTGTAAATAATTGTTAAAAGTTGGAGGTGAGTTTACAATTTTTGTTTAGGGAAAGTCAAGATTTTCCTATTTGTCCAAGTGATGTTTTATTTCGTCAATCACCATTTTTAGAAGTCGGGCGGATTGTACGATTGCTTCGGAGATGAGTTTGGGGTTTGAGTCAATGCCTCTGAAAAATACCCAGTTTATTTCGTTGTCTGTTCCTAGAATTAATGAAAATGCTCGGATGTACGCATCTTGTCCTTGAGTTTGTACTCCCATGCCGAATTGATCGTTGCTCGCGGGGGATAGTTTTGTTGTTAATGTTGTTTCGGGAAAACTATTAAATCCTTGCGGAGTGTTAGTGTATTGAAGTGTGCAAGCCAGTTTTCGTCGGTCTGGCAATGTCGTGTTCCAGTCGGAGCTGTTTGTGCCTGAATTTTCCCCGTGGGCTTGGAGGAAAGCTATAATTTCGCGGGTCCACTGTATTCTTAATCGATCCACTGCGGCGATATATAGTGCTTCTGATTCAAAGTCGCAGGCGTATCCGATTGGGCGTTCTGATGTGAACTCCGGTTTGGGGTCTGTTGGGACTTTATAGCTGGTGGTGGGATTTCGTGGTGTTTGGTCCGGGTCTTGTTGTGTCGCTGGTGCCTCTGCCGGCATATTTTTATGTTAAAAGGTGGGGGGCTTTTATTATTCTGTTTCCAATATTCTGTTCCCAAGCTGAAGGATCATTTCTCTTACTGCCTTCATCATTTCTTCTTTGTCGGTGGAACCTGTTTGTAAAATTCCGGGGTGATTTGTAATGAACCTGTCGAAGGGAATTGAACGCTGGACTTTGACGTGTAGGCGGTAGACGCCGTCTGTTCCTTCTTCTCCTTCTTCGATGCGGAGTTTTTCCCATTTTGCATTTTCAAATCCGTCGGGGCATTCTCTGAAGGATGTTTCTGCAATTTGGTTGGCACAATAGCGAATTGACATTAGTTGCATAAAAGTCAGATTAAACATTTGTGAGACTAGCTCTGCGATTTTTGGATTGTCAGGATTAGTTGGGTCTGAAATGGATAGAGCTTCCCACTTTTCTAGTTCTGCATCTGCTTCTGCGTAGTTTTCGTTTTCAATTAGTTCTCTGACGACGTGGAGGTGGAACAGTACTGATTCTTTTGATCCGGAGTGTCTTGCTTTTGCTATGAACTTCGGATCTGTTTGGTCTATTTCTTCGTTTGGATCTAAGCCAAGATTGGCAAGTAGGGCGCTGTAGCGAGAATTAAGTGCTTCAATTTCTTCATGGTTTTCGTGTCTTTCTTGTGAATCGGGCATGGTTTTTGTGGTTAACTTTTATTTAAGGGGTTGATTGTACGTCTTCCGACGAAAACGTCAAGGATTTTTATATATACGAGTTTTCTTCTGTCCAGAACGTTTTTTTTGGTTGATTTTTTGAGTCTGCGAAGAAGGGCTCTTGCGCGAGGATAAAGGAATTTCACGTCTTCACGGGCTTTTTTTTCTTTTTGTTTCAAAGATTTTATGATTTCATTTATTTTTTCTTGAACGGCTTGGTGTATGGCTATTATTTCTTCCGAAGAGAGAATTGTGTCGTCTCGATCAAATGGTTCTTCCGGCTTGGGAATGCGGGCATCGTAAATGCAGAGTGCCGCTTTTTTGGCTGTCTCACAAAGAATTTCGTTTATAGGTTCGCCAAATTCCATGTGTAGCAGGTTGAAGTCTGATTGGTCTTCGGGGCTTCTGAACTCTGGTCCCCATCTTGTCAGGTCGGTGTCAACGATTATTGCTTGTAGGCTGTTTTCAATCATGGGATTATAAAAAGTAATTGGCGTCGGATTTTACTGCCAATAAATTGGGTAGTCAAGCTGTTGTGGAGGTTATTTGTTGGTGGTGGAGCTACAGGGATTCTATTTATGAAAAAGTTATGTCATATCCTTTTGTTGGGGTGGGCATGGTTATGTAATTTGTAGGCCTTTATAGAGGATATTTTGCATTTTGGCATAGTTTTTTTGCATGCCTGCTATGCAAGCTTTGATGTAGTTTGTTTGTGGACTTTTACTGTAGTCAATTAATTTGTATTTACTATTTACTGCGAGCAAATCAAGAAAAAGACGGATTGTTCTGCCGTTACCTTCTCTGAAAGGATGTATTGCATTAAATTCGCAATGGATAATTGCAAGTTTTTCGCTGATGATTTGCTTGTTATCTTTTGGCGATAACATATCCTTTTTTAAAATTTGGTCAAAATTTTGTAGTGCTTTTTCAATTTGTGAACTGGCGCAAAAAAGGATGCCTCCTTTTGAAATTTCTACGGTGCGGTTTTTTCCTGCCCAATCGTAAAGTGTGCTGAGGAAATATTATGAATTTCGCGTATAAGTTTTACGTTGAATCTAAATTTTTCTGTTCGTAGTAATGAGAGAAAATGGACATATGTATCTTTGAGCAAAAGCGTCTCGGTGTCTTCGAGTGCTTTTTGGTCGGTGATGCCAAGTTTGTTTTTTAATATTTCCCCTTCATTTCCGGAAACATTATAACGAGAATGCTCTGCCATGTAGTTTGAGAAGTTTAACGGCAAATGTGTTTTTTTCCGCGCGTAACAAACTCATTCCCTCTATTTTTGACGAGTTTTCAACGGCTTTGTTGATGGATTTTTTATTGATTTGTGTAATTGTTTTTTTCATGGGCGGGTCTATTGTAGCATGAAAGTGTGTGGGAACAAAATTTGGAGTTTTTGGAGGTGTTTGGTATAATATTTGTAGTGTCGAGTCTGGCGGTGAAAATCCTAGATAAAAGCCCTCTCACGTTGTGTGGGAGGGCTTTTTGACTGTTAGAGGTGGAACTACAGGGAATCGGACCCTGGCCTTATGATAAATTCAGTTTTTCTAGGCCTTTGCCTGTTGCAACCCATCTATCTATTCCGTTGATTCTTTGTCTCCCAACGAGTCCTTCGCTTTCAAGGGCACATAATTCTTTATAGTGTGTAATGCCTATTTGACTTTCATGGCGGGTGGCAGGTTGTGGTGGTATTTCAACTCCTCCTGGCATATTTGCGAACATTAAAGCTGTTTGTCTTCTACTATTATTTGTGGCTGTTTGGGCGGCAAGCATTAAACTTCTGGCCTTGTCTGCTGTGTCTGTTCTTCGCAAAGTAACATCAGCGTTTCTATCAAGGAGGGCTTTACTTCGTTCATCACTTAGGGCTTTGTCAGCGCGGCGGTCCGGGAGCCAAGTTCCTGTTCTAGGTTTGTGAATCCATGTTTCTAAGTCCCCGAAATGAAGTAATTTTGGAGTGCCCTGCCTGTTAAGAATTCTTACTTTCACAAAAGTTTCTTGTGTTGGATGTTGTTCAAGTATTTCGATTGTGTCTCCTTGTTCCAAATGAAGTTCTAGTCCGGCGGAGTCTGGGTTTTCCACCATGCCATCTAGGAATGAACGTAATTGTGGGTATTTATCATGGTTTTCCCGGTGCAAATTCGGGGGATAAGTCAGGGGCAGGTTGTTTTATTTCTTCACTCATAATTGTGTGTGTAATAATTAAAAGGTGTTTATTGTACCAGAAGGGTGGCTTTTGTCAACCCCTTTAAAAAAAGTTAAAATTATTCTTTTGAAAAATCTTGATTTTTGTCTCTGATTTTGTTATTGTGTTTGTGAAGAAGGCTTTCGGCCCGTGGTTCATATACCACACTTAGCGGAAGGCTTTTTTTCTTTGTTATTTGTCCGGGAATATGGAGATTAAATCTTTTCGTCCTGATCGTTTATTCTCTTTGATTTGTACATAAAATATGTGATTTTCTTTTGTTATTCCCGTGAATCGATGGAGAATTTCGTTTGTCTTGTTTGGATTTTCTTTTGATTTTGGGGCAAATTTGTTTTGCCGGATTAATTCTATTGCCGATGCGTAATATTTTAGTCGGCGCATTCTGTCTTGCCATTTTTCTTTGTCCCAAAGGTGTTGCCAGAATACAGGCAAGAAAATTTTCTCTTTTTTGAAGTATGCCGATCTTACATAGGGGGTTCTTTTGCTTCTATTTTTTATCTTTGCGTATATCGCGAAAGCTTTTTTCTGAACTTCGTGAAAATCTGTTCCCGATAATATTGAAGCTTTTGTTTGGTATGCTTGAGCCATTGTCTGCTACGTTATTTTGGTGAGTGTAGCAGGGGGAGATTAAATTTTCGTTAAAAAAAGATAAAATTTTTCTAAAACCATTTTCTTGGCGTCGGGAAAATGGTTTTTGTGGCTATGGTACGTGTGAATATCATCTTGTTGGCGTCAACAATATGATCTAGAACACCACCTTATATGTCACTCCTTCTTTCCACTAATCTCTATCAATTGAGCAGAAAGCCACAAATTCCGCGCCTTCTTTTGCGATGAGATACAAACTGTCTTTTAATTTGAAGTTTTTTTTGAGCAGGTCAATCGTGGCCTGTGTGTATGTGTAATCGAAGGACGGCTTGCCGAGGAGGAAGTCGAGTGACTGTGGGGAGGTGATGGGGGATATTGTGATCATAAGTGTGTTTATTGTATCAAGGAATTATGTGGTGGCAAAATTTGAAATTTTTATGTGTTTTTGATAAAATATGTATAGGTGTCGACTCTGCCTAGCGAGCATTCTAGATAAAAGCCCTCTCACGTTGTGTGGGAGGGCTTTTTGACTGTTAATATTTTTCCCCTACTTCCCCTCATCTACCACTTCTGCTTCCACTACATCGTCACCACCTTTTTTGCCTTTCTTTTTGTCGCCTTTTTTGTAGACTTTGACACCGTCGTCGGAGGCGGAGTCGGTGTCGGAGTCAGGGGCTGGGTCGTTTGGGGTGTCGCCAGGTTCGCTTCTCTCTGCGCCGGCGGGTTGGGCTGAGGCTTGGGCGGTTTTGTATAGTTCAGCACCGATTTTTTGGATTTCTTGGCTCAGGTCGTCGTAGGCGGGTTTGATTTCGTCGGCTTTGGCGTCTTTGTTTTCCAAAACTTTTTTCAGGGTTGCGATTTTTTCTTTGATTGGTTTGGTGAGTTCGTCGCTTACTTTATCTCCGGCGTCTTTGATCGCCTTTTCGGATTGGATTATCAAGCCTTCGGCCTGGTTTCTGGTTTCAATCATTTCTTTCTTTTTCTTGTCTTCTTCGGCGTATTTTTCGGCTTCCTTCCTTCGTTGTTCCACTTCTTCTTTGCTCATGTTTGAGCTTCCGGCGATGGTGATGTGCTGTTCTTTGTTTGTGGCTTTGTCGGACGCTTTTACATTCAAAATTCCGTTTGAATCAATGTCAAAAGTCACCTCAATTTGCGGGATTCCGCGAGGTGCGGGCGGGATTCCATCAAGCACAAATCTGCCGAGCGCTTTATTGTCAATCGCCATCGGGCGTTCACCTTGGACGACGTGGACTTCAACTGAGGTTTGGTTGTCGGCGGCGGTTGAGAAAATTTGTGATTTTGATGTCGGGATTGCGGAATTTCTTTCAATTAAAACTGTGTTTACTCCGCCAAGTGTTTCAATTCCGAGCGAAAGGGGAGTGACGTCAACAAGCAAAATATCTTTTACGTTGCTGTCGCCCTGCAAAATTCCTCCTTGAATTCCGGCGCCGAGCGCGACCACTTCGTCCGGATTTGATCCTCTGGAGGGCTCTTTTCCGAAAATTTCTTTTACTTTTTCTTGGATAGCCGGCATGCGAGTCATGCCTCCGACAAGCAAAACTTCGTCAATGTCGCTTTCAAAAATCTGCGCGTCTTTCATGGCTTTGCGACAAGGTTCTTCGGTCAATTCAATCAAGTCCGCTACCAAATCTTCAAGTTTTGTTCTGGTCAATTTCGCTTCGAAATTTTTCGGACCGTCTTTGTCTACCGTGATGTATGGCAAAGAAATTGTGGTTTCGTGTAAAGATGATAACTCAATTTTTGCCTTTTCTGCGGCCTCTTTGATTCTTTGCATAGCCAACTTGTCTTTTGAAATGTCCGCGCCGTTTTGTCTTTTGTACTCATCTACGAGCCATTTTGTGACTCTTTCGTCCAAGTCGTCACCTCCGAGCTGTGTATTTCCGTTTGTGGATTTTACTTGGAAAACGCCTTCGCCAAGCTCCAAAATGGAGATATCAAAAGTTCCTCCACCAAAGTCGTAGACGGCGACTTTTTTCTCGCCTCCTTTTTTATCAACGCCGTACGCGAGTGCGGCGGCGGTCGGTTCGTTTATAATTCTTTTTACGTCCAAGCCCGCGATTTTGCCTGCGTCTTTTGTGGCTTGTCTCTGCGAATCATTGAAGTATGCGGGAACCGTGATGACGGCTTCCGTTACTTCATATCCGAGGTATGCTTCCGCGTCCGTTTTCAATTTTTGCAGTACCATTGCGGAAATTTCGGAAGGGCGTTTTTGTTTTCCTTCAAGGATAATTTCAACTTCGCCGTCGCGGCCTTTTGCGGTTTTGTATGAAACTCTTTTTACGTCGGTCATGGATTCGTCATACTGGCGGCCGATAAAGCGTTTTGCGGAATAAATCGTGTTGTCCGGATTTGTGACCGCTTGGTTTTTTGCGGCGATTCCGACGCGACGTTCGCCGTCTTTGATCGCGACAACGGACGGGGTCGTGCGCCCGCCTTCAGCGTTTGGGATCACAATCGCTTCGCCCCCTTCCATCACGGCGACGCATGAATTTGTTGTTCCCAAGTCTATACCTATTATTTTTGACATATTATTTTGGTTAATTTTTTAGGTGCTCGCTGTGTGTCACAGCAAATTAGCACTCGTAATTATAGAGTGCTAAAAAGGAATGGTCAAGGGAATTTTTTTGGGGATTATTCGGTGGCTTCTGTTGGTTCTATCGGACGGGGAGTCCATTCGAATCTTGATCCGGTTCTTTGTTTTGCTCGTTCACCGGCGTTTGTTTCTTCCAAAATTCCGACGTTGGCGGAGGTGATGATTATTGCGAACCTTTTGGTTCCAACTATTATTCTTATTTCTCCCGGTGGGCATGTTTTTAAAACTTCTTTAGCTGTAGATGGAGCCAGGCTATTTTCGTCGGCAAAGTCTGCGACCAGGTTTTGCAGGTCGCGAAGTGAGTGGAGTTGTCGTGTTGCCAAGTATGTTCTAAAATTTGTTTTTAATAGTTCGCCCCGCGTGCTGTATCCTCTAGCGGTTGCTTCTCTGTTTAGTTTTTCGGTTGATATTTCTAGCTTTTTCCTGGCGGCTTCTTCCAAGGCGGGTTTCATTTTTTCCAGCATTTCCAGGATTTGTTCCGGAGTAATGCTGCCTCCTAGTAAAGCTGTTTGTAGATCTGCCAATGCTACTTGTGTTTCGGCTAAGGCTGTGGCTGCCTTCTCAAATGTGGATTTTTCGGGGGCTTGTTCTGATGGGGGGCTCATATGTAAAGGTGGTTATGGCGTTAAGTTTGTGGATTTTTCTCTGGCGTCTAGAGGAATCTTGGCCATAAGGTGTTAAAGTTTCTTGGCCATAAGGTGTTTTCGTCTCCTTTTGCTTCTTCCAATATTGTTTCTGTCAGGGTTGCTTCACGGAAGTCTGTGCCTCGGAGATCTGCTCCTCTCAAGTTTGCCCCTGTTAATATTGCTCCCATGCTGGCCCCTCGGAGATTTGCTCCTTCCAATATTGCTCCTGTCAGGTTTGCTCTTTCAAGGTATGCGTTTTGTAGATTTGCGCCTTGTAAATTTATGCCCTCTAAGTTTGTCTCTCGTAGATCTATATTTTGCAGGTCGGGATTCCATTCCGGATGCTGTTCTCTTGATTTATTAAATACACTTACGGCTTTTTTTTGTGCTTCCGGAGTTTCTTTTTTTCTAAGAAGGAGTCTTGCCGTAGTATTTAATTGGATTGTTGTGATTTCGCGTGATTGAGCGACGGGTTCCGGTGGGCGTTCTTGGTCTGGGTTTTCTTGGTCGCGGGCTTCTTGAGTGGCGAAGTCTTCGGGGGCGCTTTGCGGGGGTTCGTCAATCATTTCTAGTAGCGGGGCGAGGGCGTCGCGGATTTGTTGTTTGGAAATCAGGCCTTGCGCGAGAGCTTGCGCAAACTCTTCATCGTAGGCTGTCGCTCTTACCCTGTCGCCGAGTTTTCCTAACTTTTCTTGTGCGGCTTGTCTTTCGAGGTGTTTTCGGCCTGCATCTTCGGCTGAGGCTTGGCTGGAATCTGCCGGGAGTTGTGGTGCTGGGCTTGGTATTAGTTCTATCATGTTTTTTAAATTAAAAGTAGGGGGTGATTGTAGTCGGGGAGGAGGGGGAATGTCAAATAAAATGTGGGGGGTATTATTCCCCGTTGCCGACTTTTACTTTTGAGTGGCGGAGGATTTTGTCGCCGAGGGTGTAGCCTCTTTCAAGTTCTTCAATGACGGTGTCTTTTTCACCTTTGCCTTGGGCAAGGGCTTCGTGGAGGTCGGGATTGAATTTTTGTCCGAGGGATTCTATTTGTTTTACGCCGAAATCCTGGAGTAATTTTTCAAGTTGGTTGATTGACATTCCGATTCCTTCGCTCCATTTTGTTGTTTCTTCGTTTAAGTCTTTTGGTGCATGTGTCTGCGCTCTTTTGAAGTTGTCAAAAATCGGTAAAATGTTTTTTATCAGCTCAAGGTTTGCAAAAATCGCCCATGATTTTTTTTCTTCTTCCACTCTGCGTTTGTAGTTTTGCAAATCCGCCATCGTGCGTTTTGCGGTCTCGGTCATTTGGGCGAGTTCTTCTTTTAAGGTTGCGAGTTCGCCTGTGGGTTGCGGAGACTTTTGTTCTTGAGTGAGGGCTTCGTCAAGTTTTTCCGCTTGTTTTTGCGCTTCTTCAAGGCGTTTGTTCAGGTCAATTTTTTTCTTTTTGTCGTCGGACATGTGAAATTTCGTTATAAAAATTATTGTTCCAAGAGTTTTTTGATTTCTTCAAGAGTCACGACATTGAAGGCGTAATTCATGCGTTTTGGGCCGAGGATTCCGATAAATCCTTCGTAGCCGTGTTTGTGATATTTTACGACAATGATACTGCAGGAATTTGTTTGCGGGAGAATATTTTCTTCGCCGATGTAGACTTTTACGTGCTCTGTGACGTCCAAATTCGCGAGTGTTTTAATGAAATTGTCGCTTCGTTCCAAAACTTCAAAAACTTCGCTGGCGTTTACGGTGTTGTTTATGAATTCGGGCTGGCGGAGGGCATTGCTCATGCCGAGGAAAAATGTGCGCGGGTTGTCCGGAGTCGTCGCGAAGCTGACCAAATTTGTGGCTCTGGAAAGCACCGAAACGGCGTCGTATAGATTTTCTCTTACTTTTTCGGCGGTGTATTTCTCGCGAATAATCGCGAGGGCTTTCAGGGCTTCTATTCGCGCTTTTTTGTAGTCGGCCATTTCGTCCACAAAAAGTCTGTACGCTTTTGTTGTCGGAATTCTGCCGGCGGAAGTGTGCGGTTGCGAGATGTAGCCTTCTTCTTCAAGTTCCATCATGTCGTTTCGGATCGTGGCCGGGGAAACTTGAAATTTGTAACTTACCAAAATCGTGTTTGACCCGACCGGTTCCGCGGTTTGGATAAAATGCTTGATTATGGCGTTTAGTACTTGTTTTTTGCGATCTTCGGACATTGGTTTTTTCGTAAAAATGGATTAGCAGTAGTGATTATACAGTGCTAAACGGGAGGTTGGCAAGGGGGGGGCGGGGTTATTCCTGTGAATCGGTTTTGCTCGGGAATAGATCGCAAAGGGATTCAAAGCTTTGTTGCTCATTTACCGCGTGCCATTGGTCTGGGAATTCAAGATGTTCTACGTCTGGGCCGAAGCGAGTTTCCGGCAACTTTATGTATAAGGTGATAGCTTTGTCTACTATTTTTATCGCAAAGGGTTTGCCTCCGATTTTTATTCTTTGGTATGGGGTGGAAACGTGTTCTCTGAATCTTTGTCCGTCTCCGGGGCGAGGGGTTCTGGTTAATCCGTTATCTTTGGCAAAAGTGTTTATGTAGGATTGAAGGGGCTCGAATTCGTCCTTAGTCGAGGGTGTTGGGAAGTCAAATTTGTCGTAAAGGGCTTGTTCTTCCCGTACTTGTTCTGCTCTTCGTGCGTCGGTTCTTGCTCGTTGTTCTTGTTCTCTTTTTTCAGCGAGAAGTCTATTGGCTTCGTTTACGACTGGTGTGAGGACTGCGAGTACGGCTTCGGGGGCGACTTTTCCTCCTTTCATGTCTTCTATTACTGTTGGTGCTCCTGTGCGCATGTTCTTCAGGGCTTCTTGTCCGGGCGAAGCTTCGCTTGTTCTTTCGGGGTTTGTAAGTGTTTCCCATACGGCTTTAAGTCTTTGTCCGAAGGAAACTGCTATTCTTTGTGTGGTTTCTTGCGGGGGAGTTGAGTTGGGTTGTTCTTGTCTTTGTCTTGCTTGTTCTTGTTGTCTTTCCGCCATATTTTTTTTATTAACAAATAGGGGGTGAAGTTTAATGAAGGGGGAGGGGTATGTCAAATTTATTCCGCTCGGGATTTTCTAAGTGTTTCCATGGTGGCTTTGACTGAGGGATTTTCGGTGTTTAGTAGGGTTAGTTTGTTTTTGTATTGGGTTGATATCGGTGTGATAAATTCGTCCGCCCATGACGGGGTAAGCACGGAAACTCCTTCAAAATCTATTTCAATTTTTTCGTCGGGATTTAATTCTTTGATTAAAGGCTGGAGGACTAAAAAGGCTTCTTTGCCCGCAGGTCTGGAGATTAAGGTGGTGCCGAATTTTTTTAAATAAATTTTCATGTTGAGGGGGTTAATATTGAATTATTGCGATACATCCGTGGAATTTTGTGTTCGGAGTTTTGATATTTAATTCTTTTGTGTTTTGTTTGAGTGTAAGTTCGGCGTTTCCGGTGCAAAATTTTAGTTTAAATGGGTTGGCGGATATGATATCTCTGACGAACTTTAAGCCATTTCCGCGATTTTCCGGTGCGCGACCGGAAATGTATTTTGTGAAGGCGATTTTTATAGCTTCTTTGTCGGTTTTCAGGGTTTTTACCACACGTTGTAATGTTTTTAAAATTCCCCGTCCGCGATCGGCCAATACTATTTGGCGTTTATCAAGGTTGTAAGCGAAAAATGTTCCCGGTGCGTCTGGCCAATTTCCGATGTTGTGATTGTATGAGTTGTTGCCAATTTCTCCGACAATGGCAATGATTAAAGGGAAAATTTCTTTTAGTTCGGGTTTTCGTTCAAGTTGAGTGTTTAGGCTTTGGAGGCGGGCGGAAAAAACGTCATTGGTTTCGCAATAAAAAGATGCTGGAATTGAGGTTGGATCCTTATTTGTTGCCCATTCTTTGGCTAGGTCTTCTATATTTTCCTTTTCGATTTTTTTGTCTTTTTTTAAGAAATTTTCTATGTCTTCTTGGCGATAGTAGCGATTGCCTGATGGTGATGGGCGAAAAGAGCTCAAAATCTGTTTTTCGTCCCACTGTCTAAGCGTATCGATGGATATTCCAAGCAGTTCGGATGCCTCTCCGATTGATAATAATTTTTTGTCCATATCTGGGTAAATCTATGTAAACCTAGGTAAATCTTAGCAATTTTGGTCGGGAAAGTCAATGGACTGTGGGGGGCACTGTAAACTTTTCTGGTGTCTGTTATTTGTAATTTCGAAAGTAGAAGAGTATCTTCAAGAAATTGTGCAGACTTTTCTCAGACTTCACTCCTCTCATC
>JBAZQZ010000004.1:0-82110 GCA_041663205.1 Candidatus Altimarinota bacterium
TAGGCTGGAAATTACGTTTAGAATTTTATTTTCTTGTTCGCGTATCTCATCGATGTCATATGCGCCTTCCTCGTCCACCCATAAATTTATGTCCAAAGGGGATTTGTTTTTTATGTCAGCTATCCATGCTCTTTTCTGTTGTTCGTAGGTTTGTTTTGGGGTGGGGGCGGGGCGAGGCGCGAGGGCCGTGGTCGAGCGAGCGGGGGCTACTGTCGGAGTGGGGGCGGGAGACGCGGGGGCGGATTGTCGTTGTGGGGCTGGTTTTTGTTCTATTTTTAGAATGGGGGGTCTGTCTGTGGGAGTTTCAAGAGTCACCTGGTATGTATCCCATAAATTTTTTTCCTTGTAGTATTTTGATGTCTTTAGTTTTTTGTCTGCTCTATCAAATTCCATTACGCCTGACACACCTTTTTCGTTTTCGTCCCATACGTGGATTAGCTTATCCCCACTGTCGTTACCATATCTGTAGTCTATCCCCATTTTTATATTATTCGGCTTTCTGATTCCGTAGTAGGTGCTGGTCTTGTCATTGAAGTTTACGGTGACGCCGTTCCCTTTTAATTCGTATTCGTGGTCAGTCGAAGAGCCTCTTTCTACTTTCTGCGGGGCGGTTTTTTTCTTCCGTTTTGGTGTGGGGATTTTTTCTTCTTGGGGGATTTCGAGGTCTCCGGTGGCGTTTTTTAGCAGTAAGGAAGATCTGCGCTGAGATCCGGTGGCGCGGGCGGAACCGAATTCCAAATAAATTATGTCGGTGGGAGAAAGGTCGGAATCTGAAATTCTTTCTTTGGCCAAGTTGGCGCGCTGGACGCATAGGGCCATGTTGAAAATTCCTTTTGCGTTTGTGAAAACTTCTTCGTTATTTGCGATCAGGGTTTGAATGGCGGAAAGATCCGAATTTTCGGTTGCCTCGAAGATATATTCATTTATTATTCCTTTCGTTTCCGCTGAAAGCAAGGTTTCCAATGATTCATTTGATTGAATATTAGCTTGCTGATCCAAGAGAAATTCCAAAGCGTAGGCTTTTTCTTGATGCCAATCCGTTTGTTTTTTGTTTATTTTTTTGATGCTGTAATTTGTGGCATCCACACCGCCAAGGAAAGCGAATTTTGAGACATCCAATGTCCCGGCGGAAATCATTGCTTTTATTGCGTTTAGAATTTTTTCTGTTGTCTTGGATCTCCCGTGTGAAGTTTTGTATTCGTCAAAATAATAATAACTTAAGGCTTGTCTGATTTGGATTTCCGTGACGTCTTGCAGGCCTTCTTTTTGCGAGAGGGCGGCTTTGATTTCCGTGAGAGTAGAGATTTTGGGCTTAGGTTTCAGTATTTCAGCTGGTGCGGCGCTTGTGTCTCTTAATTCAGGGTTTGCGGGTTTTGTGGCTTCCTTCGGGGACGGCGCTTTATCCGCGGTGACTGCTCCCGGAAGATCTGTCGCGTTTTCGGGAGGAATTTCAAAACAAAGGCGATTTTCGGAGAAGCTTAGTTTGTGCATGTTTTTTATTTTTGTTTTTGTTTTGTTCGATTGTGTTATTTTACCATATTTTTGAGCCTGTACGCAAGGTAGAAGAGTTTTTTAAATGCGTGCTCTTGGGGGTGGATATAGGTGATGCGGGTCCCACCGAATTTGTTTTTGAAGTCGGTGACGCCCGAAAGTTTGTGTTTTTCGTCGTTTTCAGGTGAAATTCCCATAAAATCGTAGCATTTGAATCCGTCTTTTTTGGCTTCTTTTATGGCATGCCATTGAAGCAGATAGGGGGCCATCGTGTTTCTGTATTCGTTTGAGGAGGCACCGTAGTAGTAGGTTGTCGTGTCTTTGTGGCTTACCGCAATCATCCCGGCGACCGGGATCTCCCCGTATTTTGCGATGTATAAAATGCCCTGCGGAGGATGAGGGGTTTTGTAATTTGTTTTTTGCGGAGTTAAGTTTTCGATCATCGCGGCGTAAACTTCTTTCGGGTGCCTTGTGAATCCGTCTCTCGCCGTTGTGTCGCCGAGTAGTTCGTAGAAGTCGTCAATGGCTTTGTTCAGGGCTTCGCGTGATGTGTCCTTTTCGGTGTATTTTTCGATTTTTATACCTTTTTTCTCGGCAAGTTTTATATTGTATCGGCCTTTTGGCTTCATTTCCGAGAGTAATTCTTCTTCGGATTTTGTCAGGTCGAGGACTAAAGTGTCTTGCGGATAAAATCCTTCTTTGATTTTTTTGAAATTTTTGAAAAGTAAGTCTGTTTTTCTTGCAGATGCGAGGATTGGCATATCAAAGCGCAAAAAAATCGATTTTTCTTGCTTCGCGAGTTTTGTTATTTCGTCCATGAGCAGTGAAACTTGTGCGTTTATTTCTTTTTCCGAGAGATTTTCGTAGTCTAAAAGTGGCCCGCGCGAGCCATAAAACCAAGAATATCCTTTTGGCATTTTGTGGCGAATTACGACTGTCCCGCCGAGTATTTTCGGAGAAGTTTTTTTTGTTTCTTTGTCATCCGTGAGCGCAATAATCCAGTATTGTCCGCGACCTTTTATCGCGCCTTGAAAACGCGCCCATGCCGAAGATTGATGGATGCTCCCGACCGGGTGATTGTTTACAAATTCGTCCCAAATTATCTCCTCTGATTTTGCTAAAATTTTGGCTTTCATCAGGGATATTTTACACTACTTCTTTAGGCGTTTCCATGCTTTTTGGAGGTTTTTGTCGAAGGTGAGTAGGTCGACATTAAATTTTTATTAAATTTTGTTAAAAAATTTATAAAAAGATTTTGGTTGAAGTTTTTTCGTGGAAGTGTATTATTGTGGTAATCACCATGAGAGGCTACCCAAAGGTTTTTGTGCCGCGGCAATGCCTCTTTTTTGTTATTTGGAGAGTTGATTTTTCGTGTTATTTAAAAATATTATTTGCTTATTGAATTCTCTTAACAGCGCGGAATATTTATATCTGTTTGGAATAATCAGTCCAAATAATTTATTATTATTTTTTAGATATTTTATAAGGCAGTGAAAATCTCCATCGCCAGTTACAATTATGGATTTGTCGTAATTTGCATATTCCACCATTGAATGTAAAACTAATTCCGCATCGATATTCCCTTTTATTGTTCTATTTTTCGTTTCCCTCAGTGTCGGCTTGAATATTAGAGAATAATTTGCTCCTCTAAGGAAATGATAAAGTTTTTTGTTTTCCTTGATAAATCCTAAGAAAAGATAGGCTTTTTTTATTTTGAACCTGTCTGAAAGATATCTTCTGAACTTTGCAAAATCCAATCTCCATCCCTGATCCCGAATCGAGAGATTCAGATTTTGGCTGTCTATAAAGGCATAGATGATTTCTTTTTGTGGTTGTGTTTCGCTCATTTTTGAAAGTTTAAGAATTATTTTAAATGAGCGTAGCAGGCCGACATTAAATTTTTATTAAATTTTGTTAAAAAATTTATAAAAAAAATCCCTCTTTTTTGGGGAGGGATTTTGATGATCTATTTTAGTTGTGTAGAGGATGAATACCGTACGACTTCGTCGCATGTTAATTCATTTTTTGTCTGATGAAAGCCGGAATGTCGAGTTCGTTTTCGGTTTGTTTGAGTGGCATTGATTCTGTGTTTCCGAAGGCCGAGCGAGCGCGCGCTTTCAAAATCGAAGTGTCGTTTTGTTTGTAATCAAAGCCCGTGGCGACAACCGTGATCTTAATTTCGCCCGTGTATGAGTCATTTATGACGGCTCCGAAGATGATATTCGCTTCAGGATCTGCGGCTTCCGTGATTACTCTTGCGGCTTCGTCAACTTCGAACATACTCAAGTCGTTTCCTCCTGTAATATTGAACAAAATACCTTTTGCCCCGTCGATGGAAAGTTCCAAAAGCGGGCTTTCGATAGCGGCTTTTGCGGCTTCTTGAGCTCTGTTTTCTCCGGTTCCGTAACCGATTCCCATAAGTGCCGAACCTGCGTTTTCCATGACAGCTTTCACGTCCGCGAAGTCAACGTTTATCATTCCATGAACCGTGATCAAATCCGCGATGCCTTGAACACCTTGTCTTAGAACATCGTCAACGACCGCAAACGCATCGTTTAGCGGAGTTTTCTTGTCTATTATTGAAAGGATTTTGTCGTTTGGAATTGTGATTAATGTGTCCACTTTGTTTTTTAGATTTTCCAATCCTTCGTCCGCCTGGCTCTTCCTTCTGTGTCCTTCGAATGAGAATGGCTTTGTGACAACCGCGACCGTTAGAATGCCCATTTCTTTAGCTACACTGGCGATCACCGGCGCACCTCCCGTTCCCGTTCCGCCTCCAAGTCCGCAAGTGATGAAAATCATGTCGCTACCTTGAAGTGAATCTCTTATTTCATCGATGCTTTCTTCTGCGGCCTGTCTTCCGATATCCGGATTTGAACCTGCCCCGAGTCCACGTGTTGTGGCCTTGCCAACATTGATTTTTGTTGGAGATTCAGAGTGGTACAGCGCTTGTGCATCCGTATTTATTGTAATAAACTCAACGCCTTTCAACCCTGATTTAATCATGCGGTTAATGGCATTTCCTCCGCCTCCACCCACGCCAATCACTTTTATATTTGCGATTGGAGTGATTTCCGGAGTGACTTCCATAGTTCTTGGTCTTGGTTTTACCGTCGTTGATTCTCTATGCGAAGAGAAAAGGTTTTTCAGGTCTTGTTTGTCATCACGTATTGCCATGGCATTTTTTTATTAAATGGAGAAGAATTATTACTCATCTCTTGACATATTGTCAAGCTAAAACTTAATTTAAATAGTGAGTAATTTATATCCAAGGGAAGCCTTTACGGAAGCAGGTTTTTAAACCAGCTCTTTACATTGTGCATTCCTTTCTTCAAATTTATGCCCTTTAATCCCATTCCCGAGTGCGGTCTGCCTTCAAATCTTGACCCCCAAATTAAAAGTCCGATTGTTGTTGCGTATGCAGGATCGTCAATTTTGTCCACAACTCCGTCATAATTTTGGGGGAACCCGATTTGCGCGGGAAGATTTAATATTTCGCGGGCAAGGTCTATTATTCCCGGCATTTTTGCCCCGGCACCCGTGAGGATTGCGCCCGCCGGAAGCATTCCATCTCTGTGAATTCTTGCAAGTTCGTCTTTTACGAGCAATAAAATTTCGTGGTATCTGGCCTGAATAATTTCCACGACTTGTCTCTTTGACACAACATGAACGTCGATTTTGCTCAATAATGAAAGGTCTATGACTTCTCTGTCGTTTACGTCTTCAGGAATCACGCTTCCGTATTCGATTTTTAGTTTTTCGGCTGTATCGATCGATGTGCGAAGGCCGATTGCGATGTCGTTTGTGACGTTTTCTCCGCCAATCGGGATCATTGATGTGTGGAGGAGCGAGCCGTCTTCAAAAACCGTGACGGAAGTGCCGCCGCATCCGATGTCTACAACGGCTACGCCAAGCTCTTTCTGGCGTTTTGAAAGGACAGCCTCGGATGGTGCGAGTGAATTTGGAATAATATCATCAATATCCACTCCGGATTGCAGTACGCATTTTTCGAGATTTTTGATTGTCGGATCGAATCCGGTGATAATGTGTGTTTCGACTTCGAGGCGAATTCCGGTCATTCCGACAGGATATTTTATGCCTTTTTGTTCGTCCACCGTGAATGTCTTCGGGATAATTCTTAAAATTCTTCTGTTGCTTGGGATCGTGACCGCTTGTGCGGCTTCGATAACGCGATCCACGTCGTCTTCGGAGATTTCGTTTTCGGCTTGTGAAACAGCTATTACGCCTCTTGAGTTTAGTGATTCGATGTGGTTTCCGCCGATCCCTAAAAATACGTGATTAATAGGTTCTCCGGCCATTCTTTCCGCATCTTCGAGGGATGCCGAAATGCTGTTTATTGTTTCTTCAACATCTATAACCGCGCCTTTTCGCAGACCCGTTGACGGGGCGATGCCTACTCCTATCACGTTTGTTATCGGAGAATCGTCGTTTTTTACTCCGACGACCGTTCTTATTTTTGAGCTGCCGATGTCCAGACTGGCAACAATTTTTGATCTTGCCATATTTTGTTTTGTAAATTTTATGCCCGTGCTGTGACTGATACTACTAGAAATCCTTTTTGATGACAATTCAAAAAATTGTTCGGGCGGGATGTATAGGGAGGGAATAATTTTAAAAACTTAGCGTGGGCCGGGACGGTATCCGAAGTCAGGACCATCACCGTGTAATGGTGGTTCGCGATGGAACCTGCCAGGCTGACCGCGTGGTGGGTCAAGACGGACACCTGGGCCGGGATCAGGTGTTTCACCAGGGATTTTGAACTGTTGGCCGGGGCTAATTCCAAACTTCTCTCGTGCTTTTGCAATTTCATCCTCTATGTATGCTTGGCCGCGGTCTATTATCGGGAAGGGGTTCACTAAGTCGTTGGGGACTTGTCCCCCAACTTGAGTAGTTTCGGCTTGATCTGGGGAAGTTCCGCCTTTAGTTTCTGGATTTGCCATATATTTGTTTATTATGAAATTCTTTGGCTGAAGTATGATTTATTTTTCGGGAATGTCAATTTTTTCACGCCGGGGCAAGATGGTGAACTAAGTTTTGATCTTATTAATTTGCCCTTCTTTTTCGCATCTCTATATAGTCAGTGTCGGCGGAGTGCGCGAGTTCGTGATGTGCTTTGCAAAGCGGGGTGAGGTAGTGTGGATTATGGCTTGGTACGGCGGAAAATCTGCGGATGTGATGGATTTGTGTTGAAGGTTTTTGGCAATTTTGGACGGAACATTTTGTGCCGTGTTCAAGGTAGAGGATTTTTTTGACGGAGACGGGGATATGTCTTGATGGCTTGCCGTAGGGTTTTTCGGGTGCTGGCGAATTCTCTTTTTGTAGGATTTTTTGGCCAATTTCCTCTTTCTTCTGCGCGATTTCTTGTTCACGGGTTTGCAGAAATTTGAGAAGCAGGTCGTTTATGTCGATGCCTTTTTGTTGGAGTTCAAGAAGTTTTTTTTGGACTTCTTGCGATAAATTTAAAGAATTTTTCTCATCTTTTAAAGTCTGCCCGGGCAGACTTTTTGGGTCGATTTCTGGCTCAAACAAGCCATTTTGTTTTTCATCTCTCACCAAAGTTTCAACAGCACTTTTTGATAAAATTTGCACTTGGTTTGCCAAGAATTTTTCATTTTCAGGTTTTGCGATCGAGACGATTCTGGCAAGTTTGTTTATGCTCACTTTTCCGGCAACTAAAAGTGTTTTTAAGGCGGGCGTTTCTTCAAATCTTTTTTCCAAATTCAAAACCAGTCTTGTTTGTTCTTCGCTTAGCCCTGCCAATTTTTTTGAAAATTCAAAGATGGAACAAAAGCCTTTTTTCTCGTACAATTTTCTTTTGAAAACTTCCGGCAAAAGTCCTGCAAATCTTTGTCGCCAGATTCGCGTGCGTTCGCCGTATTCTTTGCAAAGATTGTATAAATTTTCGTCACTGATTGTTGTTATTTTTGTATTCATAGGATTATTTTTAAAGATGTTTTGTGCCCGAATATTAGCATCTGCAAGCCAAAATTTCAACTTTTTCGAGTAGCGAATTCTTAAAATGTGACGCGTAATAAAACTCGATATTTTGGCTAAAGAAAGCCACGAAAAGTACTTGCTCGGGATAAAAAATATTGTAAAATGTGCGGTGAGGAGGGGAGAGTTTTTGGCTGAAAGAAGCCCTAAAAGATGCTTGTCCAAGACGAAAGATATTGCGAAACGCGCGACGGGGATACAGAGGATTTTGGCCTAGGGGAGCCGTAAAAGATACCCGCCAAGACGAAAAATGTTGTGCGACACACGTTTGCAATGCGTGGCGAGGACAGAAAGGGTTTTGGCTAAAGAAAGCCCAAAAGTACATTCGCCAAGACAAGGATTTGTCATAAAATATGCAAACTGGCAGGACAACGTTTTGGGCTTTGCCATTACATAAACGAAGCCCTTCCGCTATAAAAGCCTCAAGGCGTGTACATCAAAATAAAGTTTGCTGGGCGA
This sequence comes from Candidatus Altimarinota bacterium, assembly GCA_041663205.1. Lineage (GTDB taxonomy): Bacteria > Patescibacteriota > Gracilibacteria > UBA1369 > LOWO2-01-FULL-3 > UM-FILTER-38-24. Next base: position 7,966 of record JBAZQZ010000004.1, read on the forward strand.
CATTGTTTTCGGCGCGGGCGTGATCGGAGTGGGTATTGAAGGTTGTGAGTTTTGCGATAAGACTTTTGAACTCGAATTCTTGGAAAAGTGAAATTATTTTGTCTTTGTCATATCCGTGAGAAATGCAGGCGTCGATATCGAGGGCGACCGGCACATCTCGTACTATTGTCGCCAAATGCAGGCTTTGAAATGCCGAGTCTTTGTCTATAGACAATTTTTCCTTTAATTTGCCTTCGATTTCGTCGATGTGTCTATATATATTGTCTATTGTCCCGTACTTTTGGAGAAGCGTTAATGCGGTTTTATCGCCGACTCCATTTACTCCTTTTATGTTGTCGGAGCTGTCGCCTTTTAAACCTTTTAACTCAGGGATTTGGTTTGGCATAAGCCCATATTTCCCGAGGACTTTCGGGATGTCGTAAGTGATTGTTTCCGCGATGCCTTTCACCGGGGTGTAGACAAATGTTTTTTCGCTTACGAGCTGGATCGCGTCCATGTCGCCGGTGACTATATAGGTGTAGACATCATCGAGTTTTTCGGCTTGGGCCGAAAGTGTCCCCAAAACGTCGTCGGCCTCAAACCCTTCTTTTTCGTAAATCGGAATCCCGAAAGCCTCGACTACTCGACGGATCATCGGGATCTGCTCGTAAAAATCGTCGGGGGCTTTCACGCGAGTGGCTTTGTACTCTTTATATTCTTCGTGGCGAAAAGTTGGGCCTTTTAAATCAAAAGAAACCGCGATAAAGTCCGGATGTTCTTTGTTTAATATGTTCAAAAGCATTGAGGAAAAGCCATAAACTGCGTTTACGAGTGTTCCTGTCGAAGTTTTGAACGGGGGAATTGCGTGGTATGCGCGGTGCATGATTGCGTTGCCGTCGATGAGTATGAGTTTTTTCATTATTTCTTGATTTTGTCAACATATAGTATGTCGACATTTGTCTCATTATAGGGTATAATTTTTTAATTAACAAAAATAAAAACAAAATGGAAATCAGGCCGATAGACACACTTATAAAAGACAAGTCGGATGCAAAAGACAAGCTTTCCTTGATGCTAAAATTCCACATAAAGAAGCCGCTTATTGCGCTTTTTGTTGACAAGGAATTGAGTGAACTCGAGGAAAGAAATTTGAGTGTGGTTTTGGACGGAGTGAAAGATTTGGACGCGACTGTCATCGCAATTGCGGATACAAATTCTTCGATTTTTTCCGATATAGAAGTGATGCCGTATAACAGACTAAACAGGCATCATCTTCTTGAGGCGGCGGACATTGCGCTTGTTTTTTCTTTCACGGATACAGAGGAACTTCTTGCAAACGGAATTATTCCGATAAGCCAAGAGAGGGAAGGCGTGAAAAATTATGATGCAAACCGTGAAACCGGAAATGCTTTTATCTATAAAAATCCTTCGCCTTGGAGCGTTTTCGCGGCATTGGTAAGGGCAATAGAAACTTTCAAGTTTCCTTATGACTGGAAACACATTATCAGGCAGGGACTAATTTAGGCTTTCCGAAGAGGAGGATCCGTTTTCTGTCGTGATGGTTTTTATTGTGTTTATTATTTCGCCGAGATTGATGTATTTGACTATATCGAGACCCATCGCTTTTCCGACCGTTCCGACAATTACCGTTGAAAGAATCGTGACGATAAGGCCGATAATCGCGTAACGGATCGTGGAAACCGCCGATTTAATTTTGTCTTCAGCTCCTCCCGAAAGGATAAATGATATACCTCCGACGAATATAAAAACCACGGACAAAAATCCCGCGACTATGATCGCGTAGGCTAAACCTCTGTTTATTATTTCAAGTATTTGATAATTTTGCGCCGCTTCTACTATACTTGGCGATGCTGCGTATGCAGTTTCTAAGAACATGTTGAAAGGGTTTAATTTCTATCTCTTGTTGAATATACTCTTAAGCCTCGACAGGTTCAACTATTTTTAGATTTACGCGTGCGTTGTTCTGTGAACCGATGATGCGAAGCAGTGTCCTTAGCGCTTTTGCCGTTTGTCCGCCTTTCCCGATTATTTTTCCCATATCGTCTTTCCCTACTTCAAGAGTGATTAAAACCCCCATCTCGTCGACTTTTCTTTCAATTTTGATTGCGTCAGGGTTGCTAATGATTTGTGAAACCACAAACTTAACAAACTCTACATCTTTATTGTCTGTAATTGCAGTATCTGTCATTGCAGTAAAAGTTATGAAATATTTTTAAAATTTAGGCCGCTGGTTGTGTTGAAGGTTGTGCGCTTGCCGGTGCGCTTGCGTCTTCTCCTTTGTCTTTTTTGCTCTTTCTCTTCTTGTTTCTTGGCTCGATATATTTGTCCATTCCTTCAAATCCATTCTTTTTTAGAAGAACCGCTACCGTGTCCGATGGCTTTGCGCCAACAGAAATCCAATGTTTTACACGTTCAATGTTAACTTCCAAAACTTTTGGTTTGTCCGCAGGTTTGTAGTATCCAAGAGCTTCGATGAATTTGCCTTTTACCGCGGCCGTATGCTCCTGAAGTACGACTCTAAAGCTTGGCTGTGCGTGTTTTCCGACTCTGGTTAATCTGATTTTTAACAAGTTTTTTGCGTTAAATACTGAAAATTGCTTGAATAGCGGGCTTTATTTTAGACATTGGCGGGGTAAAGTCAAGCGAAAATGGAAGGTTTTTCTTTTTTCTACTCAGTCACTTCCAAATAACATTTTTCGCAATAGACCATCGCATCTAAGTCTTTTTGGAAAGTTGTTTTGATTTCGGTGGAACACTTTTGGCAATTTCTTTTGTACAGATGGCGTGGATTTCTCAATCTGAAGCGATTTTTGTGGCGACAATCGTGGCATCTATGCGGAATCGGCAATAACTGCTTTTTGTAAAATTTCAGTTCTTCTTCCGTTATTTTGTAATTTTTTTTGCAAGTTTCGCATGCCAAAATTTGATTGATTATGTCATCTTTTACTTCATCTATGAATTCTGACATTTTGTAAGTTTGTGGCATATAGTCCCGTTTATCCGGATCTCTCCATTTGTATCCTTTTTTTATCGCTTCTTGTTTTTCGAGAGGATAATAATCCTGCGCAACTGTTTCGTTGTATTCGTATGGGGCAATTTCTTTCGGGAAAAACTCTCCGTATTCGCCGGTTTTTTGCATGTGTTCTATTATTTTTGGCACAAGTTCTTCATATTCTTCTTTTGTATATTGCTTGTTTAAAATGCAATAGCTTTTGTGTTTTAGGCCTACACATCCGAATAAATCGTGGCAGTTATTTATGCATGATTTTGAATATTGAATATTGCAACAACCTGTCCAAATTTGATCCGAGAAAACTATATTTTTTACGCCGTCTCCTATTTCATGATTTTCGTAACAAAATTCCGCGCCTTTCAGCGAGCCGAAAACTGTTATGTCGCTGCAGTTTTTCATGAATCTGCTGTTTGTAATATTTTTACAGTCCCAGCAATTATTTATGTCATAGCAGTCGTGGCAATTTTTACTGTTTGAAATATAATTCCCGGAAATATTTTCGTTTTGATGTCCTTCGAAATATTTTTGCGGGAATTTTTTTGCGAAATTCAAGAAACTTTCGTATGCCTGTTCCAGGCTTTTTACAGACATTTTTTTGAAAGTGGCGGTTTTTTTCTCGTAAGTTTCTTTGTCGAGTTTTTTATTTAAAAAATAAAATTCTTTGTTCCTTAAATTTACGCATCCATAACAATTTTTACACCCGATGCAGTTTTTCAAGAACCATGAATCCGAGCAATTTTTGCAATTTTGTGAAAATTTTAAGTTGTATGAATTTTCCGTGTCGATACATTCGTAACAAAGTTCGCATTTCGTTGCCGTTAGCATGTCGACGCAGGATTTTGAATCGTAGAGATAGTTTGAATACATGCAGTTTTCATCAAAATCCGCTTCGAAAATGAGGTAGCAATTTTTGCACCAACCACATTGAGTTACGTAATCGCAATTTTCGTTGCCTACGGCTGAGCGGGAAAGTTGAGGGACTACATGCATTAATTCTTTGAATTGTTCAAAAAAGGTTTTATCGAAATCAACGTCGCGACCGTGGTCCAAGGCATCCCATTTGTCGGAATACCAATATTCATTTCCGTAGACCGGGAATGGCTTTTCTTCCGAATAAACCGAGATTATTGATTTGCCTGTTGCGTCACATTTTCTTTTGTATAGTGTTCGTTCATTGCGCCAGATTTGTCTGCGTTGATGGCGACAGTCCGGGCAAAGAGTTGGTGGAGGAATTTGATATTTTTCCCCATTAAAAACCGGTGAAATTTTTTCAAGAAAATCCAAATCTTCTTGTGTGATTTCAAAGTTTTGCGAACAAATTTTGCAGATTTTTTGTGTCATTGTTTTTTATACCCTGTATTTTTCATCACGGCGGATTGCGCGGATTATTCTGCCGTATCGGAGAGCTTCAATTATTTTTTCAACAGAGAAGATCGCTCCGCTTATAGTTATTTTTTTCTTTTCTATCGAGCCTGTCACCCGGACTTCCGAGTAGAATTTCAGGCCGTATCCTTTTCTTTCGAACATTCTGCCGTCGGTTGTTTTTATTTCATTCGGGAAGGCTTCCGATAATTTTTTGGCGATAAGTTTTTCGAAGTCGTTATATGTTTTCGGAGCGCCGAGCGCGTAGTAAAGATCTCTTGTCACGCCCGGGCCGGCGTTGTAACGGAAGGCCGCGGCGAAATCGGAATTTTCTTTGTCTGTAAACGTAAACTTGTATGCTCTTGGCGCAATGTTTTCACAAAAATGCCAGTATAAAATTCCGGCGAGAGCGTTTTTTTCGGGGAAATTTTTTACATCTTCGAATGTTAATTTCGTTTTGAAGGTTTCGTTCACCTGCGCCACCGCTATCGGCGTGAGCTGAAAATAGCCTATGGCTCCGGTTTCTGATTTTGCGTCCGGCTTACATCTGCTTTCTTTTACGACGATGGCGAGATAATAATATTCTTTTTTCAGTGTGATTTTTTTCTTGAGAAGTTTGGCGTTGAAAGGCTTTTCGCCCAGCGTTTTTAGCGTGGAGGTGATGACAGCTTTTGCGGCGATGAGTTGTTCTTTTGTGATATCCTCCGGGAGCGGATTTTCTTCTTCTCTTTCGTCGGCTTCCGCTTGAATTTTTGCCAGTTGTGCCGCTTGTGCGGCGAGTTCTTTTCTTCTTTCGTCACGCGTTTTTTCTAAAATTTGTTGGCGAAGTTTTTCTTTCGAAAGTTTTTCCGGCGTTGATTTTGTGGCTTTCTGTGGCCTTTCGATTGTCATTTTTAATTTGTTAGGTCTTGCATCATTATATCATGTTGTTTTTGGAATTCATCAAGCACCTTGTTTACTTCGTCTTTTGCGTCTTTATAATATTTTGATTTTTCTTCTTCTTTTGCCAGTGTTGCCACTTGCGATGCCTCTTTCATGGCCGATCTGAATTGATATGCGTGCTTGAAAAATAAACGAAATTTTGTTTTTTCCTCTTCTGTTGAAAATTTTGTTGATTTCCAGATGTCGGAAAGATTTAAATATTTTTCGTACATTTCGAGGCTTTCTTTGTATTTTTGCGCGTCGGAAAGAGCGCGTGCGTAGTTGAGTAGAATATCGGGGCTTGTTTGTGCTTTCTCATATGCTTTTTCAAATTTCGCAATGGCGCTTGCATAGTTTTGTTTTAATACGTCGATTTTTGCGGACATGTATAGAATTTCCACCGAATTTTTATTTAATATTTTTTCCGCCGATTGCATGAAAGAATCCGCTTTTTTTATTAATTCGATTTTTGATGTTTCGTCCTTGGTGTATTTCGCTAAAATTACAAAATAATCTGCTGCCATCAGGCTATATTTTGGTTCATTCGGATTGAAGTAAACCGCTTTTTCAAATTTTGCGAATGATTCCGATGAATCTGCGAATGCGGTATTTTTAGCTTTATCGTAATAATAATCGGCTATGAGTGGTTTTATTGACATTGAATATATCGTAATTATCGCCAATGCAAAGATCACGAGTATTGAAATTATTTTTGTAAATTTTCCGAGCGAAATCGGGATTTTTATTTCTAATTTTTTGCCTGAAGAAACCACGATGAGTGCGGCTAAAACCCACCATATAACATAATTTGTTGTTGTGGAAAAACTAAACATGTTGCAAGCAAAAAGGGAGATAATGCCGGTGGATGCCGCCATCAAAAAATCTGATTTTGCCCTTACTGCAATGTAAATCAAGCATGTTAAAAATGTGAGATATGAAATCAGTCCTAATATCCCCGATGATATTGCCGTATCTAAAATTTCATTATGTGCACGGTCTGTTGTGTCTAAAAAACGTTCCGTTTTAAAAAGTTCTTTTGGTTTATATTTTAAAAATACTTCTTCGAAATTTTCTTGCCCATAGCCCAAAATCGGCCGTTCTTTTATTGCCTCTATTGTGCCCGGCCAGATGTTTAGTCGCGATTTTATTGAGGATAATGATTCTTCTTTTATTGTTAATCTTTCCAGAAAATAGGTGTTCTTTATGAAAGATTTTTCTGCGAAAATATTTGCAAATAAAATTATAATTGTAAAAATTAACGGGATTATTAAAAGTTTTTTGTTTTTAATGATTCCGTAAAAAAGCAGACCCGCACTAAGGCCGAGAAGTGCCGATCTGCTTGCGGAAAGAATTATCGCTGTCAGAGAAATAAAAATTGCAAAAATCCAGAAAAGTTTTATCAATTTTTCTTTTGAATTTTTAAAATTGAAAAAGAAAAACGGGATTGTCATTACGAGGTAACTTGCCAAGAAATTTGGATTTCCGAGAGTACCTATTATCGTTCTGTCCACCAATATGTCTGTATCCCAAATCGATGTGAGTACCGGTAAAAATTTTTGCAAAACGGCTAACGTAGCTATAAAAAATGAGACCAAAGATATTACTTCTATGAATTCCGGAAGTGTTTTTTTATCCTTGTCCGAGCTAAAAGCACTTATGGTTATGAGGAAGAGAATTACGTAGCCTATTAATTGTAATAAGCCCTGCTGTCTTTCGTATGACCCAAAAATACTTGTATGTGGAGAAATCCCAAAGATTGCAGACAATATTGAGAAAATAATATATAGCCCTAAAAATATCCAAAGTTTTTTATTTATTTTTGTCCAAAAAAATTTGCCGTTTTTTATGAAAAAAATTGTCGCGGAGAGTATGGCAAGAATTGTCCCAAGGCGAAAGAACATCGCTTTTGGCAATTCAAATGTCAACTGCACTTGGGGCAGAAAAATCAGCGGTACACCAAGTGCGGTTAATATTATTATCAGTTTTGTCATGGAATGTATGTTTCACCGAAACATTTCGATCCTAGATTCCCGGCATCCGTTTCGGCTTTTTTCTTGATTTGTTCGTCTGTGCCGGCCATGCCTTGTGCTTTATATTTTTTATACATTTCTTCTGACTGGCTCAGTCCCGATTTTATCCATCCTATTATTTCTTCGCATTCTTCCGATGGTATACACTTTTTCTCCATTTCGCCATAGAAGAAATGTCCACAAAATTCGAGATCTTCTTTTTTTGTTTTTTCTATGGCTGAAGGGTTTGCAGAAAAACAAAGTTTTCCTTTTAAGCTTTTACATATATTCCTCCCTGCATCGTAATCAAGGAATTCCCCTTCCGGACATCTAAATTTTGGTTTTCTACATGTTTCTTCTCCTGCACTTTCGCATCTTATTTTGGTTACACTGCCGTCCTTTTCCGTTTTTTGTCCTATTATTTTTCCGTAGTCTCCACATCTGCAATTTTTCGTATATTCGTACTTTTGTCGGTTTATTTTGGCCGGCTCGAGAATGACCGAGGCATCTCCCGAATCTTTTGTAACCGTTGATGTCCCGCCAGAGCCTATGATGCCGATTTTCCCCGGGTCTACTGTCTTTTTTGTTTTTTCATTTTCCGTTGTTTCGTTATAATCCGTATAATCCTCAATTTCCGGCCTTAAGCATAAATTTTTTCCCGATACGTATGCACCTTCTTTTTCCGATTGCGGTGTGAAAAGTCTGCCCTGAAAGAGGTCGGGTTTGCCGAAGTAGAGGCCGATGCCGGCGACGAGGAGGACGGCGATGATGATGAGAATGTATTTTTTCATAGGGATTTTGTTAGGGAAGTAAAAAATGTTTTACTTTTGTTTATTGTATGGTGTTTTCGTGGTGAGTGGAAAGTTTTTGTGATTTATTTTTTGAAATTTTGTGTTCTCGCGCGAAAATGAAACTTTATAAAGCTTTGGTGAATTGATTATTTTTATAAAGTTTGCTAAAATTAAGACATGACTATATTTGAGAAATTAAAGTTGATTCAACGCCTTTCGGGCTTTACGCAGGAAGGGCTTGCGCAAAAGCTTGGCGTGTCGTTTGTGACACTGAACAGTTGGATAAACGGGAAGTCGAAGCCGCGCAAAAAGGCGGAAATTTTGATCGATGAAATTTACAAGGAATATACCGGACAGAAAATTATTCCGGAAAGCGTTCTTGAGGCGAAGAAAAAATTTGCCGTCTCAAAAAGCAAAAAAAATAAAAATATTTTGAGAACCATTCTTCGCAGGCCGGATTTATATGGCGAATTTTTGCTTTTGCTCACTTACCATACAAATTCGATAGAGGGCAGTACGTTGAGCAAAAATGAGACGGGCGCGATACTTTTTCATAATAAAGTTTTGCCGTATAAAAGCCTGATCGAGCAAATCGAGGTAAAAAATCATCAGGCCGCATTTAATTATTTACTTAGATATTTGGCTTTGCCGAAATCAAAAAACAGGATTACAAAAGAACTTATCCTTAGTTTGCACGCGATTTTGATGAACGGAATCCGCGATGATGCCGGGTTTTACAGAAGGCACGGAGTGCGAATTGTCGGTGCAAATTTGCCTACGGCAAATTATATGAAAATACCGGATTTAATGGGGAAATTGGCTGTAAATATAAACGAGAAAGTTAAGGATTGCGTGAAACAGGTCGCAAAAATTCATGCCGATTTTGAAAAAATTCATCCTTTCAGCGATGGGAATGGAAGAGTTGGACGGCTTATCCTGGCCGCAATGTTGATAAAGGCGAATCTGCCTCCGGCCATAATTCGCCGAGAAAAAAAACAATTGTATTATACTTTTTTGAACAAAGCACAGCTTTGCGAGGACTCAAGTTTGTTGGAAGATTTTTTGTGCGATGCGATACTGGAAGGGCTTGAAATAATGTCTTAGCGTTTCAGTTCCGCGCGGATGTTGGCGATGATTTTTTTGCCGGCTTTCGTATTTATTTCGTCGATGATTTGTTCTTTGCGCATGATGACTTCTTGGCTCCAGGCAGGGGATTGCGTGTTTATGACGAGTACGCTGTTTTTGTAGTAAGCCGGTTCGATGTATTTTTCGGGTTCGGGTTTTGTTGAAAAAATTTCGGGGACAAGTTTTTTGAAAATATGACAAATTTCAGCGGCTTCGATTTCTTTTTTCACGCCAAATCTGATTGCGGCTTTCGGGATGAATTTTTGAAAATTTTCGAACATATTTTTATAAAGAGGGGGATTTAGTGCTTCGCACTATGGTCGGGATGGCGGGACTTGAACCCACGACCTCATGCACCCCATGCATGCGCGCTAGCCAACTACGCTACATCCCGATTAATGTTGCCCTTATTATAGCAGAATATGTTTTTTCGCCGGTAATTTGCCACGTGAATTGTGATGCGCGAGCCATTCCTTTTTCTATGAGTTCGGCCTGTAAATCGGCATCTTTGTACACTTTTTCAATTTTTTCGGCAATATCTTTTGCGCTGTACGGATCAAAAAATATCGCGTTTCCTTTCCCGCAAATTTCGGGAATCGATGATGAATTTGAGGCGACGACCGGTGTGCCGCATTTCATGGATTCGAGCGGAGGCAAGCCAAAACCTTCGTATAAAGACGGGAACACATAAATGTTCGCGGCGTTGTATAAATGCACGAGTTCTTCTTCATCCACGAGGCCTGTGAAAATTATGTCATCTTTGAGATGTAATTCTTTAACTTTGTTTTTTGTTTCGGGATAGTCTTGGTCCGGTTTTCCCGTTATCACAAGCGAAATGTCGAGGTTCTTTTTGTTTTTCAAAATATCGAATGCTTCGATTAACCGCGGGAGATTTTTGTGGTAACGCCAAACGCCGGTGTAGAGTAAAAATTCTTTTTTGATTTTGTATTTATTCAGCGTTTTTTGAAAGGTTTGCGGGTCTTCAATAAGCGTAAATTTGTCGCTTACTCCGTTGTAAATCACTTCGATTTTTTCTTCGGGAACATTTAATTTTTCGATTAAATCTTTTTTTGTGTTCTGCGAAATCGTTATTATCGTTTTTGCTTTTACCGTAGAGTTTTTTATTATTAAATCGTATGCCATGCGTTGAAAAAATTTCCAAATTTTGTTTCCTTTTCCGGGGAACAGGGAAATCGTGAGGTCGTGAATTGTGACGGTGTACGGGCGATTGTAGAAATATGGGACGTTAAAATGGGGGAAGTGCATGAAGTCTAATTTTTCTTTATTTAGTTTTATCAGGAATTTTACTTGTTCCGCGAAAGAGTAATGGCGCGCGTTTACAAGCACTTTCTTGACAGCCTGATTCGGTGGAGTGTATGCGGTGAATTCAGGTTCATTAAAAAAAAGTACGATTTCGTGCGGGCGCATTTTTTCGTCGTTGATGCGTATGAGATTTTGGACGAGTTCGTGAGTGTAGCGTCCGATTCCCGTGAATTTTGAGCTGTATATGCGACAGTCGATTCCTATTTTCATGTTTGTGTTTTTTTGATTCTAATGAAATTTTTGTTTTATTGGAAGAGGTCGGGAAAAAAGGTCAGAGATTTTGTTGACAAATAAAACAATTTTTAATAGGGTAATTTCCTGTTTTTAATCAATATTTATGGAAAGTTTTGAGGGCTTTAATTTGGACAGAGAGGAAAGGCTTATCGAGGCCGATGTGGACATGAAAAGATTGAGGTACGAAGCCAAATATTTGAAGTGGTGGAGGAAAAATAACCCCGCTGTGGACGCGAAAAGATCGGAGTACGAAGCCAAATATTTGAAGTGGTGGGAGGAAAATAAGAACAATGTTGTTGTTAAAGATGAGGAAGATCTGTCGGTCGTCGGAGGCGTTTCTTTTGCTGAATTTTGCCACGGGGAGGGGAGTAATTGTCGAAAAATACTGCCGGGACTTAAAATCCATCGTGCCAGAGTATGGGACGAGGACCCTTCTTCTTTGAAAAAAAGCGGTGTTTCACGTCATGGTATCGAATGGGAAAGAGAGCGAGATAAAGCTTTCGACAAAAGGCTTCGCGCCGCGCTTCGTGCTATTTTGAGGTAGGGTGAATTTTAAATTTACTTGTGTTTGTTCTTTAAATATATTATCTTTCGCTCTGCAATATGGAGCGGTAGTTCAGTTTGGTTAGAACGCCACACTGTCACTGTGGAGGTCACGGGTTCGAACCCCGTCCGTTCCGCCATTGTAACTAAAAGTCTTCTGTTATGGTTAATATTAGTATCGGTGAAATAAGGCTCAGGCTTGGGGAAAATTTTTGCAATAAATTTGAAAATGTTTTTGGCGGGAGTTTTTTTGAAAAGATTTTGAGGGGGTTTTCGTGCGAGAGGAAGCCATGCGTGAGGGTGAATACTTTGAAAACTTCGTGCGCTGAAATGATGAAAAAATTCAGGGAAACAGGCGTGGGATTTGAGAGAATTCCTTTTTTGGCAGACAGTTTGATTATCAAAAATAAAAATGAGAAATTTTTTGAGGATTTGGAGATATACAAAAACGGGGAGATTTATTTTCAAGGGGTTTCGTCGCAACTGCCTGCGGTTTTTTTGGGATGTAAAAGTGGCGAAAAAGTTTTGGATATGTGCGCGGCGCCGGGGAGCAAGACCGCGCAAATCGGAATTTTCATGGGGAATCGCGGGGAAATTTTGGCGAATGAATTTGATAAAATCAGGGCTGAAAAACTGAAATTCACTCTTGACAGGCAGGGTGTTTCAATCGCGAAAATTCGGCTTGGGGACGGGGTTTCTTTGGGGCATGAATTCCCGGAAACTTTTGATAAAGTGCTTTTGGACGCGCCTTGTTCGGCGGAGGGAAGGATAAATATTTCAGAGCCGAGAAGTTATAAGTTTTGGTCGGAAAAAGTCGTAAAAAAATGCGCGGATTTGCAAAAAAGACTTATTTTGTCGGGATTTAAAGCGCTTAAAAAAGGTGGCGTTTTGGTCTATTCCACGTGCACTTTGGCTCCTGAGGAGGATGAGGAAATCGTAAATTTTCTTTTGGAAAAAGGCGGGGACGAAGTGGAAATTTTGAAATTAAATTTGGTCGGTTTTGAGAAATATCTTCTGCCGGTAAAGGTAAAAAATTGTTTAAAAATTATGCCTTCGGAAGTTTGCGAAGGATTTTTCGTGGCGGGATTCAGGAAGAAATGATCTAGAAAAGTCTCGTGTGCTTTTTTTTTGGCCATTGTTTTGTTATAGTTTGAATATGGTTTTTATAAATAATATTTCTCCGGAGATTTTTAGGGCGGGTGAGCTTTCTTTGAGGTGGTATGGGGTGTTTTTTGCGCTGGGGATAGCCCTGAGTTATGTTTTCATAAGATGGGTTTTCAAGAAGGAAAAATTCAAAGTTGAGGACCTCGACAGCATCGCGATTTATTTGTTTTTCGGACTTTTGATAGGAGCGAGACTTGGAGAAGTTTTATTTTATGATCCGAAATTTTTCTTCGCGAATCCTTCCGAGATTTTAAAAACATGGCATGGCGGACTTTCAAGTCATGGAGCCACTATCGGGCTTTTTGTTGCGTATGTTTTGTGGACAAAGATTCATAAAATTTCTTTTTCAAAATATGTAGACGCTCTTGCCATGGGTATTCCGATTACTGCGTTTTTTGTGAGAATCGGGAATTTTTTTAATTCGGAAATCGTGGGATATAAAATGGCGGAAGCGGGTGAAAAAGTTTTTGGAGTCGGGGTTATTTTCAAGAAACTCGGGGAGGACTTTCCGAGGCATCCCGCTCAGCTTTATGAGGCTTTTTTGCTTTTGATCGTTTTTGTTTCCATGCTTTTTGTTTATAAAAAATGGCGGAAGAAAATATCCAAATTATTTTTCTTGTTTTTCTTTGTGGGGGTTTATTTTCTTGGAAGATTTTTTATAGAATTTTACAAAGATTTGCACGTTTTGCCTGAAAGTTTCCCGTTATCAATGGGGCAAGTTTTGAGCGGCGTGCCAATAATTTTGGCCATTATATATTTCGGATTTTTCTGTAAGAAGAAATAAGGAGAACATTTATTATCAAAAGTAATACCGAGATTCCGGCCGAGAGCATGCAGTAAATACAGATTGCGTTTATTACATATAACTGTAAATAGACCAGCCAGCATGAGAATAAAAATCCAAAAAACGGGACAAGTATCAGAAGTTTCAGAATGTTTTTGTTTTTGATGTCGAGGTATAAAATGCCAAGAAACAGAAGTGAAAGATAATAAAGCATGCCGTAAACGCCCATATACACGCCAAACATTACCGAATATTCGCTGTTTGTGACCGTGTTGCATCCGCCTGAAGTCCCGCAATATAAATCCGCGCCGACGTAATGGCTCACGGTCAAATATGTGGCATCTATAAAGCCTAAAGAAGCAAGGACCAAAATCGCCGCCATGATCCAATTTGGTATTTTTTGCATAGGAATTTATTTGTTAATTTTTGCCAATTCTTCGCGAATCACTTTTCTGAATTCGTCGAGACTTCGCGGATTATTTATTTCTTTTCCGTTCAAGAAAAATGTCGGCGTATGGTCAAGGCCCGCAGCGTTAGCGCTTTTTTCGTCGGCTGCAATTTTTTCCAGCACTTCGTTTGAAGAGATATCTTTTGCGAATTTTTCGACATCAAGCCCCAATTCTTTTGCGTATTGTTTGAATGTTTCCGTCGCTTGTTCTTGCGTCATCGGAGACCAAATTTCCTGGCTTATGAACAACACGTCGTGCATTTCCCAGAATTTTCCCTGAAGCCCCGCCGCCTGTGCCGCCTGCGCCGAAATCATCGCGTTACTATGGATTTTTCTTAACGGGAAAGACCTGTAAGTGAACATTATGTGGTTTTCGAATTCCGCGACGACCTCTCTCACCACCGCCCCGTATTGTTTGCACGCCGGACATTGAAAATCGCTGTATTCTATCATGGTTATTTTCGGTTCCGTGGTCCCCAAAATATGATCGCTTGCGGAAATTTCCGTCGCAATAATTTTTAGCGTCGGCGCTGTGGCACTTATGATTATGCCTATTACAAGCGCAATTCCTGCGAGAAGTCCGCCGTATAAAAATATTTTTTTCACTTTATCAGTCATTTGTTTATTGGTTGTTTTCTAATGATTTTTTTGTTTCCTGATATTTGTCTATAAGCCCGTTTCCTTTGTCGTTTTGTTGTGCCGTTTCAGTCTTTGAAAGGATTTGATCTACGTAATTTCCTATCACCGGGACGTGTGACAATTGTGCGAGCAAATAAACAAAAAGCGTGATAAGGACGCTGGCTCCGAGCACCGAACCGAAACCTATCATGAGTCCTTTTAAAAGTGAATACCAAAGTAATTTCCACGGGTGTTTCAAGACCTGCAAAAGTTCCATGTCACGAAGCGTTTCGACCTGTTTCGCCATGTCATTTACGGCTTTCACAAGGTCTTTTTCCAGTTCTAGGTGTTCCATTCTGTACGAATATTCCGGCAGATGATTTTTTTTCATTGTTTGTTTTTTTATATGCCCGAGTATTGTATAATTTGCGAGTGAAAATAACAACTAAAATGGGGGACTGTGGCGAGACGAAACTTCTTAACGGGAAAAAAGTTTTGAAAAATGATTTTGTCGTGTGCGCGATCGGGGAGATCGATGAGCTGAATTCGTTTTTGGGATGGACTAAAGCTGGTGTTAATCAAAAAGATGTTTTTGAGGTTTCGGCGTTTGATTATTTGGAAAAATTTCAGGACGCGCTTTATGGAATTATGGGAAATACGGGGACTGCCGCGCGGGATTTTGAATATTTGGAAGGAATTTTGGAGAAATACGAGAAATTTACGGGGAGTTTGAAGGGGTTTAAAAGGCCCGGGGATGGAGAATTTTCGGGAAGGCTTCATGTCGCGCGGAGTGTTTGCAGAAGAGCAGAAAGGGCTTTTTTGGGGGCGAGGGGGGACTTTGAAAAAAACGGTTGGAGTGAAAAAAATTTGGGAATTTCTTTAAAGTATTTGAACAGACTGTCAGACGCACTTTTTCTTATGGCAATTTTCCATGAAAAGTGATAGAATTTCGGTCTTGTAATATGTTCGTCAAATGAACAGAATTCGTATAAAAATCACGGGGCAGAGCGGGTCGGGACTGCTGAGTGTCGGCGAAATCATTTCATCGGCGATAGGCGCGCTGAAGTACTATGTCGTGACAGATCGCGAATATCCTTCTTTGATAAAAGGCGGACAGTCTTGCTACATTATAAATGTTAGCGATAAGCCGATTTTTTCTCTTTCGGATGGAGAAGATATTTTGGTAAAAATAGAAAAAGAAAGTGAAATTTTGAAAAACGGCGTGAAAATTTTTGGCGGAGATGCAACAAAAATGGCTTTGGAGTGCGGTGGAAGCGCGATTATGCAAAATATGGTTTTGACCGGAATGGTTTGGAAAATTTTAGGATTCGGGCTTGATGCTCTTGAAAAAGAGTTGAAAGCAAAATTCGGGAATGTGGCAAAAGAGATGATTTTGAAAAATTTGGAATGCCTGAAAAAGGGCTATGAGAGCGTTGAAACGGAGGATGGTTTTTGGAATTTGAAAGTTTCGGGAGGAGGTACGAGAGAAAATATTTTGATGGACGGAAGTCGCGCGGTTGCGCTGGGGGCTGTCGCTTGCGGGGTTCGCGCGTATTTCGGATATCCGATGAGTCCGGCCAGTAATGTTTTGACATATTTGGCTGAGATGAGCGGGAAAACCGACATGGTCGTAAAACAGGCGGAGGATGAAATCACGGCTGTTCAGATGTCGCTTGGGGCGATGTATATGGGGGCGCGCGCGTTTACGGCGACCTCGGGAGGAGGATATGATTTGATGACGGAGACCGTTTCGCTTGCCGGAATTATGGAAAATCCGCTTGTGGTTTTGATAGGACAGAGGCCGGGGCCGGGGACGGGACTGCCGACTTGGACGGCGCAGGGAGATTTGAATTTGGCGATGCATTCTTCGCACGGCGAATTTCCAAGAGCTGTTATAGGGCTTGGGGACGCCGAGGATTCTTTTAGACTTATGGCGGAGGCTTTTAATTTCGCGGAAAAATTTCAAACTCCGGTGATTGTTCTTTCGGAAAAAAATATTTTGGAGGGGAAGATTTCCGTTTCGCGAAAAGTTTTTGAAGAAAAATTGAAGATTGAAAGAGGGCTTAGAGAGGGCGTGATTGATGGCGAGATGAGACGAGGCGAGCGTTATAAAATCACCGAGAGCGGAGTTTCTCCGAGATGGATTCCGGGAGAGGGAAATGAATATTATTTTGCAAACGGCGATGAACATTGCGAAAACGGCGATGACACCGAGGACAGCGAAAAAGTTCGCGAAATGTATGAAAAAAGAATGAGAAAATTCTCGGCGATGAAGGAAGAGATTCCCGCGCCGGAAATTTTCGGAGTAAAAAAAGATGCGGATATTTCTTTTGTCGGATGGGGTGGCACGAAAAACGTCATGAGAGATATTATTGATCTGTATGCGGAGAAAGGCGTGAAGGTCAATTTTTTGCATTACAGTTTTGTGTGGCCGATTGAAGAAAAAGCGGTGAAAGATTTTTTTGCCGACAATAAAAATGTGAATTTGATTGAGGGAAATTATTTGGGACAGTTCGGGAATCTTTTGGAGACAGGGTGCGGGGTGAAGTTTAAAAATCGTTTGCTGAAATTTGACGGACGACCGTTTTTTGTTGAGGACTTAACAAAATTCATAGATAAAAATTTAAAAAATCGCGCGAATGGAAAATAAATTTTTGAAAAATTTTGGAATTAAAAATGTACCGACGTGGTGTCCGGGATGCGGAAATTTTATGATTCAATCGGCTCTAAAAAATGCTTTGGTTTCGGAGGGATTTTCGCCGAAAAATACCGTGATGGTTTTTGACGTCGGATGTAACGGAAACGGCGCGGATAAAATTGAAGGAAATACAGTTCATGGCTTGCACGGGCGCGCAATTTCACTTGCGGCCGGCGCGGCGATTGCGAATTCTGGCATGAAAGTTATCGCTTCTTCGGGTGATGGTGCGACTTTCAGCGAGGGCCCGGGACATTTGATTCATGCCATTAGAAATAATTATCCGATGATTTTTATTTTGCATAATAATGAAAATTACGGGCTGACGACCGGGCAGGCTTCCGCGCTGACAAAAAAAGGCGCGAAGATGAATGCAAGTCCCGACGGCGTTTATCTTGAGCCGATAAATGCGATGAGGTTTGTTTTGAGTTTGCATCCGTCATTTGCGGCGAGGACTTTTTCGGGAGATATCGCGCATATGACTGCGATTTTCAAGGAAGCTCTCAAGCACGATGGGTTCGCTTTCGTGGAGGTTTTGCAAAGTTGTCCGACATATAATCGCGCGACGCCGGAAAGCTGGTATAAAGAGCGCGTTAAATATCTTAAAGAAGATCATGATGCGAGTGATATTTTGGCCGCCGGAAGGCTCGCGGACGACTTGGAAAAAGAAATTTATTTGGGAATTTTTTATAAAGATTCTTCGCGTGAAAGTTTTTTGAAGATGATCCCGAACAGGAAGAATGTGAAAACCGTGTTGAAAGATGAGGTAAAGGGGTATAATGCGGTGGAGTATTTATAAAAATTTTATGGGACTGCAAAGGGCATCAGACACTAGGATTACACGAATGGATAAGAACGGAGAGGTTGCCAAGAGGACGGCCGCTTTATCTGAGTTGTCTGATCCCGGCGTTCTTGGCATGGATTTGTCTACTCTTTTTGGTGGCGTGCGGGCAGTCTTTCATCGGGCTATTTCGGGTGTTTTTGGAGAGAGCGTTCGAGTTTCACCTATAACGACCGTTCCGAAAAAGTGGGAGTCCGAGGAGGATAAAAGACAATGGGTCGTTGCTTTTTTGCCTTATTGGCGTGACGTTGAAGCCAATCTTCCTAAGACCAAGGAAAGACCGATGATGTCTGCGAGGGGAACGACGGACACGGACAGGGCGAATTTTGAGAAGAGTGTTTTGGAGGCGTTATATGCTGTTTTTGGTCTGACGGTTGATGCGAAAACTCCATATTCCGAGGGGATGAGAGCCAAGGTTAAAGCTGAGCTTGGCGCTTTGTTTGGCCCCCAAATTTTCAGTCAGGTGCCGCAATTTTTGACAGGAGAAAATTTGCAGTAGATTTGAGTTTTTTTAATTTGGCACGCATGAGGGGAGAGCCGGCGAATAGGTTTAAAAATTCTTTGTCTGATTTTATTGCGAGGAGTTTTTTGAGCGAGATTTTGTCGCCGGCGAGGGGTTTGAGGAATTCGGGGTGGGGCGTTATTTTTTGTTTTGCGATGTTGTGAGGGCAGACTTCTTGGCAGATGTCACAGCCGAAAATTCTTTTTGTTTTTTTGATGGCGTTGGCGATTTTGGCGGGGATGCGGTTTTTATTTTCTATCGTGTGATAGGCGATGCATTTTCGCGCATCAATGATTCCGGGGGCGATGATGGCTTTTGTAGGGCAGGAATCAATACAACGTGTGCATGTGCCGCAAGGGGAAAAATTTTGAGTGGAATAAAGTGAAGATGCCCTCTCGCAACAGGTTGTGCAATTTGCCGATTCTAACATGTACGAATCGGCAAATTTGAGCCGATGCTTGATCGGCTCAAAAGCACAACGAGCTGTTGCTCGAGTACATCTTCCCTTTCCTTCCACCTCAATATTGCCATTGCGGCACAGATCCACAGTTGTAATAATTTCTGATAAAAAGATCCAGGAGCCGAAAGTTTTTGTGATGATGCATCCGTTTTTGCCGATGTGGCCGATTTGGCAAGTTTCGGCGAAGGCGCGTTCCAAAATCGGACCGGTGTCGACGTAGGATTTTGTAAAATCATTCGGGAAAAGTTTTTTGATAAAATCTTCCAGTTGTTTTAATTTTTTGCCGATGATTTTATGATAATCGCGACCGTAGGCATAGCGGGCGATGATGCCGAAATTTTCATTTTTGTTGTCGTTTTTTTGGGGGTGAAAATAGTTTACTCCGAGGACAATTACCGTGCGTGCTTTTTTTAAAATTTTTGTAAGATTTTTTCTTTGCGCGGATTTTTCCATGTACGACATGTTCGCGTGGTTGCCTTCTTTAAGCCATTTTTCGTATGCGTTGAAATATTTTTTATCAAGTTGTGCCGGAGAAAATCCGATCAAGTCAAAACCGAGAGTTTTTGCAAAATTTTCTATTTCGGCGCGAAAATTTTTGTCCATATTGCTATGCTCCAACATTGGGATTGTTTTTGCAATGAATTTTTGTTTTATCCGCTTTTCTTTAATTTTTAAAATGCTAACATTTACTCCTTTATAAAGAAAAATTTATTGATGGAGCAAATTTCCGAACAATTACAGTTGGAGTTTAATAAAGCAAAACGAGTTTTTGCCGATGCGCAAAAAATTTGCATTATTTCGCATAGAAGTCCGGACGGGGATGCGGTCGGAAGTAATCTTGCCCTACGATTTGGGCTTGAGAATGCGGGAAAAACTGTCGTGAGCGCGTGCGTCGACAAAGTTCCGGAGAACAGTATTTTTTTAAAAAAGGCCGACAGTTTTGTGCAAGATTTTAATTACGAAGATTTTGATTGCATTGTCAGCGTGGATTGCGGTGACATTAAACTTGTAAAATTTCATGAAACTAAACCTGAGATTTTTAGCGGAGAGAAGCCGTTTGTAAATTTTGATCATCATGAATCAAACAATTATTTCGGGACGATAAATCCCGTTGATCCGCATGCGGCGGCGACGTGTGTGATTATTTATAAATTTTTCAAGTTTTGCGAATGGCCGATAACGATAGATGTCGCGAATGCGCTTTTGCACGGCATTTATTTTGATACAGGCGGGATGATTCACAGCAACGCGACCGCGGAAGTTTTTCGGATTGCGGGGGAATTGATGCTTCGGGGCGCGGACATACAAAAAATTTCGAAGGAACTTTTTCATACGACTCCGGTGAATAAACTTCGTTTGTGGGGCAGAATTTTGGAAAGGACTTATGTGAATGAGGACGGCGTGACGATTTCGGCGGCGGGCGCGAGCGATTATATGGCTTGCGGAGCGACTTCGCATGACACCGGCGGGGTGATTGATTATTTGAATTGCGTGCCGGACTCTAAATATTGCATACTTTTGAGCGAGGACGAAAAGGGCATAGTGAAGGGCTCTTTGAGGACACAACGAAACGACGTGAATTTGTCCGAAGTTGCGAAAAAATGGGGTGGCGGCGGTCATCCGAAAGCCAGCGGGTTTGGGATTACGGGAAAACTCCAGCCTGTTTTTTCATGGAAAGTTGTTGATACCGGCGGGGATGCGCACGGGGAAGAGACGAGGTTTTAGAGGGAGGTTTTTAACAGCTCTGCCGAGATATTATCAAAGTGATATTTGAGTTCGTTTTCGCTGATACTTTCGTTTTCCGATTTTGCGTAAATGCACAGGGGGACCAGCAAATCTTTTTTTAAATATAAAAATATATACGACCTGAATCCTCCTGATTTTCCTTTATTTTGATCGCTACTTTTTATTCTTAATTTGTAAATTGAGTGTCCTATGTAAACTTCGTTTTTTAAATTTAAATTTTCCAGTTTTTGCAAAATATCGTCTTTTACTTTCGGATATTTTTTCTTTAATTTTCTGAGTTGATTTTTGAAATGTTCGGCAAAAAATATTTTCATAACCGGAGTTTTAGATGTCTTTAAGCTGTTCTTTTGCGGATTTTAATTTTGATGTGTCCACCTTATCCAAAAGTTTTGTTAAGGTGTTTATGGAGTCGTCCAGTGAATTTTTTTTCGTAAGAAAATAATACTTGATAAGAAAAGTGAATGTTGATGTCCTGTTTCCAAGACCTTCACTCTCTTTTATCAAGTCCAGTTCTTGTGGGATTTTTTCATCCACTTTCAAAAGTATTGTTTTCATCGGCGTTAAATACATAATATTTATATATTAATTATATATTTTTTATTATTGGCGTGCAAGATTTGTTTTTTTTGCGGGAAACTTTTGGCAGTATATTCGGGGGAGATTAAATTTTTATTAAATATAACAAACAGGGCTTGACATACCTCTGTTTTTGTTTTAGCATGTTTACTATTTTTAAAAATATTATGGCAATTGACGTATCGAAAGATTCTGCGTGCGAGGATCCTGATGATCTGAAAAAGATGCTTGCTAATCCTGAAATTCGGGCTTTTGCCGAGAGATTGGTAAGAGCTTCGACCTTTGATGAGATGCATTTATCATTGCAGGAGAAGGATGCTTCTTTTTTGGAGGAATTGCAACGGGCTAAAGGCTATCAAAGTAATCCGGATTTGTACCTTGCGGCATTACATAGGGTGTCCACTGCGACGCGTTTGGATAGGCTTATAGAGTATTTTTCTTCTCCGGAACTTGAAAATCTTTTTCATGAGTTGGAGGAGCGGTTCGGAGAAAATTCTTCCGAAAAAACTGATTTTTCTCAAGAGGCCTCGCGCAGGGCTTTTGAATTAGTGGACACTTTTGGGGTTTTGGTTAAGTCTTTGGCCTTTTTTGGTTTTGACAGAGCCAGCCCGGCCCTTGCAGAAGGAAAATCTCCCCTAAGAGCGCCTTTTGACGGGATTAATGTCCAAAATCCAATATGGCAAACAGGGCTTGAGGTTTCTGAAAATTTTGGGCATGCGATTGAGCATCTCATTCAGGGAATGCTTTTTATGAATGATGTTTCTTTAATTTTTTATTATTCTGGGGCTACTCATTTGAGAAGGAAAAAACAAACTTATGCAAGGCTTAAAACGTATTTTATAGATACTTTGCCTGCGGTTTCTGCTGTCTTGAGAAATTTCAAGAGGACTCTTTTGAAAGAAAGAGGGGCGGAAGATGTTCGTACCGATGATGTTGTTTCTCCGTTGCATGATTTGTTGAAAGTTAGATTTGGACCGGACTGGCACATGCCTAAATTTCCTGTGGACTTGCGTAAAAATCCCGATGTCTCGCTGAAAAATGCGGACAGTGACGCTCTTTTGGTGGCTTTGTGGGAAATTGTAAAAAATGCGTTTCGCGAGAACAAGGTTTCCTTGGAAAAGTTGCGAGAATGTTTGGACAAGGGAAAACCTTATTTGACTGTAAAAACGGGGGAGGCTGTTTTGAGAGGGAGGGAAGTTATTGTTTTTGAAATTACGGATAATGGGACTAGGATAAATATTCCGGCATTGATAGAAAAAATAGAGGAGATGGGAAGTACGCTTAGGGGGTGGCAATCCAGAGACGTAACTTTCGGACAAATTTTGGATTTTTTGTCTTTGCGCAGAGTGTCTATTCCTTTGAAAGGAGCTGACGGGAAAGAGGGAAAAATGTCCACTGGGGTCGGGCTTCATTCTGCCAGACGAATAATTCAAGAGCACAATGGAGAACTTTTTCCTGTAAATTTGGAGAATGGTGTTTCTTTTTTGGTCGTGATGCCAAAAGAAGGGCAAAATGCGGATTTTGCTGTTTCCGATTTAAAAATTTCCGGCGCGGAGTGCGCAGAGGTTTCAGGGATTGTTCAGGAAATGAGGAGCGGGATGATGGCGGCGGGGTTGGTTGACGGAAATGCGGGTATTGTTTAGAATTGTTTACCATTAATAAATTTTATTTATGAATAATTTACAGGAAAGGTTTGAGGGAAGCGATCAAAGGGTTGACGGGGCAAATAGGGGTGGTGGTGACAAGGGTTCTGAAAGTGTTCAGGACAGACGTGCGTTTTTGAAGAGACTTGCGAGTATTGGGCTTGTCGGAGCCGTAGCTACAATTCCCGGATGCGACTATATAATTGACCAAATTCCTGTTTTGAAAGGAGAAGAAGAGGCCCTCCGTGCCGCCGAGGCTCTCCGTGCCAGAGAGGCGCTCTGTCCCAGCGAGGCTCCCCTGCCTCCCAATGAAACTCATTATGGTCCCGAGGCAATGGAGGAGGCCTTAAAAACAATTCCCGAAAGGCCGCCTTTGTTTTTGCAGGACTTGATTCTTTCCCCTGACGGAAGGCTAAAAGAGGATTTTGTACAGATAATGATAAAATTTTTTGCGGAGGAAATGAATATCCCTGAAAGTGAAATTTGCGTAGAAGAAGGAGAAGAACTTGATCCTGAAATCGTGTTCACCACTTGTAAGTTTGTGAAATTAACTCTTGATGGGAATGTTCTTTTTTCGGCTTATACTCCTTTGAATATTGATGGATTACGTTTTTTCCATTTATCTCTGCCTTCTCACAAGGAGACGTTCTCTTATAGATCTTATCCTGAGAGTGACGGACAAAAGGGCGGGGCTGACACAACGCAGGGATGCGGAGGGGATGATTATAGTTTTGAAAGAGAGGAGGTCGTGGCGTCTCCCGATTCACCTGATTTGAGCAGGTATTTTAGGGAAATTTATTCTGCAATAGGAAATGATGGAGGCTGGCTTGTTTTTGGAGAAAAAGATGGAAATACGGAAAGAGTTTTGAGGGTTAGCTATACCCGCCCTTTGTCCGCACTTGGAGGAGGAACACAGGGTAATCCTACGCCTCAAATTTATTATCCTTCCGCTGAAGCCAAGGAAATTTATGATGCATATAAGCAGACTCTTCGGGACTGGGATAATAGTCGCGAGCCGTAGCCTCAGGGCTTTTATTCAATCTTTTTGTTGACCTTGAAGGGATTTTTGCGTAGAATTTACGCAAATGAAGACTGGAAGAAAATCTTCGCTAAAAAACTTCAATAAAATTTCTAAGGTTTTGGTATTGGGAAGTGGGGCGCTGAAAATCGGGGAAGCCGGGGAGTTTGATTATTCCGGTTCTCAAGCCATAAAAGCTTTGAAAGAGGAGGGAATTTCTTCCGTTTTGATAAATCCAAATATTGCTACAATTCAGACAAGCAAGGGCATGGCGGACAGAGTTTATTTTTTGCCGGTGAATCCGTTTTTTGTGGAAAAAGTGATTGCGAAGGAGCGGCCGGATGGGATATTTTTGGCTTTTGGAGGCCAAACAGCGTTGAATTGCGGAATCGCGTTGTCCGAGAAAGGGGTTTTGAAAAAATATGGAGTGAAGGTTTTGGGAACGCCGGTTTCGGCTATTTCCAAGACGGAAGATCGTGCGCTTTTTAATGAAGAGCTTGGAAAAATTGGGGTGAGGGTGCCTCGTTCGAGGGCTTGTACAACAAAAGATCAGGCTGTGAAGGCGGCGAAAGAGATCGGATTCCCGCTTATTATACGGGCGGCGTTTACGCTTGGAGGGAAAGGAAGCGGTTTTGCGAGCGATTTTAAAGAGCTTGATGAAATGCTGGACACGGCTTTTGCCTTCAGTCCGCAGGTTTTGGTTGAGGAGAATTTGAAGGGATGGAAAGAAGTGGAATACGAAGTCGTGCGTGATTGTAATGACAATTGCATTACAGTTTGCAATATGGAAAATTTTGATCCGCTGGGAATTCATACCGGCGAATCTATCGTTATCGCGCCGTCGCAAACGCTTACAAACAGCGAATATCACAAGTTGCGCGAACTTGCGATAAAGGTGATCAGACATTTTGGAATCGTCGGGGAATGTAATATTCAATATGCGCTTGATCCGCTTTCCGAGGACTACCGCGTGATTGAGGTGAATGCGAGGCTTTCGCGTTCGTCCGCTTTGGCGTCAAAAGCGACGGGCTATCCTTTGGCTCACGTGGCGGCGAAATTGGCTTTGGGATACAGTTTACCGGAGTTGAAAAATGCTGTGACGAAAACCACGACGGCTTGTTTTGAGCCGGCATTGGACTATGTCGCTCTTAAAATCCCGCGATGGGATCTCAATAAATTTCGCATGGTTTCAAAAGAAATCACCAGCGAGATGAAATCGGTGGGCGAGATTATGGCTTTGGGAAGGAGTTTTGAGGAGGTCATGCAAAAAGGACTTCGCATGTTGCAAGTCGGGATGCACGGATTTGTCGCGAATGAAGATATAAAAATTGACACAGATAAAATTGAAAATGACATAAGACATCCCACGCCAAAGAGAATTTTGGTGATTGCGGAGGCTTTACGACGCGGAATGAATGTCGCGAAAATTTCAAAAATTTCGGGAATTGATAAATGGTTCTTGGATAAATTGAAAAATATTGTGGACACGGAAAAGGAGCTAAAGAAAGCCACGAAAATGGATAAGGAATTGATGCTTGAGGCAAAAAAGAAAGGATTTTCCGATAAACAAATTGCATTTTTGACAGGGAAAAAAGAGCTTGATGTAAGGGAGTTGCGAAAGAGTTTCGGGGTTCTGCCCGCGATAAAACAGATTGATACTTTGGGCGCGGAATATCCGACAAAAACAAATTATTTATATCTCACTTATCATGGCGACAAAAATGACGTTTTGCCTGGAGAAAAGCCAAAAATCGTTGTACTTGGAAGTGGCGCGTACTGCATCGGGTCAAGTGTGGAATTTGATTGGTGTTGCGTGAATGCGGTGAAAACGGCGCAGAAGGAAGGCTACGAGACCGTTATGATAAATTATAATCCGGAGACCGTTTCCACGGATTATGACATGTGCGACAAACTTTATTTTGACGAGCTTTCTTTGGAAAGAGTTTTGGATATTTGCGAATTTGAGGGCAAATTGGTGAAGGGGGTGGTTGTGTCCACCGGCGGACAGGTGCCGAATAATTTGGCGATGAAACTTGCGGAAAACGGGATGAAAATTTTGGGGACAAGTGCGGGGAACATTGATCGCGCGGAGGACAGGAATAAATTTTCCGCGATGTGCGATAAACTTGGGGTGGATCAACCGCAGTGGAAAGAGCTCGCGCGCCTGGAAGATATTTATAAATTTGCGGAGGAAGTGGAATATCCGGTTTTGGTAAGGCCTTCGTATGTTTTGTCGGGCGCGGCGATGAGTGTTGCGTATGACAAGCAAGCCCTGGAAACGTTTTTGAATAAGGCTGTTAAAATCTCGAAAGAAGCGCCCGTTGTAGTTTCAAAATTTGAACTCGGGGCGAAAGAAGTTGAAATTGATGCCGTGGCGCACAAGGGAAATTTGGTCATTTACGCCATTTCCGAACATATAGAAAATGCAGGGGTACACAGCGGAGACGCAACAATCGTTTTGCCACCGCAAAAACTTTATATAGAAACCATTCGCAGAATAAAAGTAATTGCGAAAAAAATCGCGAAAGAACTTGATATTTCCGGACCTTTCAATATTCAATTTTTGGCTAAGAATAACCGCGTAATGGTGATTGAATGTAACTTGCGCGCCAGCAGAAGTTTTCCGTTTTCGTCAAAAGTGACGGGATATAATTTTATAGAAATCGCGACCGGCGCGATGATTGAAAAAAGCACGGGAAAGGTTTCCAAGAAAATGAAAGAATTGCTTGCTTTCAGAAACTATAAAACTTTGGATTTGGATCATGTCGGCGTAAAAGCTCCGCAATTCAGTTTCCCGCGGCTTAAGGGAGCCGATCCTGTACTGGGCGTTGAAATGGCTTCAACGGGAGAAGTCGGGTGTTTCGGCGAGGATTTATGCGAGGCGTTTTTGAAAGCGATGATTTCCGTCGGGTTTGAATTGCCGAAAAAAGGCGTTTTGTTCAGTGTCGGCGGAGAACATGACAAAATTGAACTTTTGCCCGTTGCGAAGAGCTTTCTCGAGAGAGGTTTTGAGATTTTTGCGACCGAGGGGACGAGTGATTTTTTGGCGAAAAACGGAGTTAAAAATGAAAAACTTTGTAAAATTTCCACGAAATGTTCTCCGAATTTATTGGACTGCATGATGAAACGTGATTTTGATTTGATTATAAATATTCCAAAAAATTACAGCAGAGCTATCGCCACGGATGGCTATTTGATCAGAAGAAAGTCGGTTGACCTGAACATTCCTCTTGTCACAAACGTGCAGGTCGCAAAAATTGTTTCCGAGGCTTTGGCGAAATACTGTGTTGATGATTTGAAAGTGAAAGAGTGGGGGGAATATTTTTAAAAATGTTGACAATATCGCCTGTTCATATAGTATGGCTTCCTTTTATTAGGAAATTTTATGAATACACGAAAACCTGGGGAGGAACCGCTCGAAGCGAAGAAAGCCGGTGGGAACGTTGTAAGCATCGCCTTTAGCAGAAAGCCGCGATCCGAGAGCGAAGAGTTTACCGCCGCCGTGGAGACGGTCGCCGCGTATATAAAGGGGCTTGTTGATGCTCTTTTTTTCTCGGCTTCCGCCAAGAAGGAGTTTTTTGAATCCGGGGCCATCTGTCTTTCTCATAATGATGTTGAGGAGGTTTCCCTCGATGAATATGCCGTTGAGACTTCGTCGGTCAAGGCGAGTATCGGGGGGCTTGTAGCGGCTTCGTCGGAGGAAATGAAGAAGGAAATCGGGAAGCCGAATGTGAGGATAAGCAATGAAAAAGCTCTTATCTTCGGCATTCGGAAGCTTGTTCGTGCGCTTTTGAAGGACCTTAAGCTCCCTTTTAACGGCATGGATTCTCTCCGTGTTCAAATTGAAAGCCCTTCTTTTGCGTTTGATAAAACCGCTTTTTTGTCCAATATTTTGGGAAACGGGAAATCACCCGGGAAGTAGCGTTGTCTTTTATTTATTGATGTTTTTGTTGCCTGTCTGATAGAATGGCTCGGGCTTAACAAGATTTTATTTATGAAAGAACTAAAAAACACAATTAAGTTGAAAAAGGGCTTGGCGCAGATGCTTAAGGGTGGTGTGATTATGGATGTTGTAAACGCGGAGCAGGCAAAAATCGCGCAGGAGGCGGGTGCGTGCGCTGTGATGGCGCTTGAGCGCGTGCCGTCGGATATTCGCCGTGATGGCGGGGTTGCGAGAATGAGCGATCCGAAAATGATTAAGGAGATTATGAAAGCGGTTTCTATTCCTGTGATGGCGAAGGTGCGAATCGGGCATTTTGTAGAGGCGCAGATTTTGGAGAGTTTGGGGGTTGATTATATTGATGAGAGCGAAGTTTTGACGCCGGCGGACGAAAAATATCACATAAAAAAGTCTGATTTTAAAGTGCCTTTTGTGTGCGGAGCGAGAAATTTGGGCGAGGCTCTGCGAAGAATTGAAGAGGGCGCGGCGATGATCAGGACGAAAGGCGAGGCCGGGACGGGAAATGTTGTTGAGGCGGTTAGGCATATGAGGACTATAAATGAGGAGATTGCGGCGTTGGCCGAGATGAGCGAAAAAGCTTTGAAAGAGTTTGCAAAGAGCGAAAGAGTCGGAATTGAAATCGTGAAAAAAACTTTGGAAACGGGCAGACTTCCTGTTGTTAATTTTGCGGCGGGGGGAATAGCGACGCCGGCTGATGCAAGCCTTATGATGCAACTTGGTTGTGACGGAATTTTTGTCGGGAGCGGTATTTTTAAATCTTCGAATCCGCCCGCTCGCGCGCGTGCGATTGTTGAGGCAACACTTCATTTTGATGATCCGGCTGTTTTGGCAAAATGTTCGGAAGGGCTTGGGGAAGCCATGGCGAGCCTGGAGATTTCAAAAATTGCGGACAAATATGCGGAGAGGGGATGGTAGGGGCTTTGTGTTAAAGAATTTGCATTAATTCGTTTCTTGTTTTTTGAAAAATTTTGTGATGATGAATCTATACATCTTTTAATTGCTCGGTCAGGGTTTTAAATTTCCCTTTTTTGTCCAACTTAGCAATTATTTCCGCCAGTTCCTGTGTTGTTTTTTCAAAGCGAATTTCTTCCGGAGACTTGTGGTATTTGTAGAATTTTACCAGAAATCTGAAAAATTCCGCTTTATTTGTGTACCCTTCCTCTTTCATGAGAGTCTTTACTTCTTTTTCCTGCGTGTTGTTTATTTTGAAGAATACGGTTGCCATATATAATATAGTTAGTAAATCCTTAGTGTTTATATAGTAATGTTATATTATTTTGGCGTTTTTTGCAAGTTGGACTTTTTTCGGGATTTGATTAAGATATAAACACTTTCACATTAAGGAATCATTAAATTTTCTTAAAATTTTTATAAAGTTTTTATGAAAATCGGGGTTTTGGACATTCAGGGATCGGTTGAGGAACATTTGGAATGCTTAAAGAAACTGAAAAATGTGGAGGCGGTTTTGGTGAAAAAAATTTCGGATTTGAATGAGATAAAAGGACTTATAATTCCGGGTGGAGAAAGTACGACTATCGGAAAACTGCTGAGGAGATTCGGGCTTGGGGATGAGATAATCAAGCGCGTAAAAAACGGCATGGCTGTGTGGGGAACTTGCGCGGGAGCGATTTTATTGGCAAAAAAAATCGTGGGAGACAGGGGAGAAAAAGATGAAAATTCCAAAGTGGAAGGGCTTAATTTGATGGATATTGCGGTCGAAAGAAACGCTTACGGAAGGCAACTTGATAGTTTTGAAACGCAGGTGGAATTTGACTTAGGAGTCGGGGCTTTCGGATATAAATGCCCTGCGGTCTTTATTCGCGCGCCAAAGATTTTGGAGGTCGGAAAGGGCGTGGAAATTTTGGCTGAATATAGAGGTGAAATCGTTGCGGCGCGTCAAAAGAATATGCTCGTAACAACTTTTCATCCTGAATTAACCGACAGTCTTGAAGTGCATCAGTATTTCGCGGGGATGTGTTTATTGTAAGTTCTTTTCAATCAACCTTTGGGCTCCCGCTTTAATGATAAGTATTTCCAATTCCTCTACCGATATAGCTGGGGCTCCATCCGGAAGGCCGTCTATGAGTGCGTCCGGAGCGTGATGGTCTAATTCTTCGTCCATTCCCGCCGCGGCTCCTCCCGTAAGAAGCTGCATTCTTTTTTCTTGGTCATTTAGTCCGGCTTGATCCATTTGCCCCAAAGTTACCGTAGCTCTGTACCTTCCGCCACCTTGAGCTCTCGGGGGTACTGCAAAAGTCGGGTTTGTTGGTTTATCTATTTCTGTTAATTGTATTTCGTTTCTTTCCATAGTTTGAGAGGTAAAGAAATTATACTGCTTGATGATTATATCTTGTTTATGGGTTTTGTCAAGCACTGTTTCGGGATTTTGAGAGGACCGGCTTGTTATTGGAGGAGAAGGTTTTTAGAATTGCTTGCGATGACAAATTTTTTACCAAAATCATTGCGAACGCTTATCGAGGAATTTTCCAGGCTTCCCGGGATCGGCCCGAAGTCGGCGCAGAGGCTTGCGATGCACCTTTTGCGTTCGCCGAGGGCGAAGATTGAATCGCTTGGACAAGCCGTTACGGGCCTCAAGGATGATATTGTTTTTTGTGAAACTTGTTGGAATATTGCGGAAAAAAATCCGTGCTATGTTTGCGATAATCCAAGTCGCGATAAATCTTTGATTTGCGTGGTTGAGGAAATTTTGGATGCGGTTGCGATTGAAAAAACGGGAGAGTTTAGCGGTGTTTACCATGTTTTGCATGGCAGACTTTCACCCGTGGACGGAGTCGGGCCGGATCAATTAAAAATCATTGAACTTGTGAAAAGAGTTGAGGCAGGTGCGGACAATTCCGGGCTTAGTCCTCAAATTCGCGAGGTTGTTTTGGCTACAAATCCAAGTCTTGAGGGCGAGGCGACCGCGCTTTATATTCAAAAGGCTTTGAGCAAATTCGGCGTAAAAGTAACGAGAATCGCGCGAGGGCTTCCGCTGGGTGGCGACATCGAATACGCGGACGAAATCACTCTGATGAGAGCGATGAGCGGAAGGGGGGAATTTTAGAGATTTCATTTTCGGGAAAAATGAGTATACTTGGTCTCTAAAAATTGTTTTTTATGTTTAATAAAACCATTGAGGCGGGGCCAATAAGAAAGGGGCTTGAGCCCGATTGTGGCGAGGCGGAGCGGATGTCCCCCGAGGAGACACGCGCTATCGAAGAAATATCCGATAGAATAGTTGCGGTTATGCGTGGCATTTTGGAGAAGCCTTTTGTCGGGCAAATTTTGAGGCCTCTTGCGAGGCAGGCAATTGACGGGTTTCATGTCCAAATGAACCTGCGCGGGCTTGGAGAAAGGCATCTCGGTGAAATTGCACGAAATACAATTCGCGGACTTGATGAATATTTAAATGCAGACAAAAATTGACGGGCCGGAGCCTGAAAGATGAGTGTTTTTCGGGAGAGGTTTTTTGAGCGAGGTTTCGAAATCGTTGTGGAGGTTTTGGAGGATGAGAGCTTTGTTTGCGGTTTTTATGCCTTTTAGAAGAAGGGTTGTTTTTGGCTTGTCCTTGCCGCATTTCGAGAGGTCGAGAGTGGCGTAGGCTTGGCGGGTTTTTTCTTTGAGAGTCGAAGAACGTGGGGTGATTTTTATTTTTAGATTTTTCGGTGGCGGAAGTTTCGTGATTTTTTCGCCGAAATGCGTGCCGAGCGCGGTGCCTCCGACAATGAAAAACGGCACGTCCATGCCGATTTTTGCGGCGAGATCTTGGAGTGTTTTTGTCGGAAGTTTCAGTTTATATATTTTGTTCAGGGCTTTGAGTACGGCCGCGGCATCGGAAGATGCGCCTCCAAGCCCCGAAGAAATCGGGATTCCTTTGTGAATTTTAATCGAAAAATTGTCTTTGATTTCGAATGTTTTTTTGAAGAGATCGAGCGCTTTTTTTGCGAGATTTTCTGAGATTTTTATGTTTTGAACAGGCGTTTTTTGGCCTGCGTGCGCTATTGACACAAAGTCTGATAATTTTGTTTTATTGATTTCGATGATGTCTTTAAAATTTTTGATTTCGTGAAAAACCGCAGAGATTTCGTGGTATCCTTCCGGCGTTTTTTTGAGTATGTCTAGACAAAGATTTATCTTTGCGTAAGCCGTTATTTTCATGGTTTGGCGTGGTTTTGGTGGAAATGTTGACTTGTCGGGTTTTATTGTGGGGTTTTTGAGGCGGGTAGTCAACGTGTTTCGTTTATATGTCGCTATTATTGTCATTTTCTGTTATACTCGTGGCATGAAAAAGGTTAGCAGTTATAATTTTGACGGTAATTACAAAGCCAGAGAGCATATGGCTATTCTGATAGCGAGGATTGTTATGGCCGAGGTAGTTTTGGCTTTTGTTGGCGTTTTTTTGAATTTCCCTATCTTCGCAAGTGATGCATCAAAATTAGACCTTGGCACTAATTTTTATGTACGAATTATATTCTTAGGGCTGAGCCTTGTTGTCTTTATTTATTTGTTACTTGGTTGGAATTATAAATATTATATTGTTTCTCCGCATAGTATTTCTTCAAATTCCGGAATTATTGTCAGAAAAGCTCAAAGCATAGATATTCCCGCCGTTCGCTCCGTTATTGTTAATCAAAGCTTTTTTGGCCGTATTCTTGGTTACGGGACGTTATCGCTTGAAAGTCCATTGCTGGAAGAACATTTCTTGATGGAAAATCTTCCAAATCCTTTCAGACATGCCACATTAATTGAAAAAGCGAGGCTGGAGGCCATCGAGAAGATGGGTGCCGAGAATATTATAATTTCCAAAGAACCCCCTAAAACCGAAGAGACCGCTTAGGGTTGCAGGATTGCTTCTGTTTCTCCGTTGATTGAGATTATCACGTTTTTGACCGTCGGGAATTGTTTTAATGTTTGCTTGATTTGGGCGATTATTGCGGAAGTTTTGCAAGAGCCCCCGACTTGATATTGCAATTGGTCATTGAAATCAATTTTGGCCGTTGAATTTTCAATGGTTAATTTTTGGACTTTTACTCCGGAATTAATATTGGAAACATATCCTTTTGCTTTTTCTGCGGCAGTTGGGCCTTTAAGCAATTCGTTGATTGTCGCAAGGGCAACAGCTTTTGTGTAAAGGATTTCTCTTTCCACCGCGAGAACATTACTGCATTCAAATTCCCAATTCGGATCAGTTTCCGGATTATTAAAGTAGACTTTTACGGTTAAGTTTGCAGGGGTTTCTGTCGCAGGTTCTGTTGCAGGTTCTGCCGCGGGTTCGATTACTGCCGCTTCGGCGGGTTTTGGTTCCTGTTGATTGGGTACTTGATCAGGGATAACTGGGGTGGTTGGCTGAGAGAAATTACACCCAAAAAAGATAGATGCGACGACAAAAAGAGCTCCTGTGATTTTGAAATATTTTTTCATAAGTCAAGTGTAGCAGTTTATGGCTTATTCTCCTAATCTCGTTTGCTTCCGGGGTTTTTGGTTTGCTCGCTATTTATTCGGATAGAGAGTACACTTTTTTGTTGGGATCAATTAACAATTTTTATCATGAAGAAATTTTTGGCTTTCGGTGTTTTGATTTTTGCGCTTTTGTCGCAGAGCGTGTTTGCGAGTTTTAGCGATGTAAAAAGTAGTTTTCATCAATTTACGGCCATAAACTGGCTGGAGAAGAACGGGGTTGTTCAAGGATATTCTGACGGAACTTTTATGCCCGAAAAACCTGTGAACAGGGCTGAATTTTTAAAAATGCTTTATGAGACCATGGACGTGGAAGTCTTTGATTCCAGCGAAAAATTGCCATTCGGGGACGTGCCGGAGGATGAGTGGTATACAAAATATGTGAAACAGGCTTATAAAGATGGGATAATAGACGGCTATCCCGACGGAACTTTTAAGCCGAATAGCGATATAAATCTTGCCGAAGCCTTGAAAATAGTTCTTTCCGCTTTTCTTGATTTAGAGAAAGCCGGGGAAAGCGTGGTTGACATACAACAATGCGGACCTGAGACTTGGGGTACGGATTCTTTGTATACTCCTGCGGGACAAGCCGCCCAGATTGATCCGAAGGCTTGGTATTGGGAATATCTTGAACCGGCGAGTTCTCTTTGTTTGTTGAGCGTGGGGTATAATGCAAACGGCATGGGCGGATTATGGATGGACGGATATGTGGATAGGGGCGATATGGCTGAATTGCTTTATCGCACGAAGACGGTGCGTGATAACATTGTCTATCATGCAACGCAGTATAGCGGGTATAAAAAATACGATGAAAATATGAAGCCCGTTGATCTTTTTACTTTCAATGAATTTGAAGTCGGAGATTTGAAGGTCGGAATGAAAATCGGGGAGATGACGGTGAAGAGTTTTGGGCCGTTTGATGTGGATTTTAGCGCTATTGCTTCTAACAATTTGAAGGTGGTTTTTGAGGGGGAGATGACCGTGGCCGGGAAATATATTGATACCGCCGACACTCCCGGGGCGTTTGGGCCTACAATCTGTTTTTATCCCGACTTTGAGTCTGCGGCCGGTATGCCGCATGTGAAAAACGACGAAGTGCCCGGTCAGTGGTTTTGTTTTAGCAATGAGGGATTTGTTCAATCAAAATTTGGCGTGGGAAAAACTTTGGATGAAATTACCGTTGGAATCAAAAATTACACATATGTCAGATATCCTTCCGAGGCTTCTTCAAGCGCTGAGTTGGCGATGGTGATGGCGGACTAAATGTCTTTATTTTACCAATGAAACTATGGCGTAACATTGGATCGCTTGGCCTTTGCCGAAGGCCGTGAGGTTTTCGCCGGAGGTGGCGGTGATGCCGATTTTGGCTGGGGGAAGGCTTAGGAGGTCGCTTAGAGATTTTTTGATTTCGTGAGAAATCGGGTCGATTTTCGGGTGAGCGCATTCGAGCATCAGCCCGACGTTGTTTAGTTTGTAGCCTTGTTTGTGCGCTTTTTTGAGTATTATTTCCATGTATTTTTTACTGTTTTTTATTCCTTTTTGCGCTTTTTCGTCCGCATAAAAACCGAGGGATTTTTCGCCAAGGGCCTGGGAAATGGCGTTGAAAAGCGCGTGGAGGATTACGTCGCCGTCGGAATTTGCTTTGAGTTTTGGTTCTTCCGGGATTTTTATGCCGCCAAGGATGAGGCAATGAAGTGTTTTTTGAGATGTGGATTTGTGGCTTGTTGCCGGCTCGAATTCGTGGCTGTCTTGGCCGATCCCGACGATAAAATCATCGGGCTTTTCGCCTAAAATCGATTTTAATTTCATGTAATCGGCGTGATTCGTAATTTTAAAATTGTGCTCGTGTGCATGGACATATGCCGTTTTTTGGCCTATCGCCTCGAACATCATGGCCTCGTCGGTTACGTTTAGTTTTTTCTTTTGCGCGTTTATAATCGCTTTTCTTAAAATTTCATAAGTCGCGGCTTGCGGTGTTTGCGCCGCGAAAAATTTGTTTCTGTCATGCGTTTTTATTACGTGAGTCGCGTTTATTTCTTTTATTGTCGATGTCACTTTATGGCCTGTGATAGCCGCGCCCGAGGTCTTCACTTTTTTTATCGTTTCGGAAATTTCTTTAAAAGACGGTAGCGGGTTCGCGCCGTTTTGGATGAGAATTATGTCGGATTTTTTGGCTTTTTTTGAAAGTTCCTCGAAGCCTTTTATCATTGAATTTTGCCTTGTGTCTGCACCTAAAATCACTTTTTTGATTTTCGAAAATCCGTAAAGTTTTATCGTTTTTTTGATGGCGGAAATATTTTTTTTATTTGCGACCACCAAAATTTCGTGGATGTCGGGGTGATCGTTCAGACTTACAAACGTATAATAAATTATCGGCTTGCCGTTCACGTGCAAGAGTAATTTGTCAGATATTTTTTCGTTTTTTGCGTCGTCAAATCTTTGTGATTTCCCCGCCGATAAAACAATTGCGTAATTCATACGAGGGCGATTTTGGCATGGATTTGGCTTATTGACAATGTTTTTTCTTCTCTTGCTGGACTTTACGGCATCTTTGTGAGAGAATTGTTTCTTATTTTTAATCCATATTTAAATGGTTGACGGTCCGGAAAAAACACCTTTGCAAAGACTTGTGGAAGCCCGTGGACTTGGTACGGAGGGGAATCACGCTTATTGCGCAATTGTGGACGACGACGAGCAAATGAGGAGACTTATGGTTCGCGTTGCGGGAAGAGAGCTTAGTTTGACGTGTTTAGAGGGAGTGAACGGGGAAGAGGGAGCTGAGATCATAAGAAATAATCGCGAAAGGATTGTTTTGGTGCTTTCCGATGTGCAAATGCCAAAAGCTTCAGGACCGGATATGCTTGAGGGATTGGAAGAGGGGTCTTTGGACAAAACCGCTGTCGTCGTGGCTTCCGGAGGAATGACGATCGGCCAGAAGGCTCAACTTTCTTTATTGCAGAATATAGGAGTTGTACATGAGTTTGTTGAAAAACCTTTTGACGGTCCCACTTTGATTGCCGCTATACAGGGCGCGTGCCAAAAAGTTTTGGACAGGATGGGATCAGGGGCTAAATAAGTTTCAGTGGAGACGGAGAAAAATCTGAGGAAATGTGATTTTGTTCTGCAAGAAATCTTGAATTGTTTTTTCTTCGAGGGAGAGAAACGGCTTCATTTTGCCATTTTTGAAATGGGAGAGGACGATCGAAATGCCTTTTAGGGGAAGAGTTTTTGTGGTTTTTATTATGTTTGATTCGTATAGACTTTTGGGTATTTTTTTAATTGTGCGTTTTGCAGTTTTGTTTATGGCTTCGAGTAGCGCATTTTCGATGTGCTCGCGCATATCGGGTTTTGAAACGTAGGCGTAGGAGGTGAGATCTGTGAACTCAACGATGGCGTGAATCAGGCAATCCGGGTTTATAAAGGCGTGAATTTTCGAGAGGGGAAGTGAGAATAAATAAAACGCTTCGACGATTTCGAGCCCTTTGTTTATCAATGTCGCGGATTCCACGGAGATTTTTGCGCCCATGTTCCATTTGGGATGAGCAAGCGCTTTTTCGGGGGTTATGTTTTCCAATTCTTTTGCGGTTTTGCCCCAAAACGGACCGCCGGAACATGAAAGAAAAATATTTTTTATTTTTTTGTTCGGGAATTTTTTTAGAATTTCATGGACTGAATTGTGTTCAGAATCGAGCGGAATTAGCGTCGCGTTTTTTGCGAGTTTCATGACTTTGTCTCCGTCCGCGACAAGCGATTCTTTGTTGCCAAGCAGAAGCGTTTTTTTGGCCTTTAGCGAGGCGATTGCGGGGAAAATGCCCGAGACTCCGGAAAGCACATTTACAACGATGTCAGCGTCTTTTAACGTGGCCAGACGGAGAAGTTCTTTTTGAGATTTTTGTTTTGATGCGATAAAAATATTTTCTTGCGGTACCGCGAATTTTTTCGCCTGAGATTTTATAAGGTTTTCGTTTTTGTCGCAGGCGAGAGCAATTATTTTAAATTTTTCTTGAAATTTTTCTAAAACTTCAAGGGTTTGTGTGCCTAGAGAGCCTGTTGAGCCTAAGATTACTATTTTTTTCATGTTACGAGTATATGCCTGTCGTCGAAGAGACAACAACACTTTTAATTATCATTTTTTGCCCCATAGATTATCAAATATGACTTTTTGGGTTGCGGCGAGTGAATCATTGAAAATTTCCGTTCCCGTAAGATCTTCTTCCCCGTATGAAATCATGTAGAGGATGCCGTTTTTTATAATTGTGTCGGACTTAAAAAGCATTCCTTTCGGAAGAATTTTTATTTCATGCAGGCGCGAACTGAATAATTTTTTATATTCAAAAGCTTCTTCGCAGTGAACAAGTAATTCTTTAGCGTGCCACTTTTTTTCTTTGATTATTTCTCCGATCTTGAAGTGATATTCCGGCATCATTTTTTTGACCAATTTCGGATTGAATAATGCGCAGAAATCACCGTTTTTCAATATTTCTTCGTACATTTTCATTACCTCAGCTTTCCCCTGATAGAATTTTACGAGCGGCGTGGAGGATAATTTGTTTTCCAACGCTAAAAGTTTTGGTTTTGCCTCGGAAAGTATTTGAGAAAGCTGATGCAAGTTTTTTTCTTTGAGTTTTATCAAATCTTCCAATTCGTCAACGGCGATACATTTCACGTATTTAATCCCATGGCGTGGAAATTCTTCTATAAGCCCAAGTTTTTTTAATCTTTCCAAAACCACATATGCGGAAGGTCGTGGAATTCCGGAATGTTTTGCTATCACACTGATTGGCTGAGCGCCCAACTCCAACAGTTTCAAAAAAATTTCTGATTCCTTGTCGTCCGCCCCAAAAGCTTTTAACAGTTTTTTCATTATGTGTTGTCATAGATTTACAACAGTTTGATTTTATCTTATTCGTGAGCCAAAATCAAGGTTTATTTAGTGGCTGTTGTGCTTTGTTGACAATCATCGAAAAATGACTGATAATGTTTTCTTATTTTTAACCATAAAAAAATATGGACACTAATGCTGTTCCCACTGAAGATCTTCAGCTTACGATCGGGGGAAATCTTGTAAGGGTTAGGGAAATAGGGGAGGCTCTTGCCGGACTTTCACCGGATGAATTTTTACGGGCATTGCGTAGAATAATTGAAAAAGGTGGAGGCGATGGACTGAAACTATTGGTAGACGGTCTTGAAATTCAGATGACCCCTTCCGCCTTTTCAGATCCTGAAAAAGCTGAAAAATTAGAGGCAACCGCTCAAGAATATCCGTTTTCCAGATGGTTAAAGGAAATGGAAGTTCTCCCGTCTCGGGCTACCAGAGAATCACTTTGTAGTTGGTGGGATGCTTTTATGCTTATGGCCGGGGAAAACGGACACAGGCCCGGAAATATTGATCAAATATCAGGAGGAACAAATCTTTGGAAAGCTACCGGGCCTTTGGCAGAAAAGATGCTTGCTGACACTGTAAAATATCGCTTTTTGCCTGCTCTTTTGGCCAATCATCCTCAGGAAGTCGCGCGTGTTTTGGGAGAATTAAAAGATCCCGAAGCTTTTTTGGAATTATTGACCGGGGAATGCATGGAAGACATGCGAAAAAGTCCGAAATTTTTAGGTGCATTCAGTACGGTTCGTAAAAAAGAAAATGCCGGCGAGGGAACGGACAAAATTTCACGTGAAGTAAGGGATGCTATTTTCTCTGTTATGTTGATTCTCCAGCGTACGGGGAGATAAGCCCAACTTCGCTTGACAATAGGGCAAATGGATGATAGAATCTCGCCTTGTTTTTGTTTTATGATAATTTTTAAAATTAATATATATGGCTCCTGATGCGAAAAAGAGGGGAGAAAAGTTGGACCCATGGGATGATATACGCCTAGAATTGTCGGAAGGTTTGCCCCCTCTGAAAAAGGAACCAGGCTCCGGGGAAAGGTTTGTGACCAGATTGCGTGATGCTATAAGGCGGCTGTTTGGGAAGGTGGGAAAAATTACGTCTCCAGCGCCACAGGAACCGGAACTTGCTCCAGCCCCTGAATTGGCTCCGGCTCCAGCCATTGAATTGGCCCCGGCTCCGAACCCTGAATTGGCTCCGGCTCCCGTGTTGGCTCCGACCCCTGAATTTGCTCCGGCCCCCGTGTTGGAACCGAAACCGGAACTTGCTCCGGCCCCCGTGTTGGAACCGAAACCGGAACTTAGCTGGAAAGAAAGAGACCAACAACGAAAATTAATGTTCTCAAAAGGTATAGAGTATTTGGAAAGTATCCGGCTATCATTCCTTGAACTCCTTTCGTTAATTATGGTCGCCGAAGGGATTGCCCAAAAAAGTCGTCGTGGCGAGCGTAAGAATTTATGCTGGGGGGAGTGGGAAAAAATTGAACAATATGCGCAACCACTACACACTAAAGGCAAAGCAGTAGCCGATGCTTTTTTACGCTTGCGAGAAATTCCGAGGGAAGTTAATCCTGATACTGTTTTCTTTGCTTCTTTGGAGTACGTGGCAGATGTATCGGCTCGCCATACAGGAGAAAGGCTAAGGGCGTCAACGCTTGAAGACGCAAGTGTCCAGGAAGTTATGGGCTTTTTTGCGGCTATTGAAAATGAGGTCAGACCATACGTTGAGGCACACAATATGAAAAGTATTAATGCTGATTCTCCGACCTCCACCAAAAAACGTGTAGCTCAATTTGTTCGGAGGGTTTTGGAACAGAGTGAATCTGAACATCGCGAAAATAGCGAGGCCGGCTTCTTGCCTATGCTCGAAGTCATCCGGCACGGGAATGATCCCGAGCTCTTAGCAGAATTTGCGAAGTTAAAAGAAATGCCTGATAGTGCGTTACGTGAATTTTTTGAAAGACATAGAGATTGGGTATTGGAAACCGGAGATGAAATATTGCTATACATGGCAGAGTTGAATGACAACGATCCTGACTTAACTCAAAAAATACTTGACGCTCTGTTCTCAAGAGGGAGGTTGAATACTATTAGAAGGCTTCTCGTTTTTAGCACGGAACCGATGTGTCAATATGCGGGGATGGGTATCGGATCTAGATACAAAAGTTTCTCGGAAGAAGATGCGGAAAGACCAGATCAATGTAGAGAAAAAACACGTGGAGTAACTCTCAAGTTCATCATCGCTCATTTTGAAAATTTTGCCGAGATGCCAATGGTTTTGGCTGAAATAGTTGAACACACCGTGGATGATAACATTGCGATAGATTGTGTTAAAAAAATGGAAGATCTCAAAGAGTGGTTCTCGTTAACGGAGATCAGAACCGGGGATAATTACAATGTAACAAGAAGGCATGCCGCAATGGAAGCACTGGAAAGGCATGTCGATGAAATTGACAGAACCGACATTTTAAAAGTTGTTGCCGCATTTGGGCTCACGGAGGAAACCCGACTTAGGGCAGTAAAAAGACTTGAAGAGAAAAGAGCTCGCAGCGAATTACGATTTGTTGAGAAAGGCGGGGAGGGGACACATGCCCACCTGTATGAGAACGAAACCGTAAAGGCCGCCGCAGCGGAAGCGATAGCCAAATTAGCGGAAAAAGGCCGTTAAGAAATGGACCCCCGGCTCCACCAGGGGTCGGGAACTTTAGTACTTGTGAAATTCTTCGCAAGTCCAGCTTGACAATAGGGCTTAGTTCTCGTAATATCCAAGAGCTTTTTTCTTAAGCAAAAGCATTTATTTCTTTATGATAATCATATCGCTAAAGATTTACGCATAAACAGGGCTATCCGCTCGCCGGCGGTCAGATTGATCGGCGCGGAGGGTGAGCAGCTCGGAATTGTCGCTTTGGATAAAGCGCTTGAGATGGCCAGGGGGCTTGAGATGGATCTCGCTGAAGTGGCTCCAAACGTAAATCCGCCGGTGTGTAAGATTCTCGATTACGGGAAATATCTGTATCATCAGAAAAAAGTTGATACGAAGCACAAGAAAATGCAGAAAAAGGCTGAGATAAAAGGTATTCGCCTCGGGTTTAAGACCGGGGATCACGACATTGAAACAA
Source organism: Candidatus Altimarinota bacterium (assembly GCA_041663205.1). Lineage (GTDB taxonomy): Bacteria > Patescibacteriota > Gracilibacteria > UBA1369 > LOWO2-01-FULL-3 > UM-FILTER-38-24. Next base: position 49,203 of record JBAZQZ010000004.1, read on the forward strand.
AAGCAAAGCAAGCAAGAGGGTTCCTGGAAGACGGGAACAGCGTGAAAGTCACCTTGATTTTCAGAGGAAGAGAGTCTATGTATAGAGACCTTGCGGTAGATAAAATGCGAAAGTTTTATGAGACGGTGAAGGATGTCGCCGCGATCGATATGCCGCCAAAAAGCCAAGGAAATATGTTAATAATGATTCTAACTCCTAATAAACAGTAAATATGAAACAGAAAAGCCATAGCGGACTAAAAAAACGCTTAAAAATAAGGAAAAGCGGGACTGCCACTTTTGAAAAGTCCGCCAAGAAACATCTTCTTGCAGACAAATCAAAAAGACAAAAGAAGCTTTATCCATCGGGAATGCCGATAAATCACACACAACGCAAATCTTTTGCGTTTATTTTGCCGGGAAAATTGAAAACACGCGGCAAATAGTTTTTGTTTTGCGAAAAATTATTAAAAAATTATTTCTTAAGTTTATACCATGACCAGAGTAAAAAGAGGCGTAACAGCCCACCGTAGGCACCAGACAATGGTGAAAAAAGCCAAAGGTTATCGTGGCCAAAGAAGCAGTACCTTCACATGGGCCAAAAATGCGATGATGAAGGCCGGCCTTCATAACTATGCCGACAGGAAGTGCAAGAAAAGAGACTTCCGCAGGCTTTGGATCACAAGAATCAACGCCGCATGCAGAGATCTTGGATTCGCATACAGCAGAGTTATCGCGGCAATGACCCTAAAAGGGATTGTCGTAAATCGCAAAATGCTTGCAGATTTGGCGATCAAGGAACCTGCAGTTTTCAAGAAAATTGTGGAAGAGGCGATGAAATAAGTGCTCATCGAGCCGAGATAAACGGTGAAATTAAAAAACCCCTGCGTGTGCGGGGGCTTTTTTGTTGTGTGATGTGTGCGATTATTCTTGCGTTTTGATCTCCACTTTTTCCAAGACGATGTCCTTTAGAGGCTTGTCGCCTGCGTTTGTTTGCGTTGTTGCGATTTTGTCAACGACGTCCATTCCTTCGTAGGCGAAGCCGAAAAGAGAATATCCGCCGTCAAGATATTTTGCGCCTTGGGGGTTTTGCACTATGAAAAATTGGCTTCCGGAAGTGTTCGGACCGGAGTTCGCCATCGAGACTGCACCACGGAAATGGCTCAGGGCAGGGTTTATTTCATCTTTCAAGGATGTGCCTTTTCCTTTGTAGCTGTATCCGCCCGTGCCGTTTCTATTTTCAAAATCTCCACCTTGAATCATGAAATTGTTGATTACTCTGTGGAAAATCGTACCATCGTATTTTTTTGCTTTTGCCAATTCCGCGAAATTTTTTGCCGTTTCCGGAACATCTTTTGTGTATAGAAGGACTTTTATTTCGCCCATGTTTGTGGTCAAAATTGCGATCGTGTCGCCTTTTTCGGGGATTGTTTGCATTGTTGCGGGTGGGTTAGTTTGTGAAATTACGTTTTGATTGTTTTGTGTTTCCGTTTGGCTTGTTTCGGTTTTTGGAGCGCAGGCCGTTAATGTCGCGAGAACAAGGCCCGAGGCCAAAATCACTTTGAAAATTTTCATATTTTATGGGGTTAAATGTGAGTGTATTTTATCCTGTCGTAGTGTTTCCGACAACACTTTTTTCGAAGAACGTTCTCCGTGTTTTTTGTTTAGCTGTTGACCTTTCAGAAAAGCTGTAATACAGTTGTAATACAGAAAATTTTGGAGATTTATTTTTCTGTAAGATAATGTAACCAAATCAATAATGAGATCAATTTTGAGTATTTCTTTACCCGCTGAAAAAAAGGCTGAAATTGAAAAAAGGGCTAAAAAAGCCGGAAAGACCGTAAGTTCATACGTGATGGACATCATTGATTTTGAGATGAATATGATTTCCGAGGATGAGCTTGTGGAAATGGTGAAGCAGTCCGAAGCCGCTTATGCTGCCGGAAAAACAAAAGTTCTTTCCAGTTTGTCCGAATTAATGACTAAAAATGCAAATAAAAAAAATTCATTATTATGAGGTTTTCGAAAAACAGTTTGAATCTTTGCCTGCTCAGATAAAGACAAAAGCCGTTAAGAAAGAATTGCTTTTAAGAGAAAATCCTTTTCACCCATCCTTAAGGCTTCACAAGCTAAAAGGCAGGCTTGATGGACATTGGAGTATTTACATAGACATGAAATATCGGTTGATATTTAGGATTATCGACAAGGAAACTGTTTTGTTCCACAGTATCGGCACTCATGCGATTTACGACTAAATTTAGAGCGGATTTAATTCTTAACTACGTGAGTTAGGTCTATATCTTCTTTTGGTGGCGGAGTAAAGCCTTCGGGGAATTTTGTATTCCCATCGTGATTTATTCTTTTCATTTTTTTTGCTTCTGCCAAGTTTGCCCCCTCCAGGTTGGCGTAGCTCAGATCTACTACGTCAAGAGTGGCTCCTGTTAAATCGGCGTTTCTTAGGTCGGCAGACTGGAGATCAACGACGTGCATGGTTGCTCCTGTCAGATCGGCTTCCTGAAGATCGGTTACAAACATATGTCCGTATATAATTTTCGCCCCCTTAAGTTTTGCCCCTCTCATTCTTGCATCTTGGAAGTTCCCTCTGTCCACAAGATGGGCTCCTTCCATGTTTGCCCCCTCTAGGTTTGCCTGGAAAAAGTCTGCGTGAGATAAACAGGCGTTTTTAAGGTCGGCTCCGCGTAAATCAGCATGCCGAAAAACTATCCGGTCTGTAAATTGAACTGATGATTCTCTCTTTTCTTTTTTCCATGCGTCGCCTCTGGCCTCCCAGCTGGAGTAGGCACTTGCCATGAGCTCCATGGGGTCTGTTTCTCCTTCTACCCTTTTGAAGTTGAAGGCATTCGCCATATTTGCTCCTTTCATTCGTGCCGTCCAAAAGTTGGCATTTGCTATATTTGCTCCGCTGAGATTTGCCTCTTCCATTTCAGTATGTTCAAACTTTGCGTCTTCCAGATTTGCTCCGCTGAGATTGGCTCTGTTTAACTTGGCGCGTTCTAAGTTTACCCCCTTAAGGTTCACCCCGCTAAGCTCCGCTCCCTCTAAATTTGGGGATTTCCATACCAAGATGACTTCCCTTTGAGAATTGGCTCCCGGATTCAGATAACCCATTAGCCTTAGTCTTTTTCTTAAGGCGTTGAATTCCTTCACTTTCCCCTCTTTCAGTAATTGATACCCTTTTCTGTTGAGAATTTCTTCTTTCGCTTCTGCTCTTGCCTTCGCTTCTTCTTTGGATGGTGCGTCTTCTATGTCCTCGGAGTTTTCGTCTTCAACTTCCCCTGCGACTTCTTTGGCTGCCGCAGCTGTTGCTGTTGTTGTAGCGGCGACATGTACGTCAACTATGGCGTCCGGAGCGGGGGCTACTTCCGGAAGGGCTACTTCCGGAAGGGCTACTTCCGGAATAGCTACTTCTTCGACGTGTTGATCTTCTCCTGGTAATGTTCCCATAATTTCGTAGTTTAAATTATATTGAGTTTTTTATTGTAACACTATTTCCCCCCCCCCGTCAAGCCTGGAAGTTTTGCTCGTGTTTTTTGCCTTGTTGTGGTAGTATCTTCCCGCAATTATATTGTGTTTTTTTATGAAAAAATTTTTTAAGGAAATAGTGCTTTTTATCCTGAAGAGGCTGGCTATCGACAGGATGAAAAAGTTTACCGGGAAGGTGATTGCCGTGACGGGATCGGCGGGAAAAACCAGCACCAAAGATGCGATTTTTACGGTTTTGAATACTCAGTTTAAAGTGAGGAGGAATGAAAAAAGCATGAATTCGGAGTTTGGCTTGCTTCTCACGATTTTGGATATTCCGAGCGGGTACTCTTCGGCGTTGACGTGGTCTTGGTTGCTTCTCAAAGCGGCGTTCAATTCGCTTTTCAAGGATCACAGTGAAATTTTGCTTTTGGAATATGGCGTGGACAAGCCGAAGGACATGGATTTTTTGACTTCCGTGGCTCGTCCGGACATTGCGATTATGACAAATATTTATCCGGTGCATTTGGACGAAAATCAATTTAAAAATGTTGAGGAAATTCTTCAGGAAAAGTCGAAAATTGCGCATGCTTTAAAGGAGGGCGGAAAATTGATTTTGAACATAGACAATCCGCTTTTGTATGATTTTGTTAAAAATTGGGAGAAGAAAGGAGTTGTCACTTTCGGAAAAAATGAAGAAGCGGATTATCTGCTTTCTTCAGCCAAAACTTCGCTTGGGGGTGTGAGTTTTATGATTACGCATCATGACATTAAAATGCAGGTTTCCGCGCCGATAGTCGGGAATTATCAGTGTTATGTCCTTACTCCCGCGATAATTTGCGCCGATCTTTTTGGAGTTCCTTTGCAAAACGCTCTTAATACTTTGACGAAATTCAGGCTTCCGCCGGGTAGAATGAATGTGATTGACGGGATAAACGGGTCGACGATTTTGGACGGTTCGTATAATGCTTCGCCGGAGGTTGTGAAAGAGGCCTTGAAGGTTCTTCGAGATGTCGCGAAAGAGGCCGATAGCGGCTTGAAGAAGGGCGAAACCCCTCACAGAAGAATTGCCGTTTTGGGGAATATGAATGAGCTTGGCGATGATGCGAGGACATTGCATGAAATGGTCGGAGCGGAGGTGAAAGAGAGTGCGGATGTGCTTATAACCGTCGGCGGGAATGCGAAATTGATTGGCGAAATCGCGCTGGGGAAAGGCATGGACGAGAATAGTGTGTTTTATTTTGCGACCGCGCTTGAGGCGGCGGATTTTTTCAAAAAGAAAATTCAGGAAGGGGATATAATTTTGGTGAAAGGTTCTCAAAACAATGTGCGTTTGGAAAAATTCGTGAAAGAAATTATGGTGTCCCCCGAGGACGCGAAAAAGCTTTTGGTAAGGCAAGAAAAGGTTTGGGAGAAACTGTAAAAAAGGGCTTATGAAATATAATTGGTCGATAATCGGACACGAAAGACAGCTTCAAATGATTGAGGCGGATATTTTGAGCGGGAATGTTTTTCACGCGTATCTTTTGGCCGGGCCAAACAGTGTCGGGAAAAATACGGTTGCGAAAAAAATGGCCGGGATTTTGCAATGTTCGAATGATTTTTGTCACACTTGCCCGACATGTTTGCAGGTTGAGAAAGGCGGGCATCTGGACACGGTCGAAATGATTGACGATAAAGAGTCGATAAAAATCGACGATGTTCGAAAAATTATTGAGAGATGCAATATGACGAGGCAGGCGAATTACAAGATTTTTTTGATTCAGACAATCGAAAGAATGACTGTGGAAGCCGCAAACAGCTTTTTGAAAATGTTGGAGGAGCCGCCGGAGCGTACGCTTTTTATTTTGACGACAAATAATGTCAGGGCTGTTTTGCCGACAATTATTTCGAGAGTCAGAGTTGTGAATTTTGCGCCAGTTTCCGCCGGATATCTTGAGAAAAAACTTCGCGAACTTTATCCGCAACATGAAGAAGACACCATTAAAAAAGTGAGTGTTTTTTCTCTTGGAAAAACCGGGAAGGCCGTCAATCTCATGGAAAATCCCGGAGAACTCGCCAATTATATCAAGGCTTATAGCGATGTGATGTTTTTTTTGGAACACAGAAGCATTGCCGACAGATTTTCTTACGTGAGCGATATTGCTGAAGACGAAGGCAAAATCGAGGTGTTTGTCAGTATTTTGTCGAATGTTTTGAGAAGTAAAATTTTGGACGGGGAAAATGTCGACGAGCATATAGATACAGTTTTGAGAATCGACGAGGCGATGACTTTGATCAAAAAAAATGTGAATTTAAAATTGGTATTGGAAAATTTGATGCTTTCTTTAAAATAAAACTATGTGGACTTATCTTTTATTGTTTTTGAGTATTTCGGTTTTTATCGGGGTTTTTGCGTACAGGGCTTACGCTTTGAATGTTAAAAAAAACACCCCGCCTCCCGAGAAAAAATCGCTTATAGACGAGGAGACTTCGGATCTTGATGAAAATAAAAAACTTTCGAAACAGGAAAAAATCGATGTTTTTGCGTTGTGCGACAAGGCTGATATAAAACTCAAGGTCGGAGAGGAAGACGAGGCGATAAAACTGCTTGTGCAAGCCATGGCTATTGATCCTGCGAATACTACAGCTCAGCAAAAACTTGCGATGCTTTATATGCAAAAACAAATGTATTCGGCGGCGGCGGCGCTTTTCAAGCAACTTGGCGAAATTACAAATGAGGCCGTTCATTATAGCAATCTTGGTTTGGCGCTTTACCAACAGCAGGAGTTTGAGGCGGCAAAAGAGGCTTATCAAAGAGCTGTCGTGCTGGATCCTTCCCGCCCGCAGAGATTTGTCAGTCTTGCTCAGGTTTACAGAAGTTTGGACCAAAGTTCAAACGCTCTTGTCGCGGCGAATAAGGCTTCTGAAATGGATCCTGAAAATATTGATTTTTTGTTTTTGATAGCGGATTTGCAAATGGATTCCAAGAATTACGAGGAATCTTTGAATGCTTTGAAAAAAATTCTGGAGCTTGACCCGGCGAATTCCGAGGCAAAAACTTATATAAGGAAAGTGAAAAAAACGGCCGGCGAGGAGGCTTAATCACTCGATGATAGAGGAATCTTTTGAATTCCCCGAGTCTCCGACGAGGATTTTGTTTGGAACGGCTTTGTAGTGTGTCGCTATTTTTTCTTCTTTTTTCGTGCCGTCTTTGAGTGTGATTATTCTTTCCCATAAAACGTCGAAGCCTGTGTGCGCTTTTTCAACCTGTTTGGTTTCGCCTTCGGGCAGATCTTTTGTCTTTTCGTAGACCGTTTCGCCCGGATATTTGTACCCGGAAATTTTCGGGCCCTTCATTTCAACAACTCTACCGTCGGAAGTCCCGTAGAAAATGAAATAAAGCTCGTTGTCTTTGTCCACATACGTCTGCACTAAAATCGAGTTTTTTGTGTCGTTTAAAAATTTCAAATCCGCGCCTCCGAGGTAGATTGTGGCGTCAAGTCCGTGCCCCAAAACCTGGGAATAATATGAAACCGCATAGGTGTGTTCGTTTCTTTCAACCACCGGAAGTCCCGCAAAAAGTATCGCTCTGTACATTGTTGTCGAGACCTGGCAAATCCCTCCGCCGTATTCCGGAATCGTTCCTTCGGGCTTTATTACGAGCTCTTTTCTGTATCCTGTCGAGCCGTCCACTTTCCCGAGGTTTTTGTTAAACGAAAATGTTTCGTCCGGTTTTATCAGTTTGCCGTTAAATTTTGATGCGCCCGTTTTTATGTTGTATTTTCTGTTTGTCGGTGAGCCGTAATATGAAGTGTGGCCTACACTAAGCCGTTCTTTTATTCCCAATTTTTGGAGATCTTCGGAAACCGTAATTAGCGGGATTATTTTTTCCACGGGAATTTCCACCTCCTCTTTTTGTTCGTTTATCGCGTTTTCAAAATCCGCCAAAAGCAAATCTCTTTGAATTTTCATTCCGTCTTTTCCCACCCCTTCCATAACAACTTCTCCCTTTTCATCCGTTTTAATACTTACATCATCGGGCTTTACATCAAGCCATTTTGAAATTTCCGCGTCCAAAAATTCATTTAAGCGTTCTTCTTTTATCGTCACGGCAATGAATTCTTTTTCTTCCTTGTTCTCCCTCCACTCAAAACCAACCCAATCCAAATGTTTTAAAGGTTTTACATACCAATTGTCTCTGTAAACAGGGTCTTTCAGGGTTATTGTGTTTGCGAGTTTTTCGACCATTGCGGGTCTTTCTTTTTCGATATCTTCTTTGTTTTTATCGGGCGGGGACGGCGAAATTTCTATTTTTAAATCCGGCGCGGCGAGTGTTTTTGTTGATTCTTCTATTCCTTTAATCAGTTTTTCTTCTTTTACTTTGTATCCCGCGGTTCCTTCTTTTACCAGTAAATTATTTTTTTCGTCTATGTAAAAAATGGCTGAAACAGGATAAAACTCCTTGATTCCCAGTTTTTCCTCGAGCTCTTTTATTAATTTTTTTCGGTCTGTTTTTACCAATAAAAATTTTTCCTCCCCTTTTGTTGAAAAATCCGGAAGTATTTTACTTTTCGATTCTATTGTTTTTAATCCTTCCAAGGTTTCTTTCGTCAAAAATTCGACGCCCAAATTTTTCATTGTGCTTGTTCCCGTTTTTTCTTTGACTGAAATTTTTATTTTTTTATTCAGAAAATTTTCTTCCGCTTTCAGGATTTCTTTTTCCGCGGATTCTTTCGTCAAAAAGCCGACTTTTACGCCTGAAATTACCGTTCCCCTCGGGAGTTTCCCGTCCAAATAAATTCTTGCGCCCAAAATCGCCGCCGCAAAAAATATTCCGGAAATTACCCCGACAAAAACAGACAGTATGATTTTTTTAAACATTTTTATTTATTTCTATTTTTTTCTAAAAAGGTGTGCGAGTTTATGTAGAAATGAAAATGATTTTTCTTTCGCTTTTGACGCCGCCTGCATCAAATCTTTTCTTGTTTCAGAGCCTTTCTTAGGCGCCAATGACGCCCCCAGAATCGAGCCTATCGCCCCTCCGACTATCGCTCCCATCACAACCTTGTCCAGTATTCTCAAGCCTTCTTCTTTTTTTTCTTCCGACATATTGGGTTTATTATTTTGTTGGAGACGCTACGTCTGTTTTTTCCATTTTCCTGATAATGTTAACTCTTATTTTTCCCGGGTAAACAACATTTTCTTCTATTTTTCTTGCGAGATTTTTCGCTACTTGTTCCATCTCGGCGTCTTTTGTTTTTTCCGGATCAACAAAGGCTCTTATATCTCTGCCGGCGGACATTATAAATGATTTTTGTATTTCGTTGAATGTTTTTATCGTGTCGTCTATTTGTTGTATTCTGTCGGCGTAACTATATCTTGATTCCTGTCTTGCGCCCGGCCTTCCGGCGGAAACCGCGTCCGCGGCTTTTACCATCAACGCTTCCGGTGTTTTTTGTTTTTCCGCGTCGTGATGAGCCCAGGCCGCATTCACCTCTTCTTCCGAGAATCCGTATTTTTCCATAAGCTCTTTTGTGAGTTTGTCGTGCGCGTCTTTTGCTCCCGGTTCCTGGTCGATCGCTTTACCCAGATCGTGTAAAAATCCACTTATTTTACATAACTCTATATTTAAACCGATTTCGCTTCCAAGCATTATCGCGACCCATCCGACCTCCATCGAATGTTTCATTATGTTTTGTCCGTAGCTTGTTCGGTAAGACAATCTTCCTATTATTCTCGTCAGGTCTTTGTCTATTTTTTCAGGGTTTATTTTTAGTCTTTCCAGCGCCGCTTTCCCGATCCCATACAGTTCTTTGTCTACGTCGAGGGTGGCCGCTTTTATGGTTTTTAAAATAACGTCTTTTGTTATTTCCCCGGGGACCGCCATTAGTTTTTCTATTGCGACAGCGGCGATTCTTCTTGTGACCAAGTTAAACGCCGATACACTTATCGTGTTTGGGAGGTCATTAAAAATAACAGCCACATCAAGTTGTTCCTCGAAAGCTTCAATATTTTTTCCGTTTTTCCCAACTATTTTCCCTTTTATAAAATCTTTTTGTACCGTTATGTTTACGGATTTTGATTCAACAGATGTTGGAGATGAAATTCTTTGAATAACGTTTATCAGAATTTTTTGTGCGATTTTTTGCGCGTCCTCTTTTAATAATTCTTCTTGTTTTGCAAGTCGCTCCGTCATCTCGTTTTCCAGGTTTCTCTTGTACCCCTCAAGGATTTCTTCTTTTTGTTTTTCTATCGTCTTCCCCGCTTTTTTTGATAAGTCTTCTGTTTGTTTCTTTTCCGTTCTTTTGATGGCTTCCTGCCTCCCTTGTGTTTCTTCTTGTTCCGCGGCAATTCTAAGCCTTAATTCATTTAATCTTTCTTCTTTTTTTTGAAGGGATTTTTCTTTTGAAACCATCATTTCTTCTATTTTTTTGATTCTTTCTTGCCTTCTTTCTGTGTCTTCTTCCGAGGTCTTTTTGAAGTTGTCCACTTTTGCGAAAATTTCTTCTTTTATTTTGTCCGCCTCCTCTTTACTTTTTGTTAAAAGCTCGGCTGATTCTTTTTTCTTTTTCTCGACGTCTATCGCGTCGGTTCCTTTATAAAAGAAATATACCGCTCCGCCGCTTAAAACCAGCGCCGCCAAACTTATTAATATGTTTTGTGTCATTTTTTTCGCTTTTTATTAAAACTCTTTAAATATTGCCGATGTATTATACTTTATTGAAAACCATATGGCAAAGTCTTGAAAAGGTTTTGCACAAAATCTGCACGGTTTTGTTTTGTTTTTATGGTTTGTTTTGGGGGTGTTTTTTGTTTTTTGGTTAAGTGGAGCGGTTTTCTTCGTTTGTGTTATTTACAATGTTTTTGGCGTGTCGACTAGTCTCTACTATTACTATTTAATATATATATTGTTTATTAAAAATATTCTTATATAATACAGGTGGGTTTTTAAAACTTTTGTATCAGGTTAATTTTAAACATATGAAACTCTTTTGTTCACAGAGAGATTTGGATAACGCTCTTAATATTGTCAACAAAGCGATAAGTCCAAACAACACACTTCCCGTTTTGAATAATATTTTATTGAAGACCGAAGGGAAGAAACTTTATTTTTCTTCAACAAACCTGGAAATTGCGATAAGTTGTTCGATCCCGGCGGACGTGAGGAGTGAAGGGGCTATAACCGTTCCGGCCAAATTAATCACTAGTTATGTTTCTCTTTTGTCCGACGAAAAGGTTGAGCTTAGTGTTACAGAAGGACTTACTTTAGCGATAAACTCAACATCGTCTTTCACTAAAATAAAATGTATTTCCGCGGACGAATTCCCTTTAATTCCTAAAATAGAAAAAGAACAGGAATTTTCCGTCAAAAACTCGAAACTTTATAACGCGCTTACACAAACCGTTTTTGCGGCGTCTTTAAACACTTCGAGACCCGTACTTTCCGGAGTTTATTTGTACTCAAAAGACAAAGATATTAAATTTGTGACAACAGATAGTTACAGGCTTGCTGAAAAGACAATCGAGGTTGAGAAAAAGCCAACCGGGAATCTTTCGTGTATTGTTCCCGCAAGAACAATGATGGAGCTCTCAAAAATCATCAGTAAACTGAATGATGATGAGGTGAAAATAAATGTTTCAAAAAATCAAATTTTATTTTCAATCGGGGATATCGAGCTTATTTCAAGGCTTATTGAGGGGAAATTCCCTGATTATGAGAAAATAATTCCAAAAGAAAACAAGACGAAACTGGAGATTTCCGTTGAAGATTTATCTCTAGTGCTTAAAAGGGTCAGTCTTTTCGCAAGGGAAAATAATAACAGTATAAAACTTTCAGCGACAAACGACGGAAAACTCACGATTGCTTCAGAGGAAACAAAAGTCGGAGAGGAAAAGGCTGAGGTTGCTGTAAAAATCGAAGGGGAAAATAATAAAATTTCTCTAAATGCTCAATATTTGCTTGATGTTTTGACCTACATAGGGGAAGATAAGGTCGCATTTTCTATGAACGATAAGGTTTCTCCGGCGGTTATAAAGCCGGTAAAAGGAAGTGATTACGTTTACATTATAATGCCACTTAAGGTTTAGATTTTTACATGAAAAATATTATCTCCTTCTTTTCCGAGGAGGAGCTTAAAGACGCAACGGATCTTTTTTCGAGGTCCAGTAATGTTAGTTTTTCCGGAGCAGGAAACAGCTCTTCCAAAGCCATGCTTTTGAGCTGTATTTACGGTGATGCGAAGATAGGGGTTGGGAACAGTCTTTGGATTGTGAACGACCCCGGTGATCAGTATGTCACAAAAAGAGCGGTTGAAATGTGGAGCGACAGAGACGTTTTTGTTTATAAAAAACGCGGGGATGAGGAGAAGCTATCTTTCTCAACAACAAGCGGTTTTGAGAGAGACAAAAGAGTTTCTGTCACAGAGTTTGTTTCCAGGATTATTACACATAAAAATGCCGTGTTTATCGTTGATTTTCTTTCTGTTTTACAAAACTTTCCGGACGCAAAAAGGCTTGAGGAAACCAAAATTTTAATAAAAAAAGGAGAAAAAATCGACCTGGTCTCTTTTATAGAAAATCTTGTAAGTGTCGGCTATGAAATTACAGATGACCAGATTCTTAAAAAAGGCGAGTATTATCGCATCGGCGACAGTTTGCTTGTTTGGCCGGTCAATAGTGAAAATGTTTTAAGAATCGAGGTTGGTTTTGATAAAATTGAGGACGCGGTTTTAGTCGAAAACGCCGATTACTCTGTTCCATTTAAAAGGCTTTCTTCCGCCGAAATTTTCCCGATAGAGTGTGATTCTGAAACGGAGGATATTACAAATTTTTTCAGTAAAAAAGATTTAATTGTTGACGACGAAATAGATGTAGTGGACGAGTATTACGAGGCGTGGAATGAGTTTTTGGACAAAGCGGTGGAGTCGTGTAAAACCGCTTCTTTTACCTCTTTTAACGAGGACGAAACGAACCACATTCATCTGCATTTTTTGTCGGTTTTGAAATACAGAAGCTCTTACGATTTGGCGAATGATATTCGCGATAAAATAGCGAACAGTTGGAAAATCATGTTTTTCACTAAAAACATAAATGATGTTCGTGCTCTTTTTACAGACCAGGGTGTGCCTTTTGTTGTCGGGATAAATAACGATAACTACAAAGGGAAGTCTGTTTTTCTTATGAATGTCGAGAAAGAGGATGCGTTCCCGGTTTCTTTTCAGGCACCGAAATTAAAAATAATTTTAATAAACGATACAGATGTTTCTTTCGTTAAAGATGAGAAGAAAGCCAGAAATACCTCCAGAAATATTTTTGATGATTTTTTGACGAGCCTTAAGTCCGGGGATTTTGTCGTTCATTCTGATCACGGAATCGCGAAATTCATGGGGCTTGATCAGAAGACTGTCGACGGGATTACAAAAGAGTATATGAAGCTTGGGTATGCGGAAAACGACAAGTTGTTTGTGCCGATTGATCAGGCCGACAAGGTCAGTAAATACATCGGTTCCGAGGAGACGATGCCGAGACTTACGCGGCTTGGGAGCGCGGAGTGGAACACAATTACAAGCAAAGTAAGAAAGGAAACGCAAAAAATAGCAAAAGAGCTTTTGAAATTATACGCAGAGAGAAGGGCGGCGAAGGGGTACAGTTTTGGCAAAGACATTGATTTACAGGAAAAATTTGAAGAAACTTTCCCGTACGAGGAAACTCCGGGGCAGATAAAAGCCATAAATGACACAAAGGCTGACATGGAAAGAGATACTCCGATGGACCGTCTTGTTTGCGGAGATGTCGGCTTCGGGAAGACCGAAGTGGCCATGAGGGCGGCGTTTAAAGCTGTTCAGGACAAAAAACAGGTTGCGTTTATTTCTCCGATAACGATTTTAGCGGATCAGCATTATAAATCCTGTAAAAAAAGAATGGATCCGTTCCATATTCGGGTCGAGATGTTGAGTCGATTCAGGGGAGCAAAAGAGCAAAAAGAGACGCTCGAGAGGCTTGCGAAAGGTGAGGTTGATTTGGTTGTCGGAACACACAGATTGCTTCAGCCGGACGTGAAATTCAAGGATTTGGGGCTTGTGATTGTCGATGAGGAACAGAGATTCGGAGTGAAACAAAAAGAAAAATTCAAAGAACTTCGAAGGGAGGTGGACATCCTTACATTGACCGCCACACCTATCCCCAGAACGCTAAATATTTGTTTAAACAAGTTGCGGGACATAACAACGATAACGACTCCACCTTTCGGGCGACTGCCCATAATAACCGAAGTGAGGAAGTATTCGCCGAGCCTTGTTCGCGAGGCGATTTTACGGGAAGTTGAGAGGGGCGGGCAGATTTATTTTTTGCACAACAGGGTTCAAACCATCGATAGTGTAGCGGATAAATTGCGCGCGCTTGTGCCGGAGGCGAGGTTTGGAGTGGCGCACGGGAAACTCGGAAGCGGGGATTTGGAGGAGAGAATTATGTCTTTTAAAGAAGGGAAATTTGATGTGCTTGTGAGCTCGACAATTATTGAAAACGGAATTGATTTGTCGAATGCGAATACGCTGATTGTAAATAATGCGGAGAGATTCGGGTTGTCGCAATTATATCAATTGCGCGGGCGTGTCGGGCGCGGGAAGGCGCAGGCGTATGCGTATTTCTTGTATCAGGGGCAGAGATTAAAATTGGATGCGAAGAAGAGGCTGAGGGCGATTGTTGAGGCTTCGGAGCTGGGGAGCGGATTCCAAATTGCGATGAAAGATCTTGAAATTCGTGGAGCCGGAGACATTCTCGGGGCTAATCAACATGGGGTTATAAATGTCGTTGGAGTTTCACATTTTATGAGAATGCTTAATCGCGCGGTGGAGGATCTAAAGGCGGGCAGAATCGCTGACGGGGAAGAGGAAATCACGGATGTGACAATTGAGCTTCCGGTTCCCGCGTATATTCCGGATGAATATATCCCTGATGCGAAAGACAAGATTTCGGCTTACCAGAAGCTTTCTTCCGCGGACAGCGTTGAGTATTTGAAAGAGGTTTTGGAGGATATGATTGAGGATTTCGGGAAGATGCCGCGAGAGGTTTCGAATTTATTTGATATTATCGAGCTTAAGATTTTTGCGAAGGCGGCGGGACTACTAAATATCAAGGCGGAGAGCGTGCCGATGAGCAAAGAAAAGGAAATTGTTTTGATTATGTCCAAGAAAGTTAAGCCTGCGAATATCATCAGCTTGCTTGAGTTTAATTCGAAGTGGATGATATCGGGAACACGGCTTAGAATAAACATAAAAGACCTCGGAATGGACTGGTTTGGAATGTTGAAAGAATGTGTAAAAGCTTTGGGCAAATGTGCAAAACATGGGTGTAAGATAGGCGACGGGAGGGCCGGAAGTGCAGAAGTGGGGTAGAAGTTTTGGGTGTCAGTCGTCGAGGATTGGGTATGTTCTTGTTACTTCAAATTCGTTCTTTTTTAAAATGTTTCCTAAACGTTTCATGGCGACAGGGGTAAAGAGGTATGCTTTTTTGCGGTAGTGTATTTCTCTATAAAGGTCTGTGCTGACTGTTATTGTTATTTGAGCAAATGGAGTTGTTGTGTTTTCATCAACCCAAGTTTTCCCGGTTAGAAACGCTAATATTTTTCCTCTTTTTCTTTGTATTGTTTGACTGGTTCCAAAAGAGATTTTTATTGCGTATCTTGTTCCCGGACTGTCGATGTCGTCGTCGTAATCTACTTTTTTCTCTGTGTTCCAATTATGGGAGGGGTAGTTTTCTGTCAGGGTTGCCAGAATTTCTCTTGTCAATTTTTCCTCCAGGCGGTCTGCGGTATGTATTTTTTCCGCGAGTAAAGCTTTTACAGTTGTTCGGTCCGAGAATTCGGCTGCGTCTGTTTTTTGTTCTTCGGGAGGGATGATGTTTAATTTTAAGGCTAAGTCTAGGGCTGCCGGCGTTATGCTTAGCGTTTCAGCCATTCTGCCCAGTTCTTCTCTGTCTAAGGTTCGTGGTTCTTCTCTGTCTAAGGTTCGTGGTTCTTCCGAGTCGGCCTGGTCGGGCATGCCTATGATTTCCAGTGCGGCTTGTCTTGTGGCTTCTTTTTGAGTCAGCGCGGCGGCGTGTTCCAATATTCTCAGCGTGGTGTCGATGTCTACGGAGAAGGGGGTTGTGCCTTCGGTCTCCGGTGTTTTTGGTGTTCCCATAGAGTATTTGAGTTTAAGGGGATATTTTGGTGCTTTTGGGTGGGATTGTCAAGAGATTGCTAGGGGGCGGGGGGGGAAGTGCAGAAGTGGAGTAGAACTATTTGGAGTTATATAAAAGGCCTTTTCCTTTTCCGGAGGTTTTTATTTTTTTTGTTTTGGCGAGGGAGTGAAGATCTTTTTTTAAAGTGGATCTTTTTATTCTGGTAATTTCAACGAGTTGGCTTATCGCGAAAGGACCTTCTTTCAGGGCTTCCATGATTATTTTTTCTCTTTGAATTTTATTTGAGGTTTCGGGATATTCAACAGTTGTTTTTTGTTCAAGGATGGCCAGTATTTTTTCCAAAGTATTTATAAATTCTTCCGCTACAAAATTTAAAAAGAAAGAAAAATCTTTTTTTGTGTCCGCCAGTTCCAGCGTCTTGATATATTCCCGTCTTTTTTGATTTCTGATTATGCAAGGCGGATAGCCGTTTTTCATTATTATTAAATTCATGAGCAGTCTCGCCAGTCTTCCGTTTCCGTCGTCAAACGGGTGGATTTGCACAAATTTGTGATGGAACATTGCGGCGAGTTCAATCGGATGCAGGCTTTTGTTTTCATTGAGCTGTTTTATGAGTTTTTCCATTTCGTCTTTTACGTGGAGCGGGTCGGTATAATAATGAATTTTTCCGGATAACGTGAGGACATGATTTGGCTGGATTTTGTATGTCCCCGCGTGCATTTGTTTTTGTATCAGGCTTTTTCGGGCGCCTTGAGCGTATGTGAAATTCACGTCTCTCATTAAAACGAAATGAATTTCTTTTATAAGGCCTTCCGTAATTTTTCTTTTTTCTTGAATTATTTCGTAAAGTCCGTCTATTGCTTCGGCGTGATTTTTGGCTTCCAGATAGTCCTTCAGGGGTTTTCCTTCTGAGGTTAATCCTTCGCGCAGAAAAAAAGCGGTTTCGCCGAAGGTCAAAGTATTCCCTTCTATTGCGTTGGAATTGTATGTCCATTCTATGCGAAGTTTCTCTTGTAGCGCTTCAAGGATGCCTTGTTTTAGCGGACGAAAGGTTTTTATTTTTTCGTTTAATGTGTCTATTTTTTGGAGGAGAAGTTTTGTCTCTTTGTGCATCTTCGGATAAATATGGAGATATGTCTATATTGTATCCAAAAATATCCAAAAAGGCAAGGGGGTTAGTCGCGGATTGCGTAATGTCTTGTTATTTCAAATCCTTCTTCTGCCAGCAGTTTTCCCAAGAGGTTTGTGATCCATGGGGCGAACGTGGAGGCTTTTTTCCCTTCAGGATATCCTATGTAACGGCCTTTCTCTTTGAGGCCTATGCTTATGGTGGCGACTTTGAAATTTCTTTGTTTCGCGGGCGCCGGTTTTCCAAAAAAGGTTTCAGTAAATCCGGGGAATTCGCTTCTCCTTTTTGATGCTGATCTTATTTCTTCTGTAAACATTATGTCGATAAACATTTGTTGCTGGTGCCAGTTCTCTTCCCAAGGTTGGTCTATTCGATAAGCCGAATACCATGTAGCCGAGGGGAAATTGTCTCTAAGTATTTCCAGTATTTTGTTTCCCAATTGTATCAAATAGTGTTTTGATTCGGCTACTTCTGCGCCAAAGTCTTTTTTTATTCCGTATCTTCCGTCATCTCTTCTTTGTTCTTCCGGAGGAATGATCCTAAGTTTCAAAGCTTTGTCTATTGATTTTGGGCTTATTCCTAAAGTTTGCGCCATTCTGTCTATTTCTTCTCGGTCTAATGTTAGGGGTTCGTCGGTGTCGGCCATATTTAGAAGTTCCAGTGCGGCTTGTCTTGTGGCTTCTTTTTGATCCAGTGTGGCGGCGTGTTCCAAGACAGCCAGGGCAGTGTTGATTCCTACGGAGAAGGGGGCTGTGCTTTCGGTCTCCGGTGTTTTTGGTGTTCCCATAGAGTATTTGAGTTTAAGGGGATATTTTGGTGCTTTTGGGTGGGATTGTCAAGTTTGTTGATTTTGGGAGGGGCGAAGGAGGGATTAAATCGTTATTTATTTATCGGTGGCGATGTCTTTTGTTTTGGAATTGGTGCAAAATATGTACCAATTCCAAAATAAAAGGTAACGTTGCGGGGAATGGGGGCATGAAAATGCGGCGACAGAGGGGGAAATGTTTGGGCCTGGGGGGGGGTGGGGAGAGTTTTCTGGGGATTATGTTTTGTTTTGACAAAAACGAGGGAAGTTTGATATATAGATTCCCTGTATAAATAATATAAAAAAATATGGCTGGAGAAAATTTGTCGGGTGGGGCTGATAGGCCTCCTTTGGTGGAGGTGCTGAAGGCAGAGTTGGAAGTGCTTTCTATGGCGGAGAGGGCTTTTTTTGAGGGGGTGCTGGAGTTGAGACGGGATGCGTCTTCTATCCTTGATGAGGTTGCGAAGGTAGGGGCTGTTTCCGAGGAAGTCAGAGGTAATCTTAATGATATTTTGACTAAAATGTTCACAGCTGGTTCTCGTAGGGCGTTTGATAATGATGTAAGGGGGATGGTAGAAGAAGAGTTAAGGGCGGCGACAGAGGGGGAAGAGGAATAAGGATTACAGAAGAGGTCGGAGGATTTGTTGACCTGTAAAGGGGTAGAGTTTAGTATGGGCGGGTGGAAAAAATTAAAAAAATAAGGGGGGGAGGTGTGAAGAAGGCCGAAAAGTGTGTGCGACTTCCGGCGGATGAGCATTTTCATAAAGGGCAGGCGATTGAGTGGTGGTATTTTAACGGGTTTTTGGAGGGGGAGGGTGGTGGACGCGGGGAGGAAAAAGCGGGGAGGAATGGTGGAAGTGGGAAGGAGAGAGGAAAAGGTGTTGGTGGTTGTGAAGGCGGTGGACACAAATATTCTTTCATGACGTGTCTTTTTAAGGCGGAGAAAGATAAGGTGAATTTGAGTTTTTTGAAGTTGCCGGTGAAGACGATTTATTTTTCGCATTCGCTTTTGTTTGATTTGACGACGGGGAAAGTCGAGAAGGAGGTTTTGCCTTTTGTTATGCTTTCGGAGGACAGTTTCAAGGCGGAGGAGCTTAAAATAAATTATTTTTATCCGTTGCGGACGGATTATATTAATTATGAAATTTCAAGATTCGGGGAGGCGATGCGGCTTAAAACGAAGTGGTTTGATTTGGTTTTGGACAACAAAAAACCGCCGCTTTTGGAGGGTGGGAAGGGGTATATAGAGTTGCCGGGAAAGTCCACGTATTATTATTCGTATTCGCGGATGGAGGCGCAGGGGGTCGTCGGAAAAGAGCGGGTGAAAGGGATCGCGTGGCATGATAAACAATGGAGCACTGCGGGATTTATGGATGATTATTGGTTGTGGTTTTCAATACAGGCCGAGGATGGGACGGATATAGTTTGTTTTGATTATAAGGGCAAAAAGATGGCGACGATTTCTTATGGGGAGGGCGATGGCTGTGGGATTGGAGGCGGGCATGGTGGTGGAGGAGGTGGTGGAGTTGTTGGTGGCGGTGGCAGGCAAAAAACTTTGCCGGTTACGTTTGAGCCGACTGGAAGGGCTTGGGAAAGCCCGGGGACGGGGATTTCGTATAATTTGAAATGGAGAATAAAGGTCGGGGGTTATGTGATTGAGACCGCGCCTTTTATGGAGGATTGCGAGATGAGATTCGGGTTTATAAATTATTGGGAAGGGCCGTTGAAAGTTTCCGTGAATGGTAAGCCGGCGAAGGGTTTTATGGAGTTCTTGGCCAAAAAAGGCGTGTCGGGAATTACCGGAATGATTGAAAGAGAGGTGGAGTTGGCGATGGGGAAGATGAGAAAGTTTAAGAGGTTTTTGGTGGGGTAGGGGGGCGAGTTGAGCGGGGAGGGGTAAAAAGTTGATGTGAGAAAATCGCGTTATGATAGCCGCTACGGGATGATTTGGTAGAAGTGAGGCGGATGTGGCAGTTTTTTTGAAGAGTGTTTTTGATTTTATCTTTTTTGCGGGATTGTGTTGTTGTAGGTTTATGTTCTGGCTTAACGTCACCGTTAACGGGTGTTTTTTTGGTGTTTTTGGCTTGCTGATCGCGAGAGTGACACGAAGGGGTACTCGTGGCTTATGTAAGCCGAAAATGGGGGATGAAGTAAGCTAACGCGCGCGTTAAGGCAGAGGGCGGTTTTGGGGTTTGTCAAATTGAGATTCTTAGATTTTGGTTTGGGTTGAAAATTTTTCTTGGGAGGGGTGAGGGAGGGTTTGTTGGGGTTTTGGTTTTGAGCGGGTTGGATTTGTGGTATGGTTTGGGGTGGCCTCGCGATATGGAGAGCGGGGCGAAATCTTTAACCTTATTGCTATGAGTATTTTTAAAAAAGTTTTTTGGGGGAAGTGGGAGAAGAGGGGAGGTTTTTTTGCCGGGGAGAGCGTGTGTGGTAGTGGGGAGAGCGTGTGTAGGAGTTTGGCGAGTTTTTGTGTAAGCGTGGTTGTTTTTGTTTCGTTTTTTGTTTTGGGAAGTGTGAGTGTTTTTGCGGTGACTGCGGAGGGAGTGTGGAATTTTGGGGCGGTTGGGCCGGCGCAAAACGGGGCGACACATTTTGAGTTTCCGGCGGAGGGGGGTGAGGTGACCGGTGGATTTTCGGGGTCCGGATATGCGACTGACGTGAAAATGGGGGGAGATTTTACGGGGACTTTTACCGGTGGGTGGGATGGGGTTTTTAGCGGAGAATACAGCGGGAGCGTTGATTATACTTGGGTGAATCCGGGGACTGGAGCGAAGACTGCGAATAGTCAGCCATTGTCCGGGACTTGGACTGCGAAATTGGGGAGGGAGGGTGAGGGAAAGGGAAAATTGATTCTTACTTTGAACGCGTCAAATGCGCCGTCTACAAGTATGTCGGCGAGTTTTGATTCGGCGGAATTTGATGCGGAATTGGCGGAGGCGCAAAAAGCGGAGGAGGAAAGCGAGAAGCCGTTTGATGAGCAGGAAGCGCTTTTGGAAAAGGAATTTGGCGGGTCGGCTATCGGGGAGTTTGGTAGTTTTTCGGGAGTTTACGTGGTGGTTGACGGGAAAAAAATTGATCTGGAAAAGTCGGATGATCCTTTTAAAGATGTGCAATTTCGCAGAGGAATGACCATTGGGACGTATGACGAAAACAGTTGGGGGGAGATAGAACTTGAGGATGGGAGCGAGATTACTCTTTCGGGGGAGGGGTCTGAAATTTCGGTGATAACAATGGCGGATATTGATAAAGAACTTTGGAAAAAGACTGTCGGGGATTTGCCGAGGGGAACGGTGATTACGGCTTCGCCCGGGCAAATTGTGCTGAAGTATAAGACTGGAGGGAAGGAGGGGTATCTTTTTCCGCAGGGGAAAGAGGATAAAAAGAAAGGGGTCACGACCGGGGTGGGGAATTTTGAGCAGAAAGTTGAGGGCGCGGAGGATTTGACGGAGATGATGTATGTAATTTTTTCAAATCCGGACAGCGGGGCGGATTTTTCGGGGGTGGAGGATATGATCGGAAATGTTGCGGGGCTTAGGGATTTTGGGCATAAGGCGCCGCCTTTGCCTGAGGTGGAGGGGGAAAAAGATGTTGTCGGGGATGCTATAAATAGTGCGATTGATGCTGTGGGAAATCAATTTATGGGACTTCTTTTTTCAAATCACAGCGAGGTTTCCTATGATTATGATGGGGAAAATGTGGAGGTGAAAGTTTTGGAGGGAGAGGTGACGATTTTTAAAATGGATTTTAATGGAAAAACGGAGGAGGTCGGGAAAATTCCGCAGGGACAGAGCGCAAAAATAGCTTTCGCGGATTTTGTCGGGGATAAAAAAGTGGCGGTTATGGCGGGTGAGTTTGATTTGGGGTATCCGCTGTATTATTATTTTGTCGGTGGAGGGATAATGTTTGTGTTTATTGCGATTTTGTCTTATTTCGGCGCGAAAAGGGTGAAGGCGGGAAAGGCGGATACTCATTGGAAAGATTACTAATTTTTGTAAATTTTAATCAAGTAATATGCAAAATTCAAAAAAAACAGGCGAGAAAATAAATGTGCCTGCAATCGTGAAAACCGCGGTTTGTGGGGTGCTGTTTTTGGCTACGGTATACGCTTTTGCGACGGTGTCGGCGGGGATGATGAATGATTATATGATGTTGCTTTTCCCGAGTGCGAAAGTTTTGGGGGCGTGGGCGCTTAGGCTTTGTGTTTATGCTTTGTTGTTTTTTGTGATGCTGGGTGTGTGTTCGGTTTTGGTCAGACCAAAGTGGGTGATGTTTTTGGTGTGCGCTTTGGGGGCGGCGATTTACGCTTTGGTTTGTGGAGGAGGGATGGTTGTTTGGGTTTCTTCAGCGGTTTTCGCGCTTTTGCTCGTTTGGTACGCGTTTTTTGTGATGGAGCAAATTGAAAATCAAATAAATTTTTCCGTGCGTCCGCTCGGGGATAAAAAAACTTTGGTCGGGGTTTTTCTGGCGATTTTGATTTGTGTGTCGTTTGGGTTGGGATATTTTAATGAGGCGACTGTCGGTAAATACGCGATTCCGCCGAAAGCGAGAGAATATGTGACGGAGACGGTATTTAAGACTTTGGAAAAAACTGTTGAGGATCAGATGAAGGTTCAAACGGAAGGGCAGAAACTTTCAAAAAAACAGCAGGCCGAGTTGGATAAACAAAAACAGGATGCTATAACAAAAGCCAAAGATGAGTTGAAAAAAACCCTTGATGATGCGGAAAAACAGCTTTTGCCTTATAAAAATTATGTTGCGGTGACGCTCGGGGTGCTTGCGTTTTTTGTTTTTCAGACGTTGTTTTTTGTTTTGCTTTTGTTGCTTTCTCCGATGTTTTTGCTCGTGTTTTTTGTAATGAAACTTACGAGATTTACGCATGAGGAAGCGGAAAAAGTGGAGGTGAAGAGGCTGAAGGTGTAGAGGGAGCGACTTTACGCGTGCTTGACGCGTTGATAAAAATAATATATTTAAGTTTTGTGGAAAAAATTTGTAAACAATGCGGGGGAAGTTTTGAAATTTTGGATTTTGAAAAGAAATTTTATGAAAAAGCTATGTTGCCTTTGTCTTGTTTGTGCTCTGATTGTAGGGAACAAAGACGCTTAGTCTTTAGAAACGAAAGATGTTTGTACGGGAGAACTTGTGATTTGTGCGGGAAGAATATTTTGTCCACTTATGCCCCCGAAGTTCCTTATACAGTTTATTGCAATGAATGTTGGTGGGGGGATAAATGGGATGCGGAGAAATATGCTCAGGAATTTGATTTTTCTCGCCCGTTTTTTGAACAAATTGATGAATTATGGAAAAAAGTTCCGCAATTAAATCTTGTGAATTCCAAGAGTCAAAATAGTGATTATGCCAATTTTAGCGAGCAGGAGCATAATTGTTATTTGGTTTTTGCAAGCAATAGAAATGAGGATTGTTATTATTCCGAATATATTTGGGACAGCAAAAAATGCATGGATTGTTTGAATGTTAAAAAGTGTCAGCTTTTATTTATGTGTGTTGATTGTTCCGAATCTTACGAGTGTTTTTATTCTCAGAACTGCCATAATTCGCATAGTCTTCGATATTGTTATGATTGTAAGGGATGCCATGATTTATTTGCTTGTGCCGGGCTTAGAAATAAATCGTACTCGATTTTGAACAAACAGTATTCAAAAGAAGAGTATTTTAAAATTTTAGAAAATGAAGATGAAAAGTCGAGAATTTTAAAAGAATATGAGTTGTTGAAAACGAAAGTACCGCGATTGTATGCGAATATTTTGAATTGCGAGGATGTTACGGGGGATTATTTAAATTCGTGTTCCAGGGCGCATTTGTGCTTCAATTCTTTTGACTTGCAGGATGCATTTTTTGTCGAAAACAGTCCCGGTGGCACTCGAGATGTTTGCCATATCAGCGGGTGCACTCATTGTGAGCTTTCTTCGGAATTGGTCAGTGTCGCGTACGGGCATAATTGTCATTTTGTGCTTTATTCTCACACGGGAATCAGCGATTCAAAATATTCCGTTTTGAGTACTTCGTGTAGTGATTTGTTTGGATGTGTCGGGTTAAGAAATAAAAAATATTGTATTTTGAATAAGCAATATTCCAAAGAGGATTATGAAAAACTTGTTGTGAAAATTATTGAACATATGAAAAAGACCCGCCTACCGGACGGGCAGGCCGGAGAATGGGGTGAGTTTTTTCCGATTTCTTTGTCACCATTTTATTATAATGAGACTGTGGCGAATGAGTATTATCCTTTGGATAAAAGTGTTGCGGAGAAACTCGGTGGGAAATGGAAAGAGAAGGAGGAAAGAGAATATCGGGAGGCTACGAAAGAAATTTTAAAGTGTGATGATTGCGGGAAAAATTATAAAATTGTAAAACCCGAGTTGGATTTTTATAAAAATTTTAAGATTTCTTTGCCGAAGTTGTGTCCTGGATGCAGGCATGTTGGAAGGCTTAAATTGCGAAATCCCAAGAAACTTTGGACGCGAAAATGTGACAAGTGCGGGGTGGAGATAAAGACGAGTTATGCGCCTGAGAGAAAGGAAAAAGTGTATTGCGAGGAGTGTTATTTGAAGGAGGTTTACTAAAAATTATTAATTTAAAATGTATGGAAAAAATTTGTAAAAAATGTGGGGCGGGGTTTGAAATTACGGAGGAAGAAAATAAGTTTCGGGAAAAATTGTCGCCGGTTGTCGGGGGCAAAAAATATGTTTTGCCGGAGCCGGAAGAATGTGAAAGTTGTCGCAGGCAAAAGAGGCTTACTTTTCGCAATGAAAGAAATATGGTGATGACAAAGTGCGCGATGACGGGGAAAAATACGCTTTCCGTTTATCCGCTTTCCGCGCCGTTTCCGATTTATTCGCCGGAGGCATGGTACGGGGATGCGTGGGATCCATTGAGTTACGGGCAGGAGTTTGATTTTTCGCGGCCGTTTTTTGAGCAGTATTATGAGCTTCAATCAAAAGTTCCGCATATTTCAAATATAATTGTGCGCACGGAAAATTGTGATTTTTGCAATACCGTCGGGGAGTGCAAAAACTGTTATCTCCTTTATGGCTCAATAGATTGCGAAGATTGTCAGTATGGAAATCCTTTTAACTCTAAAAATTGTATAGATTCTCTTGTCATTAGAGATTGCCAATTTTGTTATGAGTGCATGGATTGTTCAAATCTGTACGAGTGTTTTTTCTGTCAGGATTGCGGGAATTCAAGAAATCTTTGGTTTTGTTTTGATGTCGGGCAAAATTCAAGTGATTGTTTTTTGTGCGTCGGGCTCAAGCATAAAAGTTATTGTATTTTTAATAAGCAATATTCAAAAGAGGAATATGAGAAAAAAGTCGCGGAGCTTAAAAAGAAAAGCTACCCTGAGCTTTTGAAAATGCTTGATGATTTTAAAAAAACGGTTCCTGTGAGAAATGTTATCGGCGTGAATAATGAAAATGTTTCGGGTGACGCCGTGATCAATTCAAAAAATTGTCGCGAGGTTTTTTATTCGTCCGGTTGCGAGGATGGGGTTTACGGCGTGCAGGTTTTTAAAACAAATAATTTTTTGGATAGCGATTATGGCGAGGAGTCGAGTTTCATGTATGAGAATATGGGTTTTTACAAGGACAACGGGGCTTATTTCTCGCATTGGTGCTGGGACGCAAACAATATTTTTTATTGTTCAATGTGTGGAAATAATGTAAGCGATTGTTTCGGTTGCGTGAGTTTGTTGCACAAAAAATATTGCATTTTGAACAAGCAATACACAAAAGAAGAATATGAAAAGATTTTTCCGAAAATTATTGAACATATGGAAAAGGGGGGCGAATGGGGGAAATATTTTTTGATGAATTGTTCGCCGTTTGCTTATAACAAAAGTATGGCGCAGGATTATTTTCCGCTTACAAAAGCCGAAATCGAGAAGGCGGGGTTGAAGTTTGAGGAGGAAACTACGAGTGTGAAAAATGTTGAAAATATTATTTTGGCGAAGGATTTGCCGGAGATAGAGAATGCCGGAGATGAGATTTTGACGAGCGCGATA
Organism: Candidatus Altimarinota bacterium; assembly: GCA_041663205.1. GTDB lineage: Bacteria > Patescibacteriota > Gracilibacteria > UBA1369 > LOWO2-01-FULL-3 > UM-FILTER-38-24. The sequence continues at coordinate 74,783 of JBAZQZ010000004.1, forward strand.
AAGTGTGAAATTTCCGGACGGCTTTTTAAACTTACTCCGTTGGAACTTGCGTTTTATCGCAAGTATAAGCTAAAATTGCCTGTATGTCATTTTGAGGAAAGATGCAAAAGGAGGCTTGCGGCACGAAACGGATTTAAACTTTTTGACAGAAAATGCGACAAATGCGGGGCAAACACGAAGACGACTTATGCGCCTGAGTATAAAGGAAAAGTGTATTGTGAGGAGTGCTATTTGAAAGAGGTTTATTAGAAATTTATGGAAAAAGTTTGCAAACAATGTGGGGTGGAGTTTGAAATTACTGAGGAGGATTTGAAATTTTATGATAAGGTTTCTACTGTGATTGAAGGCAAAAAATATGCTTTGCCGGTGCCTACGCTTTGTCCGGAGTGCAGGCTTATGCGCAGGCTTTCTTTTAGAAATGAGAAAAAATTTTATAAAAGAAAATGTGATCTTTGCGGGAAAAGCGGGATTTTTATTTTTCCGGAGGGGGTGAAATTTCCCGTGTATTGCGTGGATTGTTGGTGGGGTGATAAGTGAGATGCTTTGGGATATGGAAGAGAATATGACTTTGATAAGCCGTTTTTTGAGCAGTTCAAGGAGCTTTCCGAGCGCGTGCCGAGAATGGGGCTTTTCCAGATGAATAATGAAAATAGTGAGTTTAACAGTTTTTTGGCATACAGCAAAAACGTTTATATGAGCCCGGGTTCGCATTTTTTGCAGGATAGTGTTTTTTGCAGGAAAAGCCAATATTCAAAAGATTGTTTGAATTCTTTGTTTGTGGATCATTGTGAGCTTGTCGGAGAGAGCGCTAACGCAAGCCATTGTTATAATTGCAGATATGTTTTTAATTGCGTGAATTGTTCTGACTGTTTTTATATGGCGGACTCAATCGGATGCACGAATTGTTTTATGTGCAGTGGGTTAATCAAGAAAAATTATTGTATAAAAAACAAACAATATTCAAAAGAGGAATATGAAAAACTGATTGCGGAAAAAACGCAGGAGGATGCGGAAAAATTGATGGATGAATTTGAGGTTTTCAATAAAACCGTTCCGAAAAAATATCAAAATCAATTGAATTGTGAAAATTCTTCCGGCGATTTTATACAAAATTGTAAGAATGCCGAAGAGTGTTTTGACTGTTTCAAAATCGTGGATTCTAAATATTTGGTTGAATGTGAGGACGTAAAAGACAGTATGGATCTGAACATGAACGATAAAAATATTCAGCTTTCTTATGAGATGAGTTGCGGTGGCGAGGACAATTATTTGGCTAAATTCGGGTTTGTTTGTTGCGATATTTTAGAGAGCGAATACCTTATGGAAAGCTTTTTTGTAAGCGAATGTTTCGGGTGTTGCGGACTTCATCCCAGGACTAAAAATTGTATTTTTAATAAGCAATATTCAAAAAAGGAATATGACGTTTTGAGAGCGAAAATTATAGAGCAAATGACTCATGACGGGGAATACGGCGAGTTTTTTCCGATGGAGCTTTCCCCTTTTGCTTACAATGAAAGTGTTGCAAGTGATTATTTCCCGATGACGAAAGAGGAGGTTTTGGGCCTGGGATGGCGATGGAAAGACATGGATCCTGTCGTGAAAGGGAGTGGGATGGATCAGGTTTCTTCGTGTGCGACATGCGGGAAAAATTTTAAAACTGTTTCTCTTGAGATTGAACTTGCGAAAAAAATGAAGATGGCGCTTTCCAAAAAATGCCCTGATTGCAGGCAAAAAGACCTTAAGAGGTTTAAAAACCCCAGAAAACTTTACGAGAGAAAATGCGATAAGTGCGGGGAGAAAATTAGGTCCGTGTACTTGCCTGAAAGACCGGAAAAAGTATACTGTGAGGAGTGTTATTTGAAGGAAGTGTATTAAAGTGTATATTCTTGGCATGGAAAAAACTTGTAGACAATGTGGGGGTAAATTTGAAATAAATGAGGATGATTTGGGTTCTCTTGATAAGTTGTCCCCTGTTTTTGACGGAAAGAAGTTTCCTATTCCGCATCCTGTGAAATGCCCTGCCTGCAGACAACAAAACAGGTTGGCGTTTAGAAATGAGAGGTGTCTTTATACGCGAAAATGCGATTTTTCCGGGAAACAAATTCTTTCAATATATTCGCCGGATAAGCCTTACAAAGTTTATGACCAGGAGCAGTGGTGGGGCGATAAGTGGGAGGCGATGGATTACGGGCGCGAGTATGATTTTGCGAGGTCTTTTTTTGAGCAATTCAGAGAGCTTTACGAGGTTGTTCCGCGCATGTCTTTGCATACGATTAACGCCGAAAACAGCTACTATACGTGCTATACGTTGAATTTGAAAAATTGTTATTTGATTTTCGGCGCGGGCAATGACGAGGATTGTATGTTCGGGAAATATATTTCTTATTCAAAAGATTGTTTGGATAGTTTGTGTTTGTATTCATCGGAATTTTGTTATCAAGGTGTCGCGAGTGACGGGTGTTACGGGTGCAGATTTTTTACAAATTCAAGAAATTGCAGCGACTCAACGATGATTGAAGAATGCAGTGCGTGCAAAAATTGCGTAGGGTGTTTTGGGCTTAGGAATAAGGAATATTGCGTGTTTAATGAGTTTGTCGGGAAAGAAAAATATCAAGAAATTTTTAAGGAATATGAAAATCTTACGCATACAAAAATAGAATTTTTGCGAAAAAAATTAGATGAATTGAAATCCAAATTGCCGCATGCTGCGTCTCATATTTATGCGAGCGAGAATTGTAGCGGGGATGCGATTTTTAATTCCAAGAATTGTCATTTTGCTTATGACGTAAAGGACTGCGAGGATTGTAGATTTTTGTATAATTCTCCGAAAGGTGTCGGGACGATGGATGCTGTTTTTTCGGCGCCCGACGGGGTTCAGTTTTGTTACAATGTTTGTTCCACGGTCGGCACGAATTTGATGGTGACGTTTTTTGTTTGGTATTCCGACAATGTTCGGTATTCGATGGATTGCCAAAATTCGCGGGATCTTTTCGGGTGCGTCGGGCTCAGGAATAAAAAATATTGCGTTTTCAATAAGCAATATACAAAAGAAAATTACGAAAAATTGGTGGCGAAAATAATTTCGCAAATGCAGCAGGCCGGGGAGTGGGGGGAGTATTTTCCTTATGCGCTAGCGCCTTGCGACTACAATGAAACTATTGCGATGGAATATTTCCCTTTGAAAAAAGATGATGCTTTGAAAATTGGCGCAAGATGGCGGGATAAAATTGATGAGAAAAAACTTGATGGCGAATATTTTGAAGTCCCCGATGATATTAATGAGGTTGACGAAAGTATTTTGAAAAAAGTTTTGAAATGCGAAATTTCGGGGCGCGAATATAGGATTACGCCTGCGGAATTCGATTTTTATAAGAGAATGAAAATCGCAATTCCGAAAAGACATCCTGACCAAAGGCATTATGACCGCTTGAAATTACATGACGTTTATCGCTTGTGGCAGAGGAAATGCGATAAATGTGATAAAGATGTTCAGGCGATTTATTCGCCTGAAAGACCGGAAAAAGTATACTGTGAGGAGTGTTATTTGAAGGAAGTGTATTAAAGTGGTTTCGTGCTTGACAGGAGAGGCAAAAAGTGTTAGAGTTTTATGCTAATAAGATTATGTATGAAGTATTTTCAAATCATAGTGCCGCAAGGCGATGGTGAGAAGAAAAAAGAGGACTTGTTTTACGAGTTTTTGACGAATCTTCATAATACGATTAAGGGGGTGAAAATTTCGTTTGAGATGCTTGGTTTTGAGCAATATACGTACTTTTTTTGCGCTGTTCCCGATAATTTGTATGAGACGCTTGAGGGAATGTTTTATTCAATGTATCCGGATTGCGAGATAAAATCTGTTAATGATTATGTTTCCGGATTTGATCCGAAAAAGTCTTTTTTGGCAGGGGCAAGGCTAAAACTTTATTTTGGAGATGTGTACCCGTTTAAGACTTTCAAAGAATTTTCCGAGGACAGTCAAAGCAGGCTTTTTTCAGTGATCTCAAAAATCGCTTCCAGAGAACAGGTTTGGGTACAGACCGTTGTGAATCCTGTTGATCCGCATGCGTGGTATTTGCTTAAGCGCAGGATTCTTCTTAAGTGGAATAATTTTAAAAAATTATTTAACATCAGGGATCGAGTGAGAGTGAAAGACGAAAACAGCGTGATAAAACAGAGGTATAAAATGGCGATAGAGAAGTCTAAAATGAAATCTTTTGAGGTTACGATGAGGGTGGCGTATTTGGCTAACAGCAAAGAAGAGGCGGAGAATAAACTTCATGCGGTCGTGAACAGTTTTTATCAGTTTAATGTGACGGACGTACAGAAATTTAAGGCTGACGAGGTCCCGACCAAGTTGTTTTTGGATGAGTATAAAGCCAGAAAGTTTGTTAGTCCTTTTATGTTGAGTCCGGCCGAGGTTTCTACGGTATATCATTTGCCGAATTCCGATGCTGTGCCTCATATTGTGCATGTGCTTGCGAGAAAATCGGAGGCGCCCCAGGATTTGCCAAAAGCTTCTTTGGGAGATAAAGACGTGAGTGTTTTCGGAATTACGAATTATCATAATAATTTTGATGAGTTTGGAATAAAGCGCGAGGACAGACGCAGACATCTTTATGTTGTCGGGAAATCCGGCGTCGGGAAGTCAAAATTGCTTGAGCTTTTGATTAAGGAGGATATTGAAAGCGGGAAGGGGGTCGGGGTGCTTGATCCGCATGGAGATCTTGTGGACAATGTTTTGGAATTTGTGCCGAAAGAGCGGATGAAAGATGTGATTTATTTTGATCCGGCGGACATAAGTTTTCCGATTTCTTTTAATCCGATGGAGAGTGTTGATGAGGAGTATAAGATGCAGGTGACGATCGGGTTTATTCAGATTTTCAAAAAACTTTTCGGGTCAAACTGGACCGATAGGCTTGAACATGTGCTTAGGTATACGGTTCTCGCGCTTTTGGATAGTCCAAATACGACGGTGCTTTCAATTCTCAAAATGTTGACGGATAAAAATTACAGACAAAATATTGTGTCGCGCATCAAAGATAATGTTGTGAAAAATTTCTGGGTTTCGGAGTTTGCGGGATGGAGTGAAAAATTTGATGCGGAAGCCATTACTCCGCTTTTGAATAAGGTCGGGCAATTTGTTGCGACGAATATGATCAGGAATATTATTGGCCAGCCGAAGAGCAAATTTGATATCAAAGATGTCATGAACGGGCAAAAGATTCTTTTGATGAAAGTGTCGAAAGGGCTTCTCGGTGAGGAAAACAGCTCGCTTCTCGGGGCGATGATTATTACGAAAATTTATCAGGCGGCGATGAGTCGCGCGAGTATGAAAGAGGACGACAGAAAGGATTTTTATTTGTACGTTGATGAGTTTCAGAATTTTGCGACTGACACTTTTGCGGAAATTTTGTCGGAGGCGAGAAAATACAGGCTTAATTTGACGATTGCGCATCAGTATATGGGACAGCTTTCCAACGTTGTGAAGAAAACGGTGTTTGGTAATGTTGGCTCTATAATCAGCTTTAGGGTCGGTGCTGACGACGCGGGGATTTTGGCGGCCGAGTATAATCCGGTTTTCAAAGAACGGGATATTATAAATCTCGGGGTGCGCGAATTTTATTGCAAAATGTCTGTAAACGGCGAAATTCGTGAGGCGTTTTCCGCGCGAACTATTGATGTGCCGAAAGTGAAAAATTCTTATGTGAAGGAAATTATTGAGAATTCGCGAAAAAATTATTCTGAAAAACGTGAGAATGTTGAGAAAATGCTGGCAAAATGGGATGAGGCCGGCGAGTTTGAAAATGCTCCGGCGGAGGCGCCGAAATTTGAGGAGCCGTTGATATAGGGAGGGAGGGTTTTGGCTTTTATTTGCGGTCTTTGCAACTTTGTGATATGATGCGTTTTGTTATAATTCTTTAAAAATCTTTTTTATGTCTAAGTTTATCAAATTCGGAATTTTTGCGGGATTGTTTTTGGCTGTGAGCGCGCTTGTTTGCGCGGATATTATGACTCCTACCGAGACGACCGTTTATTTCAAACAGGCCGGAAAGGAGTGGAATAAGCCGGTGGAATATTCCGTAAACTGTTACGGATATTATCAAATGTGGGATGATGATGTTGCGACTTTGGATAAGACCGAGAAATTGGTTTATTCTTATACGGCTTCGTGCCCTTCGTACGGATGTAAAGTTTACGACGGATATTATTTGAATTATAAAGTGATAAACAGGTGTGACGTGACAGGGACGACCGATGGCAAGAGTTTTGAAATAAAAAATTATGCGAAGACTCCGGTTCCGGAAAATTGCAGTGACTTGAATCAGTTTATCAAATATGACGGGACAAAATATTATAAATCCACGGCGGCATATGAAAAATGTTATGCGGACGGGGTGAAAAGCTCAGAGGAGTGCGATAAATTGATGGAGGAAATTCCGGAGAAAGATATTTTGAAAGATCCGAGCGGGAATGTTTTGGAGGCGAAGTGTGTTGAAAATTTTGAGATGGGGACTTTGAGCGTCGGGAAGCTTTTTACGGACGTGGACTCCACAAATCAGTACTACGATGCGATAAAATATGTGAAGGATAACGGGATTGTGCAGGGATATGGCGACGGGACTTTCAAGCCGGATGATAAAATAAACAGGGCGGAACTCGTGAAAATAATTGTGGAGGCGGGAGTGGCTGATGATTCGATGACCGAGACGTGCGATATAAAGAGCGTTTTTAGCGATTTGAAAAACAGCGAGTGGTACGTCCAGTATATTTGTACGGCCTATAATATGGGAATAATAAACGGGTATCCGGACGGGACTTTCAAGCCGGCGAATTATATAAATTTTGTGGAGGCGGCCAAGATAATCGTGAATGGGTTTGGGATGGGGTATATGTTGCCGGTTGGAGATCCGTGGTACAAGCCTTATGTTTTGAAACTTGAGGACAAAAAGGCGATTCCTTTGAGCATTTCGTCGCTTGGAAAGGAGATCACGCGCGGAGAAATGGCGGAAATTGTTTATAGAATCAAGGCGGAGGTGACGAGCAAGGTGTCCAAAACGTTTGGATTGTAGAGGCGGGGGGTGTGGTGCGTGTGTGTGTGGTTTGTGCGTGGTGCCGTTTAAATAAAATGTATGGTTTTGGATCTTTATGAAACGAAGTTTTTGATTTCGCTGGGGCTGACTGTTTTGTTGGAGGTGCCGGTTGTTCTTTTGGGGGTGTGGGGGTTGTGGAAGTTTTTTGGGAAGGGGCGGAAGTTTTGGAGCGGAGGTGGGGCGAGTGAGAGCGGTGGGTTTTTGAAAATTATTTTTGTTTGTGTTTTGGCGTCGACG
>JBAZQZ010000005.1:0-75834 GCA_041663205.1 Candidatus Altimarinota bacterium
GAAATTCCAAGAATCATTTTCTTCGTGGAAACATTCGCCATATTTTCAGCTTCTCTTATAGCACTGTGGCAATTCGCGATAACAGAGGCAATATCGGTGACAACGCCACTGCTCATATCTCCGAGTTTTTGCTGTTTTATCCCGACCCCGAGAATCCGCCCTTTCTTGCCGTTTGCCTCACAAACAAGCGCTTTCACAAAATCGGTGCCTATATCAAGCGCCAAAAAATACGAATCTGAAGTTTTCTTTTTTATCCCACGAAAAAGTCGGAACATGTTTTTTATTACTTTTTAACCCACAAAATATACGAAAAATATGGACAAAAAGCAAGGTGGTAACGCAAAAAAAGCCATTTAAATTATTTGTTTCCAAAAAATCTTGATTTATTTCATAAAATTGCTAAAATTCTAATGGAAAAGGCTTTCGGCCGTGGTTCATAAGCCACCCTTAGCGGAAAGCCCTTTTTCTTTTACTTACTTGGGAAAAATAGAAATCAAAAATTTTTGGTCATTGTTCTTGTTTTCTTTAATCTGAACGAAAAAAATCTCCTTTTCTCTTGTCACACCCGTAAAACGGTGAAGAATTTCAGATCTCCTGTCTACGTTTTCTTTTGAAACAGGCTCAAATCTCGAATTTTGAATAAGGTCTATCCCCGCGGAGAAATATTTAATCCGACGAGCCCTATCTCTCCAAATTTTCTTATCAAAAAGATGTTGCCAAAAAAGTTCAAAGTTAAAATCTTTACCCCTGATACCACTCCGTCCCGCTCTCAAATTTTACTTTATTTTTTGCTTTTCTTCAAATCTTTCAAACCCGAGGGAAATAAGCTTGTCGATCAAGTCGGAGTACTTTATCCCGCATGCCTCCATCATTTTCGGGTACATGCTGATCGGGGTAAATCCGGGCATTGTATTGATTTCATTCAAATAAATGTCGCCACAGTCCAAATCTATAAACAAATCAACCCTCGCGAGTCCGGAACAATCAAGCAGTTTATAGGCTTTCACGCTCACTCCCTGGATTTCTTGTGCAACTTTTTTGTCCAGCTTCGCGGGGACTTCAGTTTTGGAAACGCCATTTACATATTTGTCATAAAAATCATAAAATTCCCCACCGACAATTATTTCTCCGACAGGGGAGGCTACGACATCATCATTTCCCAGCACCGCACACTCGATTTCCCTTACTCTAAGGCCTTTTTCAACAAGAATCCTTCTGTCGAATTCACATGCGAGATCGACAGCTTTTTTCAAATCGGCCAAAACTTTTACTTTTGAAATCCCGACGGACGAACCCATATTTGCCGGCTTAACAAACAAAGGAAACCCGACTTTTTCCTCTATTTCTTTCACGATTTTTGCGGATTCTTTTTCCCAGGCTTTGCGATTAAACCCGACATATGGCACGACTTTTAGCCCTGCCGCTTCCCACAAAGCCTTTGTTTGAAGTTTGTCCATGGCGGTCGAAGAAGCCAAAACTCCGCACCCGACATAAGGAATATGAAGGATGTCAAAAAGTCCCTGAATAGTGCCGTCTTCCCCGTATGGTCCATGCAAAACCGGAAAAACGATATCAAACGGAATTTTTTTCGGATTCGTAGAAAGAGTTATTTCTTTAAGATTTTTGAAATCATGTTTTTTGAAAGCCTCCAAGCAATGCTCTCCTGTAAGCCACATTCCCTCGATAGTGATCCCGATTTCAACAATGTCATATTTTTCGGGAGACATAGCCGAAATAACACCGGCCGCAGACACAAGCGAAACTTCGTGCTCTCCGCTTTGCCCTCCGAAAATCACCCCAACTTTTATTTTTTTAGACATAATTAATTTGTTATACGTCAGCCATTATACATAAATTCTGGGGATTCTGTCATTAATTCTTGTCGTAATTTCATAATTTATTGTCCCGGCCCATTTTGCAAATTGCTCCGCAGAAATATTTTCGTCTCCGTCATGGCCGAGCAAAACAACCTCGTCTTCGAGCTTTGCCTCAGGGATATCTGTCACATCGACCATTATAATATTCATGCAAACTCTGCCTCTTTGCGCGGCCCTTTTTCCGTGAATAAGGACATGCGCATTATTAATCCCCCTGTCATATCCGTCATAATAACCAACCGGCAAAATCGCGATTTTGGTTTCTCGAGTTGTCTTATAAGTGCATCCGTATCCGATAAATTCGCCACTTGGTACTGTTTTAATTTGAGCGATTTTTGTTTTCCACGAAAGGGCGGGGGAAAGCGATATCCCGCCTCCACGCTCGCTCGAAAAAGACAAAAAAGTCTCATCGGAAGGCCACATTCCGTATGTCGCGATTCCGGGTCGCACCATCTCAAAATGCGTTTCCGGAAAAAGAAGCGTCGCCGCCGAATTTGCCGAGTGTTTAAGTGGAATTTTTACACCAAAATCCTCCACCGTCGCCGCAATTTCATTGAATTTCTTGAGCTGAGTTTCCGCAAAAGAATGATCTTTTGTGTCCTCAATATTTGCAAAATGAGTGGAAAGTCCCTCGATTTCGAGATTCTTAAAATTCAAAATATATTTTACAAAATCAATAATTTCACTCTCACAAACGCCTTGCCTGTTATTTCCGGTTTCAATCTTTATATGAATTTTCGCTTTTTTGCCAAGCTTCTCCGCAATTTCTCCAAGTCTTTCTACAGTCTCTTTATTATAAACAACGACTCTTAAGTCAAGATTCAAAACTTCCTCAAGATCGCTTAAAGCTACGTATCCAAGCACATAAATCGGCTTAAACACGCCCGCAGATCGCAAAGCACGGGCTTCATATAAAGAATTCACCGCAAGCCAATTTGCCCCGTTCTCAAGAAAAATTTTAGACGCGCCGACAAGCCCGTGCCCATAAGCATTTGCCTTCACACACGGACACAAAATCGTATCTTTTCCGGTGAGCCCACGAAAGGTTTTTATGTTATCACTAAGCGCATCTTTCGATATTTCCACCCAAACCAAATTTTCCATAAAAAATTATTAACAGACAAAACATACATCAAAAGCCCAAAAACAGGCAATTGACTAAGGAGAGAAAATATGGTACTGTATACGCAGCAAAACAAAAATATTTAACCAAAACAAAAATGAAAAGGCTTTCACTTTTGCTTCTCGTAACAGCAATTTTACTAAATGGCTGTTCTTTTATAAAGGGTGATGAAATAAAAACCGCCACTCTTCTGAGTGAAGGTTCAACCACATCGGGGGGAGGATATGGCACCGTTTCTCCGTCAACAACGGATTCCTCTTCGGGAGGAGGTTCGTCCACGCCAATCGTAACAACCACGCCAATCGTAACAACCACGCCAACCGTAACAACCACGCCAACCACAAACGAAGTATGTGACTCAAATGGAAACTGTTTTAAAACTGTTGACCCAACCAATCCACCACCAACCACAACCACAACAACCACAACAACCACGACAAATCCTCAAAACCCTCAAAATTGTGACTCTTCAGGGAAATGTTGGGATAATAATAACGGACAAATGAATGGACAAGGCGGTGAAGGCGGCGGAGGGATGAACGATTGTTTTTCCGGAACCAACACTGAATGCAAGGACAAAGCCCTTAAATCCGATTTCCGCGACATAGACAGGATGGAAAGAGAAATCAAACAATTGATGAAAAAATCCTCAAGCACATCTGAATTTCAAACGATGCTGGACAAACTTGCCACGCTAAAACAAAGCCTGAACAGTGTCACCACTCAAGAAGAAGTGGACGCTGTAAGAAGCCAAATTTGGGAAGTTCAAGACTCCTTGAATGTTTACAGAATGGCGGCGGAAGCCGAGAGGATGAAAAAAGAAATTGAAATGGACAAAAAACAATACGAAAAGGACAAGAAATTTTTGAGCGAAGAATTAAAATCGGCGGACAAAGAAACAAAAGCAAAAATTGAAGAATTTCTCGCAAATCGCGAGAAATACAATGCCTTGGGCGTAGAGCTTTTGGCCGCAATGACAAACGGAAGCGATATGGATACCATAGACACACTGAGATGGGACAGAGATGATTTGAGAATGGCGACGGACGATTTCTGGCAATGGTATCAGCCACAGCAAACAAAAAAGTGGGCTGAACAAATGTTCACGGATGTTGAAAAGAACATAAAAAAGATGAAAAACGAAAAATTCACAGGCGATACGAAAACAAAAGTTGATGAATTGATAAAAATAATTGAAAGTTTGATTGCGGAAGGAAGAGCGGCCGAAGCGGCAAATGACGAAGAGGAGATTATGGATGTCCAAGACAGGCTAAACGAAGTGATGATGAAGGCCGAAAGCATATTCGGAAGACCGCAACAAAAATTTGAAGATATGGGATTTGACAAGCAGGTGGACACGGGATTTAACGAAATTTCTGAAAACATGAGCTACGAAAAACAGTTGGAACTGGTCAAAAAAATTCTTGCGGCAAATCCGGACATTATCAAAGAAATTTTGGAAGGAGACCCGATGCTTGCGGAAAAAACAATGAAAATTTTAGGCAAAGTTCCGGAAAAAATGCAAAGCGAATTTTTAAATAACAAAGCCGATTTAGCAGGAGTATATGCGGAAATCCTGAAGACAAACGAACAAATCGGGAATTATAAAGATCTGATTCTCGGATACAATTATTTCGGAGACGCATCGGAAGAATTGGTCTCAATGCTTGAAGAAGTTCGCGACGGCTCACTTTCACTTGGAGACTTGGTCTCAAAATTGGAAGCCCTGAAAAATGAATCAAAAGAATCCAAATACCAGAATGGAGTGGTTTCTTTTTCGGACTACGACGACAGCGATTGGTACTATGAATCCGTAGAAGGAATGACAGATTTCTTAAAAGGAAAAGAAGGGGACCGATTCGCAGGTGCCGACAAAATCACATTTGCGGAAACATTAAAAATCACATTGGAAAGATTCGGCTACGGGCAGTCTCAAGGAGGGGTATCTTATACTAAGGCGCAAAGTCATTGGGCGAAAGGATATTATGCGAAAGCCGAAGAATTGGGCATTACATTGCTTGATCCTGACGAATTAATCACTCGCGGAGAAATGGCAAGATTGATTGTCGAAGCTACATTGAAAACACCCGCGTCACACTCAAGCTCAAGTTTTGGCGATGTGGACACGTCAAATCAATATTTCAACTATATTGAAACATTGAAAGACTACAAAATTGTGAGCGGAGATTCTGCGACAGGATCATACAGACCAAATGACGGTATAAACCGCGCGGAAACAGCCAAAATTATAGAATACGCCTATGAAACATTGCAATTTGAAACCCTGAACATGGAAGAAATCAAGGAATTGGCAAAATAAAATAAAATAAAATAAAAAATATGGAGAAAAAACTAGAAGAAACTCCTGACCTTGCAACCCTTGTAAAAAAGGAAGCGCACGAACTTACAGAAAGAACGGGGGTCGATGTACCTGGAGAATTAATAGATTTAATAAGAAGAAGATTACTATCCCCTAGGCGAGGCAAGCCGGAAGAAGAGATTCGGGCCAAAGCCAGAAGGTCAATACGAAAAGCGCTATTGGCGCGCGCGGAAAATGGCAATCCTGAGCAGGACCCGCAGGACCCAGAGAAAACAGAAATAATCCTAAGGGAATATATCTCTGAGGCTTTCGTGGAAGGAATGGTCAGAGTTTACGTAAATTCTCATAGAGACCCACTGGCAACAAGAGAAGAAATGGCCGCCGCCAGAGAAAAAGTAATAAGAAAAATTAAAGAGTTAGGATTAAAGACCACAAGAGGAAGGATGTTAAAATATGCATTAGAATCAGGGAGAAATTTTGCCCGCGACGACATTAAGAGACAAAATGGGCTGGTAGCGGGAAAACTGAAGGCGGCAAGAAGTGAATCGGCAAAGATTGAGGCAAAGATTGAGGCAAAAAGGGAACTTATAGCCATAAGAAACGAATTTTCAAGATTAAAACAAGAACTGATAAGAAGCGGCACAAAAGGAATTGCCCTTACAGAAGTGCAAAAAAAAGCCCTTGATCTCCTGGAAAATGTCATTTTTGACGGTATACACATAGAAGAGCTTAAAAGAATACATGGGATAAGCAGAGATGCGGCTTATCAATGGAAAAGAAGAGCAACAGTGCTATTCAAAGAAGCCGGAGCTTCAGAAAAACTGATGGAATACCTCGAACAATCAATGCTGATAAAACATAAAAAAGGCGTTCAACAAGAATCCCGATAGTAATAAGGACTGCATTTAATCCAACCTTATGGCAATTGGCTAATTCGGCATTATGTGGTATAATTGTTAGATAATTCTAATAATTCTAAAAACAAAATGGGCAATGAGGGGCAACACAATGAGAATCAACCACCTTCCGAAAAGAGAAAATTATTAAATCCTCGTGAAGAAAAACAAAAAAAATTCATCGAGGAAAGAAAAACAATTTTTCCAGGAGGTGACAAACCAGCCTCACCGCCACAGGGAAAAGCGGTAGAACAACCTATACGAAAACCGAGAAAGGGACTCTATTATGAGGAAAATATCCCAATAGACAAATTCCTCCGAGTGGGAAAGGAGACAGAAGGACGTTATTCTCAAGAGAAATATCCAAGTCTGGAAGATAAGGCTAATTACCTAAGATCCAAATATAACATCGGAATAGTATATGGAGTAGACTACAAGGGGAAAATGGTTGAAATAAAAAAAGCAAAGCAGGAAGACGATATTATCACCTTAGACTATATATGCAAGGCGATGGATTTACTTCCAATGGAACTTGTTAGGAATTTTCCCAAAACGACAATACTTCTTTATTCAGCCTTCAGTGAGCCTCAGGATCCATCCAAGGAATATATGGGATATTTTATAAAGATCGATGGTGAACGGGTGAAGGATAATGGGAATAATGCCTGTGTAGTAGTTACCACAACAGGTATTTTAATACCCATCAGGAGTAGCCTACTTATAGGAGGTAAGGTGTTTAATAAATATGGCCCAGTTTATTATGCTAGTTATAGTACTGATTCTTATGAGCAGAGAAAGAGTGACTTTTTACATGAAATTTTTCATGGTTTAGACTGGAAGTCCCATAATTATGAAGACGATGACCCAACATGGATTTCAAAAACTAAAAGAGATCCAAAACCGGATTGGAACAATTTTTATAATTTCAATAAATATCAATATGTAGAGAAGCCTATCCGAACAAGTGAGGGATTCAGCAACCTATACGGTTCAGAGAATACATTAGAAGACCAGGCTACAATTGCAGAAGCACTATTTGATAAAGAATCACTAAGGGAGCTTATTTTACGTTCAAAAGAAGACGTTGTCCTTAGGGAAAAAATAGAACTTATAACAGCTTGTGTTTTAGACGTTAAAAAAGGTCGTTTTCTTAGGACAATGACAGAGAAAGAATATTCAAAATTCTCAGGATTTAAAGGCTACCACTATTACTACGCATGGTCGGAAGGCAAAATGGATCATAAATATTGGAATGCAATATTAGACGGGAAACCGATGAAATTTTGATGTAACGCGATTGAGAATAGCGGCTGGTAAAAAGCACGAGCGTAGATATCATCCTCTTTCCGAATTCCCCCTATTGCCTCAACTTCCAACTTTTGCTATACTTCTGACTCAAAGAATTAAACCAACCTGCTCATGTACGAGGCTTATCCAAGCACAAAAATCTCTCCCACGTTTTTCGGGAAAGTGATGCTGTTTTTTACGATTGCAATTATTTCATCAATCGCGGGAATTTTCGTGGCAATACAGTTTCTCCTTGGCTATTTCGTATCAATGCCGGGCATAATGTTAGCATTTTTTGCGGCGGAACTTATTCTGGTTTTTACAGCGAAAATGTGGAGTACAAAAATCCCGTTAAACCGCTTCATATTCGCATTATTCACCTTTATAAGTGGAATCACGGCCACGCCATTGATCGCGATAGTCGCATCATCTCCGGCAGGGCTTGTAATCCTCGCAAAAGCCCTGATAATCACGGTATTTGTCTTCATAGCCGTCGCAATCATCGGCTATACGACCAAAATGGATCTTTCCGGCATGAAAATATTTTTGATGATGGGACTCATCGGGATGATTCTTACGGGACTTATCGGCATATTCTTGCCGTGGGGGAACACATTTGAAATGATTTACTCGGGGATCGGAGTACTTTTGTTCGCAGGCTTTACGGCCTACGATTTCCAAAAAATAAAAATGTATCCGCAGGACAGATACATTGACGCGGCTCTCCAGCTGTATCTCGATATTTTTAATTTATTTCTTTCTATTTTACGGCTTCTGTTGGCCTTAAACAGACGAAACTAAAATGGACAAACTGATTTTTAAAATTTCACATCTACTTGATAGCCAGACGGGGACTAACGAAACATATTCGTTTGATGTTCCTCTCGATCTTGAATATGTCGAAAAAAAGGGGAATGTCACGGGAAAAATAGAGATAATGAGGATAGATGAGGGCCTCAATGTTGTTGCCAGAAATGTTGAATTAACTTTGAAATCACAGTGCTCAAAATGTTTAAAAACATTTGCCCAAAAAATCAAAGTATTGTCTGCGGAAAGGCAATTCAACCTGGAGAAACCTGAAAAAGCGGAAGACGAAAACGATGTTTACCTGATAAACAAGAAAAACTTAACAATAGATGTCACGGAAATGCTCAGACAGGAAATAATATTGCATTTTCCGGTAATTTCGGTATGCTCTAGCGGCTGTAAGGGGCTATGTCCATATTGCGGAAAAAACAAGAATCTGGCAAAATGTACATGTTCCACACCGACAGAGGAGGATTTTGAAGAAAATAAGCCTCTGAAGGCACTAAAAGAATTTTTTAATAAAAAATAATCATGGGTAAGAAACCAGTACCAAAAAAGAAGACCTCGGTCTCGAGATCGAAGAAAAGATATGGAAGCTTTAAAACAAAAACGTTACAAAAGCTTTCAGGTCTCACTGCGCTTGTGTCATGCCCGAACTGTAAAGGGAGAATCCCTTCTCACAGGGTTTGTCCGGATTGTGGCATGTACAGGGGGAGACAAGTGGTAGACCAGAAGAAAAAGATCGACAAGATCACAAAAGTAAAAGTTTAAAAATATGTCCAGTTTTAGGCATCTTGCCAGAACTTGCGTGATGCAGACTCTGTTTGCGTATGAATTTCGGGGCGAAAATCCCGAAAAATTCATTGAACGGATTTTGGACGAATTCGCGCCGAATATAAAAGACAAAATTTTCGCAAAAGAAACACTGAAAGGAGTGATAAAACACAAGAAAAAACTGCTTGAGGCGATAGAAAAATTCGCCCCGCAGTGGCCGATTGATAAAATCGCGAAAATAGACCGCGCGGTGTTGGAAATAGGTGCATATGAAATTTTATATTCCAAGGAAGTTCCTCCAATAGTCGCGATAAATGAAGCTATCGAAATTGCAAAACATTTTGGAGATGATAACAGTCCAAAATTTATAAATGGAGTTTTAAGTAGTATAATGAAATCAACATGCAAAACTTCACAGACCTCGAAAAAAAAATCGGCATAAACTTTAAGGACAAAAATCTCCTGGAAAGCGCTTTCATCCATCGTTCATATATAAATGAACATAAAAATGAAGGGCTGATGAACAATGAAAGATTGGAATTTCTTGGCGACGCGGTTTTGGAATTGGCGGCAACAAAACATCTCTTTGAAACGTGTCCCGAAAATCAGGAGGGGGAATTGACGTCTCTTCGCGCGGCCCTTGTTAGAGGGAAAAATTTGGCATTGGTCGCAGAAAAATTAAATCTCGGCAAATATCTATTTTTAAGCCATGGCGAAGAAAAATCAGGAGGAAGAAAGAAAAAATACATACTCGCAAACACAACGGAATCTCTGATCGGAGCGATTTATTTGGAACACGGATATGAACCCGCGGAAAAATTTATCAAAAAATTCATCCTCGCCGGGCTGGATGATATAGTCGAAAAAGGGCTTCATATAGACGAAAAATCGTTGTTGCAAGAGCTGTGCCAGGAGAAGGAGGACTTCACGCCATACTACGAATTGATCGAAGAAAGCGGTCCGGATCACGACAAAAAATTTATAATGGGAGTTTACATAAGAGAAAACCAGATAGCGAAGGGAACGGGTTCCAGCAAACAAAAAGCGGAGAACGATGCCGCGAAAAATGCGCTAAAAGTTCTTAAATGGCAATAAATTAAATGCAAGAATTTGACGAAAAATCATGTGGGATCGTAGTTTTCAGAAAAGAAAAAAATGAAAATCTTTTTCTCGTTTTAAAATATCCGGGAGGGCATTTCGATTTTCCGAAAGGGCATATAGAAGACATTGATTCTTCCGAAAGGGCTACAGCACTGAGAGAACTTGAGGAAGAAACGGGAATCAAAAGTGTAAAATTTTTGGACGAATATAGAGAGGAAATCTCCTACACTTATAACAAAAAAAACGAACCGTCAAATAAACATGTGATCTTTTTTCTTGGAGAAACGGATGAAAAAGAAGTGAAAATATCTCACGAACACACCAACTATTATTGGCTTCCATATGAGGAAGCACTGGAAAAACTTACATTTGATAACGCAAAAAGTCTTTTAAAAAAGGCAAAAAGTTTGTTATCATCAAAAAAGGAAATTTAAATAAAACTTTGCAAATGATAATAAATTTGGGGAACAAAATAACAACAGGAAAACACGTTTTGGTGGTGCCGATTTTCGAAGGGGATTTCACAAAAAGCCTGAAAGAATTGCCGTTAAAGGTGTCGGAGTTTTTGGCTAAGGTTAAAGGAAATAAGGACTTCTCCGGAAAGAAAGGCGAAAAGATTTTTACGTATATCGAAGACAAAAATCTTCCGGACAAATTGCTCTTGATAGGACTCGGGAAAAAAGAAAATTTTAAATATAGAGTGGCGAAAGAATCGGGAGCGATAATAGGAAAAAATCTGAAAGCGGCAAAAGCGAAAGAAGCGGAAATATTTTTTCCGACAGAAGTGAAAAACTTTTTATCCGAAATTTTGGAAGGAATTTTTATTTCACAATATGAAACGGGTAAATTGAAAACAAAATTTACAAACAAAGAAAATTTCAAAATTGAAAAGATAAAAATCTTTACAGTGTTGGACGAGGATATGATAAAAAAAGCGCTGGATAGAGCCAAAGTAATGGCTGACGCATCGGACTATATAAAAGACCTTGTGAATTATCCGTCAAACATAATAGATGCGCATTATCTTGAAAACGAAGCAAAAAAAATCGCGAAAGAAAACGGATATAAGATAGAAGTTTTAGGGAAAAAAGAACTTACAAAAATAAAAGCGGGAGGAATTTTAGCTGTAAATCAAGCCTCAAAAAAAGAGCCGAAACTGATTGTTTTAAGATACAACGGAGCGAAAAACAAAAACGAAAAACCGATAGCGATAGTCGGAAAGGGGATAGTATTCGATACCGGAGGACTTAGAATAAAACCCGGACAACACATGGATGAAATGCACCAGGATATGGCCGGATCTGCCGTAGTCTTAGGCCTTTTCAAGGTCTTGAAAACCCTGAATATACGCAAAAATATAGTCGGAGTCGCGGCTTTGGCGGAAAATTCCGTCGGATCGGACGCATACAAACCATCCGACATAATCACAATGCTTTCGGGAATAACGGTCGAAATAAACAACACGGACGCTGAAGGACGCGTCATACTCGGGGACGCCGTTACATATTCCCTCAAGTACAAGCCAAAAAACATAATCACGATAGCAACACTTACAGGAGCTGTTTGCGTGGCCATCGGTCACAGATATTCCGGCCTTATTGGCAATGACGGGAAAATAAGAAGAGAACTTTTGCAGGCCGGTAGGGAAGTCGATGACCTCGGGTGGCCGCTACCGCTACATCCGGAATACAAAAAAGCGATGGAAAGCAAAATCGCCGACATAAGAAATAATGATAAAGAAACGGCGAACATTGCGGGAAGCTCAAAAGGCGCGGCATTCATTGAAAAATTTGTGGAAAAACATGATTGGTGCCACATCGATATTGCATCAACGGCATTCACGGACATCCCAAAACCGTACGAAACAAAAGGCGCTACGGCAAGCGGATTTTATATGTTGCTAAGATTCCTGGAAAAATACTAGAAACTGGCATCGCTTTTACAAACCCTGTATGAATAATACGCGGCGGTCACAGCCTCGGCGGATCCCGTGATGGCTTGTTTGAATTCAGTATCCGTGCAATCGCCTGCGGCGAAAACACCTTTCAAATTTGTTTCACTTTTTCTGTTGATCTTTATTTCTCCGCGCTCATTTAGCTCTACGCCAAGCCCTTTCGCAAGATCGGTTTGCGCGGTATGCCCTATGGCGAGAAAAATTCCGCTTAACTCAATTTCCTTGCCGGAATATTTACCTCCGCCGGCCTTGAATTTCACTTTTTCAACTTTTTCACCACCGAGAATTTCTTCAATTTCAGTATTATACAAAACTTCAATTTTCGGGTTCTGCTCAATAGCTTTCGCATTGATAGGTTCAGCCCTGAGGACATCTTTTCTCACAACGATATAGACTTTGGACGCATGCTCGGTCAAAAATAAAGCCTCCTTCGCGGCGGCATCGCCACCTCCTACGATAGCAATGACTTTCCCTTTATAGAAAGCGCCGTCGCAAAGCGCGCAATATGAAACTCCTTTATTTTCAAATTCTTTTTCTCCCTTTACTCCGAGATTTTTATGATGTGTTCCCGTGGAAAAAAGTAAGGATTTGCATAGGTACTCGCCACCGGCGGTTTTTACCGTAAAAACAGGGCACGTTCCCTGCGCATCCTCGCCGGATTTTCCCACACTCACAACTTTATCAGTTTTGATTTCGGCCCCGCTAAAAACAGCATGATTATACAAGGACATAGCCAAATCAGGCCCTGAAATGCTCTTTATCCCCGGCCAATTTTCAACAAGGTGAGTGGAAGTGATAAGTCCCCCCGGCATTTCGGCAAAAGTCAAAGTCTTAAGTCCTAGCCTTGTGCCATACATGGCCGCAGAAAGCCCGCTAACACCGCCTCCAACGATTATAAGGTCGTACATCATTCTTTCCATATTATGCAATTAACAGGGCAACTATCGATAGCTTGTTGGATATTTTCCTCGCTGTCAGCCTCGGGATTTTTCGCATAAGACTTCCCGTCATCATTCATCTCGAAGACTTTCGGGCACACCTGCGTACAAAGCGTACACCCTATACACGCCGATTCATCCACATATACAATTTTTTTTGCCATGCGCAAAATATATCAAAAGAGAAGTGGGTATGCAAATTTTACTCAGCTAAACAAAAAGAGGAGTCGGTAGTGACGGAGCCACAGCGACCTTCCTCTTACAAAACAATTATATCAAATAATAGGAAAATTACAAAATCTAATTACTCCTTTAAACAGTTTGCCTAGTTATATTAAAAGCGTAAAATACCAACGCCCACGCTACTGAGTTTCAGTAGGCTTGTGGGGTTGATTAGTATTATCTGTATTGTGTCAAATGCAAAGCGCCTAAACTTCAGTGGAAACATTGCAAGTATCAAGCGAAGAAGCAAAGTCACAAGAAGATATGCAATCGAACTATCGAGCTGAAATGTCATAGACATAGAGGTTACGAAGTTAAGATAAAGTCAATCTGCAGGAATGTAGCTCATCAAAAGAGAGCAGGTAGCTCGTGGTGGATACATAAGAAAATTCTACTTGCAACTATACAAACCAAGCGAAATTCTAAGAAGTGAGAATCTTATGTCCTGCTCAAGATCTCATGAGATTCGCTTGGAGGTGTATAGGTTCTGTATAACTATATCTAATGATAAGCCGTCTTGAAATTGAGGAGAAATGGTTGGAGAAACTAAGGCCTAAAAAAAATAAAAAGAAACACACTTATGTACATTTTGATAACAAGATTAATAACCCTAAGGAGTTTCTACCATTGGTGTCAAACGAATATAAAGTTGCTTCGCATGCTTTTCTGCCATTCGTGAAATTTGATAAACATAAATACAAGTACAAGGATGTTCCCGAAAGTGGGAAAAGAGTATTAGTGAAAAAAGATAAACAGTCAGGGGAAAGAAAAGTTCGAGAAATTATGTATGCAGGACATTTGGATACCTTAATCTATGTTTGGTATCAATCTATATTGGAAATCCTATATGAAAAAGCACTAACTAAATATGGACTTTCATCTACCGTTCTTGCATATAGAAGAATACAAAACGAGAATAGCTCTGGAGGTAAATGCAATATAAATTTTGCAAATGAGATTTTCGCTGAAATAAAAAATAAAGGAGAAGAGTGTGTAGCACTTACTTTTGATATTGAGAAATTTTTCCCTAGCTTATCACACGAACATTTGAAAAAGAAATGGTGTGAAATTTTAGAGGAAACTATCCTACCAAAAGACCATTATAATATTTTCAGATCCTTAACTCAATATTCATATGTGGATTTAACATCTAAAGACATCAAGAAACTTTTAAAGTATAGGACAAAGGGGCAATTTGCACATACACATGCTTTTTTTGAAGGTAAATATTTTTCCGGAGAAAAATTTAGAAAAATAAAGTTTCAAATCAGAGCGCTAGAAAGAAGTAGTGGAAAATTTATTTTCTGTAAAAATTATTTGAAGAAAGGTATCCCACAAGGATCCCCAATGAGTGGACTATTAGCAAATATTTACATGATCGACTTCGATAAAAACATAAATCAAATGGTGGAAAAAGCTGGAGGAATATACAAAAGATATAGCGATGATATAATAACAGTCATCCCTAAGAATGAAGCTTCGAATATTGAAAATGCTATTAGAAAGAGAATAAAACTAGAAAATGATTATGAGAGAAATCCCTATCTTGTAATAAAGGAAGAGAAGACGAATAGAACAATTTTTTTAAAGGAGAGAAGTCGGCTCATCTCATGGAAACTTGATGACAAATATAACGCAGTACATAGGCAGCCTTTACAGTATTTAGGTTTTGAATTCGACGGGCAGGATGTTTTCCTTCGTGCAGGAAGCATCGCTAAATTTTATAATCAACTAAGATTCGGTCTTAAAAAAATAGAAGCTTGCTATGAAAAAGGTCCCTTACTGAAAAGAAACCTTTTTTCCAAATTTACCCCTCTTGGAAAAAAGAATTTCTTTAGTTACGTCAAGAAGTCACAAGAAGTAATATCTAACAATAAATTTAAAAAACAACTAAGAAAGCACTGGCCACTCATGGCAAGGACAATCGAAAAGTTAGAAATAAAATATTGAAGTTCTATTAAAACTTCAATAACAACTATGGTATCTTGTTGTCAACAGAAACATTGCTAAAAACATTGACGGTGAGTGTGCACTCACCTACAATAAAAACAAATAATTACTCGTTCCAAATGGCAGAATTAATAACAACGGAGGGTTGGCTTACTACACTAAAAAGCAGATATTTAGAAAGTACAAGCAGCCTAGAAAACATAAATTTTTTAGCAATTTTTGAAAGTTTAACCACATTTTATCAACAAAAACTTGAAACAGAGCAATTATTTGAAACGAATAGACGAAAACATTTTGGCATATATTACACTCCATATTTTATAGCAAAAAAAATATCAGAAAATACACTGGCGGGTCTTTTTGATA
This sequence comes from Candidatus Altimarinota bacterium, assembly GCA_041663205.1. Lineage (GTDB taxonomy): Bacteria > Patescibacteriota > Gracilibacteria > UBA1369 > LOWO2-01-FULL-3 > UM-FILTER-38-24. Next base: position 15,616 of record JBAZQZ010000005.1, read on the forward strand.
AGGAGTGTTTCATGACGGCAAAATTTTTAGAACCATGCGTAGGAGGTGGCATATTCATCATAGCTTACATAGATTCAATTTTAGAAAGATTCCCAACTCTAGAAAATGATGAACTTCAAAAAATAATCGATAACATATATGCCGCCGACATAGATCACGACGCAATAAAAATATTTCAACAGTTTTTTCCATTATATATACAAAGTAGATATGGGAAAATCATTAATTTAAAAGAATCGAACTTCTACGTTGGTGATCTTCTGTTCAAAACAAATGGCGAGTATATAGAAAAAAATGACCCTAAAAAAATATTCGATATTAAAAATGGTTTTGACATTATTATGACAAATCCACCATACAAGTTGCTTAAGGCAAATTCTAATAAATACGGAGAAAATAATCCCTATGCAAAAGAAGTAAAGAATCTTATAGGATTTATCAAGAATAACAAAATATACAAGTTCAATAGTGGCACCTTGAATTTATATAGATTATTCGTGGAAGAAATTTTCGAAAACTATAGTTCATCAAATAGTAAAATTGGATTGCTAATACCTCAAACATTTTTGAATGACAAACAAAGTGAAAATTTAAGGAAAAGAATATTTAGCCATTCAAAAATATCTCAAATTTATGTTTTGGATGAAAAAAATACGTTTTTCCCGGATATAACACAGTCATTCTGTTTCTTCTCAGCATTTAAAGATGGAAAAACAAGCAAAATATTCCTGCAACCAAGTATTAAAAATGAATCTGACATTGATGCAAGAAATATCGAAATAAAATTTCAATTAATAGAAAATTTATCAGAATCCCTTCCAATAATTTATGAGGAAAGTCTGGGGTGGGACATCATTAAAAAAATACAAAAACACAAAAAAATAAAAGAACTTCAATGCATAATAAATGCTAGAGGAGAACTAGATCTTTCAATCAATAAAAATTCTATATCAGAGAGCAAAACGTCATATCCATTATTAAGAGGGGCTAATATAAAAGATTTCTTCGTTACAAAAAATGATCAATATGTAAATGAAAACTTTTTAGAATGTATAAACGGAAAACAAGAATACGTAAAAAAAGAAAGAATAATATGCCAGCAAATTTCAAATATGAATTCTTTTAAGAGACTTAAATTCGCAAAAATTCAACACGATATGATTTTGGGGAATTCGTGTAATTTTATAGCTATAAAAAATACTTTAATCCAATCTCCAATCAGTTTAAATTATTTATTGGGTATTCTAAATTCATATCTTCTTGATTGGAGATTTAAAATTACAAGTTCAAACAATCATATAAACAACTACGAGCTAGCCGAATTACCAATACCTATGCCAAACAATGAACAATTAGCTAGAATAGAGGTTGTCGTGGAAAAAATATTGATAGAGGGGTGCAAAAAAGAACTGCAGATAGAGTTAAACAAAGAGGTCTATGCGATATACGGGTTAGATCAACAAGAAATAGATTACATTAATAAAAAATATACGAAATGATACATAATCATGTTACATATCCACTAAGTAAGCTTGATATGTTAATGGTAAAATCGGTTCCTGAAGGAGGAAATTGGAGAAATATTCCTGAACATATCCCATCAAAAAGGTTAGAGCAGATCAGAATATCTGGAGGAAGAACTACGCTGTATGGAAGACTACATAGAGAAAGGCCTAGCTACACAATAACAACCTATTTTAATAGACCAGGGAATGGGACATATATACATCCCAAACAAGATCGAGTAATTAGCGCAAGAGAAGCAGCCAGATTACAATCTTTTCCAGATAACTATATATTCTATAGTTCAAAAACCTCTTTTTGCAAACAAATAGGCAACGCGGTTCCACCTCTTCTTTCATACTGTATAGCAAAAAGGATAAAACAAATTCAAAAAGTCAAAAACGTAGTAGATTTGTTTTGTGGAGCAGGAGGACTAGGTTTAGGTTTCGAGTGGGCCGGATACAACATAGTTGTAGCAAACGATAATTTTCCAGCAGCCTGTGAAACCTACCGAAACAATCACAAAAAAACAATTCTTATCGAAGGAGATATAACAGAAAGTACAGTAAAGGATGCTTTAATTAACAGCATCAAAAAAAATAAGATAGACATGATAATTGGAGGACCACCATGTCAGGGTTTTTCTTATGCAGGAAAAAGATTAAAAGATGACCCTAGAAATTTTCTCTATAAAGAATATGTTGAAATAGTAGAAAGGGTAAGGCCAAAAGTAATTTTAATTGAAAATGTAGAAGGAATATTGACCAGTGATAAAGGAAAAACTTTTCAAGGGATAAAAACTGATTTTGAAGAATTAGGATATAAATTACATGGTAAAAAAATGCACGCAATTCAATTTGGTGTTCCACAAAAAAGAAAAAGAGTTGTAATTATAGGCGTATTGAACGGAAACCCCGAAGAATGTTTCCCCAAGGAAATACTAAAAGATGAAAGCAAATATATAACCGTTGACATGGCTATAAATAATCTGCCCACAATAGAAATGAACGGAGGTAAAGATTTAACGGAAGAGAAACTAATCACAAACAACTTTTATCAACAATTCTTGGCGGGAAAAATACCAGTTGAAGAATATTATAAAATACTTAAATCACGATAAGTCTTCCAGCATATGAGAAAAAGATATTAGAATTTCCTTCAAAAGTTTCAAAGCTTTTGCGTAGGATTTCTTATTTTTCACAAGAGGCAATAGTTTAGCAATTCGCTTATCTATTCCCACATTCTCCCATTCTTTATGTCTACGATTAGATTTTTTCTTATATTGTTCTAATGATTCAAACGCGATACGATAACGTCTTTCAACGTTATTATCTTGATTCTTGCCAACCTTTGGGATAGAAATAACTCTTTTATATGTCCCGTCTTTTGGATTAAATCCCTCAAATCTATGATCAAAATAAGAATATTGTGGGTTCAAAAATTGGCATAGAAATTCTCTCCCATCATTTTGATCTATAATGGCAAACAATGTTAATACCCAATGCAAATTCTTTTTCATAATTTTACTTAACTTCAATGCATCAGCATTAGTTTTAACTTTTGCTTTTAATAAGTCCCATATATATCTAGAATGCCACGAAATAACTTGATCTCCATTCTTTTCATCTCGAAGTAAAGTTTGTATATCTGATAAACCCATCCTGTTGTTTTTGGCAGAATTAGCCCCTCTTGTCATGGGTTGGAATTTTGGTCGATGAGAAAATCCGAGAGAAATAGGTCCAATATGATCAGCACTTACACCAAAATTACTAAATTGAGCCATTAACCTATCGGCCTTTTTCCAATCGCCATCGCTCCAGAATTCATAAACACGTCTGTCTTGATTATAACGACTAAGATTAGATTTATGACGACCTTTGTCCGACGCTGCTCTACAACAATTCCCGTCAGAATGAAACCCATCAAAACGATCAGGAGAATTACTCATTACCCCCGGAGATAAGTATGCCTTATTACATCGTTCAACTATTTCTTTTTCCAAATACAATTTAAGACCGTTCTTGTTTTTAATTTTTATAAAATCAATTTCGAAAATTTTCAGAAAATTCTTAATATCCTCCGATGTTTTGATGAAAGTGTCAACAATATCAAAAATGGTCAGAGTATACGGTAAAATCCTCACTTTAAAACTTTTATAAAATTTACTTATAAAGCGCCTGTTCGGATAGCCATAATTAATGCTTAAAACCTTTCCGCAAATCTGACACACATGCATCTTTGTAGGATGAATTTCCCTGGCTACAACGGCATAACACCCTGCGCCTATTTTTATACCAAGTTCCAAACATTTTTTGTTCCACCAATCTCTCCTTTTTTGTCCATTTTCTGATTTCCCTGTAACGACCCAATTTACCTGCCCATTTGCAGCCCTCGTGAAAAACAAACCTTTATAATTAGGATTATTTACAATAAATTCAATATATTTGATGAAATTCGGATGCCAAGGTCTTTGCGACATAGAAAAAAAATTACAAGCAAACGCAAGAATAATACAAAACACGCACTAGGTCAACAGCAACACGCCAATACCCCCCACAAAGGAAAAAGCCTCCCGTTGCCGGAAGGCTCTTTCCCCCTCATTCCTATGAAAAATGTCTAATCGTATATCGTGGTAAGGTCTCTCTTGAATCAGTCAACTTCCAAATAATCTTCTGCGTTTTCTGTCATAAGTCCTGCTTTGTGCATTCTGTAAAGGACCAACGCAACTTCTCCTCTTTCTACTTCCTGTGAAGGATGTAGGTAAACTTTTCCGTCAGTTGAGTATGTGTTGTAAAGGTCGTAGCTGAATGCAGCGTTTGCATATTCGTAGAACCAAGATGTTTCTGAGTTATCAGCATATCCACATCCATACATAGGATCGCATTTTGTGTAATCCATTGGTGGATAGTAGTAACCGTTTGTGAATTCATATCCTGTGAATTGTTTGCTTGCTTCAAGTACGAATTTTAGTAATTCAACTCTTGTAACATTGTTTTCTAGTCTTGCTTCTGTTCCATTGTTGTATCCTTCAAGCATTCCGTAGAATTGAGCAGTTCTTGCAAATGTCATGTACCATGCGTTTGCATCAACGTCATTGAATCCAAGATCTGATCCTGTTGTAGGAAGAAGATCGATATCGAATGCGTTTAGAACAACCTTAAGAACTTCAGCTCTGTTGATTTTCTTATAAGGTTTGAAGCTTCCATCAGCATATCCTGAGAATATTCCGTTTTCTGAAACCCATGTCAATGCTTCACAAAGTTCGCTAGAGTTGTCAACCATGTCAGAATAGAATTCTCCGCATGCCGCTTCTGTTCCTGGAACAACCGGTGTAGGTTCTACCGGAGTAGGATTAACTGGTGTAGGTTCAACAGGAGTAACGATAACTTCTTCCCCTCCGAAATATCCTGTATTTCCGACAATGAATATTCCGACCTCAGTGTCTTTTGAATTTCCTGAAGTTGCTTTAGAGATAAGCTTGTAAGAGTAAACTCCGTCTTTCAAAACTTTGTTGTTTGTATCAAGACCGTTCCAGAATACTTCGTTGTATCCTGCAGTTTGCTTTGCATAGTCTAGAAGTTCAGCTTTTGCTTTTCCGCCTGCTGTTGTTCCTTCATAAACCGCTAGGAAAACTTCTGCGTCTGTATCAAGAGTGTATCCGAAAGTTCTTCCCATTCCTTTTTCTAGAGATGCAGGAGCTGCGAAGTCAGCAGTGATGTTTGAAGCTTTGCTTGATGCAGTGTCTTCAGCAACATCGAATTCCACCCATTTTGTATCAAGAACTTTATCGTCAGTTGAGTTAACGGCTGTGATCTTGAAAGACCAGTTATTGCCGTAGTCAACTTCGTCTCCGTCTTTGTCGTATCCGTCAAATGATACTGCGTACCATTTGTTTTTCTTCATTGTTTCATCTTCAACAAGAGTAACTTCTTTCTTTCCGTCTTTGAAAGCTTCAACTGTTACAACAGCTGAATTATCAACCTTGAAAAGTAGAGTTGTAGCTTCGTATTCAGCAGGATCAAAAGATGATTTTGTTACATATGTATCACCTTTGATTGTAGGCTTTGAGTAATCGACAGTTACAGATTCTGAAACTTTGCTTCCGTCAGCTCTGACTGTGATAGTCCATGTTCCGTTGCTTACGAAGTCTCCGTCGTCGTCAGTTCCGTCCCAAACTTCTGTGTAATCTCCGTCGTCAGCACCTTGGTCGTCAAGAATTTCAACGACTTTATTTCCGCTTTTAGCTTCAATAGAAAGGTATTTGGCGTCAGATAGAAGTTCGAATTCGATATTCAATTCACCGTCTTTTGCAGGATCCCATGTTTTTTCAGGATCAAGAGTAAGATCGCTGATAGTTCCGCTGCTGACAGCGGCAACAGTCTTAACTTCCAAAGAAAGTGTATATGTATTTTCACCGGAATCATTCTTTGCGGAAACGTAAACTGTGTAAGTTCCGTCTGCAACAACTGCACCTTTCAAATCTTTACCGTCCCAAAGCATTGAGTGAGATTCTGTGCTTACATAGTATTTAGTTCCGTCGTATCCGTCGAATGTCTTAACAAGTGTAGTACCATTCTTAATCTGAACTTTAACGTATGCGTCTTTATCAACATTGAAAGAAACTTCGCTTTTCTCGTTTCCTTTTGCTGAGAAAGTCAAAGGGTCAGCTGTAAGGTCGGTAACCACAGGAGTAGGACCTGTCGTAACAACTGTCGGGTCATTATCAATGTAAACTTTTACAGTATCAGAATCCAGGTTAGCCTCGATTTTAACAGTGTACTCACCGTTTGGGTAAGTCATGCCATTTGCCGCCTTTCCAGACCAAGTATATGTAATACCAGAGGCAACATTAGTAGGTACTAAACCATCTACGGCAACACCCTTGCTATCCAAAAGGTAGCTTAGGTTTACCCCTTTACTGTCCCAGACAGTCGCAGTAACATTGTAAGCCGCCGCAGTTCCTACTAAATCGTAAGAAACTTTAACAGACTCACCACTTGCAGGTTTGAAAGTGTTTGCAACAGCTTTCATGTTGTTAACACCTGCACCTGCCGCGAATGCAACCATGTTAGCACTTGCGATCGCAAGGACAACCACGGTAGCTAGAAACTTTTTCCACATAGATATATGGGTTAAATATATATTGTTATTTCTTGTTTTTGATGACAAGGGAGTAATCATACTCATAATAAAAAATTTGTCAAGTATATTTATAAATTATTTCATTATTCTGTAAAGAACCTGCGCAACTTCTCCACGAGACATAAGGTTTGAAGGATACAAATTTGTTCCGTCAAACAGTCCGAGTTTGCGTGCCAAAGCCGCATATGCCTCATACCATACTCCCGCTTTTACGTCAGAATAATTTGATCCGTTAGGGGAGAATGAACGACCGGCGGCCTTCGCTGTTTCAAATATGAATTTTAAAGCCTCGGCTCTATTTATAACCGCGTCAGGTCTTGCAGTTCCCTTGCCGCTGTCTCCTGAGAAAATAGATTTATTCTTGGCTGTCCTTATATATTTCATATACCAAGATCCTTTTACCACGTCTTTAAATCCAAGTGTTGTTCCGTCGTCAGCCTCCAAAGAAAGGCCGAAAGCTTCGACAACAACTTTCAAAAGTTCAACTCTGTTAATAGTCTGGAAAGGTTTGAATGATCCATCGGAGTATCCGCTGAATACACCATTTTCATATGCCCAGTCGATTGCATCACAATATTGATTTGTGCTGTTTACGTCGCTGAATCCTCCGCAATCTTTTGTCGTGACAACAGGTGTAGGAGTAGGTTCAATAGGAGTAACAGGAGTAACAACAGGCTCCGTATTTCCACCCGTAACAATTGTTACATTTGAGTTTACTCCGCTTGAAGAAGATGAAGAGCCGCTTGAAGAAGAACCTGAGCTGATATTTCCGACAGTTCCGACAATAAACATTCCGGTTTCTGTCTCAGTGCTCTTGTCTTTTGAAACTATCTTATAAGTATAATAATCTTTTGAAAGAGTATTTCCGTTTTTATCTTTTCCGTTCCACAAAAGTTCTTGATGTCCGCCCTGCATATCTTGAACGTTATCCAAAAGTGTTGCAACAACGGATCCTGTAGAGCTTTTTCCTTTGTGGATAGTTACGGTAACATCCGCTGTATCCTCAAGATCGAAACCAAGTGTCATTTCGCTTGTGCCGTTTGTAACAACTGGAGAAATAAAGTCGTTCGTTACATTTGATTTGCTGCTTGAATCCGTATCTTCCGCAAGATCAACAGTGATTTTTTCGCTGTCGTAAACAGAGTCATTCACTAGATTTTTTGCAACAAGTTTGACTGAAACGGTATCATTATAGTCATAGCTTCCTCCGTCCCATTCAACTGCATACCAAGTATTTTTAACAATTTCCATATCTTCTTCGATAGTATCGTCCTCAGACGCGCCTTCCATTACAACAAGATCAACTTTCGCGTCATCTTTCAATCTGAAAAGAACGTTTGTTGTTTCTCCCATCTCGTTATCAATTTTATCTTTTGATATGTACAAATCTGAAATTTCAGGCTTGTCATATTCAACAGTAATTGATTTTACGGCTGTAAGAATCGTAGTTCCTTTCTTCGATTCAAATGTGATATTCCAGTCTCCTGCATCCACATAATCCCCGTTATCATCGGTCCCGTCCCAAGTGATTTCCAAATTGCTTTCCTGATCGATTGAAGACTCATTGTAAAGTTCAACGGATGTTGTTGGCCCTGTTGCGGTAATTTTAAGAGAATCAAGATCAACATCGACATCGAATTGGACTTTCAATTCTTCATCGTCAGCCGGCTGAAATTTGGAAGAAGGGCTTACTGAAACGTCGTCTATGTGTGCATTGCTTGAAGAAGCGCTTCCTTTTGAATTGTTTACGGCGATATCTTTTGATTCCGTGACAACACCATACTCATTTGTGGCGATGATGACAGCTTTATATGTTCCGACGGCGACATAAGTGTCGGAATTGTCTTTCCCGTTCCATGCGACGGAATTATTTTGATTTTCGCTGAAAGGTCCGTCATAGTCGTAGTCGCTGTAAGTTCGGATCGCGGTCCCTGCGGAATTTCGAATTTGAAAAGTGATATTTGCCGACTTTGTATTCCTGAAAGAAATGGTTGAAGATTCAAAATCCGGGTCAAAAGTGGCTAGTGACACGGAAACATTGTCCAAAATAGGTCTGTTTGAATCGCTGTAAGTTACTGTAATATCTTTAGAAGAGGTAAGATCCGGGGACATTCCGGCTTTCTTAGCTGTGAATGATGCGGTATATACTCCCGGCTCAACAAGACGTCCGGAATATTTTCCGTCCCACTGAAAAATACCTGAAGTTTTCTCGGCGGTTGTAGATGCTGTAAAAGTCTTAACAACAGTATTCAATGAGTTTTTGATTTCGACTTGAACCGAGTCAGCCGCGGCTGAAAGCCCGTAAGACGCTTTCAAAATCTCATGTTTTCCACTTGTTGAAGGATCAAAAACTGTCGGAGTTGAAGTCGTAACATCATTCAAAGTTGAAACAACCGCATAAGGAGTCGTAAATGAAAGAGCGGATGTTGCGGGAGCATTGACAACAATAGAAAAGCCACGATTATCAAGCTCCTCTCCGGTAGGGGTCTTTCTTGTTGTTGCCATCACGTCATATTCCTTATTAGGCAAAACATTTCCACTTGAATCTTTCCCGTCCCAAGCAAGCCCTGTGAAAGCACAAGGAGGAGTGACAATAGCCGGTGTCGTTTTTAAATAATTTCCGGCTGTCAAAAGACAATTATCAAGAATGGTTTTCTTTGAAACAAAACCGGTAGAACCCCACTCTCCAACTCTTAAAGTCACATATCCGTCTCCGACAAGAGTGAAAGAAATGTCTGAAGTTTGAGTATAAGGATCAAAAGTGTACAAGGAAGCCGCAATAGTTTTTATATAAATGTTCGGATAAACGCCAAAATAACGCACTGAATCGTCATAGTATTTTGGAGTTCCGACATAAACTCTGACATTATAATCTCCATCAGGACATACGGCTCCGGCCGTACCGCAAACACTTTTGGCATCCGCTGTATCATCTATGGATTTTCCATCCCAGGTCAAACTCCCCAACGCGGTTGTCAATAGCTCAAGAGTCCCACTTTTAGTCAAATCCCATGATGGATATAAAGTTTTAATAACTTTATTATCTTTTATTAATTCAACAACTCCGGAAGAACTCGATAATTCTGCAAGAAAATTGGTTGAATCAAGGATTACCTTAACGTTCAAAATTTTCCCCTTGCTTGGTTCAAAATAATATAAATCTTCGTCATCGACGGTAAGACTTATTTGATAGACCAAGTTCTTTTGGACTGGAACTAACGCAAAAACAGATGGCATGCTCATCGCAACCACCAAAATGGCACACAGGCCGGATAAAATTTTCTTTAACATATATCCTGATAGTTAAAAATTAAAACAGGAAGCCATACTACATAACATCCATAGACTTAGTCAATAGCATTTTTGAAAAAAGGCAAAATCGTAAGATTTTTCATCTCTTGTTGTCCACCCAATGCTTACGGGCTTTATCCAACTCCATTTTAGCTTTTTTAGCGAGGAGAATAATCCTCTCCCAAAGAGCACTTTTCAGGAAAGCTTCATTCATTTTTTTGTCAGACATTACGTCGTCTGTAACAGCATCAAGAGCCAGGTAAACTTCATTTAATGCAGAAAATAACTTTTGATTAAAAAGTACTTCAGGCAATTTCAAGAAACCTTCAAAATCACTATCGTCGAATAGTACACACGTTGCTTCATCAAGAGATGAAACTTCTGGTCCATCTCCATGAATCCAGACACGAATCTGGAAATCTAAATCAGAAAATGTTTCTAGCGATTCGCTAACGTTTTCCGCCCATATAAATAAAGACATCATATAAAAAAATTAAGGTTTAAATTTAAAATCTTTTTGCGGTATGTGCGCCTCCGCGGTATCAGCGTTAACAAAATTCCCTTCGATATCCACCGCCTTTCCATCCTTCATCTGTACAACATATGGTTTCTGTTGCGCTGAATTTGGACTTTTTGGGTTACCAGGCATAACACGGACAGAATTATGAGGATTGTCAGGATCTTGATAAACTGTTCCCTCACCCTTCTTAGAAGACTTTTCAACCCAATTTTTAGGTACTCCTTCAGGACGCGACGTAGTGGTAGTGCTAGCAATCCCAGCAATGGTTTTCTTTATGCTTAATATTTTTCCAGCGATTGAAGCTCCGAGTGAGAACATAATCCCTGCCTCAATAATATCATCAGTATCAGTAAAGGCAGAAGCATCAAATACAGGATTCCCAGACTCGTCTATCACACCAGAAGAAGAATAGTCAGAAGAAGTATCGGGAGGCTCTAAAACGCAACCCTCATCAAATACGTTGCCATCCAATAACGAGGTCGGGGAGAGAAAGAACATTTCCCCCGTCGGATCCACGTACTTCAACGGATTATTTCTAACATAAGAATATTTATTAAGAGATTGGGGGTCATCGAGTTTCCCCCCCCAAGGATCTCTACTCACAAACCTTCCGATCGTCGGGTTATAATACCTAGCCCCATAATAATAAAGTCCAGAACTGGTATCTAACTCTTTGCCGGTGAACTTGTAAGGATTTTTGTAGGCCGTGGTAGTCTGATCAATTCTAACTTCTCCAAAAGGATAATAATCTGTCATTTCAATCACTGCGCCGGTCTCATCGGTGTCTATATTTGCCCCCGAAAGATGGTCGGAATGGTGATAAATAGTCTTATCAATCGTCACAGGCTTCGGATCGGGGACAGGAGTAGAATCCAAAGACGACATCAATTTAATATTATCAACCTTGATGTTGTCGTTATAACCACTGCCCATCCACCAAATCTGCAAGTAATTAATTTTATTTAGTGTTGTTCCGGAAGCCACACTGTCGATGTCAGCCTGCAAATCTCTGGTCATTGTATGCCAATTTCCGTCCAGCATACTTTGATCAATTTTAATATAAACGTAATTATCTTGGGCCATACTTTCGGCCACAATACTGTTATATTCTAAATACTTGGGACCCTGACTTGTCTCGACGATCAAAGCAATCTGAATATTATCTTTGGAACTAAAATCAAAATTAAAAAATTTATGAGTAGTATTCTCCCAAGTGGTTCCATCATCCTTCAATAGCTTAAATCCGCCATAATTTCGAGTATCTTTAAAAGTTATCACTTTCCCATGAGTCCCATCTTCATCTGTACTTGAAATACTGCTTGTCGTTGGGCTGTATGCAACCCATCCCGAAATTTTGCCATCCTCCGCATCCTCATAAACAATAGGATCAAGAATGTTTGACTCATCAACTTGTCCAACCTCTATGCTCGCGACATTGTCATCTCCAAGATAAAAATGCTTAACAGTCGCATCCTGTCGTATCTCATAAAATTTATTAACATAGGTGGTCAGATCTTTTCCTTCACGCTTTTGGATTCTAGTTCCAGCGTGATCATAGGAATATCTGGTATCTGATTCGGCGGGAGCCCCGATAGCAAGAATAAGTCTGTCTTTATGATCCCATGTGTAAATAATTTTCCCGTCGGACGAAAGATTCCCACTCTTGTCATAACCAAAATTGGTGCTTCCGACTGAAGTTACAGCGTGAGGCGTAGCATAAGAATTTCCCTGATTTCCGGCATAAACATAAGCACCTTGTCCGGTCTTCGAAAGAATATTTCCAAGCGCATCATATTGGAATTTTTGCTCGTAATTTTGTCCGTTTCCGGCCTTAGTCACGACGACAGATTTCAATCTATACAAATTATCATATTGATAATTCGCGGTTTTACTGATCGTAGAATTCGATGAATCAACAATTTGCAAAACATTTCCGACCTTATCATACGTATAAGAAAGTCCTTGGATTTGACCCGCCCCAAGCGTAGTTGTCTTGGAAGTCAACCGATACAATTTATTTGCATCAAAAGTGTTTTTTTCAATTGTGCCATTGGCGTGTTCGATTTTCTCTACTGCCCCGGTCGCAATATAAGAAATATTTTTAACGACGTAAGACTCTTGAATTTTTGTTGATAGAGTTTTTATAGTCTTGACCTTCCCGACTTTGTTATAGCCATAAATTGCCGCTGCACCATCATGATAAAGAATTAACAGGGGATTTCCCTGCCAATCATAATTGGTAATTGTATTATATTTGTTGCCGTTTATTGTGCGAGACTCGCCCCAAACATTTCCCAAATTATCATAACTATACTCGGTAACAATACTATTGTTGGAGATTATGTCTTTGCTGACAGTTGCTGAACACAACCTGCCGACGCCAATTGCACAATTATCATAAACATACGTTGTTTCGACTCCGGTCTGCCCGGTATAATCTTCGGAAATTAATCTGTTAATTTTATCGTAAGAATAATTGATTTTGTAAGCCGTGATAGTTTGGCCGTCTTGTTTTATTTCACTGATCAAATTTCCGGCATTGTCATAAGTATAATTGGTACTCATGAAAGTGATGTCAGTGGGGGAGTGCAAATCCTGGGCAACAGTACGTCTTCCAAGCCCGTCATAAGTGAAATTCTGCACATTACCCAACGAGTCAGTGAGTTTCACGAGTCCGCCCAATCCATTATATTGATATTCGGTTTTATAGCTTGCTCCCTCGTTATATTCAATAACCTTTATCAAATTGCCATAAGCATCCCTGAAAAAATCTTTGGAATTATTCTCGGCATCCTTTATTGTCGTTTTCCATTTATCATACACATAGGTCAATGTCCCGACCGAATTCTGAACGGACTTTACGCGACTCAACGGATCATAAGTATAGCTGATGTATAAATTATTATTGGTCGAAGAATTAGTCTTACCCGCGCCATTAGAAAAGTAAGGCAAAGATTCTTTCCCCAGTAAACCGAGTTTGTTATATTCGTAATCCTTAACAGAAAAAACATTATCTTCAATCTCACTACGAGTTTGGATGACTCGATCTAATCCATCAAAATAAGTATACGTGTGTGGACCGTTTCCGGCAGAATTGGTTTTATTCCATTGTAAAATAGAGCTGGGGAAAGACACATCATCATACAAATAGACAGTAGAGATAATCAACTTATTACTATCAGGGTCAGGCTGTCTTTTTTCTATCGGTCTGTCAAAAACATCATAGGTCATCTCGAATTTTTTCCAGTTAAACTCGGTATACTGTTTTACTTGTCCCGAAGAATAATCATAGGTGTAACTTTCAGATCGCCCCAACGCATTTGTGATTGTCGAAGGATAAAAATTCCAACTGTCATAAGTATAAGTGGTAATATTGCCATTAGGATCGGTTTCCTGCGTCACCAAGCCATAATTATTGTAGGTTTTTGTAATACTGGAATATTTGGTGCCGGATATCCAAAAATTTTGTTTGGTCAAATTCCCCTTGGTCGCGGAAAGAGACGGCAATCCATCATAAAAATTCTGAGTCTGTTTGACCATTTTCCAAGATTGATCGGTTGTTGTTTCAACCGCTTTAAGACTGATAGTTTTCACGGGATCCTTCGTGTAAGTTATTTCAGTTATAAATAAGTCATTTCCAACATCCGAAGTAATATATCCTTGAGAAGAAGCTTGAACCTCGCCCATCGAGGTTTGTTTGATCAAATTACCATTTGTATAATCATGATAATATGTTTCGGCCTTTGCTATCCCGGAAGGATATCCGTCATAAGCCACATCAACTTTTTGCATCAATGTAACAAAATTGCGACCTCCACTGAGAGATATAGTCTCGAAGAAATTGAAGGTTTTAGAATACAAACTATTATTTTCATTATATTTTTCAATAGAGTATATTTTTCCGATTTTGGCTTCGGAATCATTATATTCGCCATTCGCAGTATCGGTTGAATTCCCCTGATGATAATAGGTCTTTGTAACATAAGCGGAACTATCAACCGAGAGCTTATTAAGTTGAGTGATCTTGCTAAAACCGGAAAATTTTCGATTTAAAGCATTAGAATAATAATATTCTCCACCACTATATTCATAAGTCGTAGAAGACGGGAAGAAAATACCATCATCAGCCCAAATACCGGAAACCAAGGAAAGAGCAAAAGGAAGCTTGGGATTAAGAAGCTTGCCGCTGTTATCCTTGTACATAGCACTGGATTTATAATCAATCTGAGAATGTCCGCCTTTTTGATTATAAAAACGGTCAAGGAGTTCGGGGACTGCCCCAATCCCAAGATAAACCCTATTACTAACATCAAAAGGATAGCTGGACATGCCACCATAATCATTACGATACATGAAATCCGTTATCCCGTCGCCATCAACATCCGCTAATCTTACTCCATTGTCTGTGGTCGAATTCCCGAGTAGAAACGGGATAGGAATTTTATATTTTAAACTTGCATCCCATCCTGTCCCGTTTCCCCTGTTGATATATACCTTTCTATTGGCAAAATCGTTATCACGAGCATACAACAAATCCGGAAGACTGTCTCCATTGACATCGTTTATCCTTACGCCATTGTCTCCACCTTTCTCGTCAGCAAAATATACGGGGATATAATAATCAGTATTTGATGCCCAGCCCCAACCGTAACCATTATTAATCCACGTCACTGGAGATTTCCCTTTTTGTGAGAATAAAATATCGGCTAAACCATCATTGTTTATATCAGCTATGGCAGATCCAGGATCGGTAAATTTAAGAGGAATCCCCAAATTCGAAGGATTACTCCACCCGGTCCCGTCCCCCTTATTAAAATAAACTCCATTAAAACTCTTGGTCGAACGAAGAATATCAGGTAAAGAATCGCCATTAACATCAGCAATACGTAGGCCCAAATCTTCATTGTTTAACCCGACAAAATCTGTGGGGATAGAATAATTACTATCCATCTGCCAACCACAATCGGAACCATTCCACTTATTGATGTAAACCCTTTTAGGAGCACCATGTTCGGCACGGAGTAAATCTGCAAATCCATCGCCATTCACATCCGCAATACGCACACCCCGATCCTCGCCCCACTTATTTGTGAAAGGAACAGGCACAGCGGAACATGATGGATTCAACTGCCATCCATTTCCATCCGCGCTATTTATGTAAACTGCAGTAGATTCGCCACTCTTGGAAAAAACAATATCGGACAAAGAGTCCCCGTTAACATCGAACACTTGAACTCCGCTCTTTTCTCCTTCAGACCCATTCCACAAATCAATAGGGATTGTGTAGCTGGATTTATGATACCAACTTCCCTCATGTTTTTTATATTCAAATTTATCCGGAGGCAAAGTATAGGTCTGACCTCCTTGCACACCACTTTCCACAACAGAAGTTAAAATAGAGCGCTTGCCGTTGTCTCCGATACCGTAATTCAAAGCGTAATTCCGCGTTGAGCCATCACCGTAACTTTCCGAAATATTTGAAATAAGATAATTGGTCTTTACCTTAAACCTGGCTTTATAAGAAAAATTCGGATCAGATCTGCCATTTCTAGAAAACTCTATCCCCAGCAAACCGTCCGTCGTGCCATTTCCGGTATATTTAATGCTCAAAGGATATATCTGCCCGGCATCTTTAAAATATTCATATTTAATATAATTATCGTTAGGATCGCGAATTTCCTCGAGCATCCATTTGTAAACCTCAAAGCCATTATCGGTATTATCTTGTCTAGAATTTGTTGTTAATCCAAATTTATAAATTAAACCATTCTTATCGCTTGCTTCCCATGAACCGGAAGTTTTGTATTCATACTTTAAAAAACCACCATTCTCGACTTTGGCGCCATAAATCCCATGCGTGGAATCCGCCAAAGAAACGACGGAAAGTTCCCCATCCATCGAAGAAGAAAAGAAATTCTCAGAATAAAGCTTGTCGGTACCTTTTTTATTTACACGCTCAATATAAGGAGTATTGAGAGACCAGCCATACCCGAAAATATTGCCGTCATCACGATTTTGGCTGTTGTAATTAATGGCTAAATCGGGCTGCAGTCCGTTTCTTCCGGGGGCCACCTTAAAAGGATAGTTTATTGATGATGACCCAGTTCCATCCTCAGCCTGCAATTTAACATTTGACCCGACAGGTTTTCGATCCTCGATGTTTTTCAAAATAGCATCGACTTGAGTCTTCTCAGACGGCACAATTTCAGTTGAAGGAGTATCAACCGAAGGAATATCGCTATCCAGAATATCTTTTGAATCAACATTTTGCTCAGGAGGAGTCAAATCTTTGAGTTGAGGGGTTGTTTGTATCGTATCCAAAATATCTTCTGAAACCGACGGAGTGGTTTCCGGAGATATAAGATCTTCCGGAATATCAAGAGGGGCGGGGACAATATTTTCCACAGTATCAACAAAATTTTCTTCCCCAAGTGCGGGAGGCCGCTGAACATCCGACGCAAAAGAAACAGATACGGAATTTAAAAACACGACAAAAACAACGCTCGCCGTTAATATCTTTTTAAGCATATATTTTATCTTTATGAGATAAAGGAGCGAATCCTAACACAGATTCAGTTTAACATCAATTAAACATTTTCCCAATCAAATAACTTGTCGCCGCCGCGTGAAGAAGTTTTTTGCCGGCCTTGTCGTAGACGGTTAAAGGGAATTTTTTATCGCTGACATAATCGCCGACATTGTAAGGAGTTCCGTAAACGCCTTTCAAAAAATTATAATCATTTCCGCCCGGCTGAGCGCTGTCCCCGACAACGAGTATTTCGCTGAAACTAGCGTCAAAATCAATTCCTCTTTTTTCTTTCAACATCTTTCCGAATTCCAAAATCCCTCTGTCTTTGTCTCCGTCTTTCGGCACAATCACAACCCCGATTCCCGAATTTCCGACATTTACAAAATCTTCATAATTCGGCGAAATTTCTTTCAAAAGTTTTATGGTAACGTCATAAATTTTATTTGAAGTTTCGTAAACATCTTTAATATCTTTGTCCTCATCGTGATACCTGGAACCGATCACCACGACCACCTCATGTTTATTATAATGAACTCTTCCGAAATCTTCCGTAAGCTCGGCGAGCTTATCCATAAGCCATTTTCGGTCAACGAAATTCGAAGGCCACTCGACTTTGTAAAACTCCTTGTATTCATCTGTGTCGGTATCAAAAACATATCCGATCGATCCGTTTTCGGAAATTAAATAAAGATTTTCCAAAAATTTTTGCCTTTTTGATACCTCTATATTTGATAAAATAATTTTCAGTCCGTGTTCCTCGAAAGAAGTTTTTTGTCTGCCCGTGCAAAAAGCGACGGGAATTTTTTGTGCCAATCCATAAAGAACTTTCGCCATTTCTTCGGACGGGGAGATACTTCCTTTTTCAGTTACAGTACCGTCAAAATCAAACATCGCGGCCTTGAACTTCGATATTTTTTTCATTATTTATTTGCTTCTTTCTTGATAATTCTCCAGTGGTAAAGATAAAGGGGGAATGAGACCAAAAACATCGCCAGATATTGAGCAAAATCACGTTTCATCTGATTGTCATTTTGTAATTTATTTCTTTCCTCGACCGCCTTTGTGCATTCGGCGACCTTCGTTTTTTTATCTTCTTTCGACAAAGAAGTGTCTATCTGATACCTTTTCCCGCTCGAATCATACGAATAAAACAAATTGTCTTCGCTACATTCGCCGCCTTTGATGTCCATAGGATAAGAAATATTGTCCCAGCTTCCATGTACGCCGAAAACATATTCGCGAATCACGATATTCAGCGATCCGATCACGCAAATGAGCAGAACAACGATAGAAATGGCTGTCACAAGATAAAGATAAATTGACCTTATCACTCCGATTTTTTTAACTTCTTCCATCATATAAATTTTTTTAAGAAATTTTGCAAAAACATGATACCACAAATTTAATATTTTTTCTCTTCCCGTAGTTTCGTTGCGGTCTTCAGCATATTCTCACTAAGCGTTTTGAAAACATTATCATACGGAGGCCGCAAATAAAGCATAAGCCAATCCACGGTCTCGGCCGCCGCCTCAACATTCTGAGTATAAGCCGTAAAATGCACATTTTTATCGACCATATCGAAATATTGCATGATCAATTCTCCTGATTTATGTACGATATTTTCATCGCGGTCGCTTATTGTTTTCGGATCGATTGTCCTTATCAAATCTCTGTAATAAATAAAATCATTCATCGGATTTTTCGCTATGGCTTGCCGAAAATTCTCTCTGCATTTTTCCAAATCAAAGTCCGGATTTTTTATTTTACAGTACAAAACTCCTTTCAAATAATATGCCTGTGCATCCAAAGTATTCAACGCAATTTCTTTATCAATAAACCCCATCGCACCTTGAAAATCCTTTTCCTGTAGCGCTTTATCGCCGGAAGCCAAAAAATAATTTCTAGGGAAAAGTGAATATTCCAAAACCGCGGGATTATATACTTTATTAATGACAAGAATCGAGCCTTCATACAATGAAACCGCGCATACAATCACAGCGAAACAAACTAAGAAAAATTTATAAAAACAACAACTCGATGCCTCTTTTTTAATCAGCATACTGCGAATAAAAGCCATAAACAAAAACAGCAAAATCAAATTTTGCAGAAAATTAAAATTGTAATCTATTAAATTATGAGCAAATCCGCCGAGAACCGAAACAAAAAGAACAAACAAAACATCTCTTTTTGAAACACTCATTTTTGCCTGATCCTTGCCGAAAACTCTGCGTACAAAAACGACAAATAATGTCACCAAAAATCCCAAAAACCCCAAAAGTGCAATAAGTCCGTTCTCGACTCCGATCTTCAAGAAAATATTATGTGGATGATCGGCGTTCGCCAATAAAGTTTTTTGAATGGGATTATATGCGGACCTGAAACTGAAAGGCCCCCAGCCAAAAAGCGGCTTCTCCTTGATAAGCTCAACCGACCCCTTCCAGAAATCGGTCCTTTCCGTGACCGAAGTCGCGCTGTCGGTCGTGCCGAATTCAAGCCGTTTTCCCACGTCAATAACTTCATTCCCAAGCGATCTTACATAATTCGCTCCGAAAAAAAGTCCGACCGCAAAGACCCCTGTAAGCAGTACATAAGCCACTTTTTTGAGATCAATCCTTTTAAAATAATAAACAAACAAAATGATAATTTGTCCCGCAAACGCAATCAAAGCACCTCTCGAAAAGGTGAGTAAAAGCCCTGAAAGAACAAACCCGCACAACACCGCGAACTTTAGATCAATTTTTTTGTTCACAACAACCATCAAAGGCCATACCAAAAGCAAAAACAACGCAAACGCATTTGGCCAAACATTTGAATTATCGAGAATATTGAAGAACGGTCCGAACATTCTCACCTCCGCTCTCGCAAAATAAAAGATATATCCCAGTAAAACGGCAAAAACGGAAAACCACATAACCACCTTCAAAAACTTTTCCGTAAAACCGATCTTCATATTAGAATAAATCAGGTAGAGCAAAACAGCGCTCAAATAAGCCAAAACCTCACTAAACCCAAAGTTCCGCGCCTGCGAAAAAACAAAAGACAGCACCACGAAAACACAAAAAACTCCAAGAAATATTATCTCATACAAATTCCATTCGCGTTTCTTGCGAATCTCATAAATCGCCATAGGCAAGAGCAAAACGCCCAACATCAAAACCATCGGAAAACCTGCGCCGTAGTCATATTTATTAAACACAGGATTAAAAAGTGTCACAAGCAAAACAAAACAAAGCACATAAAAAGAAAAATTTTTCATGCACGAATTCTACCACAAATTGGAATTAGACAAAAATTAGTTTAAAATAACCGCACTTAAAGAACCGGCACAGATGCAAAACCAAAAATTAAAAGCAATTCTTATAGACGTGATAACACCGGATACGTCGCCGTACGAAGCCGAAAGTCGCATGGAGGAATTAGAAAATCTCACAAATACTTTCGGCGGAGTTGTTGTGGTAAAGGCAATACAAAAGCGTGGAATGCCGGACTACGACACGTATATAGGGAAAGGAAAACTCGATGAAATAATAGAAATCGGAAAAGCAAAAGGCGCGCAAGTAATTATAGTAAACAACATCTTAAAACCGCGCCAAAGCTACTCAATAGAGGAACGCTTGAGAAAATCGGGCATGAGTGTTTGGGACAGAATCGATTTGATTTTGAAAATTTTCGACAAACACGCAAAAACAAGTGAAGCGAAATTGCAAATAGAATTGGCCGGAATCGAACACATGGGACCACGAATTTTCGGAATGGGACTTGATTTGATGAGACAGGAAGGACGTGTCGGCGTGCGCTCGGGACAGGGAGAATCGAATATCGAAATAATGAAACGTCACCTGCGGACTCGAAAGCAAAGTATCTTGAAAAAACTGGAAGATTACGAAAAAATCAGAAAACTTCACCGCGATCACAGAAAACGCCAAAATCTCAAAACGGCGGCGATTGTCGGTTACACAAACGCCGGCAAAAGTTCTCTGCTCAACGCAATGACAAACAAAGGCGCATACGTCGCCGATCAGCTTTTCGCAACACTTAGCACGAGAGTCGGGAAGCTCTACATTCAGCCAAAAAATCCAAACGACGAAGCCCCTCAGCCCACAAAATACATCCCGGGACAAGAAGTCCTCATTTCCGACACGATCGGATTTATTCAAGACTTGCCTCCGTCGCTTATTCAAGCCTTCAAATCAACTCTCGCCGAAACGGTCGAGGCCGATATGATTTTGCACGTAATCGACGTCACCGACCCGCACATGCACAAAAAAATAGAAGTGGTCGAAGACATTTTGCGTCAACTCGGAGTGGGGGACAGACGAAAAATTTACGTGTTCAATAAAATAGATATGGCGATACGAAGCCTCCCCGAAGAGCCCGACGCAAACGAATACAAAGGAGTTGTGAAGGCGGCAAAGATAGCGCCAAAACGTCTTGGCTGGGAAGAAAAAGAAAGAGTGGAAAGAGAAAAATCGAAAGAACTAAAACCGCCAAAAGAACCACTCCATGAAATAAAAGAAAAATATTCGCATCACCATCCGGTTTTTGTCTCCGCAGTCGAAAAAACAAATTTGGACGAACTTATCCGGTCAATCGCAAAATTCTTATAAAAATTCTGTACTTGAACAAGCCACAATGATAACATACGAAAAGGTTTAATAACTCCTCATCCCTAAAAAAAATGGCTCACGCAACTAAAATCACATGTGCATTCAAAGTGTCAATTATTGGCTGTGGTAGCGTAGGCGCAACAGCCGCCTATGCATATCTTTTATCCGGAACAGTCACAAATCTTGTCCTTATAGATATAGATAAAAAGAAAGCCCAAGGGCTTGTGCTGGACTTGGAACACTCGCTCGCCTTCACGCCGAACACGACAATAAAAGCATCGGACGATTACAAGGATTGCGAAGGTTCAAAATTAATTGTGATAACAGCCGGAAAACGCCAGGCAAAAGGGGAAACAAGACTTGAACTCATAAAAGCAAACAAAGAAATTTTCAAAAATATGATCCCGCGCGTAGCATCTGCCGCTCCAAACGCGATACTTCTCGTAGTCTCAAATCCCGTGGATATCCTAACGTATCATGCACTTAAATTTTCAAAATTTCCTGCAAACAGAGTTTTCGGTTCCGGAACATTTTTGGACAGCGCCAGACTTCAATTCCACTTATCCCAAAAAATGCGCCTTCATCCTAGTTCCATAGACGCATACGTTTTAGGCGAGCACGGCGATACATCCTTCCCTGTATACAGTTCCGCAAACGTCCTCGGCAAGCCATTAAAAGACTTCGAAGGTTTCTCAAAACAGATGGCGGAAAAATGTTACGAAGACACCAAAAACGCCGCATACAGAATAATAAATGACCAAGGCTACACTTGCTATTCAATAGCGACAGCGATTCGCGAGCTCACCGAAGCCATTTTTGAAGACCAGCACAAAGTTTTTCCACTTTCAGTCTTAGTTAAAGATTACTACGGCGTAAACAATGTTTGCCTAAGCGTCCCCTGCGTCCTCGGCCAAAACGGCATCGAAAAAATCCTCAAAATCCCCCTGGACAAAGCCGAAAAACAAAACCTCACAAAAAGCGCAAAAGCCCTGAAAGCATATCTATAAACTCTGGACAAAACCCACCAAAAGGTGATACAAAGTCACCTTTAAAAGACATAAATGGAAAGGAATCCCACCAGAACCGATGACGACTACGGATTTACTCTTGGCCCAAATGACGCTCTCTCAGAGAGAGTGGGCTGTCGTGTAGATGTATTGGATTTTAGCACGACTGCGACAGGGACTCATAAAATAATAAAAGCCCACGCCGCGTTAGCAAGATGCCCGGCAGATGAGTATATCGCTATAACATCGGGCAATTTCGGTTTTGCGCTTAAAACAGCCGCAGAAATTCAAAGGAAAAAAGTCCACCTTGTCATAGGAAGGGCACGTGAAAGATTAAAACCTCTATTGGAAGGGGAATTCACAGAGATTCATTACATAGAAGATCTTCAAAGGTGTAATCCATTCGGGCCTTACGACCATCTTATGCCGAGTCTATCCTGCTCTCCTTCGCCAAACTTGTCGGCAGGCCATCTCGTTGCAAGTTTTAAGGCTATGTATAGAGATGTTGTCACCAACTTAAAAGACATCACGACGTGTAAAGATATTAAACCTGGAAAGTTTGCGCATCATGATAGATTGATTTATGACGTTCTGAATGTTTGGCAGGGCGAAATGTACGATGCGGTTTTTGTCCCTACCGGGAGTGGAGAATTGTTAAGTGATTTAGTCCAACAAAAAATGGGAAGAGACCCTTGTTTCTACGGAATCTGTCCGAAAGGGCATCCTTTCACCAGAGGTGCAAATTATACTGAATTTAATCCTGACGTGCCACCGAGCCGGATGGATAAACTTGTAACTCCTGTCATTTCTTTGAGAGAAGATGATTTACGTTATGACGACTATCATTGGCCTAGGATTGCTCGCTTCCTTGAAGCAAGCGAAAGGGATTCCGAAAGAGCCGATGCTGTCGCAAGGGAAGCAGGGTTGCGTTGTGAACCCAGCGGAGCCGCCGCATGTGCCTTTGCATTGCCATCATTTAGAAGACATCACGGAATAAGAATAAGCCCCAACGACGCCATATTAGTGGTAAACACCGGCGACGGAGGCCTTCCAAGATGATTCTGGTGGGCAAAGAGGGACTTGAACCCTCACGAGATTGCTCTCACAGCGCCCTGAACGCTGCGCGTCTACCAGTTCCGCCACTTGCCCACGAAAAATATTTTGGTGGAGACAATGGGACTCGAACCCACAACCTCTTCCATGCCATGGAAGCGCTCTAGCCATTGCGCTATGTCCCCAAAATAACTTCGCCGGCACATTATACCAAACCACATCAAAAATAAACAAAAGGAAAAAGGAAAATCAAGAACTCAGCCCCAACTTTCCAAGCAACAAAGGAATTACGGAAGAGATAAATTTAAGTTCTCTTTTTGTATAACTCCTGTCCACATATTCTAATCCTTGTATATGAATTTTATTTCTTAAAGTCCTTATCTTCTCTATGTCTCCAAAAAACTTATCAGAAAAAAGACTTAATTTACGACAAACCTCATTGATTTTTTTAAAATCAGTATGTTTTTTAAGCTCAAATTTTTCTTGTGTCCTTTTGCATACGCTAAGTCTACATCCATCGCTCATATATTGTTCCGGCAAGAGATGAGATTCTCTACAAGTCCAGTCATCCAAGGGCATCTCGCAACTACTATGAATTTCCAAAAATTTGAAAGCCAATGCTTCAACCACAGAAGCGGCCAGCATAACAGTAACTTTGTAAAACCCGCTTCTGGCACGACCATTAACCCCTCCAGCATGAATAAGCTGAGTAGCTACTTGACCCATATTCCACTCAACATTCTTTTTGAAAACTTCGGAAATCATCGCTCGTAATTAACTTAACATATCAAAAGTCTTGGCTATAGAAGAGAATCCTTTTCTCCTCAAATAAGTGGTTAACTTCATGTCAGGTCTGACGCCAGCGCGAACATTCCACTCTTTTTCAAACTCACCCATTAGAGTAGTACATCGTTTTTTCCTAAATTTAATTGAATTAGTCTGACTCATATTTACAGCTTACCACACAAAAAATATTTGCAAAATAATTTGTTCTCTAAAATTTAAAAACACTTGCAAAAAGCCATTTTTACAACAAAAAAAGTGTCGTAGAGATTTCGACGACAATAGGACTTTACGAAGGAAATTCCTGATATCTTTCCTCCTCAATATCCTCAAGGACATGATCCAAATTTTTATTTATTTGATCCACGACTTTGGGGGTATTCATGGCCATATTCATACCAAAAATCTTGTCTTTTTTTAATCTGATTAACACAGGAACCACCTTTCTGTTTTCGGTCGCGACAAAAACAATCATTCTGGAATTATTATCCTTCCCGATCCTGACCTTAAAAAATTTAAAAGACGGAATTTTTTGAGGAGGTCTTATCTCAGGAACCAGTCCTTTCAATACCTTCTCAGCACCTTTACTTAAATCATTGATCCCAAGAAAACGCTGTAAAGGCTTAAATTCGTGTTTCGCGATATATTGAGTCAGAACAAGCATACTTTACTTTAATAGCATTGCCAGTTTAGCGGCCTTTTCGTTGATGGATTTTTCCTTGAAAGATATTTCCTCAACCTCAGGTTCATTTTCAGCGACTTTAATCCCTAACGAAATTTTCCCCTCTACAAAGCCTTTCATGGCATAAATAAAAATAGTTTTTAACGTGATCCCTTCCTCTTTTGCCCTCTTAAGTGCTCGATCTTTCAAATCTTTGTCAGCAATAAATGTAACTTGCGTGGTCATATTGATTGTAGTTATAAACTATATATAAACTACATACAGTATAGTATAAACATGAGCTCAATGTCAAATCTATCATATGTTATAAAAAATATTTGCAAAATAATTTGTTCTCTAAAATTTAAAAACACTGGCAAAAAGCCATTTTTACAACAAAAAAAGTGTCGTAGAGATTTCGACGACACAAAAATATGGTGGGCCTGACAGGACTTGAACCTGTGACCAATCGGTTATGAGCCGACTGCTCTAACCAGCTGAGCTACAGGCCCATTTTTTAATGAACACCGATAAAACTATTTTGCTTTTGCGGTGGCCAAATTTTTAGCCAATCTTGATTTTTTTCTTGCCGCGTTGTTTTTGTGAATAAGGTTCTTTTTTGCCGCAGTATCAATCACGGAATAAGCCTTTGTCATAAACTTTTCAGCCTCGGCAACCTGCCCGTCCTTAAGAAGTTTCAGAGCTTTTTTAAAAACGGATTTTAGCTCACTGCGCAGCGGAGTATTCCTATCTCTTTTCTTGAGACTCTGGCGCATTTGCTTCTCAGCAGACTTAATTACTGGCATTTTTGTAAGTTTAATATAATAATAAGCGGTGCGATTCTACGGCAATAAAACGTAGTAGTCAACAATTTATATGAAAAAAATAATTCTTGCATCATTAAGTCCGCGGAGGAAAGAGCTTCTTGCCGCGGTAGGACTGAAATTTGAAATTCATCCGAGCTGTTTTGAGGAAAAAGAAACTCACATAAGCCCGGTCCATTTAGCGCTACACAATGCGATCGGCAAGGCGCAGGACATAGCAAAAAAATATAAAAACGCAATAATAATCGGCGTGGACACGGTCGTCGCATACAAGAAACACATCATCGGTAAGCCAAAAAACGTTTCCGACGCAAAAAGAATTTTGAAACTTTTAAACGGCACAACTCATCGCGTGGTATCCGCAGTTTGCGTGATAGACACGGCAAAAAACATTGTTCAGACGGATACCGAAATTACGTACATAGAAATGGATTGCATAACCGATAGCGAAATCGCCGCATACATACGCCACGGAGAAGGCACCGACAAAGCGGCGGGCTACGCGATCCAGGGAATCGGCGGACTTTTTATCAAGAAAATTCGGGGCGATTATTTCAATGTTGTCGGTCTTCCGATGCACAAATTAAAAAAGTTATTGGAAAAAGCGGGCGTTAAAATTATATGAATATATCTGTTTTACGGGTGTAATTTTTATCTGGAATGTATTGATGGAGCGCATTGCGTTTGGTCGATATTGCGCTAGGGGATAAGACAAAAGAAGCTAAGCTCCGTCGATACATTCCAGACAAAAAATAACTATTGACAGAAATAGACATAGGTGTTATAGTGACACGCTTTATTTCTTTATCCAATATTCTTTACCCAAATATCTATGAATAAATTTATGCAAAAATTGATGACGTCACTTGTGACACTAGCTGTGTTGCTCGGACAAACTTTAGGAGCTTTCGCGGGACTATCTCTTGCAAACGCCGACAAAGCGCTTGCAGGTGCAGGAGAATTACCGGCGAAAATCAACTCGCACTCTGTCAGGGAAAATAACGGTACTTATTATATAAATTATTGTACCGACGTTGAAGGTTACCTGACTGTCGGCGTGTATCAAGTCACTTCAAGAAATTACTCGAAAAAAGTTGCCGTTATCGCGGACAGCATGCGTACATTGGCTCAATGCTCGTATGTTATCTGGGACGGGAAATACGGCGATCAAAGCGAAATCGGGACAGAAGGACGCGACGTTACCGACGGCACGTATTATTATGGAATAACTTTGGAGGGTGAATATCCCTATTCATACGGATCTGACTACAAAGCCGATTGGCTTACGGTAGGGGATGTGGTAATAAATGACGATGACGACGATGATGATGAATATGACGAGGATGATGACGTAAAAATCGTCGATGTTGAGATCAAAAACAAGACTTTCGACCCTTGGAACGACCAAGAGGCAAAACTTACTTTCACGCTTAATACAAGCGCAAAAGTCACTTTGACAATAGAAGACGACGATGACGACGAAATTGTTACTCTTATAGACAATGAATCATACAAAAAAGGCGAATACATCGTGAAATGGGACGGGGAGGACGAAGATGGCGATATCGTGGACCAAGGCACATACACCTTCATTTTGAAGGCGAGCGCAAACGGAGAAAAGGACGTTGAAAAAGGCTCTTTAAAGGTCAAAAAAGGTGCTGAGACAGACGATACGCAAGACCCACGTCTACAAGACGTTTTCGTTACAAAAGACACTTTTGACTCAGATGCCAACGAATCTACATATATCGTTTATACGCTTACAGAGGAGGCTGATATGACAGTATCGATAGTTGAAGTAAACGGTGGCAACATCGAAGAACTCGAGGACGAAAGCGATAAACAGGCAGGTACATACTCAATAAAATGGGATGGCGGCAAATTCAAAGACGGTAAATACAGATACGAAATTTACGCAAAG
This sequence comes from Candidatus Altimarinota bacterium, assembly GCA_041663205.1. Lineage (GTDB taxonomy): Bacteria > Patescibacteriota > Gracilibacteria > UBA1369 > LOWO2-01-FULL-3 > UM-FILTER-38-24. The sequence goes on from JBAZQZ010000005.1 coordinate 43,457, forward strand.
AATACGGAAGGAAAAGCCTCAACGGACGGCATAATCACGCTTGCGGAAGACTCAAAAACCGGAGGTAAACCAAACGTATACAAAGACGCCGCGAATGAAGGGCTTTATGCTCCTTCGGAAGGGGATATGGAGATCAAATTCAGGCTTGATAAAGACGCTGACGTTACAGTCGAAATTCGTGACGGAGACACAGTTTTAGCTACAATTATCAAAGATGAAGAACTTCTTGAAGGCGTAAATTCAGTAAAATGGGACGGATCTGACAAATACGACGAAGCCTTGGACGAAGGCATATACCAATACAAAATCACTGCGGCAAACAACAAAGGTAAAGACATCGAGTTGGGAACATTCATGATCACGGGATCCACTTCATATAAATACGCTGACAGCTGTGGTTCGTTCACGGACATGACGGACGACGAAATGTACTGTGAAGCCGTAAAATGGGCATCTAACGCAGGAATATTCTCAGGCTATAATGATGGCTCATTCAAGCCACAAAAATCACTTACACGTGCTGAAGCGCTGAAAGTGATCCTTGAATCACAAAACGTGCAAATCGCGAATGTGAAAGGCCAAAACTTCGGATTCTATGATGTTGATAAATACGCTTGGTACACGTCATATTTGAAGACAGCTTTGGACTTGGGGATAGTACACGGTTATGACGACGGCTCATTCAGACCGAATATGGCTATCTCAAGAGTTGAAGCCTTGGCGATGTTATTGAATGCGGCGGAAGTGGCCTCAAACGTAGTTGTTCCTTCAAATACCTACGGACAGCCATATTACGACACGCCGAACACTAAAAATACGAAATGGTACATGAGCTACGTATGGTTCGCGAAAGAATACAATCTTACAGGAAATGATTATTATTTCTACCCTGACTCGAATATGACTCGCGGAGAAATGGCCGATATGCTATACAGATTGCACAACGCAGGATTTTAGCATCACTCATCGAAAGAATATTGGAGAGAAGAAAAACGCCCCCTAAACAGGGCGTTTTTCTTTCACTTCTGCGTAAGTTTAAAAAAATCTTTGTACTCTCACCCATTTTTGTTGTACAATAAACGCAACTATTAACCTCATTCAAAATGTTCAAAGGACTAAAAGCACTTCTCGCAGGCTTAATCGCCGGAACGGCGGTTGGCATTTTATTCGCACCAAAAAAAGGCGCGGAAACACGCGGAAAAATCAAATCGGAAATCCAAAAAGGTGGCACAGGACTCGGCGCCGTAAAAGAAACTTTGGAAGGAGTTGGCAAAGAACTCAGCGGCACGTGTAAGGAATGCGCGGACGATAAAAGGGTAAAAAAATATACGGACATGGCAAAAGAAGAAGCACAGGAAATGATAAAAAAAGCGATTCCGAAAGGAACAATGATGAAAGCGAAAAAAACGCTCGACAGAGCCAAAAAATTCACTGAGAACGCACTCAATAAAGTGGAAAATGTCTTCAAAAAATAAGATACGCAAAATCGCGGTTCTAGGCCCGGCAAACAGCTTTTCAGACATAGCTTCTTCGACTTTTACGAAAGCTGAAAACCTGAAGAAAATCTTCGCCCGCGACATAGACGAAGTCTTTGAATTTATAGAAAAAGGTAAAGCGGACCTCGGCCTTGTCCCACTCGAAAATAAAATAAACGGAAAGATAAGAGAAACGGTTGATAATCTTTTTTTTAGAGACGTGCATATCGTAAAAGAGATCAGCATCCCGATAATTCACTCCATTATAACCCTCGAAAAAACCGCAAAAAAAGATATAAAAAGAATCATTTCACACGAGCAGGCGCTGGCTCAATGCAAAAAACACATAAAAAAGAATTTCCCCTCAGCCCTGCTTGAAGCGTTCCCATCGACATCACACGCGATTCAAAAATTATTGGAAACAAAAGAAAAAGATATAGCAGTAATCGCTTCCGAAATCATAGTAAAAGGAAATAAACTTTTGAAAATATTGGAAAAGGGGATAGAGGATTTTAAAGATAACTCAACCACCTTTGTTCTCATAGAGAAGGGCAAAACTAACCTCTGATTTCCTTCATCATCTCCACTCTCTTCTGAATCAATTCCTTCGTCCCGATGTCTTTTCTGTGAAACACAGGCCCTTTAATCGCACAAACACCTTCTTCCGCCAACCTCTCCGCCGCCTCAAGTCCGTCCGCAACCCCAACAACTGCGACAGCCCTTGATCCCGCCAAATAAAGCCCGTCAGCCTTCTCATCAACCGACGCAAAATAAACTTTTACACCCTCGGGCATCACTCCGACCTCGATTTTTTCACCCTTTATTGCCGCATCCGGATACCCGTTCGGCACCGCATATTTGCAGACCGTAGCCTTATTCTCGAATTCAATTTTCACATTATTCAAATCGCCATTTATAATCGCTTCGCAAATTTCCACAAAATCACTCTTCAAAAGCGGAAGCACATTCATCGCTTCAGGATCCCCAAAACGAGCATTATATTCAATAAGTCTTACCCCGTCTTTCACAGCAATAAATCCGCCATACATCACTCCTTTAAAATGGCTCTGCGTCTCTTCTTTCAGCGCTTTCGCAACAAGTCTCGTAATATCGCTGGCTTGCCTCAAATCATTTTCGGTCAAAAAAGGCATACTGTGGTCTGCACACGAATAAGTCCCCATTCCGCCGGTATTTGGCCCTTTGTCGCCCTCAAAAGCACGTTTATGATCTTGCACGGCAGGCATATCTTTCGTATTTTCCCCGTCACAAAAACTCATCAAACTGAATTCCTGCCCGACCAATTTTTCTTCAATCACGACTTTCCCGACTTCAGCCAAACACTCCTTCGCATACGAAAAAGCCTCATCAATTCCATTCAAATGATCTCCCGAAACTTTCACGCCCTTGCCTCCCTTAAGCCCGTCCGCCTTCACAACAAAATCTCCGCCAAGCGACTCCAAAAATTCCCTCATTCCGTCTTCCGCAAAAAACACTTTAAATTTAGGATTTCCCGGGATTCCATATTTCTCAAGCAAATTTCTCGTAAAAGATTTCGAAGATTCGAGGCGTCCGACAGTTTGTAATGGGGAAGCGCTCTTTATTCCCATTTCAAGCAACATATCAACAATTCCGAAAGCAATCGGAGCTTCCGGCCCGACAACGGCAAAATCCGGTTTTACTTTTGCGGCAAATTCTCTGATGGCATCTTTGTCGCATACATCAGCCATCAAGTAGTCCGTAGAAATTTTCGCGAGCCCGGGATTTTTAGTTTTTCCAACGACAAAAATCTCAGGCCTCTGCGCGCTTTTCAAAAAAGTTTCGGCTATTGCATGCTCCCTCGCGCCATTTCCGAGCAACAAAATCCTTTTCATATCGTAAGATTTAATTGATTTTCGAGATCCTCTTTCGGGAAACGACCGTCGGCCCTGTCTCTCTCGCAAGATCTGGAATAAGCCTGATCCTCAAGCACTTTTTCGGTCACATCCCCGGTTGGATATTTTCCGTTGATACACGCCATACACATACCTTTAATTTTCGGATTTTCCTTGATGCAAGAGCTGAAAACATCATCCTCATCATTGTAAATCAAAAAGTCCGCCCCAAGAAATTTACAAATCTCTTCAACGGAATGATTCGCGGCGATAAGCTCATCTCTCGAAGGCATATCGACTCCGTAAAGACACGGATTTATGACGGGCGGATAATAAGAAGCAAAAAACACTTTTTTTGCGCCGGCCTCACGTACCATTTGAATAATCTGCTTCGAAGTATTTCCACGAACAATACTGTCATCGACCAAAAGCACATTTTTGCCCTTGAGAACAAGAGGCATCGCATTCAATTTATATTTTATGGATTTCTTCCTGATTTTTTGCCCGGGCATAATAAAAGTTCGTCCGATATACCTGTTTTTCACAAGCCCTTCCGCGTATTTCAACCCAAGATCGTCAGCCACGGAAGATGCCGCAGTCCTCGAAGAATCGGGGACCGGAACAACAATATCTATATCGAGTTTTGCCGCTTTTACCTTTTTTGCCAGCTTGATTCCCATGTTTTGCCTTGCCTTGTAAACCGAAATATCGTCAAGAATCGAATCGGGTCTCGCAAAATAAACGTGCTCAAATATGCAGGGAGTATGTTTTTCCTCCATTATTTTTTTCGAGTGCACTTTTCTGTCCTTTTCATCGATAAAAATCGCTTCGCCAGCCTCAACATTTTTTACTATTTCAAATCCAAGAATATCAAGAGTAACGGATTCGGAAGCAAAAATATAATCTGTAATCATCCCGTTTTCCCTTTTTCCGAAAAGAAGAGGACGAAGTCCATGCGGATCTCTAAAACCGACCATTCCTTGTTTCGCAATATAAGAAACAACGCTGTATCCGCCCTTTGCCCTCTTGAAAACACTTTCCACCGCCTTCCAAATTTCCCCGGGAGAAAGCCCGTTTTCAGGATTTTGTTTGGACAAAGCCTTAGTAAAAAGATTCAAAATCACCTCCGCATCACAATCGGAATTCACAAGCCTTTGATCCTTTTCAAAAAGTTCTTTTTTAAGAGAAAACGAATTGAAAACATTTCCATTGTGAGCAAGCATCACGCCATAAGGGGAAGGTCCCAAAAACGGCTGTACGTCCTCCTTAACACCCGCACCGATTGTCGAATATCTGGTGTGCCCGATCCCGACATATCCGGTAAGTCTTCGCATATGTCTGGTATGGAAAACATCTTTCACGAGTCCCGTGTCTTTTCTGATATGGAATTTCCCGTCATAAGTAATCATTCCCGTGGCATCCTGCCCGCGATGTTGCAAGGTGACAAGCCCGTCATACACATCTTGAGCAACGTAATCGTGTCCGAAAATTCCCAAAACTCCGCACATATTTTTTTAGATTAAAGAATATTATTTAATCGCTTCGCCGCGCGAACGGTATTTAGCATAAGACAGGCAACAGTCATCGGTCCGGCTCCGCCCGGAACAGGAGTGATATAACTTGCCTTAGCAGAAACATTTTCAAAATCGCAGTCTCCGTGAAGTTTTCCGTCCTCGGTTCTATTGATGCCTATGTCAAAAACGATGACGCCATCTTTTACCATGTCAGCGGTGATAAGATTTATTTTCCCGACGCCGACGCACAAAATATCAGCCCTCTTCGTGTGAGACGCCAAATCTTTTGTGAAAACATGGCACACCGTCACGGTCGCATTCCTGTTTAAAAACATTGTCGCAAGCGGTTTTCCGACGATATTGCTGTGTCCTACAATAACAACTTCTTTTCCTTCAACCGGAATTTTATAATATTCAATCATCTTCATGACCCCGAGCGGAGTGCACGGAACAAGGTCTTCAAAATCCGTACTCAAAAACATTTTTCCAATGTTGTAAGCCGTAAATCCGTCCACATCTTTCTTCGGATTTATGGCTCGAATCACATCGGGAACATAAACATGTTTCGGCACCGGCAACTGGACCAAAATGCCATGAATCGTATCATCCGTATTTAATTCCTCGATTTTTTGTATTAATTGCGCGGTCGTCACACTTTCCTCAAAATCAAACTGCTCCCACTCGATTCCCGTCTCCGCGCACGCTTTCTGTTTTTGCTTTATATATGAAAGAGACGCGGGATTTTGTCCGACAAGAATCACGGCAAGCTTCGGCAAAACATGATGAATCTCAAGTCCACTGACTTCATTTTTCAGCTTAAGGAGCATTTCCTTCGCAACCTTCCGCCCGTCCAAAAGTTGCATAATTTTTGAATAAAAAATAAACGGCTTTAGAGGCACTTCTCTAAAGCAAATTCATAATATAGTTACCGTAGGCAATCGTCAATGAAACCTTTACTTTCTATTTACATTTTCCTGCCTTACATTTAAAAAGTGTTAATCTCACCCCAAAACCCCATTCACGACCTCCCAAAGCATTTCCGCCGTATCTTCAATCTTTGGCTGAATTTCCACTTTTTTCCATCCGTATTTTTCCGCAAGCACATTAAGAACTCCCTGACACTTCCCGATCAATTCATCATTTTGCTCATGCACATGCTTTTCTTCCTTCGCACGAACGTCGCGATTTCCCCCAAGCAATATCGCAAAATCCTCTTTGATTAGATATTTATTCATTTTCTCAAGCCACTCGGTATCGAGCCCTTTTGCGGTTCCCCAAGCGATTCCGGTGCCGACATAATCTTCGGCGACTACGATATATCCTTCCTCAAGAAGCCGAAGAATTTCCGGTTCGTACTGATAGCGATTCAAAACAAACCAAAGTTGGAGTTCGTCTTCAGCAATTTTCTGCGAACCGCTACGCAGAACATCATTCAAAAACGGCCCGGTAGGGGACATATCATAAATCGGATATTTTACATAAAAAACCTTTTTTCCCTCGGCCTCAAGCCGTTCGACGAGAAGCTTCGCATGGGTGCTTTTCCCGATATTGTTGATTCCGTAAATTGTAATTAATTTTCCGTTCCTCATAGTACAAATAATTTGTTCAGCCATTAATCATTGCCCGTAGCCCCCCGTGCTTCCAAAACCTCCGCGACTTTCCTTGAAAATTTCGTCACTTTCTTCCCATTCAAATTTGTCGATTCTTACAAAAACTCCCTGCGCGATTTTTTCTCCGCGTTTTATTTCTACGGGAGTTTCTTTGAAATTATAAACCAAAACTTTGATTTCGTCCTTTTCTCCGCAATAATCGTGATCAATTATTCCAAAACCGTGCGGCGGACTTATCCCTTTTTTTGAAGGAGTGGAACTTCTCGACGCCACTACAAGCATGTATTTTTCAGGTACCTCGACGATGAGATTTGATGGCACCATAGCCATTTCTTTCGGGTTCACAATTACGTCCTCCCGCGCAAGAATATCAAATCCGACCGACCCCTGCGTCTCGTACATCGGTAGCGGCAAAGTCTTATCTATGCGTTTTATTCGTATTTTCATAAACTGACTTTATTTATATCGCTTAGTACGATAGATTATACATCGCACTTAAACAAATAAAAAATTGAAAAAAATTGCGCTTGCGATAAAAAAAATTCTTCACATCACAACAAATTTTTTGCTCTCGACGAAAGAAGATATAGATTTTGCGGTCGGAGGCCAAGCGGTGATTGAAGGCGTCATGATGCGCTCGCCGAATTCAGTGGTAATCGCGGTCAGAAAAAAAGACAACTCGATAAAAGTTTCCGCAAAAAAATACCAATTGCTGATCCAAAGATATAAATTTCTAAATGTCCCGATAGTGAGGGGGGTCGTAGGGCTTATGGAAATGATGGTGATCGGCATGACGGCGATAAATTTTTCCGCAAACGAAGCGGTCGAGGAAGAAGACGAAATAAAAGAAAAAAAACCGCAACAAAAACAATCGTTACTTTCAAAAACTTTCGACCTCGGAATCTTTGCGATTTCAATAATAATCGCACTGGCGATAAGTGTCTTCATGTTCAAGTTTGTTCCACTTTGGCTAACCACGATTTTGGACGCGCATTTCCCATATATTCACGACAATTATATGATTTTCAATCTGATAGACGGCGTATTGAAAATTTCGATTTTTCTCGTATATATTTTTATACTTTCACTTATCCCGAGCTTCAGAAGAATTTTCGAATACCACGGCGCGGAACACAAAAGTATTTTCACTTACGAAAAACACCTCGAACTGAATGTTAAAAATGCAAAACCGCAATCGAGATTTCACCCGCGTTGCGGCACAAGTTTCATTTTAATAGTTTTCGTATTGAGCATTTTGGTTTATACGTTTGTCCCGAAACAGGAAATTTTCTGGCAAAATCTGGGCTTAAGGCTCGCGGCTCTTCCGTTGATCGCGGGATTGGCCTATGAATTTTTAAAACTCAGCGCAAAACATTCAAAAAGTTTCTGGATGAAAGCTTTGATAGCCCCCGGTCTCGCAATTCAAAAAATCACCACAAAAGAGCCGAACACATCCCAACTCGAAGTCGGCCTGACCTCGCTAAAAGAGGCTCTGGCAATCGAAAAAGCCGCATAATCACCCCGACCCAAATTTCCCCTTGACTTTCACGCGATTGTGATGCACAATAAGTCACTTAGCATATAAACAAAGACATTATGGAAAATTTAACAAGAACAATTGCCGCCGTAGCCCTAACAGTCGGACTCGGAGGAGGCTGTACTTCCGCGCAACAAAAAGAATCTCGAGATTTGTTGGGCCAATGTGAAGAAGCAATAGAGGTTCAAAACAGAAGAATTGAAGCTGTATTACCGGAAGTTGGACAAGAAGCCATAAGAGTCCACAATCAAGGAACTCCGGCCAAAATTGATGATGATTTATGTCCGCGTGAAGGTGAAACCCTAAGATGTATTGAAGATAACAAAGACCTTCCTGCACAAGCAACATGTATCACCGGAAGAGCTAACGCCGATTCAAGCGGGGGAACATCGCCGCAAGACCCTGTTCCTGAGCACGATGCGGTGACATACTTCACTCTTGACCAGTGCGTAACAGCCTTGGAAGAAAGATCCAAAGTACATGAAACGCTCGAAGCAATCCGAGCAAACCTCCAAGAATTGGCAGACCAATACGCCCAAAAGCTAAGGGATCGAATCGAAAAAGCGAAATAAATTGTAAAACAATTATTTGCTTTCAGCCAATGCGCTGTTTACGTCCAACGGCACGCCGGGGCCCATTGTGCCTGCGATTGTCATTGTTTCCACATAAGTTCCTTTAACGCTCGCAGGTTTTGAATCAAGAACAACCTTGATCAAAGTCTTGAGATTTTCCTTCAATTTTGCGTCGTCAAAAGAAATCTTTCCGAAAATATTGTGTAGGTTTGCCTCTTTATCGACACGGAGCTCAACTTTACCTTTTTTAATGTCGGAAATCATTTTTTCGACATCGGGCGAAACAGTTCCGCTTTTTGGATTTGGCATAAGCCTCTTTTGTCCAAGAATTTTCGCAACTTTTGAAAGCGCTTTCATTTGATCCGGAGTGGCGATCGCGACATCAAAATCCGTCCATCCTCCCTCGATTTTTTCGATAAGTTCACCGGTTCCGGCCATAAGTGCGCCTGCCGCCATAGCCTCTTTTACCTTGTCATCACCGACAAAAGCGACGACAGAAACCTCTTTTCCTGTACCTGCGGGAAGAACTACGGTTGTACGTAGATTTTGGTCAGCCTGAGTAGGATCAAGCCCGAGTTTCATGTGAATTTCGCAACTTCCGTCAAACTTCACCGTGGAAGTTTTTTTCAACAAAGAAATGGCTTCATCAAGTGTGTAAGCCTCTTTCTCGACAAGCTTTTTAGCCTCGAGATATTTTTTGCCGTGTTTTTTCATGATTTTTTTGGTTAGTGGTGATACCGTTCCGCTCGATTTTAATCGCATCGAAACTCCCACGAAATAAATATTTTTTAGCCCTGGACGGTAACGCCCATGCTTCTTGCGGTTCCAGCTATGATTTTAACGGCCGCATCAAGGTCATTTGCATTCAAATCAGCCATCTTTGTCTTCGCAATTTCCTCAAGTTGAGCGCGTGTTATTGTGCCAACTTTATCCTTGTGAGACATAGCCGATCCCTTCGCAAGGTTGATAGCCTTTTTGATAAGAACAGCCGCAGGAGGGCTTTTCAGAATGAATGTAAAACTTCTATCGTCAAATACGCTTATTTCAGCCGGAATAACCGTATCCCCAAGCTCTCTTGTTTGGTTATTGAATTCGGTACAAAATTGCTGAATATTTAGTCCGTGAGGACCCAAAGCTGTTCCAACCGGTGGTGCCGGAGTCGCTTTCCCGGCCGCGATTTGCAGCTTGATTACTGTTAATAATGATTTTGCCATTTTATTCTTTCTTAAAAATTACTGAAGCGAGTGCGTAAATTGCCAAGCTATTCTAAGGTTTTTAATGGAAAAGTCAACTAAAACTCCATATCAAGAAGCTTTATGAGGTTTTGCACCTGTGGATGATATTCTTTCGGGTAAGAAAAACCGTAGATCAAATTGCCGAATCTGACGGTTAAAAATGCCACATTCTGGCGTCGGGAATCATTCATGTAAAAAGAACCGTCACCAAAAGTATTGGTCTCATTTATCTCTATATCAAGCCCTTCCGCGCCGCGAGTCTTAAGTGTGTCGTACACGTCTTTCGGCGTACTCATCGGCCCGACGTCTATTATATAAACTTTACAAAGTGTCGAGTCCGCGGAGTTGACAACATTCTTGAAAATCTTGAGATCTTTCAAATCTTGAACATAAATGGTTTTATACAAAAAACCGTCAAAAGCCTCGGTAGCTATGACTGCATTATTAAATCCCGCGCTTTTTAAATGATCTTGATTCAAATAAACATTCAAAATCGCAGGTTCGAAATTTGTGTTTTCAAAATCGTCGGCATCTCCGGTGATTTCAGTGGGAATAACCTCCGATGAATCGACCAAAACGGGGGAATCGATCGTCTCTGTGCCCTCTGTCTCCACTGCATCTACTGTATCACTTGCGCCGATAGGAACATCGAGCCCGTCGCCGAATTCCGTCGGGGGCAAAGCGGAAGAATCAAGCCCGATTTGAGCGGTCTCGTCAGCCCCAAGCACATTCGCACTCAAATTTAAAGAATCCGGAAGCGGAGCAGTCGTGGTACCGGTGACCTCATTTTCTCCCGTCAGGAAAGCCAAATCAAGACTCGACCCATATCGATCTGCGACAACTTGTGCCGCTATGACCACGATAACCAACGTAAGAATGACGGTAAAAACCGTAAATTTTCGCATAAATCGGAAATGAGGAAATTCCTTTTAAATAAAATAAGAGATTTTACTCGAAAAAGCAAGAAAAATGGAAACGGAATGGCAGAAGTATCCTTTCGAGCGCATTGCGTTCTTCAAGGAAAAAGATCGATTTCAAAAAAAGAAGCCTAAGCTCGGAAGGATACTTCTGCCATTCCGTTCTTCCCCTTATTTCTTCTTTATCTGTGTAAAATCAAGCTCCATAGGAGTCTCTCGCCCGAAGATTGTGATAAGAACCTTAACTTTTCCTTTTTCTTCGTCAATATTGCTGATAATTCCGTCATAATTCGCGAACGGTCCGTCCAAAACGACAACATGATCCGAAACGGCGAAGTCGATCTTGAATTTTGGCTCTGCCTGGCCCATATGTCTCTTTATGACTTTCCATTCCTCCGGCGAAACAGGAACAGGAATAGTCCCGGCGCCGACGAATCCGGTGACATTCGGAGTATTTCGAACGACATACCAGCTATCGTCTGTAACAACCATATCCACAAGCACATACCCGGGAAAAATACGTTTTTCCTCGGTGACAGGCTCTCCTTTTTTAATTACAATCTGAGTTTCCTTCGGCACAACAACGTCAAAAATCATATCTTGCATGCCAAGAGATTCAATACGTTGCAATAACGCCTCGCGCACGGCATCCTCGTACCCGGAATACGTATGAATCACGTACCAATGTCTACCTGTATTTTCGGCTTGCCTGCTCATCGATTATATTGTTTTATTGTGCTTTAAATGATCCTGCCAACTGAAGCAGATATGTATATCCTTCCGTAAATCCGTAATCGACAATAGCAAGAAAAACCGCGGAAACAAGACAGAATATAAGAACGATAATAGTGATTTTTATGGCTTGGTTCTTAGTTGGCCATACGACTTTAGGTAACTCCTCGAAAGCTCCTTTGATGTAATTTTTTATCTTATTGAACATAATATTTTAGATAAATCCAAAAAGCCCCATCGGCTTCCTCACCCAAACTATCATCACCGCCACCAAAATGCAAGGAATTTTTTATTCCCCTTGAGCACGAACCTGTTTTGTGCTAAAATATATAGAAAAATAAAAACAAAAAGCCGTATATGTCAAAACGAAATTTGAAACAATCTCTCTTGCAGTTTGCATTCGTGCTTGGACTTATGGGTATTGCGCTTGGAATATCCTCATTTCTCGCACATTCGGGAATGGCGCAAGCGGATTCATTACTCCCCATAACAAAAGATATTTTCGAGAAATCAAATATTCCGAAACCTCCTGACAAAGAAGGTCAACAGATCGTAGTCGATGTCATAATGGGCGCTTTGTCATACGTAAAAGTGCTCGTCGGCGTGGGGGGAATCGTGATGTTGGTTTTTCTGGGTTACAAACTCGTCGTATCGTCCGGCGACGAAGATTCATTGGGAAAAGTAAAAAAAGGATTTATTTATACATTGATTTCGTTCGTGATCATAAGCATGTCTCAGGACTTGGCAAAAATATTCGACATGTCGCAAGGCACGGTCTTGGGAAGCCCTCAGGAAATTTTAAATCGCGTGAAACTTTTTGACAAACAGGTTGAAATTTTCATGACATTCATAAAATACGTAATCGGGACATATGCTGTGATTATGGCTATCCGCGCGGGAATTTCATTTATGACCTCGGGAGGCGACGAAGAAAGCACAAAAAAATCAAGAAGCGGCTTGATTTACAGCATTTCGGGTCTGCTTTTGATTTACGTCGGCGATATTTTCATAAACAAAGTTTTTTACAATGTCGACAAACAAGTTTATTCCGGCGTAAACGGAGTTCATCCCATGATAAACGTAAAAACAGGAATAGAACAAATCGTCGGTATAATAAATTTTATGATGTATTTCATCGGACCGGCGGCGTTTGTTATGCTTATAGTCGCCGCGATAATGTACCTAAGTTCGGGCGGGGAGGAAGAGACGATGAAAAAAGCAAAAAATATACTTATCGCCACAATCATAGGAGTGGTGATAATCTACGGCGCTTTTGCGATAGTGAGCACTGTTTTATCAAGTCAGCTCGCGGACTTGGGCGCCATAGCCGACAGTTGATAATTAAAAAATATGAAAAAATTTATAAAATCATTCTTAGTCTCGTTTCTGCTCATAAACCTTGGGCTTACGTTATACGCGTTTGCGACATTCGGAAGCTTAAATAATGAGGCTTTTGCGATCAATCCGTTAGAAAAAATAGGGGAAAATACGGGCCTCCCGAGTTTCAACGCCTCGGGCCAGCACCCGGACGCGCCACCGGACTATGCCCAGCCGGGAGTCGGAACGCTGACAAGTCCGATATTCTTTGCGCTCGATATGGCGAAATTGGCACTCAGCGGAATCGCGATGATTATCATCGTTGTTGCCGCGATTAAACTCATTTCCACGACAAACGAAGAAGACGCCGGAAAATCAAAAAAGACGCTAATATATGCAATTGTAGGCATGATTCTTATTCAGCTCGCCGACATAATCGTAAGAAAAATGTTTTTCGGTGAACAAGGTGAAGCATTCGAAAACATAGCCACCACAAAACTGTACGCGGAGCAATCGGTCGCACAAGTACGAAGCGTTATAGGCATGGTGGAGGCATTCCTTGGAATAGTCGCGGTGCTTATAATCATAATTCGCGGATTTACAGTGATGACCAGCGGAGGAAGCGAGGAAGAACTTGGCAAAGCAAAAAAACATTTGTTGTACGCGGTCGCGGGACTTGTCATAATAATGCTTTCCGAAGTTATTATTCGGGGAGTTATTTTCCCGGAAAACGGGCAAGCGCTGCCTGATGCCGACGTGGCGAAATACATTGTCGTAAAAATCGTAAATTACGCGGTCGGATTCATTTCAATAATCGCATTTGTCGTGCTTTTCTACGCGGGATATTTGTACGTGACTTCCGCGGGAAACGAAGAAGCCGGCACAAAAGTTAAAAAAATATTCACCGCCGCGATTATCGCGATAATTCTGGCATTTGGAGCCTTCGCGCTGGTTAACACACTTATAAAATTTGAGCCGTACTACGAAACCGAGCCGACTGGGATAACGGCTGAAAATGCAACCGCAACCCCTGAAGTCACAAAATAGATTGCTATAAACATTTAAAAAAAATATAATCAGAGAAAGGACCTCACCCTTATGAAAAACGGAATAAAAAAAATAATAAAAATCGCTTTAATCTTAGGAATTTTCACGACGCTTTTTTCAGCGAACACACTTGTGGCGTCTGCGAGTTGGGAAAAAGATTTGAAAGACGCGGCGGAAAAACTTTTCACAACAAACGAACAAGGTCAGGATTTCTCGCAATTCAAACCGGGCGAAAGCCTTACTCTTGAAAAAGAAGGCATAAATCCGGCGATCACGGCATCAAGCGACGTCCGCGAATTTGTCTTGAAAGTCGTGAATTTTGCGCTCGGATTTTTGGGGCTCATAGCTGTTATCATCGTAATATACGGAGGTGTTCTTTATCTTACTGCGGCCGGAGCGGAAGAAAACACGGGAAAGGCCAAAAAAGCGATAATGTACGCGGTCATAGGACTCATAATAATTCTCGGATCGTTTGCATTGGTTAACACTGTAATAAAAGGAGTGGGGGGCGGCGGTACGGGGACAGGCTCGGGTAGCGGAAAAGTAGTTGGTGTGAATTATGGCAACAGTTTCAACGCTTCCGCCATTCAAGTCCAAAGCGTCGCAAAAGAAATTTATTCGAACTTCCTGCTTTTTGGGCAGAGCGCCGACGAAGTAAAAGGCATAGTCAATGATGCGAACAAAGACTCTCTTGATTACAAAAAAACGCTTGTTGCCAGACAAGACGTTTTAAATTTTCTATCCAGTGAAAAAGAAAAAGTTTTGAATATAAGGGGAAGAGTATCGCAAATATCAACGGCGTTTAAAGTGGCCGGAGACATTATAAACAAACTCGAAACTCAAGTTGACTCGATAAGAATAATCCCTGAAATGCTGGTCAAATACGACCAAACGGCGGGGACGGTCGAGGATTGCGGTGAGCCGACAAAAGATGCTTGTCGCACTTACCCGAAAGATCTCTACGCAAAATGGACCGAAATAAAAGAGGACATAAATGCCAAAGACAACGACTTGACTGTACTTTTCAATGCGGTGAAGACGGATTATCTCGACAGATTAAAAAACGACTACATGCCGAAATTGTACGACATGAAACAACTTTTCGGAAGCTTTGATTCGACTAAAAGCGCGGGATCGGACGTGATGAAAGAATTCAATCAAATCATGGAAGATTATGGGTACAATCCTGCAAACCCGAATACGTATTCTCCGGGATCGTTCATGTACAAAATCGCAAACTGGAATGTGGAAACAACCGCGCAGGAGGCGAGCGCAACGGCACAACTTCTGATAAAAGTATTAAAAACGCAGATAGAATTTTCGGAAAAACTTCAGTCTGTGCAAAGCGTTGAGGCTCACTTAAGCGCAAACGTGGTGGAGGGAAACGCGCCATTGACGGTCACATTCAATGTGCTGGATTCAATCGATCCGGCCGGAGGAAGCATCGTAGATAAAAATATAGACTGGACGAATCTCTACGGAGCAAAGACATTTTCAGGCGAATCGGTGGATGTTTCGGGAGCGGCGATTTGCACCTCTCCTGTTGAGGAAACGGAAAAAGAAATTTACGGACCGGCGTACAGACAATGTACGTACAAATATCCGGGAACATACTTGGCGACCGTGACAATAAGGTCAAACGAATCGGGCAAATACGTCCCGGGGATGAGCAGTCTCGTCATCAAAGTAAATCCTCCGACGACAAAAATAGATTTACAAATGGGGATTCAGGGCAAAAAAATTCCGATAATGTCGTACTACGAAAACGGAATTTTAAAGAACGACAAAGATTTGGTTGGAATTACGCTGAACGAAGCGAAAAAAGGAATAACATTTGATGCTTCAAAAACTGAAAATGTCGCAAATTTTAAATGGAGTTTCGGATCCGGAAAAGTTTCGGGAACGAGCGACAGCGCTGTGGACAACGATCAAACAGGGCAACAAACCGTCATATTCGACACGGAAGGGAAAAACATTATCAAGCTCGATGTCATGAGCAAATTGGGAGAATTGGACAGCAAATTTTTCATCCTCGACATAAGAAATGTCGCCGCGAGAATTCAAGTATCTCCAAACGAAAACATATTCATAAACAGATCCACGATAATAGACGGGACACTTTCGTCCGCATCTTCGGGAAAAATAAAATCATATGAATGGAAAATCACAAAAACCTCCGGTGAAATTGAAGAAATAGACCTTGGTGAAAACGAAAACAAGATTTCTTTCACGCATAAATTCACAAAACCCGGAAAATACAAAATAGACCTGAAAGTGACAAGCGATCTCGAAACGGTTCAAGCGGAACCGTACGCATTAACTGTGGAATCGCAGGCCCCGAAGGCGATTTACGAATATTCATTCCCTGACACCTCCCAGCCGGGGACGGTAAATTTCTACGCCTCAAAGAGTTTTGATCCGGACGGTGTAAACCCGTCAATCACATACAAATGGAGTATCGCACCGGATTCCAAAAACGGAGACAACTGGACACTTCTAAACGGAAATACGTTGACCGACAAAAATCCGACAATAAAATTCAGAAAAATAGACGATTACAAAGTGACATTGAAGGTCTCCGATTCAAGCACTGTCGGCTCGGGACTGAAAGAAGAATACACGGAAGTGACAAAAACGGTATCGATAAAAAATGTTTTGGATGTCGCATGGGGGCCTTCGCAAGCCACAACGGCGGTCGTGAATTCGGAAGGGAAAGCGACCGTAAACTTCTTCCTCGTCAGCGAAAACTCAATTGCGTATGAAATAAAATTCGGAGACGGCGACTCGACAACCGGCGACATAAAACAATCGAAAACAATCACACATACGTACGCGAAAGCCGGGAAATACGACGTAAAAGCGACAGTCTACGACGAAAACGACAACGACAATTCCGTCACAAAGAAAATTTTTATCGGAGGCGGGAACACGCCGGTCGCAAAAATGACGGTATTTGTAAACGGAATCGAGGTCACGGATTTATCCGATGAAATAAAAGCCTCGAAAGGCGACGTCATCACATTCGATGCCAGCGAATCAAAAAACACCGACGGAACGGGAAGAAACCTGAAATACAACTGGGATTTCGGCGACACATACAAGAGCTCGAATAAATCGGTTACACATATATATAAGGAGTTGAGCCCCGAGGATCCGGGATATTTCACGGTAAAATTAAAATTGTATGACAAAGACACAACTACAAAAGAAGCCACCGACGAAATAAAAATGAAAATCGTAAACAAATCTCCGACACTTTCTTCTCTTGAAGCCGTCCCCGACGCTTCGAACAAAGATTTGGTTACTCCGGTAAAAGTGGATTTGAAGGTTTACGGAGCGGAAGACAGAGACGGAGAACTTTCACAGTACAGATGGTGGTATTTCGATGTCGATGACCCGCAGGAGCCGCTGGGAATGCAAATCACGCAAACACCGGAAACAAAAATAACAATCGGTACAAACGGAAAAGAGGGCAGGGAAGTCGAGTACGGATTCGGAGTTGAATTGACGGATAACGACAACGCGAAAACTTCCAGCAAAGACATTTTAACGGAAGAACAAACGCCGAAATTGAAAGTTAAAAACGGGCCGAATGAACCACCGGTCGCAAAATTCAAAGTCAGCGCGACAAAAGTTTTCACGGGCGATAAAACGGTATTTACAAGCGCATCAACGGATTCAGACGGATCAATAATTTCATACATATGGGATTTTGAAGGAGACGGCTTCTTCAATAACCCTCCGACAAAAGATTCCGTCGTGGAACATACATATTCAAACAAAAATCTGAACGGCTACGACGTAAGATTAAAAGTTATAGATGACAAAGGCGGGGAAGCGGTTTCCGGTCCGGTAAAACTCTACGTGGACAGTCTTTCGAAGCCGCCGAAAGCCGCATTCAAATACAATGTTGTGGATGGAAGCAACGGGAAAAAAGTTAAGTTTATAAATAATTCAACCGCAGACGCGGAAACGGGAGCGAAAATAGCAAAATATATATGGGATTTTGACGCGGACTCAAACTTGCAGACCGCGGATTCGGACGGTGACGGCAAAAAAGACAACGACACGGATTCCGCCGCAAAAGATCCGGAAAGACTTTACACGGAACAGGGAACATTTACGGTGAAATTGACTGTCGTAGACAGCAACGGGACATCGGACTCTGTGCTGAACGCGATTATGATTCCCATGGCCGCCAGGCCAAAAGCCGCATTTACATATACGGCGATGGCCGACGGAATATATTTCAAAAATAATTCAATCGCGGACAAAGAAAAGAGCGCGACGATAGAAAAAAACATTTGGGATTTTGACACATCTTTGGATTCAGACGGAGACGGGGTTTCCGACAACGACTTGGATTCAAGCGACAAAGAGCCGGTACATATTTACGAAAAAGCCGGAAAATACACCGTAAAATTACGAGTGAAAGACAATCAGGGAAATTCCGACGAAGTCGTAAACAGCGTCGATACTTCGTCAGGTCCGCTACCTGAAATCACGGAAATCACGTTACCGGGAGCCACCGGAATAACCGGTACGCAAGCCGGAACAAGCATAAAAGCGGTACTGGAAACGACTCCGAAATCGGCGGAAGACAATACCGTATATCTCTCCGGAGACACGGGAGTAGTCACATTCAATTTCTCGAATTCGCAGGGAAATATCGCGAGCTACTCGATAGACAAAAACATTTATTTTGATACCGACGGAAACGGAATAAAAACCGACGACAACGATTTCAAAACGCAATTACCGGGCACGTGGAAGACGAATTTTGACAAGGCATGGGGACAAACAGTCGTAAAATTAACGGTCACCGATATATATGGAAATATAAACACGGTGACAAAAGAAATAAAATTTAAATAACATTCAAAATTTCTATGGATGACATAAAACAAACAATCGGTCAGGTAAAAAACAACGTCGATCCGACATCAACGCCGCCGATGGATCCGGAAGCCAGGAGAAAAGCAGTCAAAAAAATGCTCATGTTTTTAGGAATTATCGGGATTGTGATTTTGGGAGTAAGCCTTTTCTTGATTTCTCAAGTCGACGCAGACGGAAACAACACGATTGCTCAGACATTAAACCTGAACAGCCTCTCGTTCACAAACACACTCATCACGGTAATACACGTGATTTTCATGTTGATGGCTCTTTCGCTGACGGTACTCATATTGAGGTCTCTATTAAGGATGAACAAAGTTCCCAAAGAAGACTTACTCGCACGAAAAGCGGCACTCAAACCGATTATTGTTCGCGGAATTGTACTGTTTTTAATAATGGTACTGTGGGTGGCGTCATTCATATTTGTTGAAATGAACAGATCACTCGTAACAAAATACTTGCAAAATCCTATAATCACGACGCCGGAGCAAACTTTGAACCTCATCGCTCCGACGGAAATAAAATTTGACGCATCGCACGCGCCCGTGGACAGAAATATTTTTCAGGTGATTTCTTACGATTGGGATTTCGGTGACGGCAAAACGGGCACAAGCCAAGTCGTCACGCACATGTACGAAAAGAAAGGAAGATTCGACGTGGTTTTGGCTATCACAAAACGAAACAAAACAACGAGCGAAGAATCAAAAGACACATATACGATCACAGTGGTGATAGACAAACAGGCATTGAGTGCGATAATCAAAACCGACAAAGATAACGGCTCAATACCACTCGAAGTCAGTTTTGACGCATCTGACTCAATAAATCCGGACGGCAGTATCAAAAAATACGAATGGGATTTCGACAATGACAATAAAATCGATGAAACAGGGGAAACGGTAAAACACATTTTCACAAAAGCCGGCATCTATAACGTCGCGCTAAAGATAACATCATCAACGGGAGATACCGCCGTCGCGAAAAAAGAAATTTTGGCCGGGGAATCCGATCTTGAAGCGGTAATAAGCGTATTAAACGAACCGACGGAATTCGTAAAAGACACTTCATATATTTTCAAAGCCGATAAATCGGTTTCAAAAAACAGCGCAATCGAAAAATACGAATGGGATTTTGGCGACGGAACAAAAACAGAAACGGGAAAAACGGTTTCTCACACATTCAAAAAAGAAGGATCCTTTGAGGTGGCACTCACTGTCATAGACAAAGACAAAAACGAAGGCGAAGTCAAAAAAATCATAAATGTTGGATCGCCGAAAGGCATGCCTAAAGCCGTGATTACAACCGATCCGAAACTCAAAGAAGGGGATTTGGCGATTTCCGGAAAACTTCCATTCTCGGTGGTTTTCGACGCGGGAAACAGCGCGGACAGCGACCAAAATATCGTAGACTACAAATGGGACTTTAACGGCGACGGGAAATACGAAGGTTTCGGAAAAAACATCACTCATACATTTACGGAAGAGGGGACATTCACGGTGACTTTGGAAGTTGAGGACGCGGACAACAACGCGAACAAAGCCACGACCGCGGTAAAAGTGCTTGCACAAGGCATAAAAGCCGATCTCAAAGCGGACAAAGTTGAAGGAATTTCTCCGCTCATTGTGGCATTTGACGCGAGCGGATCGACATACCAAAACGGAAAAATCACAAGTTATAAATGGGAATTCGGTGACGCAACCGCCCCGAAATTATCGACCGCGTCCATCACTCACAAATACGCCGCAATCGGCACGTACACGGCAAAAGTGACCGTCGTCGGCGCGGACAATTCATCCGACACAACTCAACTCACTATTACCGTAAGAGAAACTCCTTTGTCAGCATGTTTCACAACGAATTTCAAAGAGGGGCAAGCTCCTTTGGACATTATCTTCGACCCAGCTTGTTCCACCGGAACAGCCGGGAGCTACTATTGGGATTTTGGCGACGGGGCGCAGTCTACGGATGTGAAACCTTCCCATTCTTTCACGAAAGAAGGGACGTACAAGGTGCAATTACAAATAACAGATGTTGACAATACGGTAAGTTCATTCGATACTGAAATCAAAGTTTTCCCAAAACAATAATTTAACCTCTTTATTCTATGAATAAAAAAGCACTCATTGCTTTGTTAGTTGTAGTCGTTGCCGCGCTTGGCGGCGGATTTTACTATAAACAGTACGCTGCAAAACACGCGGCGCCTCCGTCATTGCAAGCCGGAAAAACATACCAAGGTTCCGTATCTGTGGAAACGGGCTTTTTGAAAGCCGAAAAAGCAAAAGTCGGAGCCGATTTCAAGCAGACAAAAAGCGGTGCTGATAAAGCGGCGTTAAAATTTGTTCCGGAAGCCGGCGGACTTTCAGACGTTTATTCCGAGACCGACACGACCTTCGACGAAACGATGAAAAACTTCAAAGCGGCCGCGGAAGGGCAAGAATACATGATCGGTTATTACAATGTTTTGGACGGAAAATGGAAAACTACAAAACAAACATTTTATGGATTTAACGGAATTTCCGTAATCACGGACGCGACAGCCCTCTCAACTCTAAAAATTCCCGCAAAAAACGCATTCGTATTTGTGTCCAACAAAGACGCCGAGCTCTACGGATACAAGGATACCTCGGTTGAACCGACAAAAAGCTCCGATTTCTGTACCAACGGAAAACAGGGATGGACCGCCGGAATGGTAAAGACAAACGATCTTTACAATTCGGTTTCCACTTGTTTGGACAGCGTCGTATCGATTTGGGTGAAAGTGAGAAATTATCCTCTCGACAACAAGTTTGACAGAATATACACAGCCGGAGAAAACATAGACGCTTTGAAAGTGTATAGAATGGATAAGTTCTACATGGCATGGGTACAGCTCAGTGAAGACATCGTGGCTCCTTCCACTCAGACAATTCCTTTGATCAAACAGGACGTGATATTAAGCGCAAATACCGCGCCGAAAGCGGAAATAGAACAGGGCGCAAAAAGCGTTTCCTTCGCAAAATTCGACATGACCCCGAAACAAGACGTGTCAATAAAGAGCATCACTCTTGATAAAGGAGGACTTGGAGACGCAAAAGATTTAACATCAATCTCCGTATATATCGGAGGCAAGGAAATAGCCAAACAAACAATCGCAGCGACCTCGACCTTCCCATTGAAAATTACCCCGACCCCTGCAACAGCTTTAACCAAAGGTGCGGCGGCCACAATCGAAATAAGAGCCGACATCTCCGCCACCGCAACACTCGACACCACACATTCGATAAAACTGACCCAACTCTTACTGTCGGACGACACAACCCTTGACCTTGACCTTGTCGGCAACACCATGACCGTCGTAAAAGTCGGCGGTGTGAAAAATATAGCTCCGACCGTCACGATTACCGCTATTCCTGCAGACATAGACTATGCGGCAGACCAAAAATTGACATGGTCAAGCACGGACGAAATGGAACAAGCACTAAGCTACACATGGAAAATTACGGACGAAACTGAACCCGCCAAACCGGTAGAGATATTGAACGAAAAAACAGCAACCGATCCACTTTGTTTCGTCGAATTGTTAGCCAAAGACAGCAAAGTTGCCCCAACCAAGGGCTGGACGTGCAAGTACGTGACAATACCAAAAGGAACATTGAACCCCGAAAAATCATACAAACTAACAGTAACCGCATTCGACGGAGAATTATCCTCAACTCCGGTGGAAACAAAATTCACGACAGCAAAAGCGGAAGTAAAACCTCTGATGGAAGACAGCGTTTTGGAAGTTAAGCCTTCTGTCACGGCAGACCAAGAAAAAAATATTTATCCTTTATCCAAAGCCGCAGTAATCGCCTTGTATACTATGACTCTCGACGGAGATATCACTATAAAAGAATTTCCAATAGGAATAACGGGAGGAACAGAGTCAATAGAAAACTCAGTCATTTACATAGACGATAACAAATTTGACCTAACAGAGAAGAAATTAATTGCAGAAACCACTTTGGCAAAAGGAACCCATACCTTCAAAATAACGGCAGACGTAAAGGAAGATGCGGTAGTGGGGACAATGATACTCTCAACGTTTAAAGACATAAACATGACAGACGCTTCAGTTTATAAAAACGAACTTCCGGCTTTTCGGGTGATGATAAAACCGAAGAAATTCTCTGCTACACTAAAAGACGATACGGTAATTTTCACAACCGACAAAATAGATCCTGCATGTAAGAAAGTATTGGTGGCAAACGTTGGAAGTAAAACAATCAAAACGGAATTACCAAAAAAGACAGAGGCATTGGCCAGCTTTGAATTAGAAGTCCCAAGCCTTCTAATAGAAAACACAAGCGGAGCTTACACTTTCACCATGGACCTCACCTGCTCAAGCACAAACATGTCAACTCCTCCATCCAGCCCCCTGAAACTCGAAGCACCAAAGGCCGCCGCTCCGCTCGGGATCAAAAATCTGGAAGTTATATATGGAGACAATAAGTTGGAAGACAAAAAAGTGATGTTAACAGATGCGCTAGTTCCAGAAAAAGAAATAATGTTCTCATGGGAAGGAGTCCCAAGCAGTACAATCGCTCAATACAAAGACGATAAACAAAAAGAACCTGCATTAAGCTACGATGTGGAAGTTATTGATAATACGAAAAAAACAACCATATGGAAACGTTCCGAAGACCTCGAATCAGCAACAAAATCTGGGGACATATGTCTTATTGAACTATACGACAATGCTGGCAAAAAAGCTGGCGAGGGCTGGACATGTGCCTACGCATATTTACCACCTACCCTACTCACACCCGGCACGGAGTACATAGTAAAAGTAACCGCCCACGATGGAATTCATGCATCCATTCCAGCGGAAGCCAAATTTACGACGGAAACGCCACCACTTGAAGCAGAGAGAGTAGATATTTTCAACATCCTCGACGTGATCTGGAATTTGTTTTAATAAATAATTGAAAGCCCTAAACCAACCCCCTATGAAAATATTAAAAATATCGATTTACGCTCTATTGATATCAATAATAGCGGCCGCGACGGCTTATGCCTCTGACCCGCCACCAAGCGTTTCCTCTCCGTTTGGAGATTCGGGAACGCCTAGCCCCAGCACAACGCCACCGACACTCGGAGGAAACACAACCACTCCGCCACCGACAAACTCGCCGACGCCCACGCCACCTAAAACCACAACCACAACACCAAAAACGACCACCACGACGACCGACAACAAAGGGTCCACTTCATCTTCATCAACCTCCTCGACCTCCGGTACTTCATCTTCCTCAAGCTACACCGGCTCAACCGATTCTTCGTCCTCACAAAACGTAACCCCGAAGAAACTCTCAAAGACCGGTCCCGAAATGGCAATTTTGGTTATTCCAAGCCTTCTCGCAGGCTATTATGTGATAAAAAAGAGCAAGAAATAATTTGACTGCCAAAAATTGTTTTGATAAAATACACACACAATACTACGAAGAAGACCCCTATACGGTTTTGTCCATATCGGGGGCTTCTTTATTTTTAGTCATTATCGCAGAGGTCAGCCTTTTTATTAGACAAATAGACAATAGGAGCATTTGTTTTTTTCAAAAGAATCGAGCATCTATATATGCATAATTTTTTTCATAATTCTTCATAATATTCCTATACCACCCCGACATTAAATTTTCTTAAAATATTTATAAAATTATTTTTCTTGCAGAAATTTGACTGGCTGAACCCGTTTTGATAAAATACACGCGTAACTATGATAGATTAATATCTCTTACTGTTTCGTCTTTAAGAGGTATTTTTCTTTTATATTCAATTTTCCACCTGAGCTCGCGAGTGGCCATGTGTAAGTTTTGCGCATTTTTTAAGCACCCCTCCAACCCCTTGCAATTTTGTCAAAATTGTCGTATAATATAGGTAGTTAAAATATTTATTAAAACAAAAACAAACATGGACATCCAAAATGTACCTACACCTGAAGTAGCCACAACGGTGGTTCAGGAAGCCCCAAAATCTAAATTGGGATTATTTGCCGTCATCGGCGCGGTGCTTGTAGCAGCCATCGCCGGCGGAGTTTATTATTTCGGATTTATGAATTCCAGCAACCCTCCACAGCTCGGAGCCGGACCCGGACAAGGGTTTCAGGGGATGACTGTTGCGGGAGCCGCAGACAGAGGATTTTTGACATATACACAAGCGGATGTAGACAACCACGCAAAAGTAAAAGCAGAAAAAGAAAAATCCGGCAAGGCGAAAGAATTGAATTCTTGGTCGCACCCTGCGGACAAGAGAGCAAATCTTTCGTATTTCTGGGCGGACAAAGACATTACATTGACAAAGGCATACGAAGAAATCGTACCTCAATTGGACGGAGAAGTTTTGATTGCGAAATATGATCCGACCAAATCCACATTCGTCACAACGGAAAATAAAATATGGAAAAAAGTCACGGACATAAATCCAGGCACGACATTGTCTGCCGGCCAAGCGACAATCACGATGTTCATAGGAACGAACAAACTCAGCGCATATTCTGAAATCAAATCCGCATCCGAATTCCCGGAAAAAGACGTGGACGTTTTAAAACTCGCAAACACAAGCAAAGGATGGCACCTTTTTTCAATGCCAAAGAAACAAGTTGTGGAATTAAGGAAAACTATAAACGTTTCCTCAATCTGGGCATTGGATGCAACAACCGGAGACTTCAAAAAACTTGATCTTTCCACAGTAAAAGAATCGGACATCACAACCTCCATAGTTTGGCTCGAATTTTTGGCCACTCCGGCAAAACTCACAGTAAAACCGATAGCTGATCATGAGTACCTATTGGACAAAAAGTGTGACGTAGCAAATGCTACCTCTTGCAACCTTATAGTAAACTTCAATGACAAAACAAGCGAAACCTACGCAATCACAAAACCTGCCGAACTATCAATGGCGGTAGACAAAGGATACGGCGTAGCTCCAAACAAAGACGAAAAGGACAATTATATCCACGTATGGGCAGGCTTACCAACTGCAGGCGTTTCCGGCAAAATGGAATTTAACTGGGAAACAAAAGTCTTCGAAACATCAGTCTATAATAAAGAAACAAACCTTTGGGACTTATACCCTGTGACATCCGAGGTTAAACCCCCCACCATCACAATCACAAAGAAAACAGTCGCTGACACGACAAAAGACACAGTAACATTAAGCAAAGACACCGCCGCTTCAGCCTCAGTAGAACAAGGCGCAACAGCTGTTTCCTTCGCAAAATTCGACCTTACTCCAAAACAAGACGGAACAATAAAAAGCATCACTCTTGATAGGGGAGAAGTGGGAAGTGCAAGCGACTTAATATTAATATCAATATTCAGCGGAAAGGATGAGCTAGCGAAACAAGCAATAACGTCAGGATCAAAATTCCCGTTAACAATTGAGATTAAAGACGGAAAACCTTTAACAAAAGGCAAAGTATCAACCATCGAAGTACGTGCCGACATCTCCGCCACTGCAGTGGAAAAAAACGCACATTTTATAAAACTGACAGGCCTGGTCCTCTCATACAGCACAACCGACACAAAACCTGAAAATCTTCCCCTCTCCGGCAACACAATGACCATCGCGGCAAAAGCGGCCGTTGCCGATCTTACAAAAGATCACGTTTATGAACTCTCTGAAAACAACACCATACTTAAGGTAACTTTCAATGACAAATCGATCTTGACCTATGCGATAGTATATCCCGGCGGCAAGAAGATAGGAATGTGGTCAGAAACATCAAAGGACAAAACAGATAATTATCTCCACGTATCGGACATGACAGGTACAACTTCCGGCGTTTCCGGCAAAATGGAATTTAACAAAACAGACAAAACAAAATTCGACACATCGACGTACAACAATGAACAAAACTTCTGGGCTTCCTACAAAGTGGAAGTTAAAGACTTAATCATCACAATCACAGAAATTGCTCCGGCAAACACAGACAATCCCGACCACATCTACAATCTCTCTTCTGACGGGAAAAAACTCACCATGATATTCAATGACGACCAATTATACTCCGTAGTCTACACAATCATAACACCCGACGACAAGACGATAGGAATGTGGTCAGAAACATCAAAGGACAAAACAGATAATTATATCCACGTATCGGACATGACAGGCGGACTCTCAAATGTTTCTGGCAAAATGGAATTTAACAAAACAGACAAAACAGACTTCGAATACTTTTCGTACAACTCCGAAACAAACTTTTGGGCTTCCTACGACGTAAAAATGGATGAAAAGGCTAAGACAATCACAATCGCTGCAAAAACTCCGGCAGGATCAACAAAAATTGACGACACCTTGACACTAACTCCGACATGGGGAAATGAAAAAGTTAGCATCGGACTAAACGCAAAGATTACAACTCCGGCTGATGAATCAAAATTCACAGGATACAAAGTGACATACGGGAGCGGAGCAGATAGACTTCTAGACAAAACAGCTGAAGTTTCATCTAAAGCTCCTACGTCCGGAAAAGTATCACTTCTAAAAGCCAACCCCACCGACACCTATTACAGCATTATAGCAATTACAAGTTTAACAAATGGCAAAGAATATACGGTAGGAGTTGAAATGCTCTACACCGCCGGCAACACATCAAAAACAGGCAAAGTAACGATGCCATCCGGAAAACCGGCAGCGGCAGCCCCCCTCGCCGACCATGTCTACACACTTTCTGCCAACGGTAGCGAACTTACGGTGAAATTCAACACAGGAAAAGAAACAAAATATAAAATCGAAACAAGCTCCAACATAGGACTATCAACAGAAAAAAACGGAGAAGATGAATACGTAGTCGTTATAGACTTACTGTCAAATGCCGCAGGCTACATGGAATTTAATAAAGACAATCAAGGGACACTAGAAGCCACAAAACAATATCCTGATTTTCCAAAAAACGTCTGGGACACATACAAAGCCAAACTTGATGGAGAGACAATCAAGATTACAGCAAAAGAAATAGCCTCAAAACCAACTCCAGAAGTAGAAATAACGGAAAACGAACAATTCTACATAACCGTAAACTATAATTTAGCAGAAGTAGAAAAATACGTTGTGAATTACAAATTAGTAACAAGACAAAATTTATCTACTGATGCATTCGAGTCAGCGAATTGGGGGAACACAGTGTCAAGAGACGTAGTCACAATTTATCCAAAAATCAGAGACATCGTCGGCGAGGGGACACCTGGATACGCAGAAATTTATGAAATCTCAGTTCAGAGCGTCTTTAAAGACGGGACCACCAGCACGGAAAGCGGGAAAATAAAAGTAGAGGTTATCAATAATGGAACAACAACCGAAATCAAAGAAGCCTCCCTCTCCTCCGGCTACGCCTCACTTTTCGATGAAGTGCTTGATAGTTTATTTAATCTGTTCAGGTAAAAAATAAAAATAAGTAAATAAAAACAAAAATGAAAAAATTAACATTAATCTCGTCGCTCGTTGCACTTCTGATGCTGACGGAGGCGGTAGCATTCGCGGCGACACCACCGACACTTGGAGGCACAACGCCGCCATCCCTGGGAGGTAGCACTGACCCGGGCACGCCACCGGCCCTCACGGGGAACCCTAACAACGGCACACCGCCGCCATCGGTCACTTCTCCTTACGGGACTTCAGAAACGACAACCACGACAACGACAACCGGTACGACCACAACGACCGAAAACAAAGGCAACACAAAGCCGACCGACTCAAACAACAACACAACGACAGGCACGACCAAAAAAACAACGACCGGCACAAGCGGAACCACAAAAAAAGGCGGTCTCTCACAAACCGGTCCGGAGCTTCTGTTTTTGCTCCTTCCAAGTTTGGTCGGAGGCTATATCATGAGAAAGAGGAGATAAAATTCTTTTTCGGGAATTTTCTTGCAATGTTCATTTGGAAGTGTATCATTATGACAATCACGATGAGAGGCTACCCAAAAGGTTTTGTCCCAAGGTAATGCCTCTTTTTTTAGTGTTTCAGCATTTCTCCCTTCTTGTTTAGAAATGTTATGTGCTGACCGAATTCCCTGAGTAGCGATGAGTATTTGTACTTATTTGGGACTATTAACCGACATAATTTATTTTTTTGCTTTAGATATTTTATCAAACAATGAAAATCTCCATCACCTGTGACAACGATAGATTTTTCATAGTTTGCGTATTCTATCATTGAATGCAAAACCAATTCTGCGTCGATATTTCCTTTTATTATTTCGTTTTTTACACTCCGCAATGTTGGCTTGAATATAAGAGAATAACCTACTTCTTTTAAGTATTGATATAACTTTTGGTTTGAGTGGATATAGCCTAAAAACAAAAATGCTTTTTTTATTTTAAACTTGTCTGAAAGATATATCCTAAACTTTGCGAAATCCAATTTCCATCCTTGATCGCGGATGGAGAGATTGAGATTTTGGCTGTCAATAAAGGCGTATATGATTTCTTTTTGTTGTGATTCATTCATCTTGAAAGTTTTTAAAAGTTATATTTCAATAAACCCTACCACCCTGACATTAAATTTTTATTAAAAATTCATAAAATTATCATAAAATCCCCCCCTCTCTCTCATACGCACCGCCACATCCTTGCCAAAACAGCAAAAAACAGGTATAATATACTAACGTAAACAAACACAAAACAAACACAAAAAATGTCTGAAAACGAACAAAACAAAGAGGAAATAGCAAGCGCATTGGAAAAAACGCTAAAGAAATACAGAATGTTTTTATTTTCAGCGGTAGGTGTTTTGGTTGTCGTCGTATTGCTTTTCACGAACTACGACATGGGAAGCAAATTGACCGGCTACATGGGACAAGAAAGTAATTCAGTCCCGCCCACATTGGGGGCAGGGGGATCTTTAGACGCTCCTAAAAGCGAAAATCCCGCTCCTCCGGCGAATGAAGCGATAAAATCCGAAGTTGCGAAAACCGTAGTGGAAGCAATGAAAAAAAACGAAACAGCAAAAACTGAAGTCACGAAAACGGTTGATTCTGCAACCAAACCGGCAACCAAAACCGCGACCACCTCTGCGACTGCAACCTCCACGACCGCCGTCCCCCTGACCCTCACGAAAGCTCTGCTTTCAAGCAAAGAATTCAACCCACTTGTGGACAATGCGAAATTCACGATAAAAACATCGGCTGACGCGAAAGTTGATATAAAAATTTACGATAAAGACGGGAATATCGTTGCGTCGCCGGCAAATAACAAAGACGTTTCAGGCGACAAAGAATATGATATTTTTTGGGAAGGGGAGAATGAAGCCAAAACAACACTTCCGTCGGGCGCATATACATACAAAATTTTGGCGAAAGACGCTCTGACAAAAGAAACGAAAGATACAAAAACAGGGGATGTCGGTTTGAAATACGGCTCCGAAATAATTGTGACAAAACCAAAGGATTTCGAAGATATAAATGGAAAGACTTCCGGAAGTAATTCGGCGGTACCAAGCCAACCAACGCAATCCGTGACAACTCAAGTGATAGAGGCGACGGCCGTACAATCGACACAAAACGGTAAGGCGACATTGGCCTTGCAAAATGCCACCGATGGAAAAACCGCAGGCACGGGCCCCGAAACAATTATATATTTGATTTTTCCGATTTTAGGGTACACTGTGAGCAGAAAATTTAAATAAAAAAACATGGACGAATTAACGCAACAAACACCCACCCAACCTCTAGCTGATGCCCCGCTGGCCACAGCCACTCCGGCCACGACAACAGAGACTCCTGTAACCCCGACAATGACTCCCGAGCCAACTCAGGTCACAGCAACCGTAGACCCGGCAGCCACTCCGGCGCAAAACACAACTCCGACCCAAGCCACTCCGGCCGTAGACCCGGCCACCCCGGCAGCCACTTCGACTTCCACGCAAGCGCCCCAAAACGCCATTCTTCAGATGTTGATTGAAAATAAAAAATTGGTCATTATCGGCTTGATAGCGGTCGCGGCGGTGATCATAGGATTAAGCGTTCTTATTGGCACAAAATCAAGCGGCGAATATCAAGGCCTGATCAAAAAAATCGAAACCCAGACCAAGGAACTGAACGAAACAAACATCCTGGCTCCTGAATCCGCAGCCTCAAAATCCGAAGAAATAATCCCGGCCTCCACGGAGGAAACGGAAGAAAAAACTCCGGCAGGGGTTCCCAGATAATGCCTTATAGCCTAATTCTGTTTTTTTTAGCCCAAACTTTATTGGAACAATCTACTTTTGCACTAAACATGTTTTTTCGTATTTCTATGTAGCTCGTATCGATGGAATGTCGACATGAAAGATTATGTTTCGTTTTCAACATGCCTTCCTTCGTGTCCCTATGTAGTCGGTGTCTGTGCTGTGAGTGAGTTCACGGTGTTCCGTTTTCAGCATGCCTTTTTTCGTATCTCTATGTAGTCTGCGTCCGCGCTGTGTGCGAGTTCGTGATGTGCTTTGCAGAGTGGCGCGAGGTAGTACGGATTGTGGCTCGGTACAGCGGAAAATCTGCGGACGTGATGGATTTGTGTTGAGGGTTTTTGGCAATTTCGGACAGAACATTTTGTGCCGTGTTCGAGGTAGAGGATTTTTTTGACGGAAACAGGGATGTGACGGGAAGGGCCGGAGGAAGGTGTTTTCGGCGAATTTTCCGACAAAATTTCTTGGCTGATTTCCTCTTTCTTCTGCGCAATTTCTTGTTCACGGGTTTTGAGGAATTCGAAAAGCAAATCGTTTATGTCTATGCCTTTTTGTTGAAGTTCAAGAAGTTTTTGTCGGACTTCGGGGGAGAGATTTAAGACATTTTCTTCACGGTTGCTTCCTGTGGATTTCATGTCAAAACGCATCTGCCCGGGCAGACTTTTTGGGTCAAAAAGCAGCTCAAACAAGCCATTTTGTTTCCGAAAATCCGTGTTTTCGCCGGCAGTTTTTTCGGTGGGTTTTCCGAAGTTTTTTGTCTCGGTTTTTTCTGCAAGTTTTTCATCCCTCACCAAAGTTTCAACCGCACTTTTTGAAAGAATTTGCACCTGGTTTGCCAAGAATTTTTCATTTTCAGGTTTTGCAATTGAGACGATTCTGGCAAGTTTATTTACACTTACTTTTCCTGTCGTCAAAAGCGATTTTAACGCGGGAGTTTCCTCAAATCTTTTTTCCAAATTCAAAACCAATCTTGTCTGTTCTTCGCTTAGCCCGGCCAATTTTTTCGAAAATTCAAAAATAGAGAAAAAGCCTTTTTTTTCGTACAATTTTCTTTTGAAAACTTCCGGCAAAAGGCCCGTAAATCTTTGTCGCCAGATTCGCGTGCGTTCGCCGTACTCCTTGCAGAGATTGTATAAATTTTCGTCGCTGATTGTTGTTATTTTTGTATTCATAGGATTATTTTTAAAGATGTTTTGTGCCCGAATATTAGCATCTGCAAGCCAAAATTTCAACTTTTTTGAGTAGCGAATTCTTAAAATGTGACGCGTAATAAAACTCGTGTTTTCGGCTAAAGAAAGCCACAAAATGGCATTGCTCAAAACAAGGAATATTGCGCAGTACGCCATGGCAACACACGACGACAATACAAAGATTTTTTGCCCAGCAAAGCCGTGAAGAAGCATTGTTGTTTTCGAGGGAAGTTGTCAAATGTTTGCGGCGCGTGGAGGCCTGGCGGTGCGGGTGCCACC
>JBAZQZ010000006.1:0-65459 GCA_041663205.1 Candidatus Altimarinota bacterium
CGCGCTTGCGCTTGTGAAGGAGTTTAGCGAGCCTACCGTTGTCTTTGTGAAGCACAATAACCCTTGCGGAGTGGCTTGTTCTGAAGCTATCGAGGATGCCTTTATCAAAGCTTACAAAGTTGATCCTTTGTCGGCTTTTGGTTGCGTGATAGCCTTAAATCGCGAGGTGAACGATGCGATTTTGGATCATATTAAGGCCGAAGGCATGTTCGTGGAGTTGATTATCGCTCCTTCATATTCCGAGAAGGCTTTGAAAAGGCTTATGACAAGGAAAAATTTGCGTATCTTAGAGACCGGAGAGCTTAAAAAAGACTTGTTTCAGACCGACATAAAGAAGGTTGCGGGCGGAATTTTGATACAAACCAAGGATAATTATGACCTTACTCCCGCCGATTTGAAGGTGGTGACAAAGAAAAAACCTACGGACGAGGAGACGAAATCCATGCTTTTTGCGACAAAAGTCGTAAAACACGTGAGATCAAACTCTGTTGTCTTCGCGAAGGGCACTGTGGCGACCGGAATCGGTGCAGGACAGATGTCGCGAGTGGATAGTGTGAAGATCGCCGGATTCAAGGGTGGCGACCGTGTAAAAGGCTCTGTGATGGCTTCAGATGCATTCTTCCCTTTCACGGACGGCGTTGAAATGGCTCATGAGCTTGGGATCGTGTCTATCATCCAGCCGGGTGGCTCTGTGAGCGATGAGGAAGTCATCAAAAAAGCCGACGAACTAGGCATGAGCATGGTGTTTTCAGGGAGGAGGTATTTTAAGCACTAGGCCGTTTCTTTTTATACCAACCGATTAAAAACATGATTCCTACGAGGAATGCGGGACCGGCGATCGTTGCCGACCAGGATATCATGTACCATTCAAATTGGGGATTCATCGCCAAGGTCAGAATGTATGCCAACCCCGCGAGGATAAACGCAATCCCTCCGACAATTTCATATTTCCAAGAAATCAGCAGAACAATCAACAAAACAAGGCTTGGGATATTGTGCATAAATAATCCTAAAACCGTCCCCCAGAAGCCATAATTCCCGTCAAAAATATCCAAAGAAAACAGAGACAAAAAACATATGAAAACAATTGATAGAATTCGTGGCGTCCAGAATATAAATTTGTTTGTATTTTTTTCCATACCGGGATAATGATATTACTTATGAACAGTCGTGCATAGAGTTATTTTTCCTTTGATATAAGTGAGGATTTATGATTAAATTGCGTCTAAAATTTAATTTTCAACCGATATGTCAGAAAGCATGCGAGATCCTGAGGAGGAAAACCAAGCCGATATCAGTAAACAGGATGTTGTTAACGCACTTAGTTTTAATACTTGGAAAACCTGTGCGCAAGTTTTAGGAGATGTTATGAATGCACGTGGATGTGTTTTACAAAGCGGTGATTCTTCCTACTTTAAGTTTTTTATTCAGACTCGTTTGGCTCTTAGTATTTTGGACCGCAGAGGTCTTGTTGAATTGAAATATGAAGATGAATTGACTTCCACCGAATCTCAATGGAAAGCTGAAACTGAGTCGGATGACAAGGAGCGAAAGGAATGCGCCAGAAGAATTGCTTTTTATCGTCTTACGAGGACCGGGAGGAAAAAGGATCCTGAGGAGGAAAGCTTGCCGGAAGGGGCGCTCGCGCCGGTTGCTATTCGGTAACGACGTACATGTCTTTTATCAGGGCTTTTTTGGGATTTTTTGCGGAGACGATAATGTCTACGACTTGGCCTTCGGTTAATGAGTCCACGAATTTGCTTCTATGTACTGCGGTTCCCGCTTTGTAGGTTTCTCCATTAATTTCATATATGTATTCGATTCTGCCGCGGTCTTTCCAAAGATTTACGTAGACTATCTGCCCTTTTACTTCGATTCCGTTTTTGAAGTGTGTTTGAATATTTTTAATCCTGAAATAGAGGACCGGCACAAAAATAAGTATTGAGGCTATAAATATGCCAAGGAAAAGAAGAGAACCGAGGGGCTCACGCATCTCTCCACTTCTAAGATATTGCTGTAAAACCCCGAAATATTTCGCATCGACATACAAAATTATCGACACAATCGGCGCTATTAACGAAGCTAGTGCTATATAATCGGATTTGATGATTTTGATGAGTGAGACTTTCATATGGGTATAGTATGCCAGAAGGGCGACCGATGGCAAATATGAGTGAGGCATTTTTAGCGAATCCCGCTTAGGTGTGAATTTTGCGGGTCAAAACACCTTATTCATTTATAAATTCGATTGTGCCATATTCATGAAAGTATGGATCGGCTGTCCCAGGCAAATAAACGAATTTCGTTTTTGATACAGCGTCGTTATACAAAAACATGCTACCTATACTTGAGGACGTACCAAGCCCAAGAGGATCAGCATATGCTGAACAGTTTTCAACAAGTCTTTTATTGTAAATTTCTCTTTTTTTGTATTCTCCATCCACCGGTCCTGCGTCAGGTGTCCGGTTTTTATCAGCGAGACGAATTTCTTCTTGCTCATCTTTAGTGTATGAAATAGGATCGGCAAGATCTATCATATATTCTTGATTTCCCACTTCTTTCGTGGATTTTTTTACCACCTTACAGTTGTTGGGATTTTTGCCCTCCTGTTTGATAATATTTAGTATCGAGTCCTCAATTTTTTCACCTGCAGTTTTCTCAAATACGGCAATGTACATGATTGGACTCCAGCTTGGGTACATTATTTTATTTCCTTGCTCAACAGCCTTATCTTCAAATCCCTGTGGATATTGAAACTTGATGCCCAGATTTTTACTTACATACTGTTTTGTGACATCACTTGTATTATCTACTGTGCTTTTTTGATATGAACAGCCTGATATTAATAAAAATGTTATCAGTAAGAATGTAACGGAAATTGTTTTTTTCATAAATTTAAAATAATTTAATGGCATTATATACTTCCCCTCTACAAAAGAAAAATAAAATCAGTTTCTTTTTAATAGTGTAAAGAATCTTCGGCCATTTTCGTTACGACTTCACCTTCGAAATTGTAAAGTTTGACATAGGTTTGAGAAGACGCATCCGCGTTTTGTGGCGTTATGACGACGAAATTCATGGTTGTCAGTTTCGGATTATGATCAATCCATGTTCCGGAGTTTGCATAGATTGATTTCTCATTATTATAATTTTGAGACGCAATAATTTTAGGTTGGTGGGTGTGACCAAATACAACAATTCTTTTATCCGATTTAGGATTCATAAAGTACTGCAAAATTGCCTGATCGTCGGTCTCGGTCGCTGAATTAACAAAATCGATTGCATGAGAAGTAGCACTATGTACAGGTACATTATTTATAGTTTGTCTTGCGTCCCAATTATCTTCAATTCCCTTGAAAAGATTCACGTCTATAAGTCCGCCTAGAGTTGATTGATGA
Organism: Candidatus Altimarinota bacterium; assembly: GCA_041663205.1. Classification (GTDB taxonomy): domain Bacteria; phylum Patescibacteriota; class Gracilibacteria; order UBA1369; family LOWO2-01-FULL-3; genus UM-FILTER-38-24. The sequence continues at coordinate 3,399 of JBAZQZ010000006.1, forward strand.
GGAATAAGATCGTTTACGGAATACGACCCTGTAAATCCATCAACATTTGTTAAAATAACATTCTCGTCCAATTTATTAGTTATCGGGAATAAATTCGCTGTCATCTGCCATATCTTCCAATATCTAAACAGTAAATCCTGTTGCTCACCGCCCGAAAGATTTGGGGTAACAATCGGTGCAGTATCGCCCGGTAATGGCCTACCTTGCACAACATGGAGGGCGGCTATTCTTGTAAAAAAGTATCCCGGGGGCATTATGGTTCCCGGTGCAACATCTTGGTTGGAAATCGGATCTGGCGCGCAGAAAAAATTGTAACGATGACCGTGCTCAATAGCTATTTTAGGATAATCAGCCGGAGAATACGTGCCTAAGCCTTGTTCCTTATCTCGCGCCTGATTTATTCCCGGAAGAATAAGGTCAATATTTTCCGCAGTTATTGCAAGATCATGGTTTCCCGGAACATATGTGACTAAAATTTTTCCATCTTGAATTATATTATTAAATGCGTCAATTACGCCTTTATTTGCCTTCGCAATGCGCTGAACAAAATCACGCTGATCTTTTCCTTGATAAGTGTCTGCTGTTGCTGGCACAAACCATTCATCAATCAAATCTCCGGCGACGACAAGTTCCTTTATGTTTGGAGATACACTAATCTGTTTGAGTAATTTTTGGAGAGAGGGCATGTTTTTGTTGAACTCTGAATAAGCTAGGTCGGCACCAAGATGAATGTCGCTGATTACAACTATCATATTCCTTTCGTTATTTCCATTTGTGAAAGGGTTTATTCCCGAAGCTGTTTTGATGAAAAACACCACCACGATAATTATAATTGCACTTAAAATTTTAATTAAATTTTTTACTGTTTTTTTCATAGGGTGGGGTTATTGGATTTATTATATCCGCTTTCCCGTTACAAATAAATTGTTTTCGGAGCGTAGAAAAAAACATATACCACCCTTAAAAATCAAATTTTGCAAAAAGGAGTATCCCCGCTTGCTTAAAGTGCATTTCCGAAGATTACCTCTTTAATTTGCTGTACTCGCATTTGTAGCAAGGTGTAGATTACTGCCTGATGTCCTACTAAGGGGCCTTGAAGTGGTTCTTTAGTGTATCCATCCATGCCCTTTCGCAAGTCATGCAGAGCTAACGTCACCATAAAATAGAGTTTTTCTGCCTTTTCAATTCTCGAACTGACCATCTCTCTTTGATGCATTGTTTCTCATAAAAACTAAATCAATCGTAACCCGTAAAAACGCAAACGTCATTCATCATTTTGGTCATGGCTTGCTCTAGCCCAGCTCCGTCTGTTTCAACTTCGCCACTTCCTAGGTCTATAGTAACCTTCATCTTGAATGAAGTTGATCCCGCGACTGATCTGTAATATGCCGCCGCGATTTTTCTTTGGCTTTCCGTAAAGTTACATTCCATTAGTCCGTTGTTTGGCAGCTCTTCCGTGTAATTGCATTTGTCGCCGACCATCCTGATTTCTTTTTCCATTTGGCCCCCCATAATAGGATGCATGAATTCACAGCTATATTTTGTACACTGCTCCAATTTATCGGGAAAATCTTCACATGTCCCTGCTATTTTTTTGAGGATTTCTAGCTTTTCTGAATCTGATGGCGTCTTTTTTTCTTCTACGACCACCGGTTCTCCTTTTTTCTCCGGCTCTTGTTTCGCTTGTTCATCCTCTTTTTTGTCCTCTTTCTCTGGCATTTTTTTCTCTTCTTTTTCTTGTGTTGCTTGCTCTGCCGGAGGAGTTGTTTCCGCAACTTTAATTGTAAAATATTTTGGAAGAAAGTAGACTCCTGCTCCCACAACAGCCGCAGTTATAATCACTGTCAGAACGATTGTTCCGAGATTTGATTTCCCTTGCTCCATAGGTTTTGAGGTTAGAAATTAACAGGTTTAATTTTACTTGTTTGTTCGGGGAAAAGATATGCAAATTTCATATAACGTTCGCGTGTATGCGATGTTTGCCACTGGTATAATATGCCGAAGGCTTACCAGTGGCAAATATGGGTGAAGTGAGGAGGAGGTACGACGACGAACGGAACCGCATACACGCTGTTAGGCGATCGTAGCCTGCCTTCATTCAATGTTACTTTTACCTAAATTGCAGTTTTGGCATAATGTCTGCAAATTAGAAATTTCAGTCTCGCCACCCTTGCTCCAAGGTTTAATGTGGTCAATATGTAGAACAACTTTTTGGTCTTTAGCTGGACTTGCACCGCATTGAACGCAAGAAAAATTATCTCTCTTTAAAACATGAAAGCGTAGCCGTAACGAAGGGTCTCTACTCGTTTTACTGCCTGATACTTGTGAAGCTGCATTTTTAATAGCCGAAATTTCTTTACTGTTTGCATATTCAATAAATTCTTTGATGGTAGCTGTCCATGAGCTAAATCGTCTGTTGTAAGCACCAGAAGAAATTTCTGACATTGTTGTATTCATGTCCCTTCGTGTAGGCTGCGCGCCTTTTTTCTGCCAAACATTTAGAATGTTCTCAAACAATTTTTCATCCGAATAATTGATAATGTTTGATAACTTTATACCGGCCTTTAGTAGAGCCTCATTCCAAGTGCCAAAACGTCTTATAACTGTTGAGCAGTCATATTTGCCATGTTCGGTATAAAGTTTTTGAGATAATTTTTCTGTATCCAATTTCTTAGCAACTAATTGCAAGTCCTCAATCAGCTCTTCTGATGATTTCGGTGAATTTTTCGGTGGCGAGTACTGAAATTTATTCATATTTTGATTTTAACATTGAAGGCAGGCTATGTCGCCTAACGTTTGCGTGTATGCGATGTGACAATATCGGATACACGCTGTTATCTGATTTAGTTTTCAAAATTTATCATGGAAACACAAACTTTAGGCTCAAGCATTTAAAGAACGGTAGTGTCGATACCAATACTGCAAGTAATGTAATTGAAACAACAAAATATAGTATAGTTGTTTTTAAGGTTTGAGCTGTTTTTTGTTCGGGGGCATCTAATATTTTTGGAACTGCCGACAGAAAAAGTGGTAGGGCGAATATCTGGATCACGTAAAACGTACACCAAATTGAAGGGCTGTCTGTGCAGACATTAACTGAAAATAGTGAATATCCAATAAGTGTGTATATCGCACTTATGATAAAGGAAATATCAAGCGTGGCCAGCAGATATGTTATTATTGCCTTTTTTGAAGTATCGTTTTGTAAATATTTACGACCTTTTAAGGCGCAGATATGAAAATATATAAACAGGAGCATCCAAGCCGATGCCCAGATAAATGCCGAATTGTGTCTAAGATAAAAACCTTGTGGCCCGAAAGTCATGTCCACCAAAAAGGCATGTATGGCGACGGCCCCTATTATAAAGAGTGCTATTTTACTGCGAAGATTTCTATTGAGAAGTACTTCCAAAGATCTTAGCAAAAAATACATTGACGATATCGAAAGCATCAATCCGATTTTATAAATGATTTGGCTGTTGGTCACCAAGGATAAATATTCAAATATTTGGTGACCCCCAATAAGGCCAAATGTAATTATTATGTACTTCAAAAAAGGCAATAGCCACTTTTTTTGTATGGCGCGGTATTTTATTGAGTAATAAACATAATAAAATACGCTGAATATTCCTATAGTGGCTCCGGTGGTTAGTTGTACTTCTTTGCTATAACACATAAATTTTGAAAACTATTTCAGATAACGTTTTCGAATATCTGATGTTGCGATAGCAATATGGGTGGAGCGAAGCGAAACCAGATATTCGGTGTTAGGAGATGGCGCATTTTTTTATAAATTAATTTGCTGCGGTATATTTATTGAGTTTCTATTGTTATCTCGCCAGATTCAGTGAATATGAGACGATAATTCCCACGTTGGAAGGCTTCTTTTATTCGTTGAAAATCAGCTTGACCATTCCCTTTAACATAGCGATCTCCCAAACAGATAATGCCATCGTCAAGTAAAACCAACTCCATTCTTTCAGGGATTTTGACATTGGCAGGGTTAATCTCAACCGTGCAAGTATCCGTCAAATCACGAACTTCGAGTGCCATATTTAATTAGGTTAAAGTTGTTAAAATTATAGTATATCGTAGCAAATTATCAAAAATTTAAAAATGCGCTTTCGCCTAACGTTCCTGCATGGCCGATGTTTTCGGCTGGTATAATATAACGCCGTCAGGCGTTTTACCAGCCGAAAATATGGGTGAGGGCTTTAAGGGCGCGCTTTTTAAGCCGCCCGAATAAGCCCGAACCGGCTATGCAGTGTTAGACGATGTGTGCGTTATATTTACTTTTACTTCATATATATTTATAAATATTTTTAAAAAAACAGATGCCTTTTTTATCTGTTCTTTTCCAAGCACATGTCGGCTAACTCGTTTCTATACGAAGTGTTTTCGTATAGAAACGTCTGGGGGGAGTATATGCGAACACTGAGGATTTTGCCATCAACTTTTGGATTTTATGAAAATTTTAAAAAAAATTTAGGAATATTTTAAGTCGTGGGTGTACAAGGAGAATATGGATTATTCTTTTCACCTAAATCAGGCCGAGCGGGAGCTTATTATCAGGAATTACAGTCCAAAGACTAAGAAGGCTTATTTGGCTTGCTTGAGGGAGTTTTTCAATTTTGTTGGTGGAGATGTTTCGTCTTTGGATGCGGAAATCGTGAAAGATTTTTTGAAACAAAAACATTTGAAAAATTATGCGCCGGAGACCGTAAATCTTTATCTCAATGCCGTTAAGTTTTTTTATAGAGATGTTATTAAATGCTTTTGTAAAATTGATATAAAATTTGCACGGCGACCTCTTAAACTTCCTGTTGTTTTGGCGAAAAATGATATTTTGAAGATTATTGATTCTATCAAAAATTTGAAACATCGACTTATGATTTCTTTGGCTTATGGAGCGGGTCTTCGGGTTAGCGAGGTTGTAAAAATCAAGATTAAAGATTTAAATTTTTCGGAGAAAATGGTTTACATAAGACAGGCGAAAGGCAATAAAGACAGGATTACCATTTTACCTGAAAAGTTGTTGCCTTATTTGATGGATTTTGTAGCAGGAAGAGATAAAAATGATTTTCTTTTTGAAAGCGAACGAGGCGGACGGCTTACCACTCGGACCGCACAAAAAATCTTTAGTAACGCACTTTTGAAGGTCGGCGTTTTTTGTGATGCAACTTTTCACAGTCTCCGGCATAGTTTTGCCACTCACCTGCTTGAAAATGGTACTGATATCCGCTACATCCAAACACTTTTGGGACATCAAAATATCCGCACTACGCAGAGATATACTCAGGTTTCGGGGGCGAGCATAAGGAACATTAAAAGTCCGCTTTGAGGCCGAAATTTATCTTATTTTCTTCTTAATTTGTCATATTCTTCCATCGATAATTGGATGTCGTTGAGGAGTTTTCGTAGGAGACCTCTGCTGATGTCTTTATTGTGAACAGGAATTACAGTACTTCTACCATCGGCGTGTTTAAAGAACACATGTGATCCTTCTGCATCTCTTTGATCAAATCCAAGTTTTTGAAGAATTTTGATGAACTTTTTTGGCTTGATTGGGACTAGCTTAGGCATGTGATAATTCGAAGTTTTGGATACCTATAAAACGGCTTTTTTGAATTGCTTTCTTATCCAAGTTACGCAAGCATAATTTTGCAACTTCTGTTAAATTTTTTAACATTTCTTGTTGTGTATCCCCTTGTGCATGACAATTTGGAATAGATGGTAATGAACCTATGTACACGCCGTCCTCATCTTGTTCAATAAAAACCATGAATTGTATTTTTTTATCCATATTTTTTAGTTAGTATTTGTGTGTGTCATGATAGCAGAAAAATAATTTAAGGCAAAGTTATTGAGGCAGTTTTTTATATTCTCGAGCAAATTTTGAGCTGTAAATTATCTCCATAGGAGACGGATATTACCTCAAATCTTTTAATGATTTCAATACTTTCCCTTTGCCTGCAGATATTTCAAGCCTGCTTTCGTTAAGTTCTTTTAAAAGTTTGCCTTCCTGCCATTCCCTCAGTAAGTAGCGAAAAAATTCGCTGATTGAGGAATAAGAACCTGTTTTAACAGCGATTCTTACAGTCTTGGCCATAGGAGAGGGAAGAGAAATATTCATTACTTCACGCATATGGTTAAACAAATTAAGCTGTAATAGTTTGTAATATTTTGTATTACAACAATAGCATAGATCAGAAGATCTAGTCAAAGACTTTTATTCAAAATATTAAAAGTCCTCTTTGAATGTTAAGCCAAGACGAGCTTTGAAGTGTCCAGGGGTTTTATTTCAAAATCCGGTTTTTTGGATAGTTTTTCGGACTCAATCTCCAGATTGTAGCGGGATTGGAGGTTTAGCCAAAATTGGGCGGAAGTTTTGAAATATTTGCTGAAACGAAGTGCTGTGTCCGCCGATATAGCTCTTTCCCCGTGGACTATTTCATTTATTCTTCTTGCCGAAACTCCGATGTCTTTTGCAATTTTGTATTGAGAAATACCAAAAGGCTTCATGAATTCTTCCGTTAGAATTTCTCCGGGAGTGATTGGTGATATTTTTTTTGACATATTTTATTTGTGATAATTTGTTATTTCCACCTCATTGGCTTCTCCGTTTTTCCACTCAAAGCAGATTCTCCATTTGTCATTTATTCTTATGCTGTATTGCCCTTTCCTGTCCCCTTTCAATTGTTCCAAGTGATTTGATGGTGGAATACGTAGGTCATTTATTGACATTGCCGCATCCAGCATCCATAGCTTTCTCATTGATATTCTTTGAATTTCAGGTGGCAATTTTCGAGACGGTTCTCTGTCAAATACTTTCTCCGCCTCTTTGTCCTTGAAACTCTTAATCATATTAACGTGGTACGTTATTATTGTAGCGCGTTACTAGCGCGCAGTCAATATTATTTATTAGCAAAATTAAAGATCTTATACAAGCTCTTGTTGTAAAAAAAGTGTCGTTGGAATTACGACGACAGGGATGTTTTACTCTTGTTGTTTCGCATAACTCAGAGGTATATTCAGGTTTCGGAGTCAAGCATTCGGAATATTCAAAGTCCGCTTTGAGTAAGTTATTTTAAGAGTTGAATAATTTCAGTGATTTGTTTTTTTAAGCCAGGGAGGTCTTCTTGTACCGTCTTCCACACAACATTTATGTTTGTGCCGAAATATTCGTGGATAAGAATATCTCTCATCCCCGCAATGTCTCTCCACGCAATTTTTGGGTATTTTTTTCTAAAAGGCGGTGGAAGATTTTTAACTGCTTCTCCGATGATTTCAAATTTCCTAATGACCGCGTCTTGCATCATTTTTGCTTTTGCAAATTTCTCTTTCGTCTGTCCCCTTGTGTATTTTTCTATGTCTTCTATGCTTTCTATGACATGTCCCAGAAAAATTTTAGGATCTTTTTTCATATATAATTTTTTGTTCCTGTAGAATGATTTTTTTTAGACGGTGATTTATGCCTCCATACGTTATGAGGTCTACTTTTCTTTCCAGCTTATCTTCCAATTCCAATTTCATGTTTGACAATTGAAGCAGAGTAACTTCATTTTTGAATTTTACTAAAATATCAACGTCGCTTGTCTTTTTTTCCTTTTTTGTGGCAAATGATCCAAAAATTGCTATTTTTATTGCACCTCGGCGTTGTAACGTGGGAACGATCTGTTTTTTTAATGTTTGGACTGTCATGTTTTGATTATAACAAAGAAACAAAAAAATCGCCAAATTTTGGGCATGTTAATTCTTTAAATCAAATTCTGTGGACAAAAGGCTCTGTTTCTTATACGATGGCCAAAAGACCTAAATTTTTTAGTATATGGGAAATATAAAAGATTATAAAATCGCGACTCTCGGAAGCCATACTGCGCTCCAGATACTGAAGGGAGCCAAGGATGAGGGGTTTTCCACGATTTGTATTTGTGAAAAAGGGAGGGAAAGGCCTTACAAATCTTACGGAGTTTGTGATGAAATTATTGTTATAGACTCTTTCAAGGATTATTTCAAAATTGAACCTGAGCTGATTAAGAAAAATGCGATTGTTATCCCTCATGGATCGTTTGTGGCTTATATAGGGACAGACAAAGTGATGGATATAAAAGCCATGCATTACGGCACAAAAGCGATTTTGGATTGGGAATCGGACAGAACTAAAGAGCGACAATGGCTTAGTGCCGCCAAAATAAGACTTCCAAAAGTATTTAAAACTCCTGAAGAAATAGACAGACCTGTGATTATAAAATTTCATGGAGCGCATGGTGGCAAAGGATATTTTTTGGCAAATTCTCCGAAAGAATTTCACGAGAGATATGAATCCTACAAAGGCAAAGAAGGGCATGAGAGATATGCGATTCAGGAATATATCGTCGGAGTTCCCGTATATACACATTATTTTTACAGCAGATTGACCGGGGAGCTTGAGGTTATGGGCTTTGACAAGCGCTACGAGTCAAATGCGGATTCCATCGGAAGGATTGCGGCGAAAGATCAGGTGGAAGTCGGGATCAGAACCACCTACACGATTGTCGGAAATTCTCCTTTGGTTTTGCGAGAATCGCTTCTCCCGGAAATTTTTGAGATGGGAGACAGAGTTGTTGAAGCCTCAAAAGAGATTGTGGATGGCGGGCTTTTCGGCCCTTTCTGCCTTGAAGGAATCATTGATCCGGAACTTAATTATTATGTTTTTGAAATTTCGGCAAGAATTGTCGCGGGCACAAATCCTTACATAGAAGGCTCTCCTTACACGTGGCTGAAATACAACGAGCCGATGAGCACTGGACGCAGACTGGCCAGAGATATTAAAATGGCGATAGAACAAGATAAGCTTTCGGCTGTTCTTGGATAATTTTTAACTTTTATAGTAATGATCGGACAAAAAGACATTTTGGAAATTTTGAAAAATTACGATCTGAAAAATCTGACGATTGGCGTGCTTGGCGGACACAGCGCTTTGGATGTTTGTGCGGGAGCGAAAAAATATGGATTTAGAACTGTCGCTGTTTGTCAAAATGGCAGAGACAAGACATATTCCAAGTATTACAAAACTCGCGAGGACGGACGCGGATGTATAGATGAAGTGATTTTGGTGGATAAATTTTCGGATATTATAAATGAAGATGTGCAGGAACGTCTTCGGGCGATGAATACGATTTTCATTCATAACAGGTATTTCTGGGTTTACTTCAAGGATTTCAAAGATTTTGAAGACAAGTTTAAAGTGCCGGTTTTCGGGCTTAGGGAAGGCGTAAAACTTGAGGAGAGGGATCAGCCTAAAAACCAATATTATCTTCTTGAAAAGGCGGGAATAAGAATGCCGAAGATTGTAAGAAAAGGTGGTGAAAAATTGAGTTATGAAGAGACTAAAAAATTGTTGGACGAACATTTTTCTTCTGATAAAAGTCCGCTGATTGTAAAAGTGAATGAGGCGATAAGGGGATACGAAAGAGCTTTTTTCGTGATTACAAATACTGATTCTTATTTTTCTGTCAGTGAAAAAATGATAAAAGAAGGCAAAATAAATCAGAAAGATTTGGACAACTGCGTGATAGAGGAATTTATCATCGGCGCGCAAATAAATTTCAATTATTTCTACTCCCCTCTTACGGGTGAACTTGAAATTATCGGCACCGATATGCGAAGACAGACTTCTTTGGACGGGTTTTTGAGATTAAATGCGGGGACACAGATGGAGCTTTTGAATGCCGGATATGCACCTTCGATGATTGAAACGGGACACGTGGCTTGTACTACGAAAGAATCAATTTTGGAAAAAGCCTTTGAGGCAGGTGAAAAATTCGTGGCAACTTTGAAAAAAGAGGTCGCGCCCGGAATCATAGGCGCTTTTGCTCTGCAAGGAGCCATCGCGGCATATGAAGGCAAAGAAGAATTCGTGGTTTTTGATGTTTCAATGAGAATTCCGGGATCCCCCGGCACCAGATTTACGCCTTGCACAACATATCTTTACGGAGAGAGTGTGAGTTTTGGGGACAGGATTGCAATGGAGGTGAAAGAGGCGGGGAAATCTGGTAGAATTGGTGAGATTTTAACTTAAATTATGAAAGTATTATTACTCGGCGCAGGCAGGAGCAAAAGGATGAAGCCAATAGAAGATAAGAATTTTTTGAATTTTTTGGGCAAGCCTTTGATTGAGTGGCAACTTGAACTTTTGAAAAGTGCGGGATTTGATGAGGTGGTTATTGTCGGAGGAAAGCATAATCTTGATAAGCTTGTTTCGTGTGGAAAGAGTTTGGGAATGGACGTTTCTATAATTGAGCAGAAAGATTTGGACATGGGAATGTGCGGAGCGGTTTTGGCGGCGAAAGATATCATCGGGAACGAGCCGGTTTTGATTTTCAGCAGTAATGATGTTGTTGAAAAATCGGCTTTTGAATTGATTAAAAAGGCTTATGACGAAAACGGCGCGGAGGGATATTTGCTTGGAAAAGTTGTGGAGGAATATTTCCCGGGAGGGTATTTGGAAACTTCAAAAGACGGATTTGTGAAAAATATTGTTGAGAAGCCCGAAGTCGGCAAAGAGCCCAGCAATTTGGTGAATTTGGTTGTGCATGTTCACAAAGATTTTCAAAAGTTGGTGACGTATTTGGAAAAGGCGAAAAGCAAAAATGATGATTTGTACGAAGTGGCTTTGGCGGATATGATTAAAGGTGGCGTGAAGATAAAGGCGGTTGAATATAACGGCTTCTGGCAGCCGATAAAATATCCTTGGCATGTAAATAAAGTTTTCAAATTTTTCTTCGGGTTGAGCGAAAAAAAGATCGCGAAAAGCGCTCAAGTTTCTAAAAATGCTGTCGTGAAAGGAGAGGTGATTATCGGAGAAAATGTGAAAATTTTGGAGGGTGCGATTGTGAACGGGCCGGTTTATATCGGGGACAACAGCGTGATTGCGAATAATTCGCTTGTTCGCGAAAGTAATATCGGAAAAGATTGCGTAATCGGTTTTAGTACGGAAATCGCGAGAAGTTTTCTTGGAGACGGTGTTTGGACTCACAGCAACTATGTCGGGGACAGCGTGATCGGAAATAATGTTTCGTTTGGCGCGGGAACTGTGACGGGCAATTTAAGGCTTGATGAAGGGGAGATTTCGGTTGATTTTGACGGCAAAAAAGTCATGACTGGGGGAAATAAATTCGGGTTGGTGACAGGAGACGATATTCGCGTCGGAATAAATACGAGTTTTATGCCGGGGATCAAAATCGGCAGTGGCAGTTTTATCGGCGCGGGGCTTACCGTCGTGCAAAATATCCCTGAAAAAAGTTTTGTCAGCGGAGAAATAAATCTAAAAATTACTGAAAATAAAATTAAAAAAATATCATGCCGAAACTCTCTATAACGATTGTGAATTTCAATCAAAAATATTTTCCACGGTTTTGCGTTGAGGCCTTGAAAAAGAGCAAAACAAATTTTGAGTTTGAAATAATTTTTTGCGATAACGCGTCCACTGACGACAGCGTAACATACTTAAGGGAAGCCGTTTCTCGAGGCGAAATAAAGCTCGTTGAGCCCGGAAAAAATCTCGGATACGGGAGCGGGCACAATTTTGCTGCGAAGGTCGCGACAGGTGAATATATTTTGATTTTGAATACCGATATTACCGTTGAGGAAGACACTTTGCAGAAGCTCGTGGACTATTTGGAAACACACAAACATGTCGGCATGGTCGGGCCGAAACTCATGTACAACAGCGGCGAGGTTCAGCAGTCTTGCAGACGAAATTTTAGGTTTTTTGATTTGTTTATCAAGCGATCTTTTTTGCGAAAAGTCTGGCCGTTTAAAAAGAGGTACGAGAAATATATAATGTTTGATTTTGACCATAACAAAGAGCAGGAAGTGGATTTGATCACCGGCGCTTTTATGGTGATGCCGAGAAAAGTTTTTGATGAAATAGGCGGTTTTGACGAGAGATATTTTTTGTTTATGGAGGATTTTGATTTGTGCAGAAAAACAATAAAGGCCGGATATAAAGTCGTATATTTCCCTGAGGCGAAAGCCATGCATTATCACAAAAGGCTTAGCGACGGCTCATTTTTTAAATTAATTTTCAGTAAAATTTCTTGGCTCCATTTGGCCAGCGCGATCAAGTATCATTTGAAATGGAGATAAGTATAATTTGAGATACAAAAGAGGAAGAAATATTCCCTGAAGTTCAGCCTTCTTTTTTTGGATATAAATCTTTAGGCTAGTAGAACGGAATTCACTTCAGAAAATATTTCTTCCTCTTTTGTTCGTTTTTCAAATTATCTTTACCCCATTATCTTGCTTGCCCACTCTTTCAGCCTTCTGCAGCCTTCTTGGAGGTCTGCTTCGGTGCCGACGTAGGAGAAGCGGATGTAGCCTTCACCGTGAGGGCCGAAGCCGCCGCCCGGAAGCAAGAGCACGTGCGCTTCTTCCATTATTTTCTTTTGCAGTGCGGAAGAATTTATGCCGAGTTTTTCACAAAGTGGTTTTACGTTTGCGAATAAATAGAATGCGCCCTTTGGTGTTTTTGCGCTGAAGCCGGGGATTTCATTTACTAGTTGGACCAATAAGTCTCTTTTTTGTTTATAGGCGGCTCTCATCTTTTCAACTTCTTCTTGAGGGCCGGAAACCGCTTCCAAAGCCGCTAATTGGTTCATTGTCGGAGGACATGAAGTGTCATTGATTTGGATTTGTTCTATTTTCTTTCTTAGTTCGGGATTTTTGGTGACAGACCAGCCCATTCTCCATCCTGTCATTGCCCATGTTTTTGAAGATCCGTTGATCAAAATCGTTCTTTCGTCCATCCCAGGATATTTTGTGATGGATTTGTGTTCTCCTTCATGAACTATTCTGTCGTAAATTTCGTCTGAGATTACCCATAAATTGTTTTCCACCGCAATTTTTGCCAAAGCCTCAAGCGTTTGCTCGGAGAAAACTCCTCCGGTCGGATTTGCAGGAGTGTTTACGATCATCATAACTGTTCTTGGAGTGATAGCTTTTTTCACTTCTTCGATGTCCGGATTAAAACCCAATTCTTCTTTTAATTCAATGAATACCGGCTTGCCTCCGAGGTATTTTACAGGTGAAAAATGAATCGGCCATGCCGGATCAAAAATAATCACTTCGTCGCCTTCGTCAACGACCGCGTTTATTGTGTAGAATATGCCGGGTTTTGCGCCTGAGTGAATCGTGACGTCGTCCATTGCGTACTGTGTCCCTGTTTGTTTTGTGGAATATTTCGCGACGGCTTCACGTAATTCAGGTAATCCTGATGGAGGGCCGTAGTGAGTTTTGTTGTCTTGAATAGCTTTTATTCCGGCTTGTTTAATGTTTTCCGGAGTGTCAAAAGCCGGTTCCCCTATTTGCATGAAAATCAATTTTTCCCCTTTTGGAGTTAAATTTTCTTTCTCAAATTTTTTCGCGACGGCTATTATGGAAAATGCGTCTTCCGTTCCGAGGGAAGCGAGTCTTTTTGAATATTTCATTGTTTTTTGGTTAGAGAAATTATTTTTTTAGCTTTTTCGTAGATGTTTTTCGCTTTGCACCCGTATTTTATCATTAACTCTTCCGGTGTTCCCGATTCTCCAAAAGTATCCAAAACTCCGACCATTCCCATCAGCACCGGGTTGGCTTGGGAAAGCACTTCCGCGACCGCACTGCCCATTCCTCCCATGACTTGATGTTCCTCCGCCGTGACGACGCATCCCGTTTTTTTTGCGCTTTCTATAAGTGTTTTTGAATCTATAGGTTTTATTGTATGTAAGTTTATAACCTCAGCTGAAATATTTTCTTCTTTGAGCATGTCCGCCGCTTCCAGCGCTTCGGCAACCATTGCCCCACACGCAACTATTGTCACGTCCGTGCCTTCTTGCATGATTTTCGCTTTTCCAACAATAAATTCGTCGTTTTCATTCGATACAACCGGCACTTTTTCGCGACCGAATCTCAAATATACGGGCCCTTTTATTTTTGCCGCCGCGAGTGTGGCTTTCTTTGTTTCATAATAATCCGCCGGGACAATTACTATCATTTCCGGTAAACATCTCATTATCGCGATTTCTTCGAGGGCTTGGTGTGTCGCACCATCAGGGCCGACTGAAACTCCGCCGTGCGCTCCGCCAAATTTGACGTTCAGCTTGTTCATGCATATCGTTGTTCTGATTTGTTCCCAGGCGCGACCGGAAAGAAAAACGCCATATGTTGAAACAAACGGGATGAATCCTTCGAGCGAAAGCCCTCCGGCGCCGTTTATCATGTTTTGTTCCGCTATCCCGAAGTTGAATGTTTTTTGTGGAAATTTTTCTTTAAACAAACAAGTTAATGTGGATTTTGAAAGATCCGCGTCAAGTACCAAGACTTCCGGGTCTTTTTCTCCGAGTTCGATCAAGGCGTCCGCCCATCCCTGCCTGGTTAATTTCATTTCCCAGTTTCTCATTATTTATTGTGTTAATGTTTTTTCCTGCGCTTCAAGTTCTTGAATCGCCTTATCATATTCTTCTTTGTTCGGGGCTTTGCCATGCCATCCGCAGACGTCAGCCATATACGCAACGCCTTTTCCTTTTATTGTTTTTGCTATTATTGCGGTCGGGCGAGGCGTCGACAGAGAAAATTCTTCGAATTTTTTCAGCGCATCGTAAACTTCTTTCACTTCGTGTCCGTTTATGTTGATCACGTTCCAATTGAATGCAGAGAATTTTTTGTCGAGAGGCTCGACTTCCATCACTTCTTCGGTTTTTCCGTCGATTTGAAGCCTGTTGTAATCGACCAGAAGACAGAGATTGTTTAATTTGAAATGCGGTATAGACATGGCCGTTTCCCACATCGAACCTTCTTGTAATTCACCTTCGCTCGACATCACAAAAACTCTTGTTTGTTTGTTTTTCAATTTCATTCCGAGTGCGATTCCTCCCGCAATCGAGAAGTTTTGTCCGAGAGATCCCCCGCCGATTTCTATTCCGTGATCGATGTCTTGTTTGGGATGCCCTTGCAAAAAACTACCAAGTTTTCTGAAGGTCACAAGTTCTTTTGGATCTATGTATCCGGTGCGCGACAAAATAGAATAATACGCCGGCGTGATGTGCGCTTTTGACAGCACGAACTTGTCGCGGTCTTCCCATCGAGAATTTTCGCTGTCGTGTTTCAAAATACAGTTATAGAGTACGATGAACATTTCCACGGCCGAAAGCGATCCTCCCGGATGTCCGCTACCCGCGGAAAACGTCTCAAGGACGATATCTTTCCTCATCTGAATCGCTTTTAATTTTAACTCCCTTTCGTCGAAAGGAATTGGATATTTCATTTTATTTCTTAAATTGCCCGTGCAGTTGGAGATTATATCAAATCTCTTCAGTTTCCAAGGTTTTTTTCTTTTGCCAAACGTCTAATTATTTCGGGATACCATTTTTTTTCGATAGCCTGGACTTTTTCTTTTAACGTTTCAGGTGTATCCGCAGGCAAAACTTCGCATTTTTGTTGTATGATTATTTCTCCGGCGTCAACTTCTTCCTCGACGTAGTGAATTGTCATGCCGGTTTCTTTTTCTTTTGCTTGCAGTACTGCTTCGTGGACGTTCGCGCCAAAAAAGTTTTTTCCTGAAAATTTTGGAATAAGCGCCGGATGCACGTTTATGATTTTGTGGGGGAATTTACGGATGAAACTCGGTGAAAGTATGCGCATGTATCCGATGAGGACGATGAGATCGACTTTGTTTTCTTCAAAAATTTCCGCAAGGTGTTCGTCAAATTCTTCGCGAGTGAGATTTTTCGGATCCACGAAAATCGCTTTGTATCCTTGAGCTTTTGCGCGTTCAAGCGCGTATGCATCTTTTTTATTGCTTATTACCACCGCGAGTTCGATTCCTCCCATTTTGCCGGCTTTCATTTCGTCGATAATGGCTTGCAGATCTGTTCCTTTTGTTGACGCCAAAACTCCTATTTTAAACATATTTTTTTGTTATTACGGTGAGATATTAACAGTTTTTTGATTTTTATGATAATGTTTTCTCATGAAAGAATATGGAATATTAGCCTATCCTGCGGGACATTCGTTGTCTCCTGTCGTATTTAACGCCGCTTTTAAAGAGCTTGGCATCAATGCGCAATATGGCGTTTTTGAAATTCCGGAAAACGAGCTGGCGAAATTTATTGAAAAAGCCAGGCATGAACCTGTGGCCGGTATGTCCGTTTCTTTGCCGTATAAAGAGGAAATTTTGAGGTATCTTGATGTGATTGATGAGGATGCGAAAAAAATAGGAGCAGTTAATACAGTCGTAAATAAAACTGGATTTTTGTATGGATATAACACGGATTTCGTCGGTTTTTGCGAAGCTCTTAGAGAAGGGTTTGGCGATTTGAAAAACGTAAACGCCGTAATTTTTGGTGCCGGTGGAGCGGCAAGGGCGGTCGTTTATGGAATACTAAAAAGTGGCGGAAAAGTTTCGTGTATTGTTAATCGCACAAAAGAAAATGCCGAAAAATTAGCAAAGGAATTTTCTAAAATGTTTGGTGTAGAGATTGTCGGATGTGGGCTTGAGGATGCGAAAAAAGACGGGAATATCTTTATCAATGCTTCGTCTGTTTGGACTCTGAATAAAACTGTGGATTTCTCGGAAATCGGAAAATATTTTAGTGATGAATATTTGAAAAATTTCGAATGTTTTATGGAAATTGCATACAATCCTTTGATAACTCCTCTCATCAAAAAAGCGCAGGAGCTAGACAAAAAATATATCACCGGAGACAAAATGTTTTTGCATCAGGCGGTAAAACAATTTGAAATTTTCACGGGAGAAAAAGCGCCGAGGGAAGTCATGCGAAAGACGCTTGAACAGAATTTAGTGTGAGATTCAGAGCCTACAAATGATTGCAGATTTTAATCACGGTAACTATTTTTGTATTTTCATTATACGTAAATAGGCACCTGTATTTTTTGGTGATATAAAATTCCCATAAATCCGCTCCTTCATGTGTTTCATTGTGAAGTTTTTTTGCGTTAAGAGAGGGATAGGATAATCCTTTTGCTTTAAGAAAATTAAATTTTCTTTCTACAACTTTATAAATACGTTCGTCTCTAACCGTGGAGTTCTTTTCGTAATCTGCATGAAAAATTAATTCAACTGCGTCTGTCATAAGTCCGTTAACGCTAAATTGTAGTCGAGCATCGCTAACTCTTTATCTATGATTCCCCCCATTTTCCCTTTATTTTCGTGTACCGTGATGTTGTAAGAATCTAAATTGTGAGTTAAATCTTCGAGTTGTTTTGGATTTAGCTCCTCGTAGCGGCGTAAAACCGTTTTAAGGAAAGCGATTAATTCAGAATCAACGATCTCATCATTTTTTTGGGGCATATAATCCTCCAATCTTTCATCCGCTTTTGGATTTTTTATTATCGCTCCATCTTTAACCAAGCTTGCAATGAGATCCTTATAGTCATTTATTACCGGCCCCATATCAATAGCGGCATACGGCGCATTTGTTAATTCTGTTTCCTTTTCAAATAAATATGTAAATTCCAAAAGAAATGCTAATTTATTTAACTTTTTTATGCCCATATGTGGCTTGCCGTTGTTTAAAACGAATAATACCAGTTGATCTATTGTAATTGGAGCTTTCTTATCCATGTCTTTTATTATTATTTAGCTCATTTTTATTATATTCAATGTCGGAACTTGTGACAATATATAATATATAATCTCGTCAAAAATTAAGTTTTTCCAACACTATCCAGTCGAAATATTTTTGATATTTTTTGTTGCAGTGTTTTTTGATAAGGCCGCTGTAGCTTGAGATATTGGAGGGATTTAGCCTTTGCGTAGCGCGTTTTAGGCTTCTTTCGTTTAATGTTCTGCCGGATGGCCAGATTTTTACTCCCAAGAATTTTAGTCCGTGAGCAGGTTTTATTATTTTGTCGCTTTTTGGATTTATGGTTAGTTTCAAATTGTTTTCAAGAAAATCTATGGTTTTTATTCTAAAAAGTTTTAGTTTTTCTTGAGTTTTTTCGACCAAGATAAAATCGTCGCCATAGCGAACATAAGCCTTCGCACGCAGTGTATGTTTTATAAATCTATCGAGTTCGTTTAGATAAATATTTGCAAAAATCTGGCTTGTGAGATTCCCGATCGGCATACCTATTTTTTCATCAGACACTGTTGTAAAACTAAAAATTATTTCTTTCAACAAATTTGAAGTTGTATTATCTTTGATGCGAAATGACAAAATTTTAAGCAAAATTCCTTGGTCTACGCTGTCAAAAAACTTTTTTACGTCCCCCTTCCAAATGCCGAAAAATGGCTTCGCGGTGTGTGTGTGTGTGTGTGTGTGTGTGTGTGTGGACGCGCTCAATCGCCCCGATGAGTCCTTTTTCTTTTCGACACGACCATGCGTCATAAATAAAAGTTTTGTCGTATATCTTTTCCAAGTAGTCATAAACAAGTCGGTGGACTACTCTATCGCGAATATTTGCTACAGAAATTTCTCTGCGTTTATTGTCACAAACTATAAATTTTCTATATTCCCCGTGGTGATAGCGACCACTGTTCAAATCTTCAAAAAGCTCATAGAGATTTTTCTCGATATAATACTGAAAATTATGCAATTCATCGGTGGTTTTTTTGCCTTTCCTAAACGCAAACCAGCTTTCCCAAATATTTTTTAAACTCAAATCTATGGATTCATTACCAATCATAAATAAAACTTATGAAGTCTATAAAGAGATTATAGACATAAATAACAAACTGCAAAAACGAATGAGTTATACGCTCGGCGTTAGTATTGAAAATTCGATTATAGCCTGCATGGAACATTTAATTATGGCTAAAAATGCGCCTAAATCCTTGAAGGCTGTATATTTAATCAGAGCAAGTAGCCAGCTTGAAATAACGGCGATTAAACTTAGGTTGTTTTTGGAATTAAGGCTCGCAAATGAAACTAAAATTTTCCAAACACAGATGAAAATAGCGGAGATTGGAAGAATGTTAGGTGGCTGGCTGAAGGCAACCCAAAGCACATAATCCCTCATCCCGCCGCGAACACCATTGTTAGTGTTCTGATTGTCTGCATTGTTCCTGTCCGCGTTGAACTGCTTGTTGTTCATATTCCAGTTGAACGCAGGAACCGCGCCAGCATTGTTGACAGTGTTTGTCCGTAAAATTTTGTAGTCGCAACCACAAAACGTGCATTGGTTTGCTTTTTTCATCCCGCAGTGCGGGATAAACACTGCTCAAACGTGAGAAATATTATGTGCTTTTATCTTCCGCCGAGCTTTATGACCATGACGCCGGATTTCCCTGCGTGGCATTCAAAGCTTTTTTGTGGCAAAGGACGTGAACGGTAGCCCGCAGTCCCGCAGAGCGGAATCATCGAGTTGCTATTCACCGTTGGATTGATATTAAACTTTTTGCACAAAAAATAAAGAAAAAATTTAAAGAAGAACTAAAGTCCAAAGACTAAGCCGTTTCTTTGTTTTTTCTCACCCCGCCGCGAACACCATAGTTAGTGTACTGCGTGTCCGCATCGGTCCTGCCCGCGAAGAACTGCCTGACGTCCATACTCCAGCGGAACGCAGGAACCGCGCCAGCATTTGACTCATCTGGGATATATGTTTCAGGTGCCAAGGCAACTCTTGAGCTTGTTGGGTTATTCCAATCAAAATAATCCGGAATCCAGCCTTCTTTTAAGCAGTTTATTGCATAGGCTAAAGCTTGTTTGGCGTCTTGTGCTCTTACATTAACAGGAAGAGTTTTGCCGGATTTTTTCAATGCGTGCCAATCTTGACCACTCATCTTTTTTTGACCAACATCCTTTGGCATAATTAGTTGATCTCGTTCCAAACGAAAGACTCCACCCGTTTCCTTTTCAGTGCCTTTTAGCGATTCAAGCATTTCCGCTTCTGTTTGCCCTCCATGATTTTTTGGATCAAGTTCTTTTGGGTTATAAATAATCCCAGGCTTTTTGTAGCGCTCCCATTGCCATAGAATATTTTTCAGATCGATCTGGTCTGCTCTCAAAACTCTTTTGTCCGGTCCGACCAATAAAGTGTTTGGTTGTTTACCTCCTGCTGTACCTTTGTATGCCTCTGTTAGAGCTTGCTCAAAAAGTTTTAGATAAGTCAAAGCCTCTCCGTCTTCGGATGCCACAGGTACATCCTCAGGTGCCCATACTGCTCTGCCATAGCCCTTATCAAGTCCTTCTCCATCTTCCATCATAGCTGTGTCATCTATGCCGATCAAAGGCTTATAATCTTTTTCGAAATTAGGTTTACGGTACCCACGTGCCTCTCTTTCTGCTGAAAAAAGTCCGGCCTTCTCCCATGGGGCAAGACTTGCCTCAAAACTTGCTTTCAATACTTCAAGTTTTTCAGCATCAACTTTGCCTTCTAATCGGTCGAAAAGGCTTGTGATATCCCGTCTTAATGCATCTCCTGTAGTAACCACAGCTTCCCCCTCTTTTCCATCTTCTTTAAACTTTGTATTTGGATAACTTAAATCCTTGGGTCTTTGTCCATTAAACCTACCTTTAACGATAAATCCAATTTGCTGATCCCTATTAAAAACCGTTCTTGTCGGATCAAGTGGACGTCTTTCTGTTGTTCCATCCCAAGATTCTTGTGCGTTTGTTTCTGGTGCCATAATAGTGATTATTATAAACTAGGAGGACATTCTAATGCATTTATTTGCGTTTTGTCAAGCCTTGTTCTTGTTTTTTTGAGGATTAAAAGCTTTGCAATGAGCGCGTCATTTTCGGACTTTATTGAAGAAGATTATTATTCCGATGATTCCGACGGAGATGTAAATGTCGGCGATGTTGAACGATGGATAGATCCATATTGAGATGTAATCCACGACGTATCCTCTAAAAATTCTGTCTATCAAATTTCCCAGTCCCCCGCCCAAGATCAGGGCCAAAAAAAGTTGTGTGAGAGTGTGCGTAATTTTCAATTCTTTTTTCGTCGCGTATATCACAACACATATCAATATTATGTTGGATATTATTATCGCCCATATGTTGCCGACGTTTATTCCAAGCGCTATCCCCGTGTTTTTGCTCACTACTTCCGCGAAGTTTTTTTCTATTAAAAATTTTGCAATTTGGTCTATCGCGGTTAGGGCGATTACGAGAGACAGCGTTTTCAAAAATATTTTTTTCACGGGGGTCATTATAATTGCTCTTTTGGTTTAAAACCAGTATATTCCTGTCGGTCGTAAAATTTTTCCGAATGAAAAATGTTTTTAAATTTGATACTCCTCTTTTTTTAAGCGTGGTTTTTCTGCTGATTCTCGGTCTTGTCATGATTACCAGTATCGGAGTGCCGAAATCGATTGCGCTTTCGGCCCCGGACATACTTTATCCGAATTGCAGTGACGCGAATGTCGACTGTTATTTGCTTTTCAAAAAACATCTTATTCGTCTTGGCATAGGGCTTTTGGCGTTTTTTATTTCTTACAAATTACCTGTAAAATTTTGGAGAAAAATCGCGACTCCGTTTTTTGGGCTTATTGTAATTCTTTTGATCTTTGTTCTTGTTTTCGGTGATACTTTCGGGACAATCGCGCAAAACTGGCTTGTTCTTTTCAACACGTCGTTACAGCCTTCCGAATTCGCAAAACTGGCCGTTATTCTTTACCTTGCGTATTGGTTCAGTAAAAAACAAGCGTATGTCGAAGATTTCAAAAACGGGCTTATCCCTTTTTGTATAATTTGCAGCATTATTGTCTTGCCGATTATTCTCCAAAATGATTTCGGGGGAACTTTAACCGTTTCTCTTATTGCGGTGGCAATGTATTTTATGGCCGGAGCCAAATGGCAGCACCTTGCGGTTCTTTTCCTTGTCGCTCTTATCGGCGCGCTTACTGTTGTGCTTGCCGTGCCGCATGTACGCGAGAGATTTCAGGGATTTACGAGTGTCGAAGAGGAATGTATAGAGGATTATTGTTGGCAGTCGCAACAGGCGAATATCGCTGTGGGAAGCGGCGGAGCTTTCGGGAAGGGGCTCACTCAGGGAGTTCAGAAATCTTATTGGCTACCTCAGGCGTCGGATGATTTTATTTTTGCGGCCAGTGCCGAAGAGCTTGGTTTTTTCAGAATTGTTTTTGTAATTATTGCGTATTTTATTATCGCTCTGCGCGGCTATAATATCGCGAGCAGATCGCAAGGGAGCTTTGAAACTTTACTCGCGATCGGACTTACCATATGGATTACCGTGCAGGCTTTTGTTAATATTGCCGTAAATACCGGGCTTATGCCGGTGACAGGAATCACTTTGCCGTTTGTAAGTTACGGAGGATCATCTCTTATCGCATGTTTGGTCGCAGTCGGTATTCTTTTAAATCTTTCACAAGACACAAGTTACCATGAGAATAGTATTAACAGGTGGGGGAACCGCAGGACACATTATCCCCAATATGGCCGTTATCGAAGAAATTAGAAAGCGCGGTGGCGCCGAAATTCTTTATATCGGGTCAAAGGGTGGAGTCGAAAGCGGAATGATGGAAAAAATGGGCGTACCTTACGCAGGTGTTCATTGTGGGAAATTGCGCAGATATTTTTCATGGAAAAATTTTGTGGACGCTTTGAAAGTGCCGACGGGGGTTTTTCAAGCGTATAAGGCTTTGAAAGAATTTTCTCCGGACGTTGTTTTCAGTAAAGGAGGATATGTTGCTGTTCCGGTTGTTATCGCGGCAAGTGTTTTGAAGATTCCTGTAATTTCGCATGAATCAGACGTAAGTCCGGGGCTGGCGAATAAAATTTCTTTCAGATTTTCAAAACAAATTTGTTTGAGTTTTGAGGAAACAAAAAGTTTTCTTTCCAAGTCTTTACTGAAAAAAGTTGTGGTGACGGGAAATCCGGTTCGCGAGAGTATTTTTCAAGGAGACGGCGAGCGCGGGTATAGATTTACAGGCTTGGACAAGCACCGTCCCGTGATTTTGGTGATGGGTGGAAGTCTTGGCGCAAAACAAATAAATGATTTGGTTCGCGACGGATTGAATGAACTTTTGAAGAGGTATCAAGTGGTGCATATTGCGGGGAAAGGCAATCTGGATTTGAGCGCGCATAAAGAGGGATACAGGCAATATGAATTTTTGGACGAGCCTTTGCGGGATATTTTTGCGATGAGTGAAATGGTGGTTTCACGCGGCGGGGCGAACAGCCTTTTTGAGCTTGCACTAATGCAAAAGAAGGTTTTGATTATCCCCCTTGCGATGAATGCGAGTCGCGGCGAACAGATTGCAAACGCACAGGTTTTTGTGAGAAAATTCGGATGGTCGATGATTTCCGGAAATATTTCCACAAATGAATTTTTGAAAACTATCGATTACGCTTTTAATAACAACATAAACAAAAGCGCGAAGGTCGTGAACGGCACAAGTCTTATCGTCGATATTATTAATAAATTCAAAAAATAATGGATCTTGTAAATATTTTTATCATTGTCGGGGCGGTGATTTTTATTTTGGCGCTTTGGGTTATTGTCGGAGTAAGACATTTGAATGGCTTAAAGATGCGGGTTGAAAGTCAGTGGGAAATCGCGGAGCTCAAGATAAGAAAAAGACAGGATTTGATTCCTCTGCTTATAGAGTCTTTTAGAGCTCATTCAAACGGCCAGGAGGCTCTTATCGAGCAATTGATCGCGGAAAGGGCGATAGCCGGCAAAGAATCTTTGCCAAGTGCGAATAAAATGGTCTATGAACATGATATTTCCGCAACTCTGGAGAAACTTTTTGGGGTCGCAGATGGAGAGAAGGAGGTTTTGAAAGATACTGTTTTTCTTGAGGCGAGGGGGGAACTTGCCGGAGTTTTTGAGAGCGCAAAGGGTGAAGTCAAAAAATACAATGATGCCGTCAGGGAATACAACAATCATCGTGATTTTCTTTTACTGAAGCCGATTTCTCGTATTTTTGGATATGGGATTTTAAATATCTTCGACATTTAATTTTATTTTTGCAACCTGTTTGTGAAAATTCTCTTGACGGTGAGTGGGCACTCACCTATATTAGGGGTGAGCATACACTTACCTTATAAAAAAACTATGGATCAAGTATTAACAGAAAAACAGGAAGCCGTCCTCAAATTTATTGAGGAGTATCAACTCGCTTACGGGAAGTCTCCCACTTTGCGCGAGATGCGCGAACATTTTGGAGTCAGTTCCGACAATAGTATCCTTAAGCATTTGAGTGCGCTGAAAGAAAAGGGATATATCAAAAAAGATGACACGCCTCGCGGCATAGGACTTCTAAGTAGCGTGAAAGAAAAACTTGTGGAAGGCGCTTTCAGTTTGCCGATTTTGGGCTTTATCCCTGCCGGCGGACCTGTTGTTACGGATGAATATGTCGAGGGCTGGATGAAGGTCGGCGAAGAGCTCGCTAAAAACAATACCGATTATTTTTTCTTGAAAGTGACAGGGGTCAGTATGATAGATGCCGGAATTTTCGAAGGAGATTTGGTTCTTGTGAATACAAAAAAAGAGCCACGCGAACACGATATTGTTGTTGCGTTAATTGATGAAGGGAATACTTTGAAAAGGCTCATTCGTACCAATGGAAAATATTACTTGAAAGCTGAAAACAAAGATTACAAAGATATTTATCCGAAAGAATCCTTGATGATTCAAGGAGTTGTGACCGGACTGATCAGGCAGTACTAGAAGAATCGGCCGGAAAAAGAAATTTATCAAAAAATTAAGACGTATTTCTCGTTGTTTAAACGAGACGTTATTTCTCTAACCCCAAACTTATGTTCATCACATTAACAATCGACACTCACAAAGTAAAAAAACCTGCCGTAAAAATGCAGAAAAAAAGCTTTATCGGTGGTGGTAGTTGGAAGAATGGATTCAATTCTAAGAAACGCGGATTTTTCGAGAAATTGTTTTCATTTAAACGTATCAAAGGGAACTATACTCTCAGCGGGCAGGGAGTCCTGGTGTAGGTTATAAGTGCTAATTTATTTTTGCTTTACGATTTGATGGCGATGTCCTAGAATCTGCTTTGTGCCACTATAGCTCAGCTGGTAGAGCAATGCTTTCGTAAAGCAGAGGTCCCCGGTTCAAATCCGGGTAGTGGCTCCAGAGAGCGTTGAAAAAAATGCGTAAAGTTGATACAATTAGTGTGTTCGCTGTCAATCGATGTGACTTGTCACAAAAAGGCCTCCTTTTGGAGGCCTTTTGCATAATTGGTGGTGGAGGTGTCGGGAATCGAACCCGTATCGGTTGATTCGCTGTCAACCAATGCAAGCCTGCCACCCCCACCCCAAAATGCTTATATGGTATAACAGGCGGACATTAAATTTTTGTTAAAAAATCTTAAAATTATTATTAAATCCTATAACTTGAATTTACATATTTTAGAAATTATGTCAGTTTTTCGTTATGGCATAAAGAAAGAAAATCTATATATTGTAAAGACAGAAGATTAAATTTTCATTAAATTTTTATTAAATTTTCTTAAAATCTTTGCTAGACTTTTTTTCCTAAGGGCAATTTAAATTAGGGTATGGAAAAGATTACGCCAATGATGGCGCAGTATCATAGAATTAAGGAAATTCACCAAGATTGTATTTTGATGTTTAGGCTTGGGGATTTTTATGAAATGTTTTTTGAGGATGCCTTGGTTGCGTCTAAAATTTTGCAAATTGCACTTACCGCCAGGCATACGGTTCCGATGTGCGGAGTCCCTTATCACGCGCTTGAAAATTATCTTTCAAAACTGACTCGTGCAGGGAAAAAAATTGCTATTTGCGATCAAATGACGGAGCCAAACGGCAAAGGAATCGTCGAAAGAGAAGTTATTCGTGTGGTTACGCCCGGAACAACTTTTGACGAAAATATTATCGACAGCAAAGCGAATAATTATGTCGCGTGTATGTATGAACATGGTGGTATTTTTGGCTTTGCGTACTGTGATATCACGACCGGAGATTTTTATTCGACTGAGGTTAAAAGTTTGGGGGAATTAGGTTCTGAGATTTCGAGAGTCAGCCCGTCTGAGATTATTTATGATCCGACTTCGAAAGAAAGTTTCCTCAATTTTCTGAAAGGTTTAAAAAATATTTATGCGTTTCCTTTTTCGTATGTAAAAGTGCCGGATGAAAGTTTGAAAAAATATTTTTGCGTCCATTCGCTTAGTGTTTTTGGGCTTGAGGAAAAGAATTCTGCGATTTTTGCAAGCGCTATGCTTTACGAATATTTGATCGAAACTCAAAAATCCGACATCAAACATGTTCAAAAAATTTCTTTTTATTTTGTTTCCGATTTTATGATCCTTGATCAGGCATGCATCAGAAATCTTGAACTTTTTTATACTTCACGCGACAAAAAAGATGGCAGTGTTATTTCGATTTTAGATAATACGAAAACTTCAATGGGTGGTCGCATGATCAGAAATTTCCTGCTTCATCCGTTGCTTAAAAAATCCGAAATTGACGGGAGGCTTTCTAAAGTTTCTTTTTTTGTTTCGGATTCCACTCTACTGAGGAATTTGCGTGAAATGCTCGGAGAAATTTTTGACATTGAAAGATTGCTTAGTCGTGTAAGCCTAGGAACAGGCAATGCACGCGATCTTGTCGCCCTCAAAGAATCGCTCAAAGTTTTGCCGAAGATAAAAAAACTTTCGGATTTTAAGGGACTTGAGGATTTGGTTTTGGGTCTCGGGGATTTTTCCACGCTTATTGATTTGATTGATAAAGCTATTGTGGACAGCGCTCCTTTGACTGTGAGAGAAGGCGGAATCATAAAAGATTTTTTTGATAAGGGATTGGACGAGTTGCGAAATATCGGAACGGAAGGAAAAACTTTTATAAAAAATTTACAAGAAAGAGAAATTTTAAGAACCGGAATTTCGTCATTGAAAGTAAAATTCAACAGCGTTTTCGGTTACTACATGGAAATCAGTAATGCCAATCTGTCTGCGGTTCCCGAGAATTTTATCCGCAAACAAACTTTGGTAAATGCGGAAAGATTTATCACTCCGGAACTAAAAGAATATGAAGAAAAAGTTTTGAACGCGGAAGAAAAAATCAAACAGCTTGAATATGAAATTTTTTATAAAGTGAGAATGGAAGTGGTAAAAAGCATGAGTGAAATAAAGGCTTGCGCCAGGGCGATTGCGCTACTCGATGTGTTCTCGACATTTGCTTTCAACGCCGTGAGAAATAATTATTGTCGTCCGGAAATTTTTCAGGAGGATAGTTCCGGCACCGGTGTTTTTAAAATCACAAACGGCAGACATCCTGTCATAGAGCGCTTAAATGAATCTTCAAATTTTGTTCCGAATGATTTAAACATGAGTGATGATTTGCGATTTTTGCTGATCACCGGACCGAATATGGGCGGAAAATCCACGTATTTGAGACAAGTTGCCATCATTGTTTTGATGGCTCAAATAGGTAGCTATGTGCCTGCTGATAATGCAAAAATTCCTGTATTTGATCGCATTTTTACGCGTGTCGGGGCCAGCGATAATTTGATACAGGGGGAAAGCACTTTCATGGTTGAAATGCAGGAAACATCTCACATTTTGAATCATGCGACACATAAAAGTTTGATTATTTTGGATGAAGTCGGACGTGGCACTTCCACTTATGACGGGGTAAGTATTGCATGGGCGATTACTGAATATATTAATAATTTTGTGAAAGCAAAAACTCTTTTCGCCACTCATTATCATGAACTTATAGGTTTAGTCGACGGGCTTAACTCAGCCAAAAATTTAAGCGTGGCCGTCAAAGAAACCCTGGATGGCGGAGTGGCAGGTGAAAGTGGTGGTATCGTGTTTTTGTATAAAATAATCGAGGGCGGGATCGATAGAAGTTATGGAATCGAGGTCGCAAAACTTGCGGGACTGCCCCATGAAATTGTTGAGCGGGCGAAAGAAGTTTTGGTGGATCTTGAAAATAAAAAAATCAACAAGCCTTCTTCCGATCCGTCTCAGATGAAACTGTTTGATGCCTCTGAAAGAAATCATGGAATTTTGAGAGAAATAAGAGGGATTGATATCGATTCTTTGACTCCACTACAGGCGTTACAAAAGCTTGACGAAATCAAGAAAAAGAGTGGAAGTTAACACGTATTTTTGTTATTATCTTCGCCTGCGAAAGGTATTTGATTAATCAAAATGTATGTATAAAAAAATCTTAGGTTTTTCTCTCATTGTTTTATTTTCAATTCTTTTGTCCGGATGCAGAATCCCTTATATTGATGATGTAAAAGAGCAAAAAGATGCGATTGAAAAATTACAGATTGAGGTAAAAGATCTTCAGACAAAACTTGGCCTTGTTCAAGAGGATGTAAAAACTGTCGCGGTTGCCAAAAAAGTTGAAGAAGTGAAGGTTGTTGAGGGAAAAGCTGTCGCGGAAGAGAAGGCCGAAGAACCTGCATCAACAAGCTTTATAAGAATCACAAGCCCTGAAAATAATGTTACTTTGACCAGTGATCCGGTTGTGTTTTTGGGAACTGTTTCTCCTGATACAACAAAAGTTTCAGTCGATTCTGAATTTACAAAAAACGGAAAAACCGCCAAAGACTCGTATACTTTGAAAAATTTTAAAGAAGGAGATCCTAATTTTTCTTATAAGGCCAGCCAAAAATTCGGGAATCTTGGAGCCGGGAAAAACACATTAAAATTTACGGCCACTTTCAAAGACGGCAAAACGCAAACTTACGAAATCGTTGTGAATTATTCAACAAAATAAGATGTCAATAATCAAACTTTTACCTGAGAATCTTGTAAATCAGATAGCTGCCGGAGAGGTCGTGGAAAGGCCTGCCAGTGTGGTAAAAGAGCTCACGGAAAACAGTATAGATGCCGGTGCGGATCGAATTGTTGTTGACATAAAAGATGCCGGAATAACTTTTATAAAAGTTTCGGATAATGGTCTGGGAATGTCCCGGGAGGACACAGGAATGTGTGTTGCAAGGCATGCAACGAGCAAAATTTCCTCCGAGGCTGATTTGTGGAAAATAAATACCATGGGTTTCAGGGGCGAGGCTTTGCCAAGCATCGCTTCCGTTTCGAAAATGATAATAAAGAGTAAAAGGGTGGAAGATATTTCCGGGACTGAAATAAGTATAACGGGGGGGAATGTGGCTTCAGTTACAGACATTGGAATCCCCGTCGGAACGAGTGTTGAGGTATATGATTTGTTCTTTAATACTCCCGCGAGACAAAAATTTTTAAAGAAGGAAAGCACGGAACTTGGGCACATCACTACGATGTTTGATAATATTGCGCTTGCAAACCCGCATATTGCTTTCAAGCTTATTCATAATGAAAAAGTTATTTCTGATTTCCCGAAGTCCACCGATTTGATTTCGAGAATCGCCGATATTTTCGGTGGAAATACCGCGGATGCGATGCTTCCTGTTTTTTATGGCGGAAGCGAATTAAGCATTGATGGTTTTATCGGCAAGCCTTTGCTTTCCAGAAGCACTTCTCAACATCAATATTTTTTCGTTAACGGAAGATATATTCAACATTATCTTTTTGCGAATACCATCAAATCCGCGTATCACTCTATGCTGATGGAAAATAAGAAACCTGTGTTTGTAATCAACATAAAAATAAATCCGGCGATGGTTGACGTAAATGTACATCCGAGAAAAACAGAAGTTAGATTCGCTGACCAGCAAGCCTTGAATTCGATTCTTTATTCCGCCGTAAAAACCGTTCTTGAAAAAAGTAATTTGATCCCAAAGGCTTTTGTTGAGACTCAAAGATATATGTCTGACAGTTTGCCGAAGGAAGTTTCGTTTGGGAATAAACCCCGTTTTTCCGCGCAGGATTCCATTAATTTTTCCAGAGATATTTTGATGGACCGCGAACATGACAGCACTGCAATGATACAAAAAGAACCTGTGCTCAAATCGATTGTTCAAATTTCCGATTCTTATATCGTCGCGAAAAATGATGAGGGGCTTGTTTTGATAGATCAACATGCGGCGCATGAGAGAGTGCGTTATGAGGAGTTGATGAACCAGTTTTCTTGTTCCGATAAAAAAATTCAGCCTCTTCTTGTGCCTTTGCAAATGGAATGTACCAGCACCGAAATCGCTCAAATAGAAGAGAATATCGATGTTTTTAAAAATCTTGGTTTCGAAATAGAAAATTTCGGTGGGAATACTTTTAATATTTATTCCGTGCCGTCTTTTTTCTCCGGAGAAGACATCGAACAAGTTATGAAAGGTGTTTTGGATGACATCGAAAATGAGAAAAATCCTTCAAGATTTTACGGGAACGTAGAAACTGTGATTACGTATATGGCTTGCAGAAGCGCGATAAAGTTCGGCCAGAAATTAAGCATCGACGAAATGCAGTCTTTGATTGTACAGATTGAAAAACTAAAATTGCCGTATACCTGCCCACATGGAAGACCTACAATGATTTCGCTTACGCTGTCCGAGCTCGAGAAAATGTTCGGAAGAAAATAATTTTATTTCTCCCAAATGCTGGAGAAATATCTGTCGTAAACAAGATTCGTTTCGTAGTTTATTTCTTTGTTTGTACTTGATTTCGCGTCTTGCGGATAAAATTCAAGATTGTGTATTTCGTTGCCGTTTATTTCTTTTGTCAGAATGCTTCCTCTGCTTCCGGGTTGTTTGTCTACATACAATTTATATGTAGCCATAGGTGAAAAATCCAACCTGAAAGGCATTTGATATTTTATATTTACTTCTTTTGATTCTCCGGCTTTCACTTCCATCTGAAAAATGAAATATGTTTTTTTTACGTCTTTATCGTATTTTGTTTGGATTTCCGCGCCTTTTGAATCGAGTAAAATTGTCCCGTTTGGTACAAAAATTCTCATTAACGTTTTATTTCTGCCACGTCCCAAAATGTCTATCACCTGATCCGGCATTCGAGCAATCCCATAAGATTCGAGTGTTTTTTTCCATTGATAATAAATCGAATCATCCCACAGATGTGTGCGTTTTATGTTTAGTTCGTCGATAATTGTTCCGGATTTATCGATCATTGTATTGTGATATATTTTTTCTTCAATAAATTGATCCGATTTTGTTCCTCCTACAGAGGTATTTATTATGCTTAAATAGTCTTCGTCTTTGCTTGGCTTATTCATTTCCCCGCTCAGTCCGAACGACTGAAAAAGGGCTTCTATATCAGAATCCGCCGAATATGCCATAATATGTTTTTGTTGAACCGCTTTGTATAATTTGCTCATTAATTTCCCCACATTTTCCTCTTTCATTATTTGTTTTTTAAACTCCGGAATAAAAACTTTTAAAATATGTTTCGGATCCTCGGCTCCCCAATATTTTGATTCAATTATAAAACTTAAAAGCAGGTTGTAATTTCCCGAATCCAGTTTCCCGAAATTACCAACTTGGACCGGTCCTGAAATTTCGAGCATGTCTTTCAAGAGTCCTTGATTTATGGCTATCACAGTATCGATTTGCGGCCCTCCTTCCGTTTCCAAAAACCATTTTGCTTTTGCCGCGGCAACGCGAAAATCCGGAGAATAATTTGAGTCTCTAAATCTCCAATTTGTCGTGAAAAATTTTAATTCTTCCGGAGGTTCTATGATTTCCTTGTAACTTCCGTCTATATCGTAAACGTCTTGTACATCCATTTTTTCTATGTATCCATCCTTTATTTCCACTATCGCGTAACTTCCTATAAATCCTCCAGTCGCGCGAATTTCGTTGTTGTTTTGCAGTAAAATCAAGTATCTGTGTAATTTTTTATCCCCCAAAAGTTTCAAGAGCGCAGGAAATGATTCCGATGTCATTTTCAAAACATCCGACACTTCGTTTATTTTTTGTTTTGCCAAAGAAATTCTTGAACCTATTTCCGATGGCAGTGAAGTTTCGTCTGTATTTTTTATTTTTTCCGTTGCCTGTGAAATTTCTTTTAGTGCCATTTCGGTCTTATCTAGGCCTTTTTTCAGTATGTCTGTTATCGATATTTTTTGTTTTGTTTCGGGATTGTTTTTTGACACGAAAAAAACCGGAATTTTATTAAATTCATCAAGTCCTTCCGTGAAATATTTTCCCGCTATTGCAAAATGTTTTCCGCTTTCCAGTAAAGATTCTACCGCCTTTCCCGTGTTGTTGTCGGATGCGTATAAGGTCTTATCTTTGCTGATAAACCATAGGTCGTCCTGTGCCTGTCCAAAATTTTCCAGAGCTTTATCGAAGGTTTCCAGTGCGGTTTCGAATTGAATTTTTGTCGCACTTTTGCCGGCATCAACCAGATAACTTATCCCTTCGTATGCAATATTTGATATTTCTTTTTCCAGAGATTTTCCTCGGAAATAGATGGAAATTGAGTTTAGCGCAAAGATTATCAGAAATCCGAAAATCCCGATTTTTATAATATTTCCGAGAAATTTTGGAGGTGCATATGCTTTTCCTTTGATGTACGAATATGAGGTTTTATCGCTACCGGACAGGTCTTTCACCTCTTTGACCGTTGGAGAGTTTTTGTAAAAAATGTTTTTGCTTTTTTTCAGTATTTCGGCTTTTTTCAGCAATTCCAAATCCTTAGGCTTCCTTAAGTCTATTTTTTCTTTTTGAGATCCCGACTGTATATCTTTTAATTTTCCCTGCATATGATTATTTAACATGCAAGTAATTTATTGAAACAATCCCGTCATCAAAATAGTTGTTACCTCCGCTGACTTCCGAGATCGGCAAAGGTAAATTCGGCAGCAGTTTCGCCAAATTGAAATACGAAATTTCATCCGAATTTTTCAAAACCGGCTCTATTAATTTTTGGAATGTTGCGGAGATTTTCAGATTATTTTTATTTTCTTTAAGATCTATGCTCTTTTTTATCCCGTTAAAACTGTCTGAAATTACGGCGACCTTATCTATTACTGCGTAAAAAATTCCTTTGTATTCCTCTCCTATCCGTAACGATGTGATTTTTATCCCTTTGTATTCTTCTGACTTCTTGTTTATGGCTTCCGGCACAGCTATTATCTCTTTTGCCGGTGTACCGTCCGGCAATGTATGTTCGACTATTTCCTGCCTGTAAATCCCCCCCATTTTTGCAAAATTGTCAGCTATTTTTTCGAGGCTTTTTGCATCTTTTTCTTTATCGGAAAGTTCGAGGAAAAATTTGTATATCGGTTTTCCGCCTTCATTCTCTATCGCAAGGGCATACTCGTTTTTCAGAAGAGGCATTATGTCGAGATTGAAAATCACCTCCGAACCGAAATATTTTTGTGTGTAATTTTGTAAAACTTTATCAAAATTTTCCACCACTTCCTGTTTACCACTCGATAATATTTCTATAAAACGTTTTATTTGGTCCTCTATATTTTGCCCGCCGTAAAATGCAAGCGCGTTTTCTCCCACGTATTGCGTGATGTTTGCGGAATATTTTTCATTCATTTTTATGTATTTTTCTTCTTTTACTTTCTCTATGTTTAAATTAAGAAAACTTTGGATTGCAAATTTATCCTCCATCGCGATGAGCGCCATGCCGTCGGAATTCATCAATTTAATCAATGGTAAAAGTTGTTTAAAATCCATGTCCATGTCTTTCAATAACGGTATTTTCCTTAAAAACGCTTCCGAGACTTGATCGAAATTCACGTACAAGAAAGCCATTTTATTGATTGGCATGTTGTTTGATATACCGGAATATTTCTCCAAAGAGAATACCGATTTGCCTTGTGATTTTTCAAAATCCAATAAATTTTCAATCGCTTTTTTGTCCTGCGTGTAAATCAAATAGTTGTCCACGAACGCGATATTGTTTCCACTGTCGGACGAATATACTTCGTATCCCGCGTATTGCATTTTTGCGTATGTTTTTTTATTTTCTATGAATTTTTTTGCGTTTGTTTTATTTATCGCTTCCGCGAAATATATTTCGTCCAAAGATTTTTCATCCGATTTTCCTTTCAGGAAAGCCACTCCGATGCTTCTGCCAAGCCATGTCTTGATATCGTTGTCGTAGTTCCCCACCAACTTTTTTTCCAATAATTCCTGCGCTTTTTTTTCAGAATATTGCGGGTAATTTTTCAGCAATTCAAAACTTTTCGTCAGTTGATTGTGATTAAAATTACTGTTCAGTTCGATAAAAGCTATTGTTCTGTCCGATGGTAAATATTTTGCTATCGGTATCGGTTTAAAAACTTTTTCAAACAGTAAATATCCGACAGCAACAAGGATTGAAAGCATTATAACTACCAACGCTCCCCCGAATATTTTTTTGCTGTTGAATGAAAAATTGATTTTTATTTTTTCTTTTTTTGTCGCGGAAATGTTTTCTTTTTTTCGTCCCGTATGGTGTGGTTCTTTTGTTTGATCTTCTTTCAACATCTCCCTGATAAGCTCTTTTTTTATTTTACGTTTGTCTTTTTTATCTTTACCCTCTTTTTCTTTGATCAATTCCCTTACTATTTTTTTGATGTTTGCTTTTTTTCCCATGCAAATAATATGGCATAGTTTACTTGTAAGTTAAAGCAATTTTTCGTAGAATAAGCGAGCAAAACCCGTGAAACACATGAATAATCAAAAAATTACAGCGCAGGACTTGAGGAATCGTTATATAGGTTTCTTTGTTACGAAATATGGGCATAAGGAAGTTAAAAGCGCTTCACTTATTCCGGAAAATGACCCGACGGTTCTTTTTACAACCGCCGGTATGCATCCTCTTGTTCCTTTTCTTATGGGAGAACCTCACCCGGAGGGTAAAAGGCTTGTAGACGTACAAAAATGTATAAGGACCGACGACATTGAGGAGGTCGGAGATCTGTGTCATTTGACTTTTTTTGAGATGCTCGGGAATTGGTCACTGGGTGATTATTTCAAAGAGGAAGCCATAAAAATGAGTTTTGAATTTTTGACCAAGGAACTTTCTTTGCCTTTGGATAATTTGGCGTTTTCTTGTTTTGCCGGAGACAATGATGCTCCAAGAGATGATGAATCTGCAAATGTATGGAAAGGTCTTGGCGTCCCTGATGACAGAATCGCTTTTTTGCCAAAAAAAAATAACTGGTGGGGCCCTGCTGGCCTTACGGGGCCGTGCGGGCCGGACAGCGAGATGTTTTTTTGGACAGGAGATGGCAAAGCTCCGAAAAAATTTGATCCGGATGATACGAAATGGGTTGAAATATGGAATGATGTTTTCATGCAATACAATAAAACCGCCGATGGAAAATATGAAATACTTAAACAAAAAAATGTCGATACCGGAATGGGGCTTGAACGCGTTTTGACCGTTATGAACGGCGTTTCTTCGCCTTTTGAAACCGAACTTTTTGAGGATGTAATAAAAGAAATAAGACTTCTTGGAAATTATTCCGAGGCAAATGATGAAATTAAAAAATCCGAAAGAATTATCGCCGATCATTTGAGAGCGGCCACTTTTATTTTGGGAGATAAATTTGCTGTCACCCCTTCGAATGTTGACCAGGGATATGTTTTGCGAAGGCTTATAAGAAGGGCTATTCGCCATGGTAGAAAAGTCGGGATAGAAGTTGATTTTACGAGGAAGCTTGCCGGAATTTTTGTAAAAAAATATTGCGATTTTTACACCGAACTTCTTGAAAATCAGGAAAAAATATTCAATGAAATGGCGCTGGAGGAAGAAAGATTTGGAAAGACTTTGAATAACGGCATTTCGGTTTTGAGAAAAGAAATGGAAAGAGTCGAGGATCAAAAATCAGAGGGATTAAAGGTTTTTCCGGAAAATTTCTTCTTTGAAATGTTTGCAACTTATGGCTTCCCTATTGAAATGTTGACTGAGGAATTGCAAAATGCCGGATGGATAAAAGACAAAAAAGACAAAGATTTTGTTACGAAAAATTTTGATAAATTTTTCAAGGAACATCAAAATCTTTCGCGTGCCGGCTCCGAAAAAAAGTTCTCGGGAGGGCTTGCCGATCATAGCGAGGAAGTCACAAAACTTCATACCGCGACTCATCTTTTGCATAGAGCTTTGCGTATTGTTTTGGGTAATCATGTCGAACAAAGAGGCTCAAATATCACGGCTGAAAGGCTTCGATTTGATTTTTGTCACGGAGAAAAAATGACGCCCGAGCAGATTAAAAAAGTTGAGGATCTTGTGAATGAACAAATCAAAAGTGCTTTGCCGGTGAGCTGTGAAGAGATGACTGTGGATGAAGCGAAAGCGAAAGGCGCTATGGGACTTTTTGAATCAAAGTACGGGGAAAAAGTGAAGGTTTATACGATGGGAGAACACGATAAAGGTACTGTTTTCAGCTGTGAAATTTGCGGGGGGCCTCACGTCACCAACACATCCGAATTAAAAAGTTTTAAAATTCTGAAAGAAGAAAGTTCTTCAAGCGGCATACGAAGAATTAAAGCTGTTGTCCGGACAAACTAAAATCGTCCTGGGAAGTTATTTTTACTTTTACCATTTGCCCCAGCAGAGGTTTTTTTGATTTAAATTGCACTTCTTTGTAGTGTTCGCTTCTGCCTGTGCATATATCTTTTTCCTGGCTTTCCACAAGCACTTCCAGTGTTTTACCGATAAATCTTTTCAGCGATTTGTTGGAAGTCTTTTTGAGTATTTCATTCAATTTGTGCCACCTTGAATGTTTTATTTTTTGCGGGATATCGTCTTTTATTTTTTTGCTTGCGTATGTGCCTTTTCGTTCAGAGTATTGCGCCAAAAACGCATGCTCAAATTTCATTTCGGCAAAAAATTTACAAGTGTTTTCAAATTCTTCTTCGGTCTCTCCGCAAAATCCCACTATTACATCTGTCGTTATGGAAATGTTTGGGATTTTTTCACGTAAAAGTCTTATAATTTCTTTGTATTTTTCGACCGTGTATGTCCTGTTCATGCGCTTTAAGACTGCATTATCGCCTGATTGCACGGGAAGGTGAAGGTGTGGCATTTGGGTCTTTAGTTTGCTCATCGCCTCGATCAAATTGTCTGACATATCTTTCGGATGTGGCGATGTGAAACGAACTCTTTCAAGACCGATTTCGGAGAATTTATCCATTTCTTCAAGCAAATATACAAACGGTTCTTTTTTTAAGTGTTCGAATGTTTTTTCGGCTTTATCGTACGTACTTAAGCCGTATGAATTTACAGTTTGTCCTATCAAAATTATTTCTTTTGCTCCGTTTTCCACCGCCAGTTTTGCTTCTTTTAAAATTTGATCGATCGGCCTGCTCTTTTCTCTCCCGCGGCTGTATGGGACGATACAGTATGTGCAAAATTTATCACATCCGTTTGAAATCGCTATAAATGCCTGAGAATTCGATTTGTGACTTGAGTGAGTCGGGGCGATTTGGAAATAATTTTCCAGATTTTCTTCCGGAATTTCTTTTATTTTCAGCTCCGGTTTTACTTCTCTGATCAGCTTTGCCAGAAGCGGCAATTCGTCGTTTTTTATCACCACATCAAGCTCTTTTATTCTCATGAAAAGTTTGTCTCTTTTTGCGGAATATTTTGAACTTGAATTTCGCACCATGCATCCAGTAATCGCGACTATTAAATTTTTGTTTTGACGTTTTAAATCTCCCATCCTGACCATTTGTCCGAAAATTCTGTCTTCCGCTTTTTGCCTTATACTACACGTATTAAACACTATCAAATCCGAGCGTTTCATCGCAGGATTTTTTTTAAAACCGAGTGCCTCAAGATATGTTTCCATTCTTTCCGTGTCGGAATAATTCATTTGGCAACCGTATGTTTGTATGTGGTAAGTCAGCATATTTCGATTTTTGTAGGGCAAGGATAGCCTAAAAGTTATTTTTGCTCAAGCCTCCTTGCCACTTGAGCTTAAATACTGTATTCTCTTTCTGCTAATTAAACTTAAAAACATATGGAAATTATATGGAAGGGGGAATCGAACTTTGAAGTAAGAGGCAAAAAGGCTATTGTGGCAGTGGATAGCGGAGAAATAGGGGTTTTGGAGTCCGGAAAATCTTTCACCTGGCCGGGTGAATACGAGGTAAAAGAGGTTCCTATCGTTGCACTTTCGGCTTGGACAAAAAGCAAGTCCAAGGAAGAGACGGAAGGTGCAAAAGGCGATGAAACGATGATTTTTTGTTTTATTGTAGATGGAATCAGGTGTTGCCATCTCGGAAAACTGGGACACGTTTTGCCCAGTGAAATCGTAAATAAGATAGGTGATGTCGATGTTTTGATGATTGAATTCGGGGCCGGAACGAATCTTGATGCAAAAAAGGCTATCGAAGTTATTGAGTCAATAGAGCCAAGATCCGTCGTCCCGATGGGAAAAAATGCAACCACACTTGGATTAAAGGAGATTGGAGCCGAGGGAGTTCAGGCTCAAGATAAATTTGTTATAAAAAGCCAAACTGATCTCCCGGAGGATAAAAGAGTTTACGTTTTGCTTTCAAACGGCTAAAATGCGTGCCAACTTGCTCTCGTAGTTTAATGGATAGAACTGGGGTTTCCTAAACCCTCAATGCAGGTTCGATTCCTGCCGAGGGCACCATAAAAATTTGGTGCTTATGCGTCTTTTAGTGAGATGCCCGTCGTTTTCAGGTATGGCTGGAGTTGTTTTCTTAGGAGTGTTTTTCGTTCCGGTGTTTTGCATCTTTTATATTTTTTGAGAAGAATTGCGAATCTGTGGTAATCGTAAATGTACAGAGGAACCAAAACTTTATTTCCCATGAGCACTATCGACGGATGATTTTTTATCGTTGAGAAGAGCAAAAGAACAACAAACGACCAGAACACGGGGAGGTCCAGATACTGCGGAAAAACAAAGGTCGATTCAAAATATAGAATGAATTGAAAAACGTATTTGTAAAAAAGAAAAACCAAAAATATCCAAAAAAACGAGTGCAAAAGATCTATTTTCCCGCCTATGTTAAATTTCGAATCGGAGTAATCCCAAAGTTTTATTTTTAAAAAATGTTCCGTGAAAATTCCGGACAGATATTCCAACAAAATCATTGTAAGGCTTGCTATAATTATCGAAGAGATTGGATTTATGTCACCTAGAATTTTGAAAGAAATGATCAATATTACCGAGCCAAGGCCGTAAATCGGTCTTATCGGTACCCACCTGAAATATCCGCCGAACAAAAATCGGCCATCTGTTATAAGCCTGTAAGATGAATCCAGAAGCCATCCGACGAATCCAAAAAATAAAAATTCTATTACATATGTTACGAGCATGAGTTTATTTTATAGAAAAATATGCTCCAGTGGAATATTTATTTTCATTCGAGCTTATTTTTGCTAGTATTTCTCCAAGCAAATAATAAAATGTTATGTCAAAAATTAAAAAAATTCAGGCAAGGGAGGTTTTGGATTCCAGGGGAATTCCGACCGTCGAGGTTGAAGTTTTCACAGAGAACGGATTTGGGAGAGCGATAGTGCCGAGCGGGGCTTCCACGGGGGTACATGAAGCGCTTGAATTGCGTGATTCTGACAAAAAAAGATATATGGGGAAAGGTGTTTTAAATGCCGTAAAAAATGTTTCTGCCATCGCAGAGTTTTTGATAGGAACGGATAGTTGCGAACAAGAAAAAATCGATAAAAAAATGATTGAAACGGATGGCACGGAGAACAAAAGTCGCCTTGGTGCGAATGCTATTTTGGCTGTTTCTTTGGCCGTTTTGAGGGCAACTGCAAATGAGAAAAATTTGTATTTGTATGAGCATATAAATCCTAATGCTGTGACTCTCCCCGTGCCGATGATGAATATTATTAATGGAGGAAAGCATGCGGATAGCGGCTTGGACATACAGGAATTTATGATTGTGCCCGTTGGCGCAGAAAAATTTTCCGAGGCTTTAAGAATGGGGGTTGAAGTTTTTAATGCACTAAAAAGTTTATTAAAAGAGGGCGGATTTTCCGTCTCTGTCGGTGACGAAGGAGGGTTTGCTCCAAAACTAAAAGGCAATGAAGAGGCTCTTGATTATATCGTGAAGGCTATCGAAAACGCCGGGTACAAGCCATGGAAAGATGTCATGATCGCGCTCGACTGCGCGGCGAGTGAATTTTATGATAAAGAAAAAAATGTCTATAAAATAAAAGTTGATGGAGTTTTGCAGGAACTTTCTTCTTCCGATTTGGTCGCGTTTTATGATGTGTTGCTTCGAAAATATCCGATAATTTCCATTGAAGATTCTCACGGCGAAGATGATTTTGACGGATTCCAAAAAATGATGAAATCCGTCGATGGGAAAATTCAAATTGTCGGGGACGACCTTTTTGTTACCAATGTAAAAAGGCTTAAGGAAGGCATTTCCAAAGAACTTGCGAATTCCGTTTTGATAAAATTAAATCAAATCGGGACTTATACGGAAACTGTTTCAGCAATAAAAATGGCGAAAGATGCCGGATGGACCGCGGTGATTTCTCATAGGAGCGGGGAAACCGAGGATACGACAATTGCCGACCTTGTCGTTGGGATGGAAACAGGGCTTATAAAGACAGGTTCGCTTTCAAGGACTGAAAGAATTTGCAAATATAATCAATTGCTCAGAATAGAAGAACATCTTGGAGGAAAGGCTGTTTTTGCCGGAGGTAAGGCATTTTATAATCTGAAAAATTTAGTAAAAAAATAATATGTTACCTGAAATAAAAAAATCACTTGTCGAAAAACTTTTGCCAAGGAGAGAAGGAAAATCTCACAAGGGACAGAACGGAAAAGTTTTGATTGTAGGAGGAAGTTTGAATTTTCACGGAGCGCCGATTTTGGCCGGGCTTGGCGCACTTTATAGTGGTGCGGATTTGGTTTATTTGTACGTGCCCTCATGTAATTTTGATGTGACACGCGGTATGTATCCGGATTTTATTGTAAGAAAATTTGATGGAGAATTTTTGCAGGAAAAAGACAGCGATGAGATTATTTCTTTCGGAAAAGAATGCGACAGTATTCTCATCGGGCCCGGGATCGGGACCGAGGAAGCAAGTCAGAAAGCCATCGTGAAGATTTTGAATGATTTGCATGTTCCAACGGTTCTTGATGCCGAGGCTATTTCTGCGTTAAAAAAAGTTGAAAAATTTCCTTTGCAACAAACTATTGTAATCACTCCCCACTCGCGAGAATTTCAAAATCTTGTGGACAAAGATGTGGTTATAGACGAGCAGGATGCGAAGTCCGTGATTTTGTTGAGATCCGTTTCGATGGATTTGAAACTCAATGTTTTATTAAAAGGGCCGACGGATTATGTTTCTTCCGAAGAGGGCCACGTGGAAATAAATCACACAGGAAACGCCGGCATGACCGTTGGGGGTAGCGGGGATGTTTTGAGCGGAGTCGTTGCAACTTTTTTGGCTCAAGGATGCGAAGGATTTGATGCGGCGAGAGCTGCGGCTTACGTCGTTGGCGATGCCGGGGATGCAATGAAAAAAACAAAAGGTTGGTACTTCTCGGCAAGTGATATTGCGATGGCTATTCCGTTTTGTTTGAATAAGTTTTTATAAATTATTTTTCGTATTTCGATTTATTTCCGAAGTATTTTGACATGTGTTTTGATGAAGATTTTTTGCGTTTCATTATTTCCGCGCGTTTTTTTAGAGTGCTTGGGAGTAGCTTTAAGAAGCCATAAAAACTGCCCCAGAGATATGGCTCAAAGATTGTCATGTACCCGAACATGAGAATTTTTCTGCCAAGTATTTGAAAAATATCTTTGAAAAAATTTCCGGGAAGTTCGTTTTTTATTTCCATCAAAAGTTGGTTTCTGAAAGAATATTTTTTTTGAAATTCACTTAAATTTTTTCTGTTTTCCATGACTTCTTTGCTCGTGAATCTTCGCATAACCCCCGTGCCTCTTCCGTGGTATGCGATTGCTTTCGGATAAAATAAATTCTTCCATCCGAACAATAAAAATCTCCATGAAAGATCCACATCTTCTTTGTACATAAAGAAATTTTCGTCCAAATATTCGTCGCCGATTTTGACGTCTACAAGCGCGTTTTTGCGATACAGCGGACATGCGCCGGAGATCCCGAACACTTCCTGTTCTTCATCAAACTGTCCTATGTCCTCGACTCCTTGTCCGTCATCAATCACGCGTCTGTTTTTGTATGCAAAAAGTCCGACGGTATCAATGATGTTTGTCGGCTTTTGATTTGCGAAATCATATTTGTAAACTTTCCCGGTGATGGATGCGATACTCGGGTCTTTCTCAATCCTTTCTATGATTTTTTCAAAATATTCCGGAGTGTAAATAATGTCCGGATTTGTGATTACAAGAAAATCCGCATCGTTTTTCATCGCCAATTTTATCCCCTGATTCGCCGCTTTCGCATACCCCAGATTTTCAGCGTTGTCTATCACTATAAGAGGCTTATTGTTCCGAATTTCCGCATTGTTTGAATATGTGTTTTTTACAAATTCCAGCCCGTCTTTGTCCGGAGAATTATTATCGATAAAAATCACTTCGATATTTTCGTAAGTCTGTCCGAATATTGCGTTCAGGCAAGTTTTTAAAAAGTGAGGAGTGTTATAATGAACTATAATTACGGATATTTTTGGCTTATTTGTCATAATTTTTAAAAAATTGACTTTTCTTTTATTTCCTTTTGGTGTATCTTTGTTCGGCAATAGTTTACTTATATATTTTCGCGATGTCTACATATCTTTTTACATCCGAATCCGTCACGGAAGGGCATCCTGATAAGATCGCCGACCTGATTTCCGACGCTGTCTTGGACGACTTGATTGCGCAGGATCCTATGAGCAGAGTCGCGTGCGAAACTATGGTTTCGACAGGGCTTGTGCTTCTTACCGGAGAAATTCGCACAAACGGATATGCGGATATTCCGAAAATCGTTCGAAAAACCATAAAAGATATCGGCTATACGGATGCGACTTATGGCTTTGACTACAAGGCTTGCAGTGTTTTGACCGCGATTGATGAACAGAGCGCGGATATTGCGCTCGGAGTGGACAGCGGCGGCGCGGGAGATCAAGGAATGATGTTTGGTTTTGCGTGCGACGAAACGCCGGAGCTCATGCCTATGCCAATAATGCTTGCTCACAAACTCGCGATGAAACTTGCGGAAGTTCGAAAAAAAGGAATTCTTTCATACTTACGTCCGGATGGAAAAACACAAGTGACCGTGGAATATGACGGATTTAAGCCGGTTCGCGTGGATACGATTGTCGTTTCGACGCAACACGGACCGGAAGTTTCGCAGTCAAAAATCAAGAAAGATGTGATTGAGTATGTAATCAAGCCTGTGTGCGGACGGCTTCTAGATGGTAAAACCAAGTATCACGTAAATCCCACCGGAAGATTTATTATCGGTGGACCGCCGGGAGATAGCGGACTTACCGGAAGAAAAATAATTGTGGATACTTATGGCGGGATGGCGCGACACGGAGGAGGCTGTTTTTCGGGTAAGGATCCGACAAAAGTCGATAGGAGTGGCGCGTACATGGGAAGATATGTCGCGAAAAATATTGTGGCAAGCGGACTTTGTAAAAGATGCGAAATACAGGTTGCCTATGCGATCGGCGTGAAAGAGCCCGTCAGTGTTTTTGTCGACACTTTCGGGACCGGGTCTATGAAAAACGGGAAGAAAATTTCTGATTCCGATATTGCAGAGGTTATAAAAAAGAATTTTGATTTTTCTCCGCAGGGAATTATAAAGACTTTGGATCTACGACGTCCTATTTATAAAAAAACGGCCTCTTACGGGCATTTTGGCAGAGTCGGTGAGGATTTCACCTGGGAAAAAACTGACATGGCACAGAGGCTTAAGAAATCAGTTTAGGTAGTTAACGAGTTGTTTGCTTATTTTTGTAATGCCTTCTTGGCTTAAGGCCCCTATTTTTTTCAGGATTAAATCTTTTTCCAAGGTAAAAAGATTTGAAAATCTTATGTATGATGTTTTGTTTAGATGCCCGAGTGCTAATTCTTTTTGCTTTATTTCTTGAGAATAAATTGATTTTGTTCCAAATATGCCGAGTAAAATCACGTCCACCCCTCTGTTAAATTCTCCATTCGAAATGATTAATGCAGGCCTTATTTTTGAGCCTTTTAGGGAAGTGAACGGGAAATTTGTAATTATGATATCTCCTTGTCTCATTGGATTATTCCGTTTTAAATAAATTGTCGTGCTCGGGGCTTGTCCATTCTTTCATTGAGTGGTTAAGCATTTGATAATACTGTGTTTTTTCTTTTTTTATTTTTTGTTTCTCCAGATAGTTTTTCCTTATAAGATCTCTGAAAAACTCGCTTCTGTTTGCGTATTTTTTTGCTTTTACTTCATGTTCAACTATGTCCGCCAATTCCTTATTTAAAGATATGTTAATTGTTATCATTTTTGTTGTTATTATTTTTAAGACTCTTTTTAGAGTAGCAAGGTTTGGCATAGATTGTCAATGTTTGGCAGATATGATTTTGAGAGCTCAGGCGCCGGTTGCAAGAATTTTTTAAGGGCCTCTGAAGATTTTTTTGTTGTGACTTCTGGCAAGTTTTCCTTTCTAAAAAATCTCCGACGCCTGACTGCGTTTAAAGTTTTAGCACACCGACATTAAAAAAATGTTAAAAAAACATTAAAAAAAGTTAAAATTCCTGCCTGCCGGCAGGCAGGTTTATAAAATCCCGACGGGCGGTTTATAAAAAGATTTTTTGTCGAATAAAAACCCCTCGGGTTGGCGAGGGGTTTTGAAAGTGCGGGTGAAAATGCTGGGTGCAAGCGATGGA
Organism: Candidatus Altimarinota bacterium; assembly: GCA_041663205.1. Lineage (GTDB taxonomy): Bacteria > Patescibacteriota > Gracilibacteria > UBA1369 > LOWO2-01-FULL-3 > UM-FILTER-38-24. Next base: position 47,964 of record JBAZQZ010000006.1, read on the forward strand.
TGTGCGTGCAAGAGGGCCGGAAAGTTATCCTCGAGGATAACTTTATTTCACTCCGAGGAATTCTCCGAACATGTTGTATAGGATTTTTGCGGCGTTTCCGCGAGTTATCGTTCCGTTGGCGTAGAAACATTCGCCTTTCCTGCATTCCGTTCCTGTGATGAAGCCTTTTTCGCTTGCCACTGCGATATCCGATGCATACTTTGTTTCCGAACTTACGTCTCCAAACGGCATCGTTTGTATACTTTCCGCAAGTGTTTTTGCTTCGGCTCTGAAATCTCTATCCACCAGTTTCAGAATGTTTGTCGCAAATTTCAGAAATTCCACTTTGCTTATGTATGTTTCCGGTCCGTATGTTGTCGCCGTATTGCTTATGAATTTTCTATTTTTCATTTCCTGGACATATGCCGCATCCCATCTGTCTTTTGGTACATCCATGTATGGATCTTCTTCCGGTTGTGCGGGTTCGATGCCCAAAATACGGCAGAATACAGCCGCGACTTCCGCGCGATTTATGCTTCTGCTCGTGTCAAATGTTCCGTCTTCATTTCCTTCAAACACTCCCGCTTTTATCATCGCTAAAAATTCTTTCTCCAATGGATTTTCAATGTCTTCGATAATTTTTATTTCTTCGCCGAGGTCTGTGATTACTATGATTTCACCTTGTTCTTGAAGCTCTGTTTCAAGCGCTGTGAGCGATGTTTCCATGGCTTGCGCTTCTTCTTCCGTGAGTGGTGTTCTTACGGCGGGAATTTCTTCGGCAAGTGCTTCGTCCGCAGGTTCGGCTGGCGTGGTGGTTGTTGCAGGTGCGGCAGGAGTGCTTAATGGTGAACCTGAATCTCCTCCGCTACTGCCAGAAGCACCTTTTAAGAAATAACTTATTTCCGAGCCTGCTGTCCCAACGTTACCGGCTATATCTACTCCATATCCTTTCATATAGTAAGTATTTCCTTCTGTCAGGCCTGACACATTTGACGTTCTGGTTGCGATTGTTCCCAATGCTGAATCATTGCTCACTTTCCATAGACTGCTTGCGAGTCCTACTCCGGATGATGTTCCATATGCCATCATATAACTTCCAAAGTCTGCAAGTGTAGAGTGAGCCGTCCAGTTTATTATTGCCGTATCTGAACTTGCTATTCCTCCGTATGTTAATCCCGTAATCTGGCTTGGCGGGGTTGAGTCCCAGGATGTCACCGTCGTGGCTACGACCGGGTTTGATGTGTTCACTTTTCTTGTATTTGCCACCGTATAACCTACCGGAGTTGATGCTTGTGAGAGGATATAGGTCCCGTCAATCGGGGTAAATGTTCCTGATGGGTTTGTCGTTCCTGATACGAAATATGTACCGCTATTTGCGTTGAAAGTAATTGTTAATATTTCTCCGGAGGAATCTATTCCCATGTGATTATTAGTTTGGGCGCTTGGGATATAGTTGCTTGTTACTGAGAACAATCCTATGCCTTCTATCAAAACTGAGTCTGTCGCTGTTGCCGTGGTCCCGTCTGCCGCCGTCAATCCTCCTATTGACGTTGTTGAATCTCCTGTCTCGCTTGTTGTTATATCAGCATCGTCTATTATTCCGTTCGTTCCTCCTAAGTCTATATACATTGGCTCTGAGTATGTTAGCTTCAACGTATTGTAACTATTTGAGAGCTGAACAAGTTCTTGGCTTACCAGTACCGGTTGCGTGGCGTCCACTTCTTTTCCCGTGCGGTCTGATGCCGCTATTTGGCCGTCGGTTGCGGTATTGAGTAAGTTTCCGGCCCAGTCTTTTATGAGGGTTGTTGAGCCGGAATAGGTGAATACTCCGTCTGACGCGGCGGTTCCCGTGGCGGCTGTGTCGGCCGTTCTGTTAAATGTCATTTCCTCATCAAATGCTGTGCCTGTTGAAAATGTTCCCGCGCCGCTTGCCAAAGAACCGTTTGCGTTAGTGAAGGCTTCGTCATCCATATCTTCACTGAAAACAATTAAAGCTCTGTCAATTTTTCCGTTAACAGAAGCCTCTGAATAAGTGATTGTTGTGATTGTCGGTTGGGTTAAGTCCCATGTTGTGCCGGCGGTGGAGGCGACTACTGTGGGGGCGACTTTATTCCCCACCGCATCTGCGACCACCTGTGAGATTTCAGGAGCCGGAGTGAAATTCCCGCTTGGCGCTGTGGTTGAAGTACTATTTATGTATCCGGTTGATGTGGAGTTCGTACCCAAACTAATTATAATTGTTGCCGTCCCTGTGCCCCCGACTTCATTCCCTCCCGTTACGGCTGTCGTGTTCCCCGTGACAGAGAATGAGCCAAATCCGGCTATCACTCCCACCTCGGTAATATCCCCTTTTGTTGGAGTACTGTCCCCGTTTCCTGTAGCAATAGTGACTGCTTCCGTGTATACCAAATTTATTGAATTTACCGTTGTGCTCATTCCCGAGTATTGAGTGACCGTTGCAGAAATCACTTTCGGATGGGCGGCGTCGGTGGTGTCTCTTTCTCCGAAGGAATTTAATGTATTGGGGACTATGGCGAGGTCTGAAACTACCCCTATTTGCTGAATATGTAGCACATAGTCTGTTTTATTCGCGGCAATGGTTTCCGTTCCCGAGGCCACTCCGACAAAAATATATTGATCGTTTGCGACATTGGTTTCGTGTCCGCCAGGTGCCGGAACGGCGGAAGCGAATGTTTCCAGTAAACTTCCTCCATCATTGACTGAAATATACGCTTTGTAGTCTGTCTCATTGATTGATGTATCGTCTATCGATTCGGTGTACATCACTTTTATGTAATCCACCGTTCCGTCTTGATTATTGTCCAAGGTTTCAAAGCCGGATGTGTTGATTGACGGGTTTGCTCCATCTGTTGCCGCTACCAGCGATCCTCCGGTTACTGCGGCTACTCCCGCCATGTCCAAGATCCCATCTCCTCCGGTTATTTGAAGTTTTAGCAAATTACCAGTATCGTTTGCCGTACAGTTGCTACATCTAAAGAACAGGTCCGTGTCGTCTGTTGTATCACTATATGCTTCCGTCAATGCTGTTTCGGCGTTTAAAGTTATGACGAAATCCGTGACTGCAACGCTATCTGCATCCATTGCTTCTGAAAATGTTGCAAGGATTCCATCCATTGTTCCATCTGCTACTCCTGCCGCTCCTGATACGCTATCTGTATCTTTTGTTACACGTGCTGTGATTATTGCCCCGGCGGCGTCCACTATTGTTTCATTCGCTGTCGCGGCTGCCACGGCTGGCACATTCGTGGCGGTATCTTTCCATAGTGCCGACAAATTTCCGCTTATCGCTGTTGATCCCGCCGCTGTGTTCACTGCAAGCTGTCCTGTCACTCCAGTCGCCGTTACTACTGCAAGTATTCCCCCCGGATTAGTTATCCCTGTCGCTCCTGTCATTGCTTGACCATCCGGCAATAATGTGGCCGGTAAATCTGCGAATACCGGTAGGGCACTGTCATCCGTGTCTATATTCTCTGTCCATGTGTACGTTATACTATCTATCAATCCGTTGTAGTCCGTATCCGCTGTCGTCACCGTCTTGATTATCGGATTGGCGTCGTCGTCTATATGAGGTGTAGATACTCCGGTAAATGCTTTTGTCGGAGAATCATTCCCTGAGCTGTCTTCTATCCCGTCGTTTGCTATAAGTGTTAATGTCAGATCGCCTACCGCTGTGTACAGACCGCTACATGTAAAACCCACTGTGAGCAAAGGAGAGACTTCCGGATCCGCGTTTTCGCCGGTACAAGATCCGTGGTTTGATGAAGAATCTACTGCCAATCCATTCGCCCCCGGAGCTTTTCCGGCTAAGCTTTCACTAAATGTAAGTTCCAGTCCCTCCACGCTTCCGTTTTCGTCGTCGTCAATCATGTTCACTACGATAACTATCGGGGCGGCACCATCCACTATCGTTTCATGCCCTGTCGCTTCTGAGGAATCTGGCTCATTTGCTATTGGAGCGGCCATGTCCGTCCATTTTGTTGATAAATCTCCGCTTATCGCTGTTGATCCCGCCGCTGTGTTTACCCCCAGTTGTCCTGTCACTCCTGTTGCTACCACCACTGCTAATGCTCCGGCCGGATCAGTTATTCCTGTCGCTCCTGTCATTGCTTGGCCGTCCGGCAATACTGTAGCCGGTAAATCTGCGAATACCGGTGCGGCGCCATCATCTGTGTCTACGATTTCTGTCCATGTGTAGGTTATTTTATCTATGAATCCATTCTCGTCTGTATCCTCTGTAGTTACGGTCTTGATTATCGGGTCGGCTACATCTGATTCCGTTAATCCGGTGGCTATTTGCCCAATATTTACCAGATTTGTATTTCCCGCATTGTCTATTCTCAAATCGCCACCACCGTTGTCATATACGACATTTAATGCCGTTGCCGATGTGTCCACCAGCAACTGTGGATCTGCTGAGTCTAAATTCAATTGCAATATGCAATTGTCGAAGACTTGCTCTCTAATAGCTATGGTTGAGATTGTAACTGCCCCCGATGAAGACGTTACTGTAAATTTACCTATCGTTGTTCCCGCATCCGTTGCGTGTTTGACTTGAGTACATGTGTCTCCCGCGTATGCCGTAACGATGTTTACCGTATCTATTTTCCCGTCAACAATCGCCTCATCCAGCAATCCTACAATAGCAACGTCCCCGGGTGCCGCGAAGGCCGTTTTTGCCGGCAGGAGGAAGGCTGAAATTGCGAATGTGGCGGGGATTACGACTGACAGTAATGTCGCGAGGGTGATAATGATTTTGCTTTTTTTACGTGACATGGTTTTTGAGGTTATGTTTTTTTTGTATTCTATAACGACACGAAAAATTCGTGTTTGGTTTGATTTTACACCTGAATCGGGCGTGAGTTAAATTTGGTTTTGGGGATTTTGTTGACAGAAGGCGGAGGTGTGGGGGAAGTTTTAGTTGCATTTTGAGTGAATCTTTGCTATTATGTTTCTGTAAAGGGACAAAAATGTCCTTTAATAGAATTATTATGACGTTTATTGAGTTTCAAAATCAGCTGTCCGATTATCCGGTTTTTTCATTGCAAGATATAAAAAAGGTTTCCAGCAACTTTTCTTACAGACAATTGGACCGCTTTGCAAAGAAGGGATATTTGAAGAAGATTAAGCGTGGTTTTTATTGTTTCAGCACTCAGAATTTGAATCAAAATTTCCTTTTTTATGTCGCAAACAAAATTTATTCGCCTTCATATGTATCTATGGAGATGGCATTAAAATATTACGGTCTTATTCCTGAAGAGATTTTTCAGATAACTTCCGTGAGTACAAAAAAAACTGCAAACTTTGAGACTTCTGTCGGGAATTTTGATTACAGGTGCGTTAAGCCAAGTCTTTATTTCGGTTATAGACTGGTTGAATTTGGCCGACAGAAGATACTTTTGGCAGAACCCGAGAAAGCGATTTTGGATTATTTTTACATCAATTCAAATCTAAAAACCGGTGATGATTTTTTGGGTATGCGTATTAACAGCGATGAATTCAAGGCACAAATAAATCTTGAAAAGTTGCAAAAATATCTTGATGTTTTTGCGAATAAGCGGCTTTCCAAGCGCGTAAATATATTTTTAACAACCATTAAAAATGATAACACTTGAGCAAATACTTTCGGCATATCCCGAGAATTTACGGGCTTTCAAGGAGAGTATCTTGAAGGAATATTTGCAGTATAAAATTTTGAACAGCATTTTTAATAGTGAACATGCGAATAAATTGGCTTTTCTTGGCGGGACAGCTCTTCGCATTGTTTATGGAAGTACGAGATTTTCGGAAGATTTGGACTTTGATAATTTCGGGATGAGCGAGCCGGAATTTATTGACTTGAGTAAAATCGTTCAAAGAGATCTCATGCTGGAAGGGCTTGAAGTAGAGGTAAATACGGTTACTAAAAACGCCTATCGTATAAAAATCCGTATTCCAAAATTGCTTTTTGATTCCGGTCTTTCGGGGATGAGCGAACACAAAATTCTTATTCAGGTTGATACCGTGCCACAAAATTTTGAATATATACCGGATAAGCCTTTGCTAAATAAATTTGATGTTTTTACTCAGATAAATGCGGTTCCAAAAGATTTACTGCTTTCCCAGAAGATTTATGCGGCCGTGAATAGAAAAAGAGTTATGGGACGAGATTTTTTTGACATTGTTTTTCTTAATGGCATCGGCGCCAAGCCGAATTTCGCCTATCTTAAAAAGAATATCGGCGTTGATAATCAAAAGGATTTGAAAAAATATTTGTTGGAGAAGACATCTTCTCTCAATTTTGAGGAATTGGCTCGTGACACCGAGCCTTTGCTTTTTGACCCAAGGGATAAGAAAAAAGTACTTTTATTCAGGGAGTTTGCGGAACAGGGGTTCTAGAGATTTTTCAGTCTTTTTGCGGCTTGGAGGTATACAATTAAGTCTTTTCTGATACCTATTTTGACTACTTCGACAATTATTTCTCTTTTTTCTATGCGATATATCGCCCTGTAATCCATTATCCTGAGTCTGAAATATCCTTTTAATTCTTTTTGGAGCGGCTTGCCGTACGCATATGGATCTTTTGAAAGTTTTTTGAATATGGCGGAGAGAATTTTTCTTTGATCTCCTTGCGGTATTTTTTTCAAGTCTTCTTCGAAGACAAGCGGATGGTATGTGATTTTGTATGAGTCCATATTAGAGTAACCCTAATTTTTTTATCATTTCTTCGTGAGAAATATATTTTTTGCGACTTGTCGTTTTTGCCCTTGATTTGGCTAAGAATCCGAATATGACATCCTCATATTCTTCCAAAAGTTTTTCTCTTTCGTTGAATGTTTGGAAATCTTGGATTATCGCTATCGGTTTTCCTCTTTTCGTGAGAATTACTTTTTTTTCTTTTATCTCTTTCGTGATCCCCGGTATTCCCGTTCTTAATTCAGATGTTTGAACCATAATTGTATTTTCGTTAATGTTTATCATATTGCATTGTTAATTGTACGTTTGAATTGTACAGTATATTGTACAATTTAACAATGGTTATTGTGCTTTCTTGTGGAGTTATATCACCATAACATTAAGGAATCATTAAATTTTGTTAAAATTCCTGCCTGCCGGCAGGCAGGTTTATAAAAAGTAACACGAGAATAACTTCAAAAAAGACCCTCCGCCCCGCAGTGCGGTGGGGGGTTTTCGATTAGTCGTTCCGCTATTTTTCGGCGTCAAGATAGAGCTTCAGAAGAAAAATTATGTCTTTTTTTAGGTTTATTTTGACCCATGATTTTTGTTTTGCATCTATAAGCTCTCCAATCCCCGATAAAAGACTGCGATCATTGATTTTTTCTATTGAATGAATACATTTTTTCAAAAAATCTTTGAATTTCATTCCTGTTCGTTGTTCCACTATTTCTTTGTTTACAGGCCAATCGTTCCGCAGAAAAAACCATACATCGAAAATGTCTCGATTTGTTTTGCCTATTCTTTCCATCATAGCGGTAATTTTATGCGCAAACATGTCTTCTTTTGTCATTACAAGCATCGGAATACCGAGATAGGAAGAGGTGTCATATTTGGATCCGAAATTTCTGCGATTTATTTCTATTTTAATATTCCTGGATTTTTCGTCGTAAGATAATTCAAAAAACAAGGTGAATCTTTTTATTTTTTTGTTTTTAATTCCTCCATATTTTTCGGCTATATTTTCTATTTTTTTAAAAACATAATCCTCTTTTTCGGCCTCTATCAGATCAAAATCCAAATCGACAGAAAAGCGTGGCAGTGAATAAAAAATATACGCCGCGGTCCCACCTTTGAAACCTAAAACAGGACCTATCGAAACATCCGTATAAATATCTTTCAATATTTTGATCAAAATATTTTTGTGTTTTGTTATATCATTCAGCATATGATTTGTATTCTTTTATTTTCTTTTGCATGCGTTTATTATGCCCGTAAATCGGCAAAATCTCAAAAACTTTTTCCCAATTTAAATTCAAGAGATTGTCGAAATGATAATCTTTGTTTAAATAGAGGGTGTCTAAGAATGCTCTTTCGGGAGAGGCGATAAAATATGTGCCTTTATTCTCTATTCCGAGTGAGTTTGTCAACGTAACGTCTTTGATTTTTTTGAAGGAGTAGACTTGATCACCGCACGTTATTTCCCTTGTCAGATACGAGGCTACGAATATTTGGCTGTAATATTGGAATACAATTCCATTTTGTGCAAGAACAGTTTCGAAACTTACATATGCCGGTATGTTTATTTTTGTTGCCAACTCGAGCTTGTCATAAGTTTTATCTTTTGCGTAAATGCCTCTTCGGATGGAATATAATTTCCCGCTTTTGATGTAGCGATAAATCTTTTTCTCTAAAAACTCCGCGTCCGACACTCCCCACATCAAGGAAATTTCCTTGAAAGTAAAAATCGTATTTTTTGAACGCATCAGCAATAGGAGATAGTCTTTTTTCATATTTTATGAGCTAGACATGGTCACAATTGGGTATTTCCAGTTTATATTGTATTCTTTTCTGTGTCTAATGTCAATTAAAAAAGACCCTCCGGTTTAAAGGGAGGGTCTTTTGATTAGTCGTGTGAAGTCTGTGAGTGCGAGATGGCGCTTTCGATGCGCCGGAGTGCGGGTTTTATTCCGTTACTTCAAGCATTTTGCCGAACATGTTGTAGAGGATCTTTGTGGCTTCAGCTCTTGTGATGTTGGCGTTTGCGTCGAAGCATTTTCCTTCTGTGCATGTCTTACCGCCGATGAATCCTTTTTCCGTTGCGGCTGTGACTGCAGATGAATACCATGCTGATGTATCCAAGTCCGCGTAAGCTGTTGTCTGCTCGCCTGCCTCGAGGGCTTCGAGTTCAGCTTTTGTCGTTTCGTCCGCAAGGTATTTGTATAGGCTCATTGCCATCTTTAGGAATTCAGCGCGGTTTATCGAGCTGGCCGGTTTGTATGTTCCGTCAGGATTTCCGTTTGCGATTTCTCTGGTCTTTAATTCAGCTACATATCCTGCGTACCATTGATCGATTTCGACGTCCGTGAATGGTTTTAGTGTCGGATTTGCAGGATCTTCGAGGCCCATGATCTTGAATAGAAGTTTGGCTGTCTCTGCGCGATTTAGGCTTGCCTCAGGCTTGAATGTGCCGTCAGGATTTCCGTTTATGACTTCAGCTTTGACCATCGCTTCAACCATGTCCACCGCCCAGTGCTCGCTCGGGATGTCTGTAAGAGTGACTGTTTCTCCCGATTTTGTTTCGATTGTGATAGGGACTATTTCGCTTGATTCCCCGCCTTCTGTTGCCGTTTCTGTTGTCACGGTTGTTGCGGTATCAGTTTCTGTTGATGTTGTTGTGTCAGTTGCCGGAGTTGTGGTTGCCGTTGTAGCAGGTGTCGTGGTCGTAGTTGTTGTGGTTGTTCTTGAAGAACCGCCGCCTCCACCGCCGCCACCGCTGTCTGAGCTGCTACCTCCGCTTGAGCTTGAACCTTGTAAAATAAATGATTGTTCCGAACTTCCCGTCCCAACATTTCCGGCCGCGTCTATCGCATATGCTTTTGTATAGTATGTGTTCCCTTCAGTTAATCCGGTTATTACTGTTCCGTTAGTGCCAATCGTTGTTAGGTTTGCATCATTGCTTGATGTCCATAGTGAACTTGTTAAGCCGACGCTTGCGGATGTACCATATGCGAACATATATCTAGACCAATCTGTTAATGTTGAATGTGCCGTCCATTCTATTCTTCCTTGTCCGGCTCCAACCATCGCCTCGTAGTGGAACCCTGTGATTTGTGAAGGTTTCTCCACGTCCCACGCCGATGTTTCAGTCAAAGTCGCCGGAGTTGCTTTTGCTACCGCTCCAAGGCTCGCCGCGTCGTATAAACGTGTGCTTGCTGAGGTTACCGTCATTGCATCTACGTCGGCTTCATAGTCGGGAGGTAGTGTTCCTGATACGAAGAATCCTCCTGTTTGTGCGTTTATCGTGACCGTTACTATTTTTGCTGTGGCATCGAGTGCGACCGTATTTGACGTGGCCGCATTACAAACCAAGTCAGCATCTCCATTTGTCAGAGTTATGAGTCCGGCCAAAGTTTTTGCAGTTGTCATTGCTCCCATGGTTGCTGAGCTTGCTCCGCTTGCACCTGCCGCTATCGTTGTGTCATTGTCTGTTTTTACCGTCAGGGCTTCTGAATACGTCAGAGTGAAAACATTTTTGTAACTAACGTCATTGTTGCTTATTGCCGCTGTCATCAGGACAGGGTTTGCGCCGTCCGTTTCTTTTCCTGTTCGGTCTGCGGCCAGCATTGTACCGTCTATAGTGGTACTGCTCAGCAGATTTCCGGCGAGATCTCTGATCTTAGGCGAATTGTCTGTACATAGGAACGTTCCATCCGCGACAGCCGTTCCCGTGGTCGCGGTGTCGGCTGTTCTATTGAATATTTTAGTCGCGCCATTTGCGGATTCTGAAAATGTTCCCGCTCCGCCCGCCACCGTACAGTTGTTGTCTGCAAGTGATGCGCCCAGCATTGTGGAATTAAATACGATTGTTGCTTTGTCTATGCTTCCGTTCACAAGTCCTGTTCCTTCTGCGTATGTGATTGATGTGATCGTAGGCTTTGTGACGTCCCAAGTTCCTGTGTCCGGCGTTATTGTTGGTGCTGATGCTAATGCTGTTAATGTTGCCGCTACCGCTAACCCGGCGCCTTGATCCTTCAATACATTTATGTCTGATTCTATTACAAATGTATTTGTTGCTGTTGGTGCTGTGGTGCTTGCTGATGTGAAATATCCTCCCGCTTGTGCGTTGAAAATAATTGTGAGTACCGTATCTGCGGTTGCTACACCTGCTGAATTTAACGAGATTGAATTGTCGGTAACTGCGTTATTGGCCATGTTTCCTGTTACACCCGGACCGGCTGTCCAGTTTCCGATTCCATCTATTACGGTTGCTGTCATCATTTCTCCAAAGGCATCATCGGAGGCTTTTGTTCCGTCCGTGTTTGTATACCAGCCATCTGTATTGTACGTCATTGGCTCGGAATACGTCATGACCATCATGTTCGCACCGCTCGCGGTGTTTGTGGCGATCGAAACGAGGACAGGCGCCGCGGCGTCTGTGACTGTCGCCGCTGTCCAACTTGCCACTTCGTTGCTCGCTGAATCTGCGATTTTTCTTCCTCCGGCTGATCCTGAAAATAGTACCGTGGGTGCGCTTGGCCCTCCTGTGTTATTTGTCGTTGTTCCTGATAACGTAAACGTTAATGTGTTTGTTGATATCGCTCCTACTCCATCTCCCGTTAGTGTTGTCCCTGTCAAGCTGCCCGGTGTCCAGCCAAAGTCGTCCGCTTTCGATGTTGCCGTCACTAATGTTTCCGTGAACGTTAATCTTAGTCTATCTACTGTCCCGTCTGTTCCGTTGTCCAAGTACTCTTTCGTTGTCAACCATGGTGCCGCTCCGTCTGATGCTGACACTGAGGATCCTTCCGTTACTGCGGCTACTCCTACTGCCGCCAAATCCAGGATTTCTCCCGTAATTTGGAGTTTTAATAAATCACTCGTGTTCCCTGCCGTACAATTGCTACATCCGAAGAATAATGTCGTGTTGTCCGTAACGTCGCTATATGCTTCCGTTAATTCTCCGTCGGTACTTGTCGTAATTGCAAAGTCCGCGGCTAAAGCACTGCTCACATCCATTGCTTCTGAAAAAGTTGCAAGGATCCCGTCCATTGTTCCATTTGCCGTTCCCGCCGATCCGTCGACGCTGTTCGTATCTTTTGTTAAGCGTGCCGTTATTATTGCTCCGGCTCCGTCTGTAATTGATACCGCCGTGAAGGTTGCAAGGTCAAGCGATGCCGTGTCCTTTACCCTGTTGTCCGCTGTTCCGCTTTGTGTGTATGCAATCGTCGGTTCCGTTCCCCCGCTCACTCCGGTCAAATTTGTGGTCGCCGGCATTGTCAGTGTAAGGGTCGCCGTACCACTTCCTGATGCAATCGCTGAAGGATTCCCGACAAATCCGGTCAATCCTTGGGCTACAGCCTCAAATTGTGTTAAATCGCTTCCATTCCACGTAACGCTTTCTGAAAAAACCAACACCAATCTGTCTACTGAACCATTCGTTCCGTTGTCTGTGTAGGTCTTTGTCATTAACCATGGCGCCGCGCCGTCTGAGGCTGCCACTGGGGATCCTTCCGCCGTAAAAACTACTCCGTTTGCATCTGTTATGACCCCTGTTATTTGAAGTTTAAGTAAATTGGATGTATCACCCGCAGTACAATCACTACATTTAAAGAATAAGGTCGTGTCGTCTGTAGTGTCACTATATGCTTCCGTTAAGCCTGTTCCGTTAGCTAGAGTGATGGCAAAATCACTCGCTATAACACTGTCCGCATCCATTGCTTCTGAAAAAGTTACAAGGATTCCATCCATTGTCCCATTTGCTGTTCCCGCCGATCCGTCGGCGCTGTTCGTATCTTTTGTGACACGTAGTGGTGACACTATTATTGCGGAGACTCCATCTGTTCCTGCAACAGTTTCGGCGTCCGGCATTTCTTCTGTTTCGGGGACTAAGTCTAACCCATCGTTATCATTTCCATCTCCGAATATTGCATCTCCGGCATCTGCATCATATGTAGGAACTACCACCGTTGATGTATTTCCTGCCGTACATCCGGAAAGGGTGAGGGTAACGGATGTTGCGTTATCTATCGCATAAGTCCCATTCGTTATGGAACAACTATCTCCGGATATTGACAATCCGGTCACTCCGTCTCCGGCATTCACATCTGCGATATCCGTCGGCTCTGAGAATACAATTGCCAGTCTGTCTGTTGTCCCGTCTCCATTGTTGTCCCCCGTGGTTGCAGATTTGAAGACAACAGAGGCTGCGTCTACTTCCGTGTTTGCGGCATATGTTACTGTCGCCACTGTTACCTGATCTAAATCGGCACCGTGTTCAACCTTTAGTGTATCTCCGGCTTCATGCTGAATATCGAGAGCTGTCGCCGAGGTATTAACCGATAAATCAGTGTCGGCAGTGTTTAGATTCAGATTAAAAGCACATAGGCCTGCTACTTCATTCCCGCTATCCCACGTTATACTGGTTACAGAAACCATCCCTGAGGTAGTAGCATCTTTAACACTCCATTTTGAAGTATCCGCTCCCATAATCCCATCACAAGCTGTTGGATTTACGTATTCTACTATAACCAGCACTGTGTCAATCTTCCCGTCTCCTCCAATATCATCTTGTAGTAATATGTCTTCAATGACACCATCCACCGCGAAGGCTGTTATTGATACCGCGAAGAACATCGTCAATCCCATTACTGAGATGATGGCGAGTTTGAGCCATTTTAGGCTTGAGATTTTTGAGATTGTGTTCATAGTTTTTTATTAAAAATTTTTTAAGCTGTGGCGAAACTTTCGTAGCTTGGCCACTACTGTTGGGCATTATTGTTGTTTTTCGTGTTTAATTCAACTGATTTGTGATGACGTTTTGAATAGTCGTTTTTTAATTAACTTCTTGGATCTTTGCATAAAAAAAGACCCTCCGACCCGCAGTGCGGGGTGAGGAAGGTCTTTTGATTAGTCGTGTAAGTCTGTTGAGTTTATCTTCCCCTTTACTTCTCTGTATACCTTTTCAACAAATTTTAAAAATTCCATACTTTCTTTCTTGCTGATTATCGTTCCGGCATCGTAAAGATCAAAATTGCGCTTATTGCGCATCATGTTGCCTATAATCTCAACATCGTTGTCTTTAAGGATTCGTCCGGTTTTTTCAAGAATTTTAATATGATGTCCCATTCGACTTTTAACCTTAAGCCCGGTGAAGGCAATTAAAGTTATTCCAAATTTAATCAGCGCATCATAAGAAAATTTAAAGACAACCTCCGGCACAGGGATAGATTGGGCTATTCTTAGACATTTTTCAGCAGACAAAAAATACTTTTGGATTTGCTCTTCCGAGAATTGCATTTTTACAAAAAAATTATCATCAACCACTTTCATAAGATTCTAATTATAGATTTTGAAAATATATCTCCCATAAATGGATCCTTCTTCTGTTTTCTTTCCTCAAATTCAGCCTTCGTCATATCAACGATATTAAGTTCCCTGCTAAATTGCCTTTGTACAGACAATAACTCCTTTTGTAAATCGACCGTTTTATGCTTCCCAATGACCAATAAATCGACATCACTTGCTTCATCCATTTTATTAGAAGCATATGAGCCAAAAATATAAACCTCTTCTACTCCTTTCACTTTTTGGAGAATCGTTTTGAGAACATTCTCAAACCCAAAAGTTCCGGCAACAATCTTTCCATATTCCTGAAACAAGGGATAATTTTTGTTCAAGGAATAATATTTTTGCCTTCCCCCAAAACGACTTTTAAAAAGTCCTTCCTTTTCAAGTTCTTTAATCTTTACATCCAAATTTTTCGCATCAACATCCAAAATTCTTGCCAATTCATTCAAGTATCGTTCTTCTTCCTGATTCATAAAAAAATATGCAAGAAGTTTTTTTGTAACAGTAGAGGCTAATGAAATCATAAAAATGTTTATGGTATATTTTTACCATACTTATGGTAATCCTTTACCATAAACTTTTCAAGAGAATTTATTTTTATAAAAAGTTATCCTCGAGGATGGTTATAAAAAAGACCCTCCGGTTTAAGGAAGGGTCTTTTGATTAGTCGTGTGGGCTCTTTATTCTGTCGGCAATTCCACTTGTAACATTTTGCCGAACATATTGTAGAGGACTTGTGTGGCCTCTGCTCTTGTGATTTCGGCTGTTGCGTCGAAGCATTTGTCTGCTCCGCATGCCTTACCGCCGATGAATCCTTTTTCCGTTGCGGCTGTGACTGTTCCTGAATACCATGCTGTCGTATCTAGGTCTTTGAATGCTGTTGTTTGTGTTCCTTTTTCCAAAGCTTCAACTGCCGCTTTTGTCGTTTCGTCTCCAAGGTATTTGTATAGGTTCATCGCCAATTTTAGGAATTCTGCGCGATTGATTGAATTTGCCGGTTTGTATGTTCCGTCAGGATTTCCGTTTGCAACTTCTCTGGTTTTTAATTCGGAAACATATCCTGCGTACCATTGATCGATTTCAACGTCTGTGAATGGTTTTAGTGTAGGATTCACAGGTTCCTCAAGTCCCATAACTCTGTATAAAAGTGCTGATGCCTCTGCGCGATTCAGGCTTGAATTTGGCTTGAATGTGCCGTCCTCATTTCCTTGAACTATTCCCGCTTTTGCCATCGCAGTGATCACATCCGTCGCCCAGAAGGTTTCAGGAAGATCTGTGAGTGTTACTATTTCGCCGGAAGTCGTTTCAACTGATGTTGTGTTTTCTACGGATGGTTCAGGATTTAGAGTAGGTTCGGTTGTTGTGGTAGTTGTGGTGGCTGGAGTTGTTGTTGTCGTTGCTGTTGTGGCAGGAGTGGTGGTTGTAGTAGTTGTAGCTGTAGTCGTGGTAGTTGTGGCCGGAGTATCATCACCGCTACTGTACGTGCCTCCAAGTATTGTGTCTGCGGCTACTAATGCGTCTGTTTCGATAAAGTTTAAAGTAGCGGTTCCTGCGGCCGTCTTTGTTGTGATTGTATATGTTCCACTTGCTCCATTGGCACTTGGAGGCATTATTCCGTTGGAGAGAGCCAAAACTGTAGCTCCCACGGTTGACGCTGCCGATCCTGTCCCTGATTGGGTAAAGGTTACCGTCTGTCCGGATACGCTTGCCGTCCATGTCCCGGTAAGTCCTGAAAGGTCTGTGGCAGTCCTTCCCTCTGCTCCCGCTACGCTCCATCCTGTAGGATATGTGACGGAGATTTTTCCATAGATTGGGATTGCAGTTGCCGTCGTGAAGGAAATTGTATTTTTGCTTTCAACTCCGGATATTAATGATTGAGGTGCGACATTTGTGCCGGTGAGAGCACCGACGGTTGTGGTACTTACAGCTACGCTTGTGTCGGCTGAGATAGGATGAGAGTAAACAGCATTATTGACTGAAAAATCTGTTACGTCTGTCGCTGTGGATATATTAGCATAAACCGCGGTAAGAGCCGCTGTGGCCGTTAAGGTAATAGTTTTAGTTGTCCCTGCGTCCATCGTGTCTGCCATTACAGTACATGTAATCACTCTTGTTGAATTAACTCCTACGCATGTAAAGGTTCCTGTGTCAGTAGTAAAGGTGTGCGTATTCGCTAGTGTGGCAGTTGGAACATTTATCCATGCAGGCATTGTAAATGTTATTGTGTCATTGATGGCCAAATCAAGACCTGTGCTTAGAGTTAAGACTACCGTTCCCGATCCTTTTACCGCCGGATTTGTGAAGACTATGCCTGCATTGGCGGCGTGTGCGACTGTAACTGCTAAAGGTGTAGCAATTCCGGTGTTTGCGGCAGATGCGGCTACGTCTTCACCCGATGCAGTTCCGTTATATTTTTCTATCAACACCGCTAGATTTTGAGCGGTATCTGCGTAGCGTGGCGTAATTACGTTTGCTTCAAGAGAAATTGTGTGAAACCCTGTTCCTTGTGCTCCGAGGAGGGTAATTGTTACATCTTGTCCTGACATGGCGACATTTACGTTGTTATCCAGCCCGATGGTAGCGGCAAGGACGGCAAGTTGTGGAGTCGTCATTGTTGAGATATTGTAGTTAGTTGGGAATGTAAGTTTGATTGTATCGTCTGCCGCTAAGACTGTTGGAAATGTAAAAGCCACCGTTACGGTTCCCGTAGTGTCTCCAACCGTAGCGACTGCTGTTGTGTCAGCGGCTAGCGATGCTAATGTTGTCGCGAATGTTCCGTCTGTCAGGCCTGAACCGTCCGCATCTATGGCAATGTCAGCGGTTGCGGTTCCTCCATGTTCAATTTCAAAGACTGTTATATTTGTGGTTCCGGCATACCTGGTGGTAATTCCATTTACTGCACCTATTATTAATGTTCCTGATGTTGGTGATGTCCCGGACGTTACCGTACAGGTTAAAAGCTGGAGTGCTCCCGGATCGTCACAACTGAGGACCGCGGTGCCATTTTCAATAAACGTTCCCGTTGGAGTTGTTGGAGCTAATGCGGAAATATCAACGTAATCCGGAAAAGTGATGTCTATCGTGTCGTTTGTGTCCAATCCGAATGGGAGTCCGCTTAGGTTTATAGTTGTGGCTCCGGTTGGTCCCACCACTGCATTTGTGCTTAACTCTACGGTTGCTACCAATGCGGCGGCGGATACAGTAACAGTGTCTGTGCCTGATGGGTCTGTTTCAGGGCCTACTGCGGCCGTGACTCCTGAAAATGTGAAAGTGGTGGGTGTAAGTATGTACGTAGGATACCCGCCCGCCGTTATTAAGATACGAACCGTTGTAGTTATACCAGCATTTGGGGTCCAGACGGATTCTGGTGCAACCGCGGCCCATTCTATTTGAAGTGTTCTTCCTGCCACTACATACGTCCCTGCAGTTAGCCCCGCGGATATCGCTGTTTCGTCTGTTCCGTTATTGGTTACGTCTTCATCAATCTCTACTGTATAT
>JBAZQZ010000007.1:0-53737 GCA_041663205.1 Candidatus Altimarinota bacterium
AACACAAGGACAATCAAATTCGGTACTAGGATTCTCGGACTTAAGTGGATTATATCGTACAAATTGGGAATATCCTGTTATAAAAGAAATTACAGAAGCCGGATTAATGACGGGAGAAACAATAAACGGAGAAAAAGTTTTCAACATGAACGGGAAAATGAACAGAGCGCAAGTGGCGGTTTTGGTAGCGAGATATATGGGATATACCGAAGATCAAGTTATAAAAACAGAGCCATTTGAAGATGTTGGCACAATGGAATGGTACTCTTCAGCGGTTTCATATTTGAAAGAAAAAGACATCATTCACGGAAAAACACCTGAAACTTTTGCCCCAACAGATAAAGCGACAAGAGCGGAATTTTACAAGATGATGATAAAGGCATACATATATATGCATCCGGAAGTGAAGAAAGAATGGATGGAATTGATGGGAACAAAAATAGATTATTTCGTTGACGTCAAAGAAGAAAATTGGTTTTCTCAATACATATACTTGGCCGCGCACAAAAAATTGCTAAAAGGTTATGACCTATACGGCACAAAATATGCATTGCCTGCCCAAGACATAACAAGGATAGAAGGGGCGACTATAGTCACAAATTTTTAACGATACTTTCCCCCGCAAGCCTGCCTGTGCACCACGCGGATTGCAAATTGAATCCGCCGGTAAAAGCGTCTATGTCCAAAATCTCTCCTGCGAAATATAAATTCGGAGAGATTTTTGATTGCATGGTTTTGGCATCCACTTCACGCAAATCAACTCCTCCCGCTGTCACAAATTCCTCACCTTTTATTTTTCCGTCGATTGTCAGGCGCAAATTTTTTAAATTTTCAACAATTTTATTTAATTCTTTTTTTGAAATTTCTCCCGCTATTTTATCAATCAAAAGAAAAGAAAGAAACTGCCCGGCAAAAGACTTTGTAACAAATTCGGACAAAATATTTGAAATTCTTTTTCGCGGATTTTTAACAAATTCTTTGGAAATCCTGTCTCCCAAACTTTGATAATTTTCTTCAGGAAAAAAATCTATAAAAAGATTACGCATGGAATTTTTTGAAATTTCTTCATGAGCGGACATGGAAGAAATCGCGAAAACGCATGGCCCCGAAATCCCTTTATGCGTAAACAAAAAAGGCCCTTTAAAAACATACTCGTTATCGCAAACAAGTTTCATTTTTACTTGTTCAAAATGTATTCCGGCAAGATTTTTTATAAAATTTTCTTTAACGGAAAAAGCGTAAAGACTTGGGTTAAGTTTTGTGATTTTATGTCCAAATTCTTTTGCGAATTTATACCCGACCGGAGAAGATCCTGTCGCCAAAAGAATTTCATCAACCAACAATTTTTCATTACTTCGAAAATTTATTTCAAACCCATTATCGACAGTAACAACACTAACCACATCTGCTCCAAAAAAAGTTTTCACTCTCGGATTTTTAATTTCTTTTTCAAAAACACCGACGATATCACAACTCCTGTCGGAAACCGGAAAAACACGAAAATCTTTCTCGGTTTTTAAGCGAACTCCGCGCTTCACAAAAAACTCACAAACGGCTTTCGGAGGATAAAAATGCATCGCATATTTCAAAAAAACACTTCCCCTGGGATACCTTTTTAAAACCTCTTTCATGTCGGGAAGCCCTGTTGTCACATTGCACCTGCCACCACCTGTAAGCAAAACCTTATTTCCAGCGGACGCATTTTTCTCAATTAAAAAAATCTGACAATCATGCGATTCCTCAAGAATGGCACTCATAGCCATCATTCCGGCCGCTCCGGCCCCTATTATTGCAACTTTTTTCATAAAGTAATATTATTTCGTCCGCATTATAACTCCTCACGCGGGTATAGTATATCGGTATTACGCAGCCTTCCCAAGGCTGATAGACGGGTTCGACTCCCGTTACCCGCTCCAAACTTCCCCAACAAACTGGCGGATAGCCTGTTTGTGTAGTAATATACTCACATGCCGGACAAAACAATAATTTTCGAAGACAATTTTATACTCGCAGTTTCAAAACCGCGCGGACTTTTGACTGTTGCGGCCAATAAAAAACAAAAAAACCTTCTCGATGACCTTAGCGTGAAATATGCGAAAGAAAATATCCGACTGCGTCCGATAAACAGAATAGACAGAGACACAAGCGGAATAGTGATTTTTGCAAAAACAAAATCCGCTTTTGAAAATACGATGCAAAAACAAAGATTGGATAAGATAGAAAAAACATATTTTGCGATAGTCACGGGGATTTTGAAAAAGAAAATGGGCGAAATAAAAATTCCGTTACCATCCAGGGAAGATCCAAAAGTGAAAGTCCCTGCTTTAACCGTATACCAAGTTTTGAGAGAATTTAAAAATGTAAAAGCGTCGCTGATAGAAGCCAAAATAACATCGGGAAAATTTCACCAGATAAGAAAACATTTTAGGATTTTAGGGTATGCGTTGCTTATGGACCGCGAATACATGGACAGGAGTGAATACGTGAAATATCAAAAGATAGTGCCATTCAGGCATTTCTTTTTGCATTCGGCTGAAATGGATTTCACTCATCCTGTCACAGGCAAAAAAATGCATCTAAAAGCTGATTTGCCGGAAGAATTCTCGGAGGCTCTAAAAATTCTAAAATAATCAATGAAAAGATTCCAGGAAATAGATTTGTTTAGAGGCATTGCCGTAACAGGGATGATTTTTTATCACACGATTTTTGCGCTGAATTTTTTAAACATTGCGCAAACAAACATATTTTCGGATTTATGGCTTCCATACTTGAGATTTGTGCAGTTCACATTTTTGGGGATTGTCGGGGTTTCGATGGCAATTTCGAAAAAAAATTATACGGAACAGACAAAAAGGGGATTTATAATTCTGGGCTGTGCAATTATTATAAATATTGTTACCTATATTTTTGCGCGGGACTATTTCGTGATTTTTGGCGTGCTACACTTAATCTCGGCAAGCGTTTTTATTTTGCCTGCGGTAAAAAATAAAAAATATATGGGCCTGATTTTCGGGCTGACCGCGATATTAATTTGGCTCTTTATAAAAAACATCGAGTCCGAAAATATTTTTCTTTTTATCCTCGGATTTAAAAATACAACTGTTTCCTCGCTCGATTATTTCCCGATATTTCCGTGGATTGCGGTCTCGCTTTTTGGGCTTGAAATAGGGCACTATCTCTATAAAGATAATGCCCCGATAATAAAAGATTCATGCCCGAAAGTTCTAAATCCCGTCCTTTTTCTCGGCCGCAACTCTCTCGTGATTTACATGATTCACGTACCGATAATCCTTGCGCTTATATTTATTTTTCAGACTTTTCTTCGAGTTTTACAGTGACATTTTTTTCTTCACCCTTGTGAAGGATTTTCATTTTTACACTGTCTCCGACATTTTTCTTTGCGATAAAATTTGGCAATGAAACATTGTCATCAAGTTTTATTCCGTCCAACTCAAGAATAATATCATTTTCCATGATGCCGGCCTTGTCGGCAGGTGATCCGGGAACAACCGCAAGATCCTCAAGTTTTTCTCCGCGCAAAACAAGAACCCCATAATCAACAGATAAATTATTGGCTTCCTTAAGCTGTTTTGTGACCGGCACAAATCTTATTCCCAAAAAAGGACGCACTATTTTCCCTGTCTTTTTTACTGAATCAAAAATACTTTTTACGGTATTTGCAGGGAGAGAAAAACCGATATTTTCCGCATTGGCAACAGCAACATTTACCCCTATGACATTTCCTCGAAGATCAAGAAGAGGGCCTCCGGAATTTCCCGGATTGATCGCTGCATCGGTTTGTATCACCCCCTCAAGTTTTTCAGACATACCTTTGCCGTCTCCCGCGGTGATTTTTCTGGAAAGTCCGGAAACGACCCCGACCGAAACGGAATTTTTGAACTCAAGAAGAGGGCTTCCGATAGCGATTGCAGTCTGTCCGACCTGAAGAATGTCGCTGTCTGCAAAACTCAAAAACGGAAGACCGGTTGCCTCGATTTTTATTATCGCAATGTCATTCAAAGAATCCCGCGCAATTACTTTTGCAGGATATTTTGTTTCCGCATCATTCATGATGACGGTATATTCCGCGCTTTCATCCGAAACAACATGTTTGTTTGTGACAATATACCCATCCTCGGAAACGACAAATCCGCTACCCCCGCCAACCTCCTTCTTTTCAGTGCCATTTTGCCTGTATTGAGGTATTTGAAAGTTGAATGGGCTGTCTTCCCCGAAAGGATTTGCATAATACTGCTCAAGAATCGGGACATCCTTTGTAATAACAATAGAAACCGTAGAATCCTTCGCCTTTTTTACGGTATCTATTACGAGTTGTTCTTGGGACGTAACATTTTGAACGATATTTGTAGAATCAGCCGCTTTCTCAGTCGTGGGGACATTTTGACCCGGCTGGTATAATCCGACAACAACTCCCACAATAACAAGCGCGGTAACTCCACCGGAAACCGCTCCTGTGATAACACCTTTTGTACATTTTTCCATACATACCTGAGTTAAATAATAAATTAGCAAACTACATCTTAGAGTGCTAAAAAAAGACTGTCAATGGCTCAGGCTAAATTAATGTTGACATTCCATGCAGGAAATATAGTCTTATAATCAATTAATAATATCTCGAAAAAACATGAAAGTGGCGGTACTTCTCTCGGGAGGAGTGGACAGTTCGGTTGCATTGAAATTATTGCAAAAAAAAAGCTGTGATATAACGGCTTTTTACTTGAAAATATGGCTTGAGGATGAGATGTCTTCGATGGGGAATTGTCCGTGGGAAGAAGATTTGAAATACGTTCGGGCAGTTTGCGATAAAGAAAATATTCCGTTGAAAATAGTGCCGATGCAAAAGGAATATTTTGATACGGTTGTAAAATATACAATTGATGAAGTGAAAAAAGGGCGTACGCCGAATCCGGATATTATGTGTAACAACAATATAAAATTCGGACTTTTTATGAACAAAATAGATAAAAGTTTCGATAAAATCGCGACGGGGCACTATGCGCAAATTGTAAAAAAAACAGGGAAATATTATCTCAAACTTTCCACCGATAAAATAAAAGATCAGACTTATTTCTTGGCGAGGTTAAGCCAAAAACAATTAGCCCGTGCAGAGTTTCCGGTAGGGCATTTGAATAAAAAACAAGTCAGAAAATACGCGGAAAAATTCGATCTTCCGAATAAAAACAGAAAGGACAGCCAGGGAATTTGTTTTCTGGGAAAATTGAAATATAGTGACTTTTTGAAACATTATTTGGGGGAGAAAAAAGGAGAGATTTTAGAATACGAAACAGGCGAAAAAATGGGAGAACACGAAGGGACATACTATTACACGGTAGGGCAGAGGAAAGGCATAAAACTTGGTGGAGGGCCTTGGTATGTCGTAGAAAAAGATCTCAAAAAAAATATAGTTTTTATTTCCAAAAACTATCACGACAAAAATAAAAAAAGAAATGAATTTGAGATTTCGGATTACAATTTTTTCAGCGGAAAAATTCCGAGCAATACAAATCTAAAAGTAAAACTTCGCCACGGAGAAAAAATGTACATCGCGAAAATTACGAAAATAAATTCCAAAAGAGCAAAAGTGAAAATCAATAAAAACGACCAAGGGATCGCAAAAGGACAGTTTGCAGTTTTCTATAAAAATGATATATGCTTGGGGTCCGCTGTAATCGATTAAAATGAAATCAGAAATAATAAAAATAGGGAAAGTGAAAATCGGAGGAGGCCTGCCGGTCGTAATTCAATCGATGACCGACACTCCGACATCGGATGTAACTGCGACTGTAAAACAATGCATTGAGCTTTATTCTGCGGGCGCGGAGATTGTAAGAATGACGGTGAATGATGATGCCGCCGCAAAAGCTGTTCCGGAAATAAGAAAAATTCTCGATAAAAAAGGATATAAAAATATCGCACTCGTCGGAGATTTTCATTTTAACGGACACATTTTGCTGGAGAAATATCCGGCGATGGCAAAAACGCTCGACAAATATCGGATAAATCCCGGCAACGAAAAAGATTTTAAAAAATTTATAGCTCTCGCAAGTGCTAAATATAAACCTGTAAGAATAGGCTTAAACAAGGGCTCTTTCGATGGAGATATAGTGAAAGGAATTTTGGAATTTGCAGAAAAAGCGGAAAAACTTGGATTAAAAAGAAATAAAATCATCTTAAGTTTGAAAAGTTCAGACGCAACAGATTTTATAAATGATCACGAAAGATTAGTAGAAGAAATGAAAAAAAATCACGCAAATTACGCACTGCATGTAGGGCTTACAGAAGCTGGGACCGGCGTTCAGGGAATTGTTTCAAGTGCTGTGGCGACAGGAATTCTTTTACAAAAAAATATCGGCGACACGATAAGAGTTTCGATAACTCCTTCAAAAAACGAAAGCAGAACAAAAGAAGTTGAGGTTTGTAAAAATATTTTACAAACACTGCGTCTTCGCACGTTTACGCCAAAAATTACGAGTTGTCCGGGGTGTGGAAGAACAAATAAAAAATATTTCAGAGAAATGGTCGAAAAAATAAATGAACACGTAAAAAAACATAAAACACCAAAAAATATTCACATCGCAATAATGGGATGCATCGTAAACGGGCCGGGAGAATGCGGAAAAGCGGATATTGCAATAATGTTGCCCGGGCATCAAGAAAAACAAACAGCGCAGGTTTATGTCAAAGGCAAGCTGACAAAAAGCTTAAGCGGAAAAAACGTACTAAAAGAATTCTTTGAAATATTGGATAAATCCTTATAATAAAAACATGAAACAATACTTGGAGCTTGTAAAAGAAGTTCTCGAAAACGGAGTCGAAAAAAAAGATAGAACCGGCACAGGGACCATTTCAATTTTCGGTACACAAAAAAAATACGATTTGCGCGAAGGATTTCCGATGGTGACAACAAAAAAAGTGAGTTATGCAGGAATACTCCGCGAACTTTTGTGGTTTTTAAGAGGATCTACAAACATAAACGACGAATTGACTCAGCACACTCCGATTTGGGATGCATGGGCAGACAAAGACGGAAATTTGGGCCCGATTTACGGCTACCAATGGAGGAAATGGGAAAAATTCACTCCGGGCGAAGATCAAAAAACATACACAAAAAGCCATATCGATCAGATCCAAATTGCGATTGATACAATCAAAAATAATCCTGATTCAAGAAGAATCATCGTAAATGCATGGAATGTCGCGGACCTCGACAGAATGGCCTTACCTCCATGTCACGCATTCTTCCAATTTTACGTTGTGGGGAAATATTTGGACGTACAGCTCTACCAGAGAAGTGCGGATATCGCGCTCGGCGTACCGTACAATATTGCGAGCTATGCGACACTTCTGATGATGGTCGCA
Organism: Candidatus Altimarinota bacterium; assembly: GCA_041663205.1. Lineage (GTDB taxonomy): Bacteria > Patescibacteriota > Gracilibacteria > UBA1369 > LOWO2-01-FULL-3 > UM-FILTER-38-24. Next base: position 7,381 of record JBAZQZ010000007.1, read on the forward strand.
CAGGAATGTAATTTGACCCCAAGATATTTCGTGCACACAACAGGGGACACACACATTTATTCAAATCACCTCGAAGGAATAAAAGAACAAATAAAAAGACAACCACATGCGTTACCACAATTAGTAATCGCGAAAAAACCTTTCTGGGATTTAAAATTTGAAGATTTCGAATTGAAAAATTACGAACACGAAGCATTTATAAAATTCCAAGTTGCGGTATAATAAAATCGATGACGAATAAAGAAATTTACATTATAGTTGCGGTAGACTCAAAAAATGGCATAGGCAAGGACAATAAAATGCCCTGGCATTTCAAAAAAGAAACGCAATATTTTAAAGAAATAACAACAACAGTAAAAGATCCGAGCAAAAAAAACATGGTGATCATGGGAAAAAACACTTGGTATTCTTTGCCTGAGAAATATCGTCCGCTAAAAGATAGAAAAAATGTGGTACTCACACGCGACGAAACTTTAAAAATCGAAGGAGTGGAAATTTACACTTCTCTAAATGACGCCATCGTCTCAGCAGGCGACGACATTGAAAAAGTGTTCATAATCGGCGGTGCAACACTTTTCAAAGAATCTTTAACCCATCCGAATCTCACAGGACTTTACATAACATTCATCGAAAAAGAATATGAATGTGATACTTATTTCCCCGAGATCCCGGCCAAATTCTCGACAAAACAACTTCTAAAAGAAGACGAAGAAGACGGCACAAAACTTAAATTCATGCTATTTCGCTAAAGCCCCCTCGATCACTTGCTCATACGCTTCAAGGCTGAACAATCCGTCCATCATATAGCCGTTAACAAGGAATCCGGGAGTTCCTCTAAATCCAAGACTTGTGGCATCTTGAGTGTCTTTTGTGATTTCGTCCTTGAATTCATTATTTGTAACGCATGAATCAAATTTAGCCAGATTCGCTCCCGATGCCCCGGCCGATTTTCTCAGGCTTTCTGCTGTCATTTGTTCGCTAAGTGCGCTCTCGAAAAGATTTTCCTGCATTTTATAAAACATTTCATCTCCGCCCTGATCTTTTACACACTCAGTCGCAAGTGCCGCAGGATAAGCCATCGGATGCAGAGAAGTAAGCGGGAGATCCCTGTAAACAAATTTCATTTTTCCGGTATCTATGTATTTTTCTTTAAGTGTAGGGAAAACCTCGGCATAAAATCTCTGGCAAACTGGACATTGATAATCTGAAAATTCTATCATTGTCACCTTCGCGTCGCTATCTCCAAGAACCGCATCATTCTCAGCATAATCACCCTCCACGACAGTTCCTGTTTTATCTTCGGCCTTGGCGGCAGCCTCTTGTTTGGCAATAAAAGCCCTAATCCCTTCCTCAACTTTCGCATTGAAAACATCAGTAGTCATCTGATTGCTGTATTCGTACCCGAAGAAAACAAGAGATCCGGAAACAAGCACCGCGGCCACAAGAATCGAAATCGGAAGAAATTTGTTTGAAACTTTTTTCATATTTTTTTTATTTAATTAATTTAGAAAATCAAATCTTTTATCACACCATTTGGTCTTTGAGTAGACCTTCTTGCCGTCAAAATATATTTCCGCGTTCGCCCATTTGAAATTAAATATCAAATCCCAATGCACGCTCGAATCATTACCGTTCGGACACTCATCATAACACTTGCCCAGAGCCATGTGCAAACTTTTGCCCATTTTTTCGTCGAAAAGAATCTGACGCGTCCATGTTTTTATCTGATCGTTAAGCCCGAAAGCGAATTCCCCGAAATATCGCGAACCTTTGTCGGTATCAAGAATTTTATTTAGTGCGATTTTATGATCCGATTCCGCTTCAACAACTTTTCCGTCTTTCAAAGTCAATTTTACCCAATTAAAATCATGTGATTGATAATGAGTCGGCACATTATATTTGATAACTCCGTTTACGCTATCTCGCACAGGCGAAGTGAAAATTTCCCCGTCCGGCAAATTGCATTTTCCGCAACAAGTTATCCATTTTTGTCCTGCGACCGAAACTTCCAAATCGGTTTCTTCTCCGACAATCCGCACTTTTTTAACTTTGCTTACAAGTTCAATAAATTTTTTCTGTAGTTTCTCTTCTTTTTTCCAATCCAGTAAACAACTGTCCAAAATAAAATCCTCCCACTCTTCTAGGCTTCTGTTCGCCATTAACGCGGAAGCATTGTTTGGATAGGCAAGCAGACACCATCTTTTTTTATGCAAAATATCGCTCAAAGGTTTTTTCGCTTCCTGGCTCATGTAAAGCTTATCGAAATCAACTTCCTTGAGTTCGTAAGGATTTTCATCGGCAAGAATTTGCACCATCGCGTCATAACTGTCTGCAACTTGCTTGTCCAAATCACTCAAATGCTTGAGCTGATTTTCATCAGCGTGTTTGAAAAATATTTTGCTAAGTTCGTCATTTGAAAAACGAACATCAATTGCAATCGCCCCGACTTTCACACACTCCTCATAAATTTCTTTTAGCAGGGGATAGCTCTCAAACCCATATCCTCTCAGCAAAATTTTCTCCCCTTTTTTCAGACCAATCGAATAATTCACAACGATCTCTGCAAGCTTTTTGAGTTTATATTTGTCAATCATGCGAGCATTATACAAAAAAAGATTGATTTATCAAAGCCATACCCTTAGAATCTCCCTGTAAAACTTTCAAGCCGGAGTAGCTCATTGGTAGAGCAGTGGATTGAAAATCCATGTGTAGGCAGTCCGATTCTGCCCTTCGGCACCACAATTTAGCAATTTGGGTTTTAGGGCTTTCTAATGCCTCTAAAGTTGGTGAGAACGCTATATTAAGCGCTTTCATTTTTTTCATACCATTTTTGATAGTCATTAACGATTTATCCAATTCCAAAGTCAGATTCTGATCCTTTAGTAAAAAGTTCTGACCTAAATTTTGAAGAATTACTCTTTTGTCATCAATACTGCCATGGTCAAATCGATACTTGGCGTAAGCAGCAAATTGAAAAGTTTTCTCTGTAAGCTCAATTTGATTGTTTATTCTATCTTCACAAGCCCTGATTCTAGCCTCAATGTCCGTCTTTTCTTTTATTAAACTAATTTTTTGGCTCTTATACTCGTCATCTGAAAGAATCTCCTTGTCAGAATTAGCAGGGGAGATAAAGAGGTTTAATAAATTCTCAATTCTTTTTGTGCAATTGTTATAAGCTTGTTGCAGGGAAGATTGAATTTTGCCTCTATCGTCATTTTCTGTTTCGTTAAACTTACTCAAGTACTTTATAGTAACCGTTGTTAAGTTCTCAGGGACGGTAATGTCATCCAAAAGCTTTACAACCTGTTGCTCTAGCTCTTTCTGAGAAATAGACAGTTCGTGGCATTCGTTATTTTCCGAACGGTGAGTACAACGATAATAAGAATACAGTTTTGCCTCCTTCTTTTTTTTCAACGTCTTTAACTTTTGTTCGGCAGTAACAAAGCATCCACAATATCCACATTTTATAAGCCCAGTGAAGGGGAAACGATGTTTTTGAGGGCGTGGTTTCCCTTTTCTACCAAGAATCAACTGGACTCTATCAAATTCTTCCTTGATTATCAGGGGTTGATGTTTGCCCTTATGCCATTCCTTATCCCATTCAAATTCGCCATAATAGAAAGGATTCGTAAAAATCTTATAAAGAGTGCACAAAGCAAAAGACCGCCCATGCAAGGGGACAAAATGCCACTCATCTCTTGCAATATTCCAAATATCTTTAACGCTGTACCTGCTTGATATCAACATGTCCCACATCTTTCTCGTTAAATCAAAGCGATCTGGATCAACTAAAATCTGTCTTTCTCCCTTTAACCCATGAGGATCATTCATATAACCTATTGGAGCAATATTAGGTCTCCAACCATTCCTGCATTTTTTAAGCATACCTCTTTTAACATCTTTACTCAGCTTATCCGACGAGTACTTCGATTGAGACAAGGCAAACTGAAGCATCATTTTACCTTCCGGCGAATTATCAAAATGAAAAGTGCAGAATTTAAGATCCTTCAGAACGCCAGTATCTAAAAAATGAATGACCATAGCCGCATCCAAAGAATTTCTGGCTAAACGACTAGGGTCGTAACAGATTATGCCTTGAGCTTCCCCTTTTTTGATTCGATCCAACATATCAGCAAAAATTGGTCTTTCATAGGGATGGAAAGCACTCTTAGATTCTGGTGGTAATTCTATTGTTTCGAGATCAGAAAACTGCCTAACAATTTCATCATTTTGAGATTCTATGGATAAGATTTGGCGACTCTTTTCTTCAGTTGATTTGCGTCGATATTGAAAATATTTCATACGATTTTAAAATTTAATTTATATGATTTTTTGTACCTCAAAGTGGAGCAACTGTGGCAGTCCAACTCAGTTTCACAAAGGATTCCTTATTGGCACAGTTGCCCCACTCAAGGCAACAATCAATAATCCTTTGTATTTTTTTACTGAACTTTGGACTGCGACGACATTATACGATTTTTAAGATTTAAAGTAAATTGTTCATTTTTTTGTTCCACCAAAGGAACCAATGCCTCGATTTTGTCCTTATAGGAAAGATAGCGACAACACTTCTTAGTGAGCTTCCCCCTGTAGATGATCCTTTTCATCTCTTTCTGAAGCTCCTTCATTTTGGCTCCAAGATAGATCATTTTTCCTAATTTCACATACGGTTTATGGTTTGCCTGCCTCAATCGGTAGGTTAAGTCACAACAATGACGACAACCAAAATAATTTGCACCAAATGGCAAATACAACCTTGCTACCCTTCTACCGCATAAAACACCATTTTTAATCAATGGACAAAGAAACCAGTACCTTATTCCACCGTAGTTGCAAGGAGTGGTAACAAAATGCACTTTACAGGAACGATCCGTTCCAGAAATTGATATTGTTAAACTCATATTCTCTTTTCCATTTCCCCAAAAGGCATTACCAGCGAAATAGTCATTTTTTCTCAGCCAGAACGTATCGATGCTCAAACAATCTTCTACCATCGCCTTTTTGTTAATATAGTATCTTACACCCATAAAAATATATTTTTACAAAACGAACCCATCTACTCATCTTTATCCGTATTTATGTCAAGAACAGCAGGTAGGGACACTTCTTTACCTTTTCTTATAGCTTGTAATCGTTGCAGTTCATGTAAAGCTTTATAGAAGCTACGTTCTATGCTTGTAAGATAACGAGTACATCTTTCGAGCGAATTATCATTTGCCACATCCACCATAAAAGCCTTACCAACACTACGCACTTTTTTTATTGGCATTGCCAGCAGAACATCACTAGGGTCATAGATTTCATATTCAATGCTTTCATCAATCAATTCGGCCTCGATCTTATGAGCTCTCTTGAGCCTCCATACAGCACTGACAATTGTTTCTACTAAAATAGACTCCGTTTCTGTTTCTGGGTTTAAGCTCTCACGCAAACATTGGTTTAATTCTTCCAGTTCTTTTGCATTTTCATTTTTGATGAGAGTATTTTTGCTAAAAAGCCCGTGCTTCGTAGCGTTATATTTACTTATTGCTTTCCCAGCTTCGGTTTTTACACCGCCTAATTTTGCATTTTCCTGATTTGCAGTAAGTTGTTTCTCGCTAATTGGGGTTGGTTCGATATCCATAAAATAGAAATTTAAAAAATAAAAATTTTTTGACTTTGCCGAAATCATTAGAGATTCGAGCATTTATTTTGTAAGAGTTTATGGCATAAAAATATAAGTTAAGAAATTAAACCAGAAATACCGCCACTCTCGCCACCGCCATTATTTTGGTCAGGTAGCACAGGGACAGCATTGGACTGAGATGAGTCTTGAATAAGTTCTCCCCCAAAAAGTTGGGCGACATCTTCAGCAGTACCTACGGGAATATTTTGAAGTTGCTTCTGGATGGTGATAATTCTTTTCCCGCCACTTATTTTTTTGGATTCGAGAAGAATACCCTTTTCAGCAAGATTCGTTTTTACCTCATTTAAGCGCCTTGAAAGTGCACTAGCCGATTTTGGCCAGCCTGAACCCTTAGCATCAAGTTTTTCTTTTTCTGCAATTGTGTTCAGCTCTTCAAGCAAAAAGGATGAGCTCCCTTCCCATGTATTCTCAACCTCCATGAAAGACATTATAGCGGTCGCAACTGAATTTTCATTGATTGCTTCATCATTTTGATCGCCTATGTTGGTGTAGTAAGCATCAAGAAAATCTTTTTGAGGAGAACCTAATGCCTCAGCTATAGCACAACCCCAAATCGTAAAATCTACCATTCGAGGAACCTCACTTAACCGTATCGAATCTCGTATCTTCATAGCCCCAGAAAGTACATCAAAAATCCCTGCCAAAATTATTGGCTTCATCTTTTCAAATTTATCCCAAATCTCTTTTTCTCCCTTCCTTTTATCTTTTGTGATGCGTTCCAGTTTTAAAAGAATTGCTCTATCTAAAAGGTCAGGTTTTTTAGCGGCAATATTTATACCGTTAAGCCCAATACAACGAATAAAGTTGTAAATTACGTCCTCATCATTTGAATAGAGCTCTCTTTTTGAAAAACCCTCGCCTGTGACCGCACGACATAGCACATCCGAGACCCAATCCGGCATATAAGAAATGTTATCAAAAAAAGCGAAATAGTGATGTGAAAGTTGTTGTACAAGCTCTTTCTCGTCAGTTGGCAACGAAAGAACTTCCACTGAAGAAGGATCAACCAGAGAACGTAGTTTTCGTGCAAGTGTGGTTTTTGACGCCCCCTGTGCTCCATATAAAATGGGAATGGGATGCGGTATGCTCGGAACAAAACAAGCTATGAGATAAACCATAATCAATAATCCTTGCTCTTTTTTTGCCAAGTTAACAAAAGGAAGCAAGGCCTTTGCATCACCATCACCTTTTGCTGGGATTACCTGCTGTCGTTGATGTGCGTGTGGTCTAAATATTATAGGTGGATGATCTACAATTTCCCAGCCTAGGGAATCTATCTTTATTGCCTGCCACTTTTCATTGGAAAGGTCGTACCAAATAGTATTATCTCTGGGAGCAATTCTAGTTTCCAAAGTAATTTTTTCTCCCTCAAAATATGCTTTGCTCTCAAGGATATTAAGAGCAGAGGACATTGCGGTTGAACTTGCCGCTTTACGATGGATTTTCCAAAATAAACCACACAGCCAACGCTTAAAATGCTTACCGTTTAATTTACGAGTTTCCCAATGATCTTTAACTCGGACGCTAGCATACGGCTCATCGAATTGATCACGAAAAAGAATACAATTGTCGTCCGTAACAAGTTCGACCAGTTTATCCGCTTGAGATTTTCTCGGCTTAGAAGGGGAGAGTAAGCCAACTTCCGCATCTTGTCCTTCCATGATTTGAAGAAGCTTTGCTTCCAATTTATTTTCATTTTCATTGCTCATATTTTTATTTATGGATTAAAAAATAAATAGTATCTTTAAAGTTCTTGTTAAAAAATTTCTGGACGAACGTAATGACATCGCCAGTGGCATGGCAACCAAAACAATAAAAACGATTTGAATCCGAATACAGAAAAAAAGAAGGGGTTTTATCTTTATGGAAAGGACATTGGCAGAAATAATTTTTACCGCTTTTTTTTAATCCACTAATGCTGTGTTGAGCAATTTCAATAATGGATACATTCCGAGCATTTTCAATATCTTCGGGGCTATAACCTCTGCTCTTTTTTTGCAATTTTGGATGCTTTCTAACGAGAAGTCGTTTATAAAAAGAAATACTATTTTCTTTCGCAATTAGATCTTGAACGATCGTACACTTGATATATTCACGGAGAAATAAGGCTGTCATCTCATTCATGTTTGGTAGTTGTGACATCCTTTGTTGTATCTCATTTCTTAATCCATTACATTCCCCTCGAAGTTCCATGATTTTTTCCGGCAAGACATCATCGATGGCATCTGGAAAAAATTCTATGAGTTCCTCATCGGTGAATTTTGGCTACGATGCGCGCCATTGATCCTCCATTTCAAGGAAATATTCCAATTCCGCTTCATCCTGTATTTCATCCATTTTCATTTCCATTTTTCGGGATAGGTTTATAAATTACTGAAAAAAGTGTGATAAGACGTAAACCAAGCTGCTCAGCCTCCTCTTTACTTACTTCAAGACCAAAATCCTTTCGGTATGCGTCTTGAAATTCCTGAATTGCTTCTGGGGTAAGTTTCATCATGAGGCACTGTAGATACGGGATTTTAATAACTTGTGGTTGAGAAGTAGCGCCTTTGGCTCTAATCGAAGTTCTCCACGCCAAAAGGCCTGAATGGTCTCATCTAGTTTTTTATTGCCTCTAAAACAAAACTGATAGCGTTCTGAGCTAGTGCGATCAATGTCTTCTAGCTGAAATCCCAAAGTTGAGAGTGTGACAGCTAATTGAAAGTCACTTATCTTCATATAATTTTGCATTTCCATAAAATCAACATTAAAAACACATTCATTTTGAATGAGTCATCTTGCATAAACCTTGCAATTCTTTGTAAGGTACGACTAAAGAACCAAAGTGTGTATTTTGGCTTTAATAAGACGGAATTAAAGAAATCCCACTGAGGTTTTTGAAATGCAAGGTTAGGTCTTTTTTTGCAAGGTTTGCTCCGGTAAAAGTTTGTAGCCGACCCCTATCTCGGTCTTAATTTGCACATGTAGATATTTTTTGAGTCTAGATATTGATGAATTTAATTCATCATCTGTTCCCTCTGCATAATCATAACTTGTTCCCTTAAGAACTCTCGAAAGATCAATTCGTTTGACAATATCCCCTTGGCCGACAACGAGAGAACATAAGACTTGCCAATCTCCTGATCGAACTTTTTTCTCTTTTTTATATATTTCCCTATTATTAAATTTTATACTTCTTATCTCATAGGGAACCTGCTCACTACAGAACACTTCTAGTCCAGCAAATGAATAAGTTGATAGACCTTCAACTCCGTCACTAAAAGTTGAAGGAGCACCTTCTGTATCATTACCTTTCTTAAACTGTTTCTTAAGATTATAGAGATATTCTAAATAACTATTTACATTGTTCGGAACTTTTTCAAAACCCTCCTTAGTAACTCCATCAAAAACTTCTAGCTTTGGAAAAATTTTTTTCTCCCACCATTCCAGTAAATCAATGTTTTTTTTGTTAGGATCCTTCCAGTTTTCTCCAAAAAGTCTCGCATTTAGTTCTCCATCCTCATCACATATGATTTCTTGATTTAAGTAATTTTCATATGCACTTGGACTCTCCATGATTTCTCTTCGGGCATGTGCTGACTCAACACACTCATCAATAACTATAATGGCGAATTCTTCATTTTTAATATTCATGTTCATATTCGTAACAAAGTACCTAATACAGAGGTAATTTTAAGCTTATTGTTTCGAGATAGTAAAGATTAAATAATTATTGCCAAGTAAAAATATTTAAAAGTACACCAAAAACACCGCCACAGTTACCCCATTGCATTTAAAGCGCATTGCTACGGCAGTGGCGTTTGTGGCGACATTTTTACCTTATTCTTCAGCGACAATGACAATCGCTATTTTATATTCACAGTCCAATTACCATCAGCGCTTATCTCAAGAAGATATAAAGCATCGCTGGTCTTAACCGCCTGTGATCCAGTATAAGCACCAATTTCATTTGCAAGAAGTTCAACTTCTTTTCCGTTGCTATCAAGCAAATGCACAATGATATTACTTTCTCCATCATGGGTTACAGAGAATGTATGAAGGCCAGCAGAAAGGCTAAAAATTGGGGTTGCAGTTGAACCCTTACCCGAAAAGATTGTAGTTGCAGATGCGGTAGTAGGTCGAGGCTGTGTAATGGCAATACTCCACGTACCGCTAGAATTAACATTAAAAAGATAGCTACCATCACTAGGGATAGAAACCGCCTTTGATCCGGTATAAGCATCGATTTCATTAGCAATAAGGTCGATTTCATCACCATTACTATTAAGAAGATGGACAATAAAATTACTATCGCCAGTGTATTGGCTATTAAAAATAGCTAAGCCCTTTTTTAGGGTAAATTTATCCGAAGCTACCTGTCCAGTCCCTGAAATAGTAAGAGGGGCTGATTCAGTTACTACTGGTGGGGTTACTACAGCAGGAACATCGGGTGTTGTTGGAGTTTGAGTAGCTGTTTGTGGGGTATGCGTATAAAAAGAGACATAGTTATCGGAATCTGAAAAAGTTCCCTGCGTGGGAGATGTAAACTCAGCTTCTATCCAAACAGAACCAAATCCTTTTACTAATTTAGGAACTTTTTCTTCAGCAACCCTCACATATGGCAAATTAATGGTATCATATTTCACTTCACTTTTAGGAAAAGACAATGAATATATGGAATCAGGGATTTTATGAGTAGAAAAATCTCCGTATTTATTGTAATCCATCTCAGCCTTATAGACTTTTACATTCACAGACCAATCATTCACCTTCGGATAAACGCCTTTACCAGAATCATCTTTAAAGTGACTGGTTAACTCAAATCCATCGTCCTGAGCGTCTGCATCCCAACTTTTCCACATTGCAAAAATAGATACATTCGATACCTGTATTACATTCCCACTAGTTTGAACGGTAGGAGTATTTGAAACCGGAGCCTGTGCATCAGACTGCGGAGTCACCGTGTTTATGCCAGTTTGATCCAATATCATTGCTCTATAAATATTTTCACTAATACCTGCACGAGTCATATTCCCTGAAGGCTGAAAATTGCCTTCGGTTTCTTCTAGCAAGCCCATATCCTTTGCAACCTCAACATATGGAGCAAACCAATCTTCAGGTGTAACATCATCATATACATTTGAAGAAACACTATCCGAGACTGCATAGCCCTGCGAATTTACAAGCATCTTGATAGCCTCCACCTTGTTGACTTCTTGTGACGGCCTAAAAGAGCCATCAGGATAACCGCTCACCCAATTTTGAGCTTTTGCATAGCACACATATGGAGCAAACCATTCTTCCTTAACATCGGGAAAACAATTTTTATATTCGTCTAAAGTTGGAGTTATTCCTTTTCCTCCAACAAGTATTTTTAATAATTCTGCTCTGTTTACGGTATTGGATGGCTTGAAAGTACCATCTGGATAACCACTAATCACATTATTTTCCTTAAGATACATAATAGCCTTCGCATTTTTATCGTTAGAGTCTAAATCATTAAAAGAATCACTATTTAGAGTGACTATTTCATCCTTGAGACAGGAACTTCCGTCATCATTAAAGTGATAACCAGAATTACACCCACATGCTCCATCTATCAAAAGCTGACCATCTGGAACTTCGGAACTATTTACAGGACACTTTAAAGCTTCTAAACAAGGCAAATAATACGAATCCTTAATAACATTTGCGCCAGTCGTATAAATTTTTCCCGCATCCTTCCAAGCCTCTACAGTGCTTGAAGATAGTTCCTCCCCATATAAATCCAAAATCTTATCACTCTCGTCATACATATTCTTCCCCAAGTCAGTAAGGGTATTTACACTTCCCTCTATTGACTTGCACTGGGCTGAATCCCCTTGAAAATAATAGGCAGTATCTTGATATTTCGTAGGCTTTTTATTCATACTCTCAAAGCGACTCTTGGCACTTTTGGTAAGCAGATCTACCCCTTCCTCTGCCGTTGTTTTTGCTTGTTGCAACGGGTCTGAAGTAACAGCAAACGCCGTAAAAGAAGAAAAAATTGTACTTACCAAAATAGTAAAAACCACAGAAGACAACTTTAGTTTTTTTGTAAACATAGGGTTTAAATGGTTAATGATGGATAAAATATATTAAAATTTCTAGTTTTACTGACTAGTCCTTTTTGGCGTATATGAACACAAAAGGGACAACCTACTTCAGGTCGCCCAACATCATTGGCCATAAGGTCAATTCCGCTGGCTGAGTAAGTTGCCCCAGCTTGGACGGAATTAACCCCTAAAAATATAGGAAATATGCCAGTAATGTTGAGCGACAGCGTCATTGTAGGATGTCTCACTGAAAAAAGAAAGTTTATCTTTAAAAACGGGCACTTGATAAAAAGGCCAGACATTGTTTACTATGTAAAATGCGTTTTATATTCAACTTTGCATACAATGAACAACAATACCCTCGAATCAATATTAAAAGAAGCTGACCAAGCGGAAAAATCCCAAAATTTCTTTCAAGCGGCTCATCTATATAAAAGTGCACTAAAAAAAGCATTAAAATCAGCAAATTCGGAAACAATCTCGTTCATAAAGACAAAGCTCGTTGAAATGAATCAGAAATCTCAAAAGGAATTCAAAAGCATAGAAATCGAACAAGAACTACCGCAAGAAAAAATAGATGAAATTATAAATAGAATTCTTAACCAAGGAAACTTAGAGAAATCACTAGAAGCAATAGGGCTGTGCTCAGGATTATGCCCTCAAAAAAAGAGGATAACAGAAACCTATAAAAAGAGTATGCCACTTGCATTTCAACTAGCTACTTTAACTACAATTACAGATAAAGGGCATATGGTTAAAAGGGGCTCAGATGGCGAATACTCTTGGTTCATAGAAATATACAAAATCAATCAGGGAATATCTGAAACACTCTTGTTAAAGTTATTTTATCAACTGATGAAATCAAAAAAACTCGACGAAAAATCTCTGGAGCAGTACTTAGACGATACCAAGATTTTTCCTGCAAATTCATTGAAAATTCTTAAAATAGGAATACATCACTATTTTGCAGAAGATTATATATCTGCTTTGCACATACTAATCCCACAATTCGAAGGGATATTTCTGCATTTATCGGAACTACTTGGAATAGACACAATAGCCCTGAACCAAGAAAACGGCATCTCAACAACTACAAAAACATTATCAAGTTTATATCTTTCATCTGATAAATTCACAAATGCTTGGGGGGAAGATTTTTGCCAACAGATTGATTTTGTTCTTTTTGAACCCCTAGGGTATAAGCTGAGACACAGAACGGCTCATGGTGAAATCAGTGCAGAGGAATGTAACATTTTGACTACAAGTATTATGATTTATTTCTTTCTTGTATTAGCAGCTAACATAAAAACACAAGAAACCCTCAGTTGAAAAATCAAACATACAACAATTTAATCTGAAAACTTCATGGCATACGCATCCTCAGGAGCAACAAAAAATCTATTTTGGGCATGGGCTTCACGAATTTGATCCGGAAGCAGAGAATACATAGTCGTTCTTGAAATATCATCTACAAACAAAATCTTAGAAGTTTGAAATTGTCCATCAATCATCAAATCCAATCTGTAAACACCATCATGATTGAACAAAACTGGGATTTTACCGACTAATACTGATGATAAACAAGAATGATTGCATTTCACGATAGCATCAGAAAGTACATGAGACTCTTTTCCCTGAAGGTCATTCAATACAATATTTACTCTATGTTCTCCGACAGAAGCCCTGAACGAAACCACAAAATCATAATCTTCAAGTACAAAAGGGAATTTGGGGGTTATCATCAAGAAAACTATATGTTGAAATTCATATTTATTCTCTTGAAACAGAAAATTATGACACACATCGAAGTAGTCGACATTAACAAAGTTATTATTCTGTACAACCAAATCAGTATGCTTTTTCATTTCATCGTCGAGGATATTTCTTGGAAGAATAATTGCGGATTTTTTAACAAACAGAGGTTTTCTTGCCGTCAGTAAGTCATTTATGTAAAGTTCAATAAAATACATCCCGTCTTCCGCGCAGTTCCATTTAGCCTCCAGATTCAAATGTGTAGTATTGACCGGATCAGAAGAAGGGACTAATTCTTCATGAGAGAAAACTTCATCATTTAAGGAATTCTTTATGACAATTTTTGTGCTAAAATTACCACTAACGGATCGTAACCCATAGTAAATTCTCAGACTAATTTCTTTTGGCAGTTCCTGAACTACAATTGTTTGGTAAGGTATCTCAAAAAGCCTACAGCCAACTTTAGTTTTCAACGATAACGAAGGGATAAAATATGAGAGGTAAACATTTTTGGTAGGAGGTGTTTTTGGGTTAGAAGTATCAAAAATTTCTTCTATAAAGTCATTTTTTAATTTTTTTGCAGTTACCAGAGGTACTGCCCTGTTAGAAGAAAGATCCCTCTGTGTCCATACTGAGCCTTCTAGTCTCATTTCATAGGAAAAACCACCCTCTGGTTCGACAGAAAATTGTCCCTGCCTAATAGGACGAATTCCCTTTTTATCAACGCGATAAGCTTGCAACATGCCACCAACATATTCTCCAGATTTATCTTTTTGAGAAATAGCAACATTAACCTGCATCACAATCTGATTTTGAACATATTGTTTTGTTTCTTTAGATCCAAAAATCTCATTATTCTTTTCATCAAGGAGATCTTCTATGCTACTTCCAGAACCGATTACTTCGAAGGAGTCCACTATAGAAAACGGTGAAAAATTGTCCATATATTTAAAAACCGACAAATCAACCACCCCATTTTTATCTGTAAACACAACAAGGAAATCCATTTCATCCCCTTTTTGGAGATCTTGTTTTCTACAAATGTCAGAGAAGTTTTTCTTGAGATCTTCTAAGTTTAGTGGTTGATCATTTAATTTTTGTTCAAATTTTTCAAGAATATCTTCAGACAAAACAGCATTATTTGAAGCATAGCCAGCCACAACAAAATTATTCAATTTATGAAGTTTTTGTAAGCAGTCACCTTTCGCTCCATCATTTTGTCTGGTAGCACGACTATCAGCCATAATGACCGCCCAATCGCCTAAATGATATCCAACTACTACACTCATGAGTTAAATAAAGCCATAACATTTATACTCTCCAGTATAACAAATTGCCATGAAAATGGAGCTAATGGGAGCTGTTATTCCATTGATTCCCTTTGCCAATATTGGGAACCTTTCCAACTAGATGTTAACAAAAGCTTCAGTATATCCAATAGGGGGACTATAAGGAGGAATATTAGGAGGAGGATTGGGCAATGGTGGCATCACAGGACGTAATTTTGGAGTTCTTGAGCTTGCAGGAATAACAAGCTGATTTCTTAATATAAATTTCTCCTCACATAGCTCACCTCTAAAATTCCCATCCGCATCCCAAACATATTTTCCCTCAATCCATCCCAGATATGCACCATCACGAGAAAAGATATTCCCTTCATATATAAATCCAAAATATGTCCCATTAGTCCTGAATAAATATTTAATTATATCCATATGTCAGTTAATTTATTTCTTTATGTTCTGGAATATATGAAGCAGGAACCGCATATCCTATTCCCAATTGTACATTACTAATCAAAGCTCTATATATTTCTACAAGATCAACTCCATGAAGAGCAACGGCACCAATTTGCATATTTTGAACCTTCTCCAGTAAATTTGCATTTTCTTGTCTCTTGGCGTTAACAACTCCTATAACCTTTCCATCCTCTGTCATTAAGGGACATCCACTATTCCCCGAATTTACCGTACCATCAATCAAATAAGTTGTAGTCCCCACGGCATCTTTGGCTATTGCGGACAAAATACCTTGATGAGTTGTTAAATGTTGAACACTAAGCGGATATCCTGAGAATAACACCTGAATACCTTCTTTCACCAATGATAAATCTTGAAGTTCTAAAGGTTCTCTTGTGTCATCATCAAATTTAAGTAATGCCAGATCGTGTTCTTCATCTTTTAAAACGGGCTTTACGGCGATGAAACCAGTAGTGTCTGGAAATTTAATTAGAGTGGCAAAAGCATTCTTTACAACATGATTACATGTAACCAAAATCCCCTTCTTGCCAAAAACAAAACCACTCCCTGTCCCAGAAGGAAGATTCTTTGAATCAAGAGTAAGAATCAAAGCTATACTCGGTTTAATTTTTTTTACAATTTCAGAGTAATCCATTGAGGAGATTATAAATGCTTTATTACATATAATAAATACAATCTTTGTACTTAAAACAAAATTGGCATTACATTGAGAGGCACGCCAAATCCAGTCCGAACGTCGTTCCATAGGGTTATGGCGCCAGTGGCGACATTTCTGGCATATTTACTCTTTGCATACCACCAATCCCAGTCCGAACATCCTCTACGATGGAGCACCACACCACACCTAAACTAAAAACTACGCCAAAACCTTCTTCTTGGATTTTTTTAAAGCTTTGTATTCTTGCATAACTTTTCTTTGATCTTCATTTGCGCCACGAACAACAGACCTTAGAATTTCCTTCTTTTTTTTCTCTGAAAGACTAAAAAAACTTGAAGCTGTCATAATGATATTGAAATCGGAATTAAACTAGTTTAATCTCAATCTAGCACACAAAAACTTATGAAAAAAAGAGAAAATTTTCTAAAAATATATGCCAATCTTCCACTTGGCATAAGAAAAGAAATAATCCTTACGTTGGATGACAAACCTATCACGTGGAACGTTGCATATACGGAGGTAAATGCTAACACAACATTAAGTAAAATTATTCTAGAAAAACTGGAAAAGCTGGACATCATTTAATAAACAAATCATGGCAACACAAAAAGACCTATTAAAAGATGAAGAGATTAGGAAACTGGTAACCGCTAGGCTTTCCGTACTTTCGGAAGACACTATAATTTCGGTAGGGTCTGACGGGAGTTTTTCAAGGGACGAGCTTATTGAAAAAGTGGAAGCGGGAGATAGAATAGGCAACAAAATAGCTCAAATAGAAATGGAATGGTTGCAATCTTTTAAGCAAAACTAAGGGAAATATGAGCCTTTTAATTACGAGACCGGATCACGAACCTACAACAAAATATCTTTCAGCATGGAGCGAGAAAATCATCAAATTGGCACAAGATAAAGGCCAAAAAGTTCTTGATCTAAAAAGTAAAAAGGCAACCAGAAAAGAATTTGAAGGGAGAATATCCAAGCTGAATCCATCACTGGTAGTTTTAAATGGACATGGAAGTGCAACTGCAATAGGTGGACAAGATGACGAAATATTAGTCGAAGCCGGAGATAATGATCACTTGTTACACTCCAGAATAACATATGCCGTTTCATGTAGCTGTGGAAAAAAATTAGGACCAAAAAGTGTGGAAAAGGGAAACGCCACATTCATCGGGTACGACGATGATTTTGTTTTTACATCTAATAGAAGATGTCTGTCAAAACCACTGGAAGACAAAAGGGCTCAACCATTCATGGAAGCTTCCAATCACATTGCAATAGCCTTGTTAAAAGGCCACGGAGCCCATGATGCATCGAAACGCTCAAAGGAAATGTTTGAGAAAAGTTATAAAGATTTATTATCAAGTAATGCAGATGCAAACTCTCTCCAGGACGCAAGACTTCTTTGGTGGAACATGACTCATCAAGTATGTTTAGGGAATGCAGACGCCAGAATTTAGGAAATTCCCTCAAATCCCGGTCGCAACATCCTCTACCTGCCTGCCGGCAGGCAGGCGACTACGCACCACACCTAAATCTCTCCATCAGCAATAAACGCCGTTACGTCATCGTCAAGAACATTTGCATCTAATATGGCCTTTATTTCATCCATTGTCTCTTTTGGGGGCTTATTATTTTTCAAAAGACCTTCCAATTTATTCTGCATTTTTCCCTTTGCCATGCCATCGGTAAAAGCCATGATGCGATAGTTTTTTGGTAGCTTTAAAGTTTGAAAATATATTTGGGGCAGAGATAATTCCATGGAAACAGGATCGAACACCATTTGATTCTCAACATTACCACGAACAAAAATCACATTGCCGGAATCCTTGTCCAGTATGACCAAAGTAACATCCCCGAATGTTGCGAAGCGAATAGTCCCTTTTGCCCTATCTATACGTCCACTCACCGCCATCGTACTCCACGCGCTGGTGCTCTTCACCGCCTCTCTCAAATATCGTGCATAACCATCACGAGGAACGGTTTTCAAAACTTCAAGTATATGCCTTTTAACCACTTCCTCCTTTCCATTGCCCCACTCTTCAAGTTCCGCGCGAAGCAGTTGTTCAAATTTTTGCTCAATTTGCTCATCACTAAGCCCGGAAGATGTTGCCATAACCTTGGACAAAGAACGCACAACCATTTTTGTAAATACCCCGGAGAAAAAATTTGCCCCCGATACACCATCACCCACCGCAAACGCCACCGCTTCATTCTCATGATTATATTCAACGGACAAAGCATCTTGATTAAGCAACGAAAATCCTACTCCCTCATAACCTTTGAAGACATCCCTGTAACTCATAGCGGCAAAATCTTTTCCCGCTCCACGTCCGGACATAGCGCTCGCAGAATAAGTATAAGCCGCCGGTATATCAATAACTTTCGGTTCTATTTTAACCTGGGACTCATCTTCCTCAATTGTTCCACCATTTTCAAGAGACATATAAACATTGTTAACCCACAAGAAAGCGATTTTAACCGAATTCTAGGCATATGTCAACAGCGGTATATTTGACATATCCACACAATAGTATTATAAAACAACACTATAATACCTAAAAGATGTTATTCACATGAGGCTAGAATCCACAAACAGTCCGGATCCAAGAGATTATTTTGAAGTCCCTAAGGAAAAAGGAAGCTACAGAGGTCCTTCGACACCGCTACAAACACAAATTGGGCCGGGAGAAGAAGCAATTAAGCTTCCGGATGAAGAAATGGAACTGCTGGCCAAATATGCCTCTTGGGAAAATAACCCTCCGTTTGATGGTCCGGGCCGTAGCGGATACGTAAAGAGAAAAGAACCGCTTCGTACGGGAAGTGACACATTGTACGGATATAAACTAAAAGGAGTAGGGAATTTCGACGAAAGAACGCGTACGATTTCCCCTCCGAGGGGAGATTCATATCAGGCAACTTGGAGAACAAAAGACGATTCCGGAAGAATCATTGATGAAGCTCCGGTGATTCTTATTCACATGGGAGTATCGGAAAACGGCACTCTTTACCCAGTATTGGATCCGCCAAAACCGATTGGGGGATTAGCTCCGAGAAGAGGTCAACGCGAATTCCAAAATGCCGCAAGATTACACGCTATGGGCGTCCCGGCATGTCTTCCGGTCGCATGGGGACGTTACCCCGAAATCAAATGGCAAGATGAACCGACGGAATTTGTTGTCTTGGGATTGCCAAGCAATGTAACAGAGAGACTCGGCGCATATTTTGAACCGGATATAATCCAAAATAGAATTGACGTTGGAAGAAACATGAGAAAATTGATAGAAAGGCGTTTTGACACATACAATCCAAAAAGAATTGAAGATCCTCTTTTACGTACAACAAAAGACATAGGAGAAAATATCGGGAGAGTTATCCGGGCCGGACACGACGCAGACGTTGCAAGATTCGCCTCACATCTTGGGAATTTCAGTTTCATGCCAAACAATCGAAACATTTTATTGCACGACCTGGATTCTTCTATAAGACTTGGTTCCATTCATCCGCAAGCGAGAGCACTAACGATGATTCGCGACGTTGAAAGCGCAATATTCGGATTTATGCATAGTATCACACACGCGAATATTTACTGGATAGTCCACAATCAGGGGAAATTCTCGGGATTAAATCCTTTCAAAGCGCTATTAAAGGGATATTTCCGCGATGACGTCGATGAAAATGTAATAGAAGAAGCAAGTCGCAAAATTTTTGAAATGGTTGTTCAATTGATAAAACTAAGGACGGAAATACCATCTGCTTACAATCAAAGAGTTTGGATGGAATCCGCAATAATAAATCTCGTTCCTCTGTGTCTGAGAGAAATATTCCAAATTTATGAAAAAAGCGCTTTAAACAGAACAAATACACTTCCATACGGAATGGGTGACCTCGAAATAAACTGGCAAAGATTTTCACGCCAAAAGGACGAAATGTATAGGAAAAGAGTAGAGGAAATCATGGCGAGACAAAGAAGCTAAAGGCAAATCAACCCCGGTCGCAACATCCTTGAGGACACTACGTCACCAACTTCTATCGATATATTTCGTCATGCGAACCGATATCAACCGGCACTATCTTATCGCCTTTTATGATAAAATGAATAATCAGTCGATATGAAATAGTGATGGAAATGCTGGATAGCCCGGCCAATCTTCCTGATAATTTATGCATTCTCAAAGAGGGATGTTGAGGATTTATGCAAAGTATTTTTAAGATTTTCTCGTATTGTTTTAAAATTTCAGGGTGCTTGGCAAAAAATTTCTTTGCCCTTTTCTGATAACTTTCAGTGATTACTAATTTATACATTCTTCAAGTCTTTTATGTGGCTCGCGACACTTTTTACTTTAAACTTTCCATTCGCCAAATCCGATTCAGATTCTCTTAACGCCGCATCTAGCTCACATTCACGGAGATAACTATATTGATCCATAGTAATAACTGCGAAACTTTTTTCACCATGGATGGTGATGAAAGTTTCACTGAATTTTTTTGCTCTTTCGTTAAGAGCGGACATACCTTTGGTTTTTAATTCTTGAGCTGTTACCGTATTATTCATAGTACTGTTTATAATTTATATATAGCACTATTTATAGTACCATTTATGGCCCGGGATGTAAAGAAAAAAAGCAGACTTGGTCGCAACATCCTTGAGCACACTACGCACCACCACACGGCTCCGCCGTGATATATTTTTCACACGCAAAAGAAAACGAACCCCCCAACTGTTAAGTAGGAAGATCCGTTTCCTTAATGGTAACTTTTAAGTGGCGGTTAAGCCATCAAAAGAATACCGGAGAGCTGAGTTCCTTCTACATAACTTGCGTCATAAGAAGGGATCAGTGCGGCAATTAAAATACAAAACTTACGTTCTATATCCCAATTGCAAATATATAATAACACATTTTTGCAAAAAATACAATAGCGCTTTTCCAAAAAAAGAATATTATAGAAATGTACTCCATAACAAAAAATATTTATGGAAATAACTTTCTTTCACAAGAACCTCACGAAGGCCGAAGAAGGCTCTTTTTCGCAGTACGTGGAAACGAAAAAGGAGATGATAGAAAATCTTCTGAAAACTTTTCCGTCGAACGCCACGCTGATGAGGGCAAACATCGAGAAATTCGATAAGCATGATGCTTATGAGGTGGAATTGTCGGTCATAATCCCGACAAAACAGGTCGTCGCAAAAGAAGCCAGCCACATGATAACAAAAGCCGTGGATCTCGCAAAAGACAGGCTTATCTCGCAGATAAAAAAACATATTTCCCTGATGAGAAGGGAAAGAAAACACAAATCTGTAAGAGAGAGAAAAGAGGCCGGAATAAAAGAAGAAGTTTTATCCCAATAAAAAAGGCAACAAAAAAGAGCTCCGTAACACGGGGCCCTTTTTTTGAAAGTAATTTTTTAATTACTTAGCTGGAGCCTCAGCGGCTGGAACTTCTGTAGCTGGAGCCTCAGCAGCTTTTTCTGGTTCAACAGTCGTTGTTTCAACGGCTGGAGTTTCTGTAGCTGGAGTTTCGCTTTTGTTCAAAGCGGCGCATCCTACTAGAGAAAGCATAGCAACCAAAGCTAGAGATACTATAATCTTCTTCATAGCTATTAGGTTAAAAATTAAATGATATAAAGAAAAGTGACAACGTCACAACGCAATAAATTATACGTACAATAAAAAAAATGTAAAAGAGTTAAAGTTGACAAAGATATGCGGAAATGGTTTTAATAGAGCCATGATTTGTGTGCCGATAAGACAAAACAGCAGTAAAGAAGCCGTAAAAATGATGGTTTCAGCTCAAAAAGTCGCTGACGTAAGCGAAATATGGTTTGACGAAATTTCAGATTTTTCCGTGAAAAATTTTGAAGAAATAATAAAAAAGAAAAAGTCTCCGATAATATACAAGTGGCAGGGGAACAAAGAAAATCTTGGAATAATATTGAAAAAAAATATGGAATACATAGATGTGGACATAAAAACAGAACAATCCATAATCAAAAAAATAAGAGAAATAAGCCCGAAAACAAAAATCATTATGTCGTTCCATGACTTTAAAAAAACACCGAAAGACGCAGACCTTCGCAAAATAATTGCAAAAATGAAAGAAAAATCTCCGGATATTTTTAAAATAGCGACATTCGCGAATAATTTGGCGGACAATTTCAGGATATTTAAAATTCTGGCGGACCTCAAAGAAAAAGGACAAAAGGCAATATGTCTATGTATGGGGGAAAATGGCAAATTTTCCCGCATTGCTGGACATTTACTCGGAAATTATTTAATGTACGCTCCGCTGGATAAAAAAAATATTACAGCATACGGACAATTAACGGTTAAAGAACTAAAAAAATGGCTCTTAAAATAGGGATTGTAGGCTTACCAAATGTGGGGAAATCCACGCTTTTCAACGCTTTGACAAGGACAAAAAGCGCCGTGGCCGCAAACTATCCGTTTTGCACGATAGATCCAAACATAGGGATAGTGGAAGTGCCGGATTTCAGGCTGAAAAAACTGTCGGAATTTTCAAAATCCGCAAAAACAATTCCAGCAACAATAGAATTCGTCGATATTGCCGGCCTCGTAAAAGGCGCAAGCAAAGGGGAAGGACTGGGAAACAAATTTTTGGCGCACATCAGGGGATGTAACGCGATTGCGCACATAGTAAGAGTTTTTAACGATTCAAATGTAATTCACGTTCACGGAAGTATCGATCCGAAAATAGACAAAGAAGTTATAGAATCGGAATTGATAATCGCCGATCTTCAAACCACGGAAAAACGCCTTGATAAGGCCAATGCTGATTGTAAATCGGGAGACAAAGAAAAAAAAGCATACGCCTTGATTGTCGCAAAAGTTTTGGAAAATTTGCAAAAAGGGGTGATGGCGATTGATGTGGATTTGAGCGATGAAGAAAAAGAAAAAATAAAAGACTTGAGTTTGCTCACGATGAAGCCGAATTTCTATATTATAAATCTCAGCGAAGAAGAAATAAAAACCGCAGACAAAAAAAAGTTCGCGGAAATACTCGACGTAAAAGATGAAAATAAAATTATTCCCGTCTGCGCAAAAATAGAAGAAGAACTCGGCGATCTGAACGAAGAAGAAGCGTATGAATATTTGAAAGAGCTTGGATTGAAAGAAACCGGCTTAAATGCGCTGATACGAACGGCATATGAAACACTAGGATTAATAACATACTTCACCACAGGGCCAAAAGAATCGCGGGCATGGACAATCAAAAAAGGCACTCTCGCTCCTCAAGCGGCCGGAGTAATTCATACTGATTTCGAAAAAGGATTTATAAAAGCCGAAATCATAAATTGGCAAAAACTTCTCGAATCCGGAAGCGAAGTCCACGCAAAAGAACTGGGCCTTTTAAGAATAGAAGGCAAAGAATACACGGTCCAGGACGGAGACAGTGTGCATTTCAGATTCGCTAATTAAAGTATTTCCTGAAGCTCACAAAACTGAAAATGAGATATGTGTATATCATGACTATTTCTATGGACAAAGCGATCCAGCTCAGCTTCAAATCGAAGTAAAATAATTCAAATAAAAGCAACATGGAAGCCAAAATCGGAAGGCCCATCGAAAATACCAAAAACCTTCTCTTGTTTCTGAAAAGAGGAAAAAACTTTTTGGTCATATCCGTTAAATAGAAAACACACAAGAAGAGAACAAGAAGACCCACATCAATTAAAGCATTGAAAATTAATGTGGAATTTTTAGCGAAGGGGAGGTCTTCTATAAAATTTATAACCAAAGGATTGAGTATCCACAAAACAAGCGTAAAAACAGCAAAAATATAAGTGAAATAAACCCCGAAATAAGAGACTCTATATGCATACCTGAATCCATCCATATTGCCCAATTCATGGAAAACCTTTTCGACATTTTCTATACCGTTTACAAAAATCTGAACATAAAAACAAGCATCGCTCCGGCTTTTTGAGGTATACCCTTTTAGATAATTTATATCCGTTGAATATTTATAAAGAATGTCTGAAATATCTTTCAAAAGGCCGAATCTGTTTTTGGCGACGATTTTTAAATTCACTTTCATGTCTTCACATTCTTTTTGAGATAAAGCAGTTACAACATCAACAGCCTTGAGATTTCCTTCTCCTATTGTCACAAAAACACTACGCATATCATCAAACTCTCTTCCAATGTTTAAGCGAAGAGCAACTATTATTTTTTTAGAATTAAATTTAGTTATCAGCCCAAGTCCCGCAATATCAAACTCGTTTTGCAGAATTTTTTTACCTTCCTTCACTTTTGATTCATCGGCAATTTCCCCGAGATATTCCCTTATTTTTGACTTTGCAAAATTTGTTTTCGCAAAAGAAAGCCAGGAAATTTCAGGATTACACTCTTCGGAAGTTATAATTTCGACGGTATCCCCGGTTTTAAGTCCGGTGATTATAGAGCATGCGCGACCGTTTATTTCCGCCTTGCACGAATGATTCCCGACATCGGTTGAAACGGCATAAGCAAAATCTATGGCGGAAGCGTCTTTCGGCAAATCTATGCGTTTTCCCCTCGGAGTGAAGACAAATATTTTGTCCTGAAAAACATCGGATTTTAATCGTTCAAGGAAATTTTCACTGCCGTACAATTTATTTTCGGACTCAAAAACATCGCTTATCCAAGAGGAAAAAAGATTCTCCTGGCTCTTCTTGTTCAATAAGGAAGGGATAAGCCCATAATCGGCCTGTTTTTGCATCTCACTGGTTCTTATTTGAATCTCGGAAAGAATTCCGTCGACACCAAAAACCGTCGTATGAAGACTTTGATAACCGTTCATTTTGGGGTTCGCGATATAATCTTTAAATCTCCTGACTTTTGGCACATATATGCCATGGATGACCCCAAGCGCCTGATAACAATCTGAAATATTATCTACGATAATTCTTACGGCAAGCCTGTCTTTTACCGCATCTATCGTTTTCCCTTCAAGTCTGATTTTTTTGTAAATATTATGTAAATTTTTTTCTTTTTCATAAATTTCAGCATTGATTTTTGCGCTTTTCAGCTTCGCTTCAAGATCTTTTATAAACCTACAGACAATATTTTTATGTTTCATGTTATTTTCTTCGACTTTCTGTTTCAATTTTTCGTATTCCGTCGGGAAAATATACTTAAAACACAGATTTTCGAGCTCGGACTTGAAAGCCTGAATTCCTATAAGATTGGCGATAGGGACGTAAACATCCAAAGTCTCTTTTGAAATTCTCAAACGTTTCTCGGGCTTCTCGATAAAATGAAGAGTTCTCATGTTATGAAGCCTGTCCGCAAGCTTGATAAGAATAACCCGAGGGTCTTTTATGCTGTGAAGCAAAAGCTTTTTTAAAGATTCAACTTCTCTTTCCGGCATATTGCTCTGATAATGCACTTTCGCCAATTTTGTAATTCCATCGACAAGAAACGCAACTTTTACGCCAAAAAGCTTCTTTATTTCGTTTATATCATGGCTCGTATCCTCAGGAACATCGTGAAGAAGCGCACTAATCAGCACATCCTGTCCGGCATGTATTTCCGTCAAAATGGAAACAACCGTCACCGGATGCACGATATATGGGGTTTCCTTGTCTTTTCTCATCTGCCCTAAATGCGCATTCTCAGCGAAATCAAAGGCTTTTTGAAATTTTTTCTCGTCGAAATCAGGCAGGTATTTTTTAATACTTTCAACCAACGCATTAAGATCGAAATATTTACTGTAATCTCTTTGCATCATAATAGAAAAAGAATGGCACAAAATCACCATTTAGTCAACTTTTTTATTGTCCGGAAGATTGAAAAATGGCTTAAAAAAGAGTAAACTATATAGATTCAAACAAAAATAAAAACAAATGCAACAGTATTTCAAAATACATATAAGTCCGCAGGAAACAACCGAACTTCACCTGAAACACGAAACGCAACAAGAAAAACCGGAATCTGTGGAAGAGAAAAGAACCCTGAAAAATATCCTCAAAGACGCGGGAAGGCAAATTGTAGCCAGCGCAGTCATATTGGGGATAGGAATTTTGGCGCTCAATTTTTCTGCATATTACAAAATTGCGACAAACGAAATCCAAAAACTCACTGGAACACAGGTACAGAGCCCATTAAACAAACTCACGGAAACGAAAGAACCAAACAAAATATTGCAAACGAACACATTGAATACGCAAAGCATTCCGGCGTTGAATCTGGAAATAGCTCCAAGTGACAATAGGCTCATAATCCCGCGCATAAACCAAAATCTACCGGTGGTAAGAATCAACAGTGAAAGCCTCATAAGACGGGATTGGAATGCCCTCGAAAAAGAAATGCAAAACGCACTCAAAGACGGAGTTGTACACTATCCGGGAACAAGTATCCCGGGAGAATCGGGAAACATGGCGATCACCGGACATAGCTCGTATTTCCCATGGGATTCCGGAAGATTCAAAGACGTTTTTGCTCTTTTACATGACGTTGTTCAAGGTGACAAGCTGGTAATGTACTGGGACGGGAAAAAATATATATACGAAGTCACCGAAATAAAAGTTGTTCTTCCAAACGATATCTCTATTTTGAAACAAACCCCGGAAAGTACGCTTACGCTCATCACATGTACTCCGGTCGGAACAAACCTCAAAAGACTTGTTGTCAGAGCAAAGCCAATCGAAGATCTCGGGAAATCAAACGACGGGAAAGTGAAAAGATAATATTACAAACTTTGAAGTTTTTTGAGTAACTCCTCTTCTTCCAGTTTCTCACCTTCTTTGCTCACAGTTTCTTTTTCTTTGATTTCATCAAATTTCTCTTTCATCTTTAATTCTTCCGGGGCAGGAGCCTGTCCGGCAGGAACACCCTCCGCCGCATACTCCTTATCAAGTTTCGCAAGCTGGTCTCTCTCATTGACAAGAATGGTTCTGAATTTACCGATTTGTTCCTCAGACATTATCGGCATAATTTGAAGCCAATACTCGCGCTCTTCGGTATTCATCGATTCCGTCTCAAAAATAAGCTTTATCAAATCAGGGAATTTTTCTCTGACAAGCTTTGGAATAATATAAAACGACTCAGCCTCAGTAAGATACTGCTCGGCCGTTTTATTTTTATCGACTGCTATTTGTTGTGAAACTTGTGCCATCTGTTAGATTATAAATACATCACCCCCTGCCGTTTCAAGCCTTTCTTTTATGTGCCTTACGCTCTGAACAAGATTTTGCACCTGAAAAGTTTCTCTGAATCCGGCATCAACAAGGCCTTTAAGGTCCCTGATTGTTGAAAGAATATTGAATGCTTCTATGTCCGCTTTTCCCTTTTTGTCCACAGGAAGTTGGTCGTATACGGGATGATTGATCAAAGTGTCCGGCTTGTACAAATCGATTTTCCCTTTCGAAATCAAATCAAGCACAGTGTTCAAGAATTCCTCATCCTTAGGATCATTTCCGGAAGGTATCGGTAAAGGCGTATTAAGCACTTTTTGCGTTTCCGGATCTATCTGATTGTTATTCTGTGTATCCATTTTTCATTGAATTTATCTGTAAATTATAGCAGAATTACGCTTAGAAATCAACAAATCCATGAATAAAGACGAAACTAAAACAAGAATAGAAAAGCTTAAAGAAAAAATCAACAAATTAAATTACAAATATTTTGTCTTAAACGAAACTGAAGTTTCAGAATCGGTCAGAGATTCTCTGAAAAAAGAATTGATAGAATTGGAGCAAGAATATCCGCAATTTATAACGCCGGATTCTCCGACTCAAAGGGTCGGGAGCGTGCTGTCGGGGAAATTCAAAAAAGTAAAACACACAACCCCAAAAAAAAGCCTGGCGGATGTGTTCTCAGAGCAGGAAATACGTGATTGGGAAGAGCGAATCGACAAAATAACCCCGGACAAAAAAGAATTTGTATGCGAACTTAAAATCGACGGATTAAATATCACAATTCTGTACGAAAAAGGAAATTTCGTGAGAGCTTTGACCAGAGGAAACGGGATGGAGGGGGAAGACGTGACTCACGCGGTCAAAACGATTGAAGCCGTACCGCTTCAACTAAACGAAAAAATAGATATCGAAGTTTCCGGAGAAGTTTATATTCCAAAAAAAGAATTTAAAAAAATAAACGAATATCAGGAGAAAAACGGACTCGAACTTTTTGCAAACCCAAGAAATGCGGCGGCGGGAGCGGTGAGACAACTCGATCCGAAAGTGGCGGCGAAACGCGGACTTTCGATGTTTTTTTATCATGTTGATAAGACAAATCTGAGCGACAAAATAACAACACAGGAAGAAATTCTGGAAAAATTCAAAAAACTGGGTCTTCCGGTTTGCGATTATTACGAAAAATTAAAATCAATAGATGACGTGATAAAATTTTGTGAAAAATGGGCGGAGAAAAGAGAATCCCTACCGTTTGAAATAGATGGGATTGTGATAAAAGTGAATGACTTTGATGTACAAGAAAGGCTTGGATATACCGCAAAAGCGCCAAGATATGCGGTCGCATACAAATTCCCGGCGGCGCAAGTTTCGAGCAGAATCTTGGATATAATTTTACAAGTCGGTCGTACCGGCGCGATTACTCCGGTTGCGGTGATGACTCCGACATTGGTTGCGGGATCTGTGATTTCACGCGCGACTCTTCACAACGAGGACGAAATAAACAAAAAAGACGTCCGGATAGGGGACACGGTGATTATACAAAAAGCCGGGGACGTGATTCCAGAGGTTGTTTCTGTGATAAAAGATCTAAGGACAGGCAAAGAAAAGGTATTTCATTTTCCGAAAAAATGTCCGGTTTGCGGATCCGACATAGAAAGAAAAGAAGGAGAATCCGCATACAGATGTACAAACAAAAATTGTTACGCGGTCGAAAAAGAAAAACTTATACATTTTGTTTCAAAAAAAGCTTTCGACATAGAGGGACTCGGAGAAAGAGTAATAGAGCAAATGATCGACGAAGGGCTTGTGCAAAAGGCCCCCGACATTTTTATGCTAAAAAGGGAAGACCTTATGGGCATGGAACTTTTCAAAGATAAAAGAGCTGATAATTTATTAAGAAACATAGAAAAATCAAAAAAAATACAACTGGATAAATTTCTTTTTGCGATAGGGATCAGATATTTGGGAGAGCAGGGGAGCTATGATTTTGCAAAATACGTTGCCGGACATCAGAAAAAATCGAACAAAAAAATTGAACGACAAACAAAAAAATCTTCGCAGGAAACATTATTTGAAATAGAGGAAAGTCCGCAGGAGAAAGAGGTTTTTTCAATCTTGGACTTAATGGAAACAACAAAATCATTCTCCGTCGAAGAAATAAAAAATATAGAAGGAATAGGGGAAAAAATGGGAAATGAATTATACGAATGGCTGGGCGATCCGAAAAACGAAAAATTGCTCGAAGATTTATACAAAGTTGGCGTGATTTTGGAAATCTCAAATTTGGAATCAACAGGGAAACTAAATGGTAAATCATTTGTACTGACGGGAACACTTCAGGGCTTTTCCAGAGACGCGGCCAAAGATTTAATCAAAAAAAATGGAGGGGCAATACACTCATCGGTGAGCCAAAATACAGACTTTGTTCTTGCGGGGGATTCGCCGGGAGATAAATATGCCAAAGCAAAAGAACTCGGCGTAAAAATAATCGACGAAGAAACATTTCAAAAAATGCTTTAATCCGTAAGCTCGCCACCAAAAATTTCAAGTGCAGCATCAACGGCGTTATCACGTTCATCGACAACAGATTTTATTTCAATGTCCTTAATGACGGACAAAATTTTGACCCCGTGTCCGAAAACAGAATTGATTATTTCCTCAAGCTCAACTCTGTAATCATGTTCCATGACTTTGTCTTTATGAAAAGCGGAAGTGAAAGCCAGGGTAAGGTCCGCCCCCTCAAGTTTTAGGGGAGTCGCATTTTTTACGGACATCCTGAGCGCCGGAGCTTTTGCTCGTTCCACAATTCTTGGCCAAGATTCAATCATTTTTTCGATCGAAAAATCCGGAATAGCCCCGGGACTTGCCACAGGCACAGGTGTTTCAATTTGTTTATGTTCGCGAACAATTTTTTCAACCGGCTTAATATTTTTCTCCTCATTTTTCACAACAACTTCCTCTTTTACATCCCCGGCGACACGAATAATGGCTATCTCAAGAGGTAATTGAGGTATACTCATTGTATTGATTTTTTCATAAGCAAATTGAAATGCCTCAATAACTTTAATCAACCAGGAATATTTCGCAGGATCATTTTTCATCACGCTTTCAAGAAGTTTTTCCCTCAAACTTTCTATAAATTCATGCACAAACTGCTTCAAATCGCCGCCTTGATCATGCAAATCGTGAACAATCTTCAAAGACTCTTTTAAATCTTTTTTTTCAAGCGCGGAATAAAGTTCCTCGAGCAAAATATAGCTCGTTATCCCAAGAATTTCTTGGACATGGTCGAAAGTCAAAGCACCGTTTGTCGTGAGTTGCTCGACCAAACCTATCGCATCCCTCATTCCACCGTCGACATATCTGCTTATCGCCTCAAGAGCCTTGTCTTCGGCATTTATTCCCTCGATTTGCGCGATATAATTCAATCTCGTCATGATAGCTTTTTTCGTCACACGCTTAAAATCAAAACGCTGACATCTTGAAATAATTGTTTCCGGAATTTTGTGAGCTTCGGTCGTCGCAAGAATAAAATACGCATGAGCGGGAGGCTCCTCAAGCGTCTTCAATAAGGCATTAAACGCCTCCTTCGTCATCATGTGTGCCTCGTCTATGATGTAAACTTTGTATTTGCATCGGGTCGGAGAAAATTGAATTTTTTCCTTGAGATCGCGCACTTCATCGATACCCCTGTTCGAAGCGGCATCGATTTCGATAATATCAATAAGTCTTCCGTCATTTATTTCCAAACAAAACTCGCATTTATCGCACGGCTCGTAATTGTCTTTCAAGTCCGTACAATTTAAAGCCTTGGCGATAAGCCTTGCCGTAGACGTTTTCCCTGTTCCCCTTGGCCCCGTAAAAAGATAAGCGTGGGAAACATTTTCGGCCTTAAATGCATTCACCAAAGTCGTTTTGATATGTTCCTGTCCGACAAGATTGTCGAAATTATGCGGCCGATATTTTCGATACAAAGCTATTTTTTCCATATTTTTTCTACTTGGAAAAGCATACTAGCACATCTTTGAGAGCCTGTTTAATCTTTTTTTCAAATATTTCTCTTGAAAAATTTTGCGCATGTCGGCGAATGGTATGTGGAAGATAAAATTTTTCGTTATGCATGAGCCTCGCAAGTCCGTCCTCCATCGACTCGACAGTCGGTTCAAAGAAAAATTCTCCGGTCTTACCGGAAATCACACTTTCGGTGACACCGCCTTTGCCATATGCCAAAACAGGTTTGCCGCAAGCCATCGCCTCGACCGGAGTGATTCCAAAATCTTCTTCCCCGGGAAATATAAGCGCGCGACAATTTTCCATATACTCTTTCACGGTTTCGTCGTCTTTAAATCCGAGAAAATCAATATTTTCACCGGCGATACTTTCAAGATATTCTCGTTGAGGTCCATCCCCGATAACCACAAGCCTACGCCCTATTTTGTTAAACAGCTGTACCGCGAGGTCAATTTTTTTGTAAGGGGTAAGAGTGGAAACAATCAAAAAATAACCGGAATTTTCCTCGTTGGCTCTAAATCTTTCGGTGTCGACAGGCGGATAAACAATATCGCTATCGGTTTTATAATATTTCCCGATTCTTTTTTGCACATGCTTTGAATTGGCCAAATATTTTGTGGGTCGATCCGCGGCAATACTGTCCCACTCACGCAAATATTTTATCAATGGGGCATAAAAAAAAGCCTTCAACCCTTTTATATTATTTTCTTTTTTATATTCATTGGAATAATCCCACGCGTAACGCATGGGGGAATGGCAATAACAAATATGTTTCGTCTCAAGAGGAGTGATAATTCCGTGAGAATAAGCCCCGCTCGAACTGATCACGCAATCGAATCCTTCAAAATCAAGCTCTTCGATCGCGCGCGGGATTTTGTGAGTAATCAGCCGATAATGCCTTCTTATAAAACCCGGATAATTTTGCAAAAAAGAAGTACGGACCCTCTCTTTCGGAAATATATGTCCGACTTTTTTCTCGTCATAAAGCAAAGTAAAAATAGGAGCTTCGGGAAACATTTCGGAAAGCACTTTAAGCACACGCTCAGCACCACCAAGCTTAAGCAAAAAATCATGAACTAAAGCTATTTTCATCTATTTAACTGGTTGCTCTGTTGTGGCAGGAACCGCTTCGGCATCAGGTGTTTCCGTAGTCGCCGCATCCTCGGGAGCCGGAGCCGTTATATCAATACCCGAACATTTTTTCAACGCCTCGGCAGTGGCGACCTTAACATCATTGTCTTCTTCATATTTTCTTGTTATTGCCTCCATGCCGGCCTGATCATCGGAATTAAAACCATAATTTGAATAAATATCCATAACTTTATCAGACGTTTCCTCGGAAGGGGCGACAGGATTTTCAGAAGTGAAAATCAAACAAAGCGCCTCTGAAGTGGCTCCGATAAAACGATCTTTTTCACTTTTAAAAAAATTTGTTAACGCGCATCCAGACAACAAAAACACAGCCGAGATAAGGATTACTAAACTTTTTTTCATTTTAATGAAATTTATAGGATAAGAGGTTCACCAGAAGAAATTATACATTTTTAAAAATAGGTGTCAAATTTCCCAAAACTCCTGGTATTCAATACATCTCCTTTCGTAAGCCATCCGCGCCTTGCATTAAAAATTCCGTATTCCATGAAATCAGGTTGGTCGGGACTGTGAGAATCAGTGTCTATCACAAATTTGGCTCCCTTCTCTTTCGCGATTTTTATGAATTTATCGGGCAAATCAAGACGTAGCGGGTTTGAATTTATTTCTATCGCCACATGATTTTTTACACACGCCTCGATAACACGTTCCATGTCAAATTCCATCGGCGCTCTCTTATTTATCAATCGTCCGGTCGGATGTCCGAGTATTGTTGAATAAGGATTTTCTATCGCGGTAATAAGCCTTTCGGTCTGCTCGTCAAAAGGAAGACGCCCGTACAGATGCGCGCTAATTACAACAATATCGAGTTCTTTAAGCACATCATCCCCAAAATCCAGTGAGCCGTCTTTCAAAATATCCACTTCGCATCCTTTCAAAATTTTTATCTTTCCTTTGAGCTTCTTTGAAACCTCATCGATTTCTTCCCATTGCTTGTGAATGTCTTTCGTTCCCATTCCTCCGGTGACACCCATGACGGAAGAATGGTCTGTCACGGCAAAATATTCGTATCCCTTGGCGATAAACGCCTGCGCCATCTCATAAAGGCCTGCAGCCCCGTCGCTATAAGTTGTATGAGAATGAAGATCTCCGCGTATATCTTTCAGTTCTATAAATTCGGGGAATTTCCCGTTTTTAAGCCCATATTCGATTTCTCCGTCATTATTTCGGAGCTCGGGAATTATGTAAGGGAGTCCGACGCTTTTAAAAATGTCTTCTTCCTTTTGCCCCGCGATCATTTTTTCATTTTTAAAAACGCCATATTCGCTGATTTTAAGGCCCTTGCGTTTCGCGAGATCACGAATTTTTATATTATGATCTTTATTTCCGGTAAAATAATGCAACGCCGCGCCAAAACTTTCGTCCGCGACAACTCTCAAATCCACCTGAATTCCACTTCCGAGAATCACACTGGATTTTGTGTCACCTTGAGAAATAATAGTCAAAATTTCTCTGTAATTCGCAAAATGTTTCATCACTGCGTCACCACTCTTTTTTGGATTTTTTACGGTCACAAGAATATCGATATCGCCAATTGTTTCTTGTCTTCTGCGAAGGCTCCCCGCGTATTCAATTCTTTTGATATCCTCGCATTTTTCCATGTATGAAATAAACCGCGTAGCCTCGGCCATAGCCTCCGAAATCAAATGTCTTTTTGTCGAAAAATACGCATGCTCGTTAATCGCTTTCAAAATCTCATTCTCTGTTTTTTCTCCCATCCCCGGCAAATCTTTTATCTTATGTTTTTCGCATGCCTCCTTCAAATCATTAATATTTTTCACATTCAAATTCAAATAAAAAGCCTTCACTTTCTTAGGGCCGATGCCCCTTATTTCAAGAATTTCAAGAAGTCCTTTCGGAACGGATTTCTTTAGTTCATCGCATTCCTTGCACTTTCCGGTATTAACAAGTTCGATAATTTTATCTTTCAAAGCCTTGCCGATTCCGGGAATATTTTCGAGCTGTTTCGGCTCTTTATCAACGACGTCCCTCAAATCATAAGGAAAATTCAAAATGACAATCGCCGCTTTTCTGTAAGCATTTACACGAAAAACATTCTCTCCCCGGATATCAAGGATGTCCGCCATCTCCTCAAATATTGAAGCGATTTTTTTATTATCCATCAAAATAAACTTTACACATTCCCTTTCAAAACATCCATAGTTTTTTTTGCGCACTCTTCCCAAGAAAACAAAGACAATCTTTCAAAACCTTTTGCGGAGATCTCTTCTCTATATTTTGTGTCATTTGCAAGTTTATCAAGACCGGCGGCGATAATTTGAGTGTCATAAGGATCAACGTAGTAGCACGCGTCACCACCGACTTCCGGCAAACAAGAAACACGCGAAGTCAAAACGGGCTTGCCACAAGAAAAGGCTTCCAGAATAGGAAAACCAAATCCTTCATATAAAGACGGGAACGCGAAAACTCTGCAATACTTAAGAAGCGCGGCTTTTTCATTCTCGGTCACATATCCCGGCATAATCACTCTGTCTAAAAGGCCAAGATGTTTTACCGTGTTTAAAATTTTGTCAAAACCGACGCCTCCTTTTCCCGCAAGAACAAGATAAAAATCACCGTTTTTCTCGAGAAATTTATTGAAAGCCTCCACAAGTCTTTCAAGATTTTTTTTACTTTCAAGTCGCCCGACAAAAAGCACAAATTTCATTTCTTCATCGATTCGAAAATCTCCAAAAATTTTGGATTCCGAAAATTGTTTTTCGATAATCTCGTCTGAAACTTTTGACGCGGTAAATCCGTGGGGGATTACCGCAATTTTATCTTCCGGACATTTGAAAAAATTCACCAAATCATTTTTTGTAGCGTTGCTTGGAACAATAATTTTTGACGCATGTTTAACGGCATATTTCGTACTCCAATTCAAATAATGGTATTGAAAAGGAGAGTACACGGTTTTCAAATATCTGAACGCGACATCATGGATTGTGATGACGCTTCGTTCCGGCCTTATTAAAGGCAAAACATGTGATGGCACAAAAAGCGTATCGACTTTCTTTTTCATCATTTCTATCGAAAGCCAAAAAAGTGTCCAAAGTTTTTTGGCCTTGATTACAATATTATGAATAAAATTTTTGTTCGCAATCGCGAGTTTTTCCCTGGAATAAAGAAAAACTTCATCGCCGTTTTTTTCGGAAACATCAAGGAGAGCGTTTATAATATTGAAACTATACCACTCAACTCCTGTGGAACTTTCGTGCCCATATCTTGAAGCATCTATGCCAATTTTCATATATTTTTTAAAGCCCGAGGGATTCTATCAGAATATCAAAAAATCAACAATGCCGAAAATTTATCGTAATATTTTTTGTTTCATCGTTTTTCTGCTTCCCCACTTTCCACGCCACCCCTTTTTTTCGCAACGGCATTTTATAGCTCCCCTAGGCCGAAATACTCACTGTCCCCGACGCGTGTTGCCGGTGCACGTCGCCGGTGCATATCGCACAACATTTTTCGCCCCGAGCAAGTGCCGTTTATGGCTTTCTTGAGGCGAAATCCCCTGTGTCTCCGCCGCGCGTTGTCAGTGCGTATCGCGCAATATTCCTTGTTTTGAGCAATGCCATTTTGTGGCTTTCTTTAGCCGAAAACACGAGTTTTATTACGCGTCACATTTTAAGAATTCGCTACTCGAAAAAGTTGAAAATTTGGCTTGCAGATGCTAATATTCGGGCACAAAATATCTTTAAAAATAATCCTATGAACAATCAAAAAAATACGATCACGGCAACAATCGGACAAAATTTCATGTCAGCACCCGGGCCATCCGACAGAAAAGATTTGGCTTTCTCCCGCGATTTGTCATCTCTCCCCGACGAAAATTTATACAATCTCTGCAAAGAATACGGCGAACGCACGCGAATCTGGCGACAAAGATTTACGGGCCTACTTCCGGAAGTTTTCAAAAGAAAATTGTACGAGAAAAAAGGCTTTTGTTCTATCTTTGAATTTTCGAAAAAATTGGCAGGGCTAAGCGAAGAACAGACAAGATTGGTTTTGAATTTGGAAAAAAGATTTGAAGAAACGCCCGCCTTAAAAACACTTTTAGTTGCCGGAAAAGTGAGTATAAACAAACTTGCCAGAATCGTCTCAATTGCAAAACCTGAAAATGAAAAATTCTTGGCAAACCAAGTGCAAATTTTATCAAAAAGTGCTGTCGAAACTTTGGTGAGAGATGAAAAATTCGCGACAAAAAATGAAACCGAAAACTTTGAAAAAACTGTCGAAAAAACTGCCGGCGAAAACACGGATTTTCGGAAACAAAATGGCTTGTTTGAGCCACTTTTTGACCCAAAAAGTCTGCCCGGGCAAGAGCATTTTGACACAAAAAACACAAAAAGCAATTACGCGGAAGCGGACGAACCCCAAACAAAAATTTTCGAATCAACGACTTTAAATCTTTCTCCCGAAGTCCAAAAAAAACTTCTTGAACTCCAACAAAAAGGTCTCGATATCAACGATATGCTTCTCAAATTTCTGCAAACCCGCGAACAAGAAATCGCGCAGAAGAAAGAGGAAATCAGCCAAGAACCCTACGGCAAGCCTTCCCGCCACATCCCTGTTTCCGTCAAAAAAATCCTCTACCTCGAACATGGCACAAAATGTTCCGTAAAAAATTGCCAAAAACCCTCAACACAAATCCATCACGTCCGCAGATTTTCCGCTGTACCAAGCCATAATCCGCGCTACCTCGCGCCGCTCTGTAAAGCGCATCACGAACTTGCCCACAGCGCCGACACAGACTACATAGAGATACGAAGAAAAGCGTGCTGAAAACGAAACACCGTGAAATTACACACTCAGTGGACACATTGAGGGCCAAACAAACACGCCGAGGTTGGGCTACACAAAACCAGGTCAATCCCAAACCAGGTCCGTGCCAAACCAAGGTCCACGAAAAAAAACAGAATCAGACGACGACGAAATTAAAAACAACAATGAAACACTTTCGTATCACAATCTCGCGAAGTCCAGACGTGAATTCTTAAAATTTCCCTGGACCTATCCTAGCCTCGCTTTTAGCGCATCTTTCGCTTGAAACCCGACGCTTTTGTCCACAATTTGCCCGTTTTTGAAGAAAAGAATGGTTGGAATACTTTGGACTCCGTATTGCTCGGCCAATTCATGATTTTCGTCAATGTCACATTTTCCAATTTTCCACGAGCCCTCATATTCTTTTGCAAGCTCCTCAATTATGGGTCCCATCATCTTGCAAGGACCACACCACTGCGCAAAAAAATCAACAAGAACAGGTTTGTCGGATTTTAGAACCTCTTCTTCAAAATTCTCCGTTGTGAAATGAATTTCCGCCATAATAAACAATTTAAAGATTAATTTTTCCGCCAGATTTTACATAAAAATTACACGGATTGCAATGCCGCATTTTTGAAAATCTCATCAAGCTTTTCTTTCCATTCTTTTTTGTCAGACGTATAAATTTTCCCGACATATGACTTTCTCAAAATCCTCAAAAATGGCAATTTTCGAATGGCGTATTGATAAGGGGAATGCTTTAATTCACGCTTATCCTTGTAACAAGGATCTTTCACGAAATTCAGCGTCACAAGCGCTTCATCAACTTCCCGGATTTTATCCTCGGTCTTCTCCGCGGGGATGCCCTGCTCCATTATTATTTTGAAAAAATACATTTCATATTGATGATTTTGGTCTTTTGATCCACCTTCTTTCCACCTCGGCAAAATAGAAAATCCAACCACGTTTTTCGAAGGCACGGCAAACATCACCCACCTTATATAACTGTCTTTAACCGCATCATCTCTCGCGATTCCATAAAAAATTTCATGTTCATCCGAAAGCTCGCGGAGAGGTTTTATATTTTCCGCAAATTTTTCATCCTCAAAAATAAATTTATCAACGGCGACGGCAAGATCCTTGTCGATTTTTTGTAAATCTTTTAACGAAACAGCCTTCCCGCCTTTTATTTTGTACCCGAGTTTTAGCAGTGTGGTTGCGTGAAATTCAGGAAACGCTCTTTTCAAAACATCATTCACGAGAGTTTCATACATCCCGCCAAGAAGCTCATTCATTTTTTCCTGAAAAAATTCAAAATCATTTCCGAGTTTCGAGAAAAACATTGTCGTTCCGTCATCCATAACTATTTTCAAATTGTAATCCATCTCCTCAAATTCATGATAGTTCACAAAATCATAATGAATTGAAAATGCATCGGAATTTTCAGGCACAACGATAAGACTCCTTTCATAAAGCCTGAATTTTGCGCTTCCCTTGCTGATAAGCTTGCCGAATTTGCTGAGTTTTTGGAAATCCCCCTCGAATTCCGCGCGAAGTTTCCCGCCTTTCATAAAAAGCGCGTCCATAAGAAATTCATTTCTTGCCCTGTACAAATCGACGAGCATTTGCTCGAAAAACGTGCCTGATTCCGAAATTGAGTATTTTTCTTTATTAAAAGTGATAAACAAAATCTTATCATCTTTGAAATAAAACTCTTTGATGTCGGAAAAATTGATAAGCTCCCCTTTGTCCTGCGCGCCCTTCCCCTTGAGCCGAAACCCCTTTCCGTAAATAATGACTTCCCCTTCTTTTTCTATCAGAACCTTATTTGAGAAATTTGATTTTAAGTAGCGAACATTATAAGAAACTTCCATAAATTATATTAAATATTAATTAAAGATTTTTTGCCCAAATGAAAAATAAAACTTGTAAAAGACCGGGCGAAATATATATCAACAAATAGCTTTTGTAAAGTAATTTTTGCCCTACTCAATCGTTCCTAAAAATGGTATAATTACAAAATGAAAAATCGGATAATAAACATATTGGCGGGGACATTGGCGATTTTTGCGCTGGGAGTACTTGCATATGATAATTTACGCGTAGCCGACACAAACGAAAAAACGCTGGCTGTCACAATCCCGAGCGAACAGGAAATTACGATAAATTCACAAAAGCTTGTATACGCGCCTTTGCTCATTGCTCCGTACAAAACGGTGGATGTTTTTCTTTCGGAAGTAATGGATCCGGGATTTGAATTTACATCCGTCGGAGGATCGTGGACAGCTTCAAAACCAAACGGCACAAATATCAAAGCACAAGTTAAATTTTTTGAAAAAGGGGAATGGAGCCAGTGGCTTACTTTAGACCTAGAAGAAGGATCTTCCGCAACGGCATCCTCAAACGGATCGACAAAATTTCAATACAAATTTTTGATGTACGGGGACGGAATTTCGAGACCGCTCATCAAAAACCCGAATTGGACCTTTATAAAATCTCCGGATGAAATTTCGATCCCAAGCACACCGGAACCAAAATATTCAGCAGGCGCATTGCCTCAGCAATATTTAGCTTTATCCGCGGGAGATATAGACGTGATTTCCAGAAAAAATTGGGGCGCGGACGAGTCGTACAGATATTTGGAAGATAACACTTCGGATCCTGTTTTGGCGGAAGTGGACAGTGATTATTTGGAAAAATACAAAGACGAATTGTCTTACTCAAAAGTTGTTACGGAAGATTCCAAAGGCAACAAATACAAATGGCCTCTGCAATATTCCGCGCAGACAAAAAAATTCATAATTCATCACACCGCAACAACCGGGAATTTGGATAATCCAGCCCAAGCGATCCGCGATATTTATTACTACCACACCATGACAAGAGGGTGGGGGGACATCGGATACAACTACGTTATGGACCAATCCGGGAAAGTTTACGAAGGGAGAGCCGGCGGAGAAGGAGTGATCGGAGCGCATGCCGGAGGCGCAAACAACGGTTCGATAGGGATTTCTGTTTTGGGAAATTACGAAGACAATCCGGTTCCGGAAAAAGCGATAAACTCACTCGGAAAATTCATCGCGCAAAAAGCCAAAATTCACAAGATAGATGTTGCCGGAAAAGCCGTATTTAGAGGGGAAAACAGCTTTAATATCATCGGCCACAGTGATGTGGGAAGCACGGATTGTCCGGGAGTTTATTTATACGAAAAATTGCCGATAATCCGCACGCTTTCGGACAAAAATATAAAACAGCAAAAAGAAAAATTCGTAAAAGATTATGACTACGAGGACAAATCCGAGACGTATTATGTCGAAATGAATCCCGATAAAACCGCAGAGGTGACAATAAAACTCGAAAACATCGGGAAAAAAGAATGGGACGCAAACACATTTATAGTCGTAGACCAAAATCCGGAATTTGACGGGATGATTTCATTCCCGACAAAAAACAAAGACGTTTTGGCAAAACTTCAGGAAAGCAAAATCGCTTCCGGAGGCACGGGAACATTTAAATTTTCAATAAAATCCTACAAAAGAGGGGGAGTCGTAAATATGAAAATCACGATTCTTTTCAACGGCTCAAAAAAGAGCACCGACTACATTACAATTCCTGTGACGGTAAATCAGGCGAACTTCAAATATTCGCTTATTAGCTCGGTTTTCCCAAATGCAACAATGGAAAAAGGGGAAACATTTTCCGCGACGGTAAAACTGCAAAACATCGGAAATACGGTATGGAGAAACTCCGGAGAAAACACGGTTTTATTGGGGGCGGATCACGAAAGAGACAGGACATCATTGATAGTTTCGCCGCCATCCGCAAGGATGGGATATTTACAGGAAAAAGAAGTAAATCCGGGAGAAACCGGCACATTCACGATTAACATAAAAGCGCCTGACAAAGCCGGATATTTCAAAGAATATTTTACGCCGGTCGTGGAAGCGGTCACATGGATGAAAGACAGCGGGATGTATTTTGAGACGACAGTCCTCGGAGGGGATTACACTGCGGAATTAATAGGTTCTTCATACGCTGCGGAATGGAAACAGGGAAGCAAAAATACGGTGGAAATCACACTGCGAAATCTCGGACGAAAAACATGGAATGCTGTGACCCTCGATTCGGTAAAATCCAAAAATTTAACAATATCGAATATTACATTGTCACCAAGTGGAGTTAAACCGGGAGGGATAGCAAAAATTTCTTTCACGGCAACGGTTTCTTCAAGTGACATTCCGGGAAGAAAAATAATGCTGATCAAACCGAAAGTGGACGGGAATTTGATTTTGGAAAAAGCCGTTTCAGTTAAATATAAAGTGGTAAACCCCTCGCGAAACGAGCCAATGAACTCAAAATCAGTAACAACCTCTGCAAAAACCAATTCCTCTGATTCCCGCATCAAAACGGGCTCAGACACGGAAAAAGACATCAGAATAAAAATAAGTTTTTCCGGAAATCCCGTGATAAGCGCGAACGGCTCATTTGAAATATATAACGGAAGTTCTTTGGTCGCGACATTAAGCTCAGGGGAAACCGCAGAAGTTTCAAAGTCAGACAAAAAATACAAAATAACAACCGCATCAAATACTTATTATCAAGATTCGTATGTCAGATTTAAGCCTAAGAATGCGGCTATTTTGAGAATCGACAATTTTAATCATAGCCCTGATTGGAACAAAGATTTAAACGACAATGAATACAGAGGAGTCCTCGAAGTGCGCGACGTCGACGGGACTTTGACCGTAATAAACGAACTTCCACTCGAAAATTATTTGAAAGGACTTGGCGAAGTTTCAAACTCCGAAACCGTAGAAAAAATAAAATCGGTAATGATCGCGGCGCGAAGTTATGCGCTTTTCTACATCGAAAAAGATCAGAAATTTAAAGGAAAACCATACAATCTCGATGACGATCCGAATGTCTGCCAAAAATATTTGGGTTACGGTTTGGAAAAACGTTCCCCGAATATTTCAAAAGCGATCGATGAGACAAAAGGGCAAGTGGTAACGCTAAAAGGCGAATTGGTAAAAACTCCGTACTTTAATCAAACCGACGGAACCTCCACAAAAAGCGCGAAAGACGTTTGGAATTGGGACGCTTCTTATCTCGTAAGCGTCAGCGATTCTTACTGTAAAGGCGACAAATTTTTGGGCCACGGCGTGGGCTTAAGCGGTTGCGGCGCAAAAGGGATGGCCGATGCCGGATTCAATTACCTAGACATTCTCCTTCATTACTACACCGGCGTCGAAGTAACGGATTTGTATTAAGCTGGTAAACCCCTGCCAAGATTATTATCAATCCTACTATCTGAGAGATGGTAGGGATTTCCTTTAGAAATAAAAACGCAAATAATAAGCTTATGGCGGGACATGCCCCGACGCTTATCAATATTGATTTACTGATATCAATTCTCTTTATACTTTCGTACCAAAAAATTTTAGAAATTGCGTATATCAATACTCCATTGGCAAGTATAAACAGATAATTATTAGAAATTATTTGACTAATTGGTTGATCGTAAACTTCAAACCGCCAGCTAATTATTAAAAGAACAATCCCTCCAATAATACTTCTAATGAAGAGAATCACAGAAGGTGTACTGAACTCCAGGGCTTTTTTGGCGAAAATATTTCCTATCGGATAAAAAAATGTGCCTGCGATTATCAAGAGATCTCCGGTATTGATTTCAAATTTCCAAGTAAATAGGACGAAAAATGTCCCTAACACCATTGTTATTGCCCCAATAATTTTTTTTGCTGTTACTTTTTCATCTGTAAATATTCCGCAAATTACCAAAGTGAAAAATATTTCGCTTTGCAGTAAGATGGTAGTGTTTATTCCCGAAGTTTTACTGCTCCCAATGAATATCAATACAGCAGGAATTATTATGATAAACACTGTTATTGCGATGGCATATTTTAGGGCTCTTAAATCGATTAATTTTTTGAGCTCTTTTTTGAAAATTATATATACAAAAAGAGCAATACCGGCGGCAAAAGTGCTTAATCCGGCGAATAAAATAGGAGGCATTATCTTTGTTGAGTACGCAATCAGTATCGGGAACAGGGCATAGAGAATAGCTTCTCCGCCCACCAACAACTCTCCAACTCTCTCTCTTGATAATTTTTCCATCGCCAATATGATGTCTCTAATCGTTGTTCCTGTCCAGTTAATCACACTTCAAATTGCCCAAACTCTCCAAATCGTGTATAAGGAAGCCATGATTACGTTGGCGATAGATACATCTTCTACGAAAACCGCGATTGCATTATTGGAAGAGCGGGACGAAAAACTCAAACTTTTGGACGAATCTTCGTGGAAAAGTAAAAACAATGAAGCGGAAAATTTGCTTCCGGGAATCCAAAAACTTCTCAAGAAAAACAAAAAAACATTCAAGGATATAAAAAACGCAATCGTAATAAAAGGGCCGGGATCTTTCACCGGACTTCGCATCGGAGTTGCGACTGCAAATGTAATATCGTATTTGAATTCTGCGCATCTGTACTGCCTTAACGCGTTTGATTATTACTGGAAAATGCTTTCAGCACGCCCGCAAAATACGGCGCTTGTTCTGTACGCGGGATCCGGCGGAGTTTACGTAAACGGCGAACTTGTGAATTTGCCGGACTTAAAAAAAACACTCGCGGATAAAAATATAAAAGAAATTTTCGGGAACATTTCGAAAGATCAAAAAAAAGAAGTTAAACATTTGAAATTTAAAAAATTGCGAAAAAGTTTTGGAAAAGTTTTGGAAAAATTTGATTTGAAAGATCTCGAAAAAACGCAGATAGTGGAGCCGTTATATATAAAAGGTCCGGGCATAACCCCAAATAAAAAATGCTATACATAGTCTCAACACCGATAGGGAATCTCGAAGATATAACGCTTCGCGCGATAAGAACATTAAAAGAAGTGGATTTGATCGCGGCCGAAGACACGCGCCACAGCCGGATTTTATTGGAAAAATACGAAATATCAAAACCGGTTGTGAGCTATCATTCATATAGTGACGACAGCAAACTCGAACATCTTATCGACGTTTTGAAAGAGGGAAAATCCGTCGCGGTAATATCCGACGCGGGGACTCCGGGGATCTCGGATCCGGCTTACACATTGATAAAAAGAGCCATCGAAGAAAACATAAAAATCTGTCCGATTCCTGGCGCATCGAGTCTGCTCTCCGCACTTGTAATGAGTGGGATGAAGATGAATCAGTTTTTGTATCTTGGCTTTCTACCGCTAAAAAAAGGCCGCCAAACTTTACTGAAATCACTCGCGCAAGAAGAAAGAACAATGATAATCTTTGAAGCGCCTCACAGACTTGAAAGGACTTTACGCGATTTGAAAGAATATCTTGGAGACAGGCAAATCGCCGTTTGTCGCGAAATCAC
Organism: Candidatus Altimarinota bacterium; assembly: GCA_041663205.1. Lineage (GTDB taxonomy): Bacteria > Patescibacteriota > Gracilibacteria > UBA1369 > LOWO2-01-FULL-3 > UM-FILTER-38-24. The sequence continues at coordinate 51,750 of JBAZQZ010000007.1, forward strand.
AAAAATCTTTGAAGAATCTCTTCGCGGAAAAATCTCCGAAATGATAACTCACTTCGAAAAAACAAAACCGAGAGGCGAATTTGTATTGGTGCTAGGGGACAGCATTTAAAGTCTTAGGGCCGTTTACCTCTGTCTTAAGCCAACTGCCGGTGCCGCTGTCTTTTACTTCGACGACAGGAGGATAAGAATCTATTCGGCTTGTCACGCCCGCCGCGACCGTAGTTTGCAAGGTAATGTCGGGAAAAACTCCCGGATAATCTTTCACGGAAACAGAAGAAAGTCCGACGGTAAGCATTATTGTGACGGAAGGCTGACCCTTCATATTTGGCTCTGCATAAGCCTTATAAGGGTCTTCTATCGGATGAATTATAAATTTTATATCCTTGATTGACGCAAAAAGAGGAGTGATCGGGACAAACATTGTTTCACTCGCGCTCCCCTCGAAGGGCTTGCCCAAATCCTCGCCCCAAGGCAACGTAATTTTATTAAGTTTTATAAAATTTGCATCATTCTTCGTCAAAGATTTAAAAGGAATAAGCTGTGCCAAAAGATCCGCCTGATCCCCGACGTCTCCGTAACAATTATATCCTTCCTCGCATGAAAAAATATCCGTCACGCCGTTTCGGTCGTAATCCTTGCCCTTCATTACGACCTTCCCAAGCGCATAATCGGCTCCACCGGAAAAATCACGTATTTTTTTCTTCGCGATAATGGTTTTCTTTGTCCCGGTTTTATCAAGGATAAAAAGTTGATCAACTGTTACACTACCGCTATTCATCTGAGGCGGAGCGCAAAGCCCTTTTCCGGCCTCGCAAAACGCGCTCGCCGCATCCGCACTCCCGGTAAAAGGATTTTGTCCGGTGTTTAAATCGACGGAAAGATTGTAGACGACTTCACATTCTTTCCCGTTTTGAGGATTCGGGTACGAACATTCCGCGCCTATATCCTCGGGATTATTCGTGTCATTCCCGTCCAAACTTCTCCCAGGATCATAAAATCTGCTCCCGTAAACTCCCTGAAACATTCCATAAAACGCGGACCCGGCAGGCTTATTTAATTCACACCCTTCATTAAGCACGCAAATTGAATAATATTCGTCATAATCGATTGTGCCATCTTGGATTTCGGAAGAAATTTGTTGTAAAATTATTCGCATTTCCGCCGCCAAAGTATTTTGAAGATTTGTCTTTTTTTCGAGCTGAACATCACTGACCAAAATATCCCCCGCAACGACAGTGGCAACAGCAAAAAGGCTTGCCGCAACAAGAACCTCCACCAACGTCACTCCCTTATTCTCAAAGATTTGTTTTAATTTCTTTAGCACAAAATGATTATAAAGAATTTTGCTTTTTAATCAAACATGTGCTACTATTTTTCACAGCATAAGAACTAACAAAAACGGCTTATGCAAGGGAAGAAACCTTATTCCGGAAAGTTCAAAAAAATTCTTCAAAACAGAAGAGGTTTCATAATTGTGATAGGAATGAGCATCGTCGCTTTGACCGTGTACTACAGCGTCATGGTGCAACAGCAGATGGTAAACACGGTGCAAGACATCAAGAGAAGTAATGACTTGTTTCAGGCGCAAACGACTGCGCAATCAATAGGGGATTTCGTGGATTACGTTGTGGAAAAACACGAGGCGGGATTTTCGGTGGAACCTGTGGAATGTAAATACGTCAGCGGGAAATTAACGAGCAAAGAGATACCAAATACATTGTGCGATACGGGTACATATTTTGACACGATAGCGCAAAGACAGTGGAAGCAAGGGAATAATACGACGATAAAACTTAACGTAAAAGGACATCCTGATTCGGGAGTTGCAAATACAAAATACGCGAGTTGTGTGGGAAATGGGCTGATAGCGACAAACTGCTACGGAGTGCCCGCGCCTGCGACGGGAGATGCGGGGGATAAAACACTTTGCCAGGGATACAAAGAGACGATAGAAAAACAGACAACTGCGGTAAATTCGGAAACAACAC